>NZ_JBWAXO010000001.1:0-588571 GCF_056135325.1 Microbacterium sp. sgz311019 | reverse complement strand
ATCGCCGCACCCGCCCCTACCGGCCGCAGACAAACGGGAAAGTCGAGCGCTTCAACCGCACGCTCGCGACCGAGTGGGCCTACGCCCAGACCTACCCCTCAGACGCCGCCCGCGCCGCGACCTACAACGACTGGCTGCATCACTACAATCACCATCGACCCCACACCGCGCTCGAAGGCTCAACCCCCGCCCAACGCGTTCACAACCTCACGGGGAAGAACAGCTAGCCCTCAACGGACTCGACGCCGCCCCCGGCTTCGGTCGGGGCGGCGTCGAGTGCTTCCGTCGAGTTTAGAGGTTGATCATGTGGCCCGCCAGGCCGTGGAAGGCCTCCTGCACGGCCTCCGACAGCGTCGGGTGGGTGTGCACATTGCGCGCGGCCTCGAGGGCGGTGAGGTCCCACTTCTGCGCGAGCGTGAGCTCGGGGAGCAGCTCCGAGACGTCCGGGCCGATCATGTGGGCTCCGAGCAGCTCGAGGTGCTCCCCGTCGGCGATCACCTTGACGAAGCCGACGGGCTCGCCGAGGCCGTTCGCCTTGCCGTTGGCGGAGAAGGGGAACTTCGCGACCTTCACGTCATAGCCGGCGTCGCGCGCCTGCTGCTCGGTGAGGCCGAACGAGGCGACCTGCGGGTTGCAGAAGGTGGCGCGCGGCATCATGCGGTAGTCGCCGAGCGGCATGGTCTCGGCGTTTGCGATCGTCTCCGCCGCGACGACGCCCTGCGCCTCTGCCACGTGCGCGAGCTGCAGCTTCGCGGTGACGTCGCCGATGGCGTAGATGCCCTCGACATTCGTGCGCATGTGGTCGTCGATGTCGATCGCGCCGCGCTCCGTGAGCTTGACGCCCGTCTTCTCCAGGCCGAACCCCTCGACGTTCGGCGCGAAGCCGATCGACATGAGCACCTTGTCGGCGTCGATCGAACCGGCGGTGCCGTCCTGCGCGGTGTACGCGACGGTGACGCGATCGCCGTGGTCGGTGACCGACTCGACCTTGGTCGAGGTCAGGATCTCGACGCCGAGCTTCTTGTACTGGCGGGCGATCTCCTTCGAGACCTCCTCGTCCTCGTTCGGGAGGGCGCGGGGGAGGAACTCGATGATCGTGCACGTCACGCCGTAGTTGCTGAGGATGTAAGCGAACTCCATCCCGATCGCGCCCGCGCCGACGATGACGATGGAGCCGGGCAGATCGCGCGTGAGGATCTGCTCCTCGTACGTGACGACGTTCTGGCTGAGCTGCACGCCCGGAAGCAGCCGCACCGTCGAGCCGGTGGAGATGATCGCGTTCGTGAAAGTGACGCGCTCCGAGGTGCCGTCGTTCTTCGCGACGTCGATCGTGTGGGCGTCGACGAACGTCCCGCGCCCGTCGTACTCCGTCACCTTGTTCTTCTTCATGAGGAAGTGGATGCCCTTGACGTGCGTCTCGGACACCTTGCGGCTGCGGTCGTGCGCGACGCCGAAGTCGAAGTGCACGTCGCCCGAGATCCCGAAGAGGTCGGCCTTCGCGTGGAACGTGTGCGCGAGGTCGGCGTTCTTCAGCAGCGCCTTCGAGGGGATGCACCCGACGTTGAGGCAGACGCCGCCCCAGTACTTCTCTTCGATGACGGCGACGGAGAGGCCGAGCTGAGCGCTGCGCACGGCCGCGACGTAACCGCCGGGGCCCGCGCCGAGGATGACGACGTCGTAGTGAGGCATACTTCCAGCCTATCGGTCGGAATCGGGCTCCGAGCGGGCCCGGTCAGCCGTCCGGAGGCCGCCGTGGCGCCCTGTGTGAACGCCTGGCGAACGGCATCCGGAACGGCCCCCCGCTCTTCCGTCGACCGGGCCCCGCGCCTACCATGGGCGGCAGCGGCGGACTGCCCGCCGTTGACAGCGATCGACCGGAACCGGCCCGGTCGGTCGGAGAGAACGGAGTGGGCATGGACGCGATGATGATGGACATGATGTCCAAGGACATGATGATGATGCCCGGCATGGACACGGCACTGGACATGGACGTCATGCAGGCGTGTATGGACGCCTGCTCGGCGTGCGAGCAGGCATGCACGGTCTGCGCGGTTCAGCTGATGGACGGGTGCTCGCCCGCCTGCATGAACTGCGCCGACATGTGCAACATGATGATGCGGGCGATGCTGCGGATGCAGGGCATGACCCCCGCGAGCATGATGGCGATGCTCGACGCGTGCATCGCGATGTGCCAGACCTGCATGGACGAGTGCATGGACCACGCGGACATGAGCGCGGTGTGCAAGATGTGCGCGCAGGCCTGTAAGGCGTGCATGGACGCCTGCGCGGCCGTCAAGGACTCGATCATGATGGCGGCCTGAGTCGCCATCGCCGAATGTCCGCGCGCCTACGCGGCCTCGCTTGTCGCGAGTACCGTCTACGCGTCGCGGAGCACGTTGAACCGGCGACGCCCGTCGGCCAGCACGTGGTAGCGCCCGTGCAGCGCGACCGGCGCGCCCGGCTCGAGTGCGCGTGCCGCACCGGCGCCGTTCCACACGAGGATCGGCGCGGCGTCGGCGACGGTGCGCAGCACGAGGGTGCCCGCAACCGGATCCACCGCCTCGACCACCGCGTCGATCCAGTCGGACGGCGTGGCCGATGCGAGGCGGGCCTGGATCAGGTGCACCGCGTGACCCGGCTCGTACGAGGAGCAGGTCGACCCGTGGTCGCACATGCACTCCGCACGCTCACGCACCTCGAGGGGCGGAATGCGGCTGTGCGAGGTGGACACGATGTGCTCCTTCTGAATAGGGTCGTTACCCACATCAGGCTAGGGCGGCGCTCGTTCCGGGTCATCTCGGGCGACACACACCGAAACACATCGCGTCCTGAGGATGTCGGACGGATGCCGCGATCCGAAGCCTTTCGCCCGCGGATCGATCCGATAGTCTGAAACGGAGAGGGAGGGTGGACGTGGACGAGAACCGCCAGACGGACAGCGGAGGAATCCGCCGGTCGGCCGAGCGCCCGGCCGGTCCGCTGAACGACACGACGCAGACATTCGGGCACGATTCCGACCTGTCGTTCGTGCCCTTCGGCGCCGATCTCACCGATGCCGAGCTCGAGGCGATCGAGGCTCTCCCGAGCGGTGCGGCACTGCTCATCGTGCGCTCGGGTCCCACGGCCGGCGCCCGCTACCTGCTGGATGCCGATGTCACGACGGTCGGCCGCCATCCCGAAGCCGACATCTTCTTCGACGACGTCACCGTCTCGCGCCGGCACGCGGAGGTCACCCGCGAGGGCGCAGCCTTCGAGATCGTCGACCAGCGCTCGCTCAACGGCACGTACGTCAACGGCGAGCGCGTCGACCGCTCGGCCCTGGTGAACGGCGCCGAGGTGCGGATCGGAAAGTTCCGCCTCAACTTCTTCGTCTCGCCCGTAGACCTGCAGCAGGCACAAGGTCGTTGATGACGGCGATGCAGGCAGGCGGCCGCTCCGCGGCAGCCGGCGGTCGCAGCACCGTTCTCAGCATCGGACAGGTGCTCGCTCGGCTCGGTCCGGAGTTCCCGAAGCTCACCAGCAGCAAGCTGCGCTTCCTCGAGGTACAGGGAATCATCACGCCGCGGCGCACCGAGTCGGGCTACCGCAAGTTCACGCACGAGGATGTCGAGCGCCTGCGTCTCGCCCTCACGCTGCAGCGCGACCACTACCTTCCGCTCGTCGTCATCCGCGAGTATCTCGACGACCTCGACGCCGGACGCGATCCCGCGCCGCTGGCCGCACCGCCGTCGATCGTCCCGGCTCCGCGCCGCTACCGTCGAGACGAGCTGCTCGCCGTGGCCGGCGCCTCCGCACAGCTGCTGAACGACGCCGTGAGCACCGGCATCCTTCCCCCGACCGACGCGTACGACGAGCAGCAGCTGGCGACGCTTCGCGTGCTCGTGGCTCTCGACCGGCACAGCATCGAGCCGCGTCACGTGCGCACGCTCGTGCAGTCCGCCGACCGTCAGGCGGCGCTCGTCGCGTCGGCGCTCGCGCCGCTGCTGCGACGGACCGATGCGGCGTCCCGCGCTCGGGCGAGCGAGCTCGCGCCCGAACTGTCGAACCGGCTCGACGAGCTGCGCGGGATCTTCGTGCGTGCGGCGGTCGACAAGATGCTCGGCTGAGTCGTTCGCGGCACGCGTCCGACGACACGCCGAGAGGCGGGGTCGTTGTCGGAGGGGCGGGGCTCCTCTACCGTTGACAGAGTCGAATCCAGTGGGGGGAGGAGCACACGATGGGCGCAGATGACGCATCGGGCGAGCCGCATTTCGTGGACGATCTTCTCTTCACCGACGGTCTGCCGCTCATGGACGACGAGGTCGGCTATCGCGGCGCCGTGGCTGCCAAGGCGGCCGGCATCACCTACCGCCAGCTGGACTACTGGGCCCGCACCGAGCTCGTCGAGCCGACCGTCCGCGGCGCGAGCGGGTCGGGAACGCAGCGCCTGTACGGCTTCCGCGACATCCTCGTGCTCAAGCTGGTCAAGCGTCTGCTCGACACCGGCATCTCACTGCAGCAGATCCGCGTCGCGGTCGAGCAGCTGCGGGCCGCCGGCATCCGCGACCTCACCGGGACCACGCTCATGAGCGACGGCGCCTCCGTGTACCTCTGCACGTCGAACGACGAGGTCATCGATCTCGTGAGCCGCGGTCAGGGCGTGTTCGGCATCGCCGTCGGCAAGGTGCTGCACGAGGTCGAGACGAGCCTCGTCGAGTTCGACCCGCAGACGGTGGACGCGGTGGACGAGCTCGCCGCACGCCGCGCGAAGCGCTCCGCCTGAATCCGGAAAGACGAAGCCCCGAGAGTCGACTCTCGGGGCTTGACCGCGGTGGGGGCGGTTATGCCCCGGTCGGAGTCTCGGGGGCCGGGATGCGGCCCGTGCGCATCACGCGGTCGAGCAGAGCGTCGAAGTCGCCCGCGAGCTCCTGAGCGGAGTCGCCGGGCCAGATGTGCAGCGGCTTCGCCGCGCCCTGCGCCTGTTGCAGCGACGTGCGCTCGGGCAGCTGAGGGGACAGGACCAGCGGGCCGAACATGTCGCGCAGCTCCTTGATGCGGAACTGGTGCTCGATGGACTGAGGCCGCACGCGGTTCACGACGATGCCGAGCGGCTGCAGGCGCGGAGAGAGGCCGCGGCGGATCTCCTCGATCGCGCGCAGCGCGCGGTCGGCCGCAGCGACGGAGAACAGGCCCGGCTCGGTCACGACGACCACGCGGTCGCTCGCCGCCCACGCGGTGCGCGTGAGGGCGTTCAGCGACGGGGCGCAGTCGATGAGGACGAGGTCGTAGTCCGCCTCGACGGCCGCGAGAGCCTCTTCGAGCTTCCACACGTCGCGCACGCTGGGATGCGGGCCGTCGAAGTTGATCGCCGACGGGCTGCCGATCATGACGTCGATGGTGCCGGGGTGGACCTTCGTCCAGCCGCTGGAGGTGATGGCCTGGCGGACCGTCTTCTCCTTCGGGTTCGCGAGAACGTCAGCGACGTTCAGGCGACCGGCCACTTGGATGTCCATTCCGGTGGACACGTCGGACTGCGGGTCGAGGTCGACGACGAGCGTGCGGACACCGCGGGCGAATGCCGCTGACGCGAGTCCGAGAGTCACGGTCGTCTTGCCGACACCGCCCTTGAGCGAGCTGACGGAAAGGACGTGCACGGTCACCTACGTTACCGTCCCGTAGGCTGAGAGCACACTCAGCGTCCGCCCCCACGCCAGCTGTGAGGTCCGCATGTTCCGCAAGATCCTGGTCGCGAACCGCGGTGAGATCGCCATCCGAGCATTCCGAGCCGCCTTCGAGCTCGGCGCCCGCACGGTGGCCGTCTACCCGTATGAGGATCGCTATTCGCTGCATCGGCTGAAGGCGGACGAGGCCTATCAGATCGGCACCGAGGGCCACCCTGTCCGGGCCTACCTCGACGTCGACGAGATCATCCGTGTCGCCCGCGAGGCGGGCGCCGATGCGATCTACCCGGGCTACGGCTTCCTGTCCGAGAACCCCGATCTCGCGGCGAAGGCCGCCGAGAACGGCATCGTGTTCATCGGGCCGCCGGCATCCGTCCTGGAGATGGCGGGCAACAAAGTCACGGCGAAGCACCACGCGATCGCGGCGGGCGTGCCCGTGCTGCGCTCGACCGAGGCCTCCGCTGACGTGGACGAGCTCCTCGCCCAGTCCGATGACATCGGCTTCCCGCTGTTCGCCAAGGCCGTCGCCGGCGGAGGGGGGCGCGGCATGCGCCGCGTCGAGTCGAAGTCCGAGCTGCCCGCGGCGCTCGCGGCGGCGATGCGCGAGGCCGACAGTGCATTCGGAGACCCGCGCATGTTCCTCGAGCAGGCCGTGCTGCGGCCGCGGCACGTCGAGGTGCAGATCCTCGCGGATGCGACGGGGGAGACGATCCACCTCTTCGAGCGCGACTGCTCGGTCCAGCGCCGCCACCAGAAGGTGATCGAGATCGCGCCCGCGCCGAACCTCGACCCCGACGTGCGCGACGCCCTCCATCGGCACGCCGTCGCCTTCGCGCGGTCCATCGGCTACCAGAACGCCGGCACCGTGGAGTTCCTGCTCGAGACCGCGGGCCCGCGCACCGGCGAGGTCGTCTTCATCGAGATGAACCCGCGCATCCAGGTCGAGCACACCGTGACCGAGGAGGTCACCGACGTCGACCTCGTGCAGTCGCAGATGCGGATCGCCGCCGGTCAGACGCTCGCCGAGCTGGGTCTCCAGCAGGATGCGGTGCGCCTGCGCGGAGCGGCCCTCCAGTGCCGCATCACCACCGAGGACCCGAGCCAGGGCTTCCGCCCCGACACCGGCAAGATCACGACCTACCGGTCGCCCGGCGGCGCGGGCATCCGCCTCGACGGCGGCACGACGGCCGCGGGCGCGCAGGTGAGTCCGCACTTCGACTCGATGCTCGCCAAGCTGACCTGCCGCGGGCGCGACTTCGGGGCCGCTGTCACCCGGGCGCGTCGCGCTCTCGCCGAGTTCCGCATCCGCGGGGTGTCGACCAATATCCCGTTCCTGCAGGCCGTGCTCGACGACCCGGCGTTCCTCGCCGGAGACATCAGCACCTCGTTCATCGACGAGCGCCCCGAGCTGCTGCGCGGCCGCGAGTCCAAGGACCGCGGCACGAAGGTGCTGACCTGGCTCGTCGACACGACGGTCAACAAGCCCCACGGCGAGAACCCGCTGACGACGGAGCCCCGGCTGAAGCTGCCGGCCATCGACCTGTCGACGACGCCGGCCGCCGGGTCGCGCCAGCGCCTCCTCGAGCTCGGCCCGACCGCCTTTGCCGCGGATCTGCGCTCGCGCACCGAGCTGGCCGTCACCGAGACGACATTCCGCGACGCGCACCAGTCGCTGCTCGCCACCCGGGTGCGCACGAGGGACCTCGTCGCCGTCGCGCCGTACGTGGCGCGTCTGACGCCGCAGCTGCTCTCGGTCGAGGCATGGGGCGGCGCGACCTACGACGTCGCGCTGCGCTTCCTCGCCGAGGACCCGTGGGAGCGGCTCGACAAGCTCCGCGCGGCCCTCCCGAACGTGGCCATCCAGATGCTGCTGCGCGGCCGCAACACGGTCGGCTACACGCCGTATCCGACGGCGGTCACCGACGCGTTCGTGCGCGAGGCCGCCGCATCCGGGATCGACATCTTCCGCATCTTCGACGCCCTCAACGACGTGTCGCAGATGCGGCCCGCGATCGATGCCGTGCTCGCGACCGGCACGTCTGTCGCCGAGGTGGCGGTCTGCTACACGGGCGATCTCCTCGATCCCGCCGAGGAGCTCTACACGCTCGACTACTACCTGCGTCTGGCGGAGCAGATCGTCGACGCCGGCGCCCACATCCTCGCGATCAAGGACATGGCGGGCCTGCTGCGGCCGGGTGCGGCATCCCGTCTCGTGTCGGCCCTGCGCGAGCGCTTCGACCTGCCCGTCCACGTCCACACGCACGACACCGCGGGTGGCCAGCTCGCGACGCTCCTCGCGGCGAGCGTGGCGGGGGCGGATGCGGTGGATGCCGCGGCCGCCCCGATGTCCGGCACCACGAGCCAGCCCTCCCTCTCGGCGCTCGTCGCCGCTCTGGCGCACACCGAGCGCGACACGGGCCTGTCGCTCGCGGCCGTGTCCGACCTCGAGCCGTACTGGGAGGCCGTGCGCCGCCTGTACCGCCCGTTCGAGTCGGGCCTTCCGGGCCCCACCGGCCGCGTGTACCACCACGAGATCCCCGGCGGGCAGCTGTCGAACCTGCGCCAGCAGGCGATCGCCCTCGGCCTGGCCGACGATTTCGAGCTCATCGAGGACATGTACGCCGCCGCGGACCGCATCCTCGGCCGCGTGCCCAAGGTGACGCCCTCCTCGAAGGTCGTCGGCGACCTCGCTCTCGCGCTCGCCGCCGTGCGCGCCGACCCGGCCGACTTCGCGGAGCACCCCGAGCGGTACGACGTGCCGGACTCGGTCGTCGGCTTCATGGCCGGCGAGCTCGGCGACCTGCCCGGCGGCTGGCCCGAGCCCTTCCGGACGAAGGTGCTGCAGGGCCGTGACGTGCGCATCGGGACCACTCCGCTCACCGGTCCGGAGGAGGACGCCCTGCACGATGACTCGGCCACGCGCCGGGCGATGCTCAACCAGCTGCTGTTCCCGGTGCCGACGCGGGCGTTCGCGCAGGCGCGTGAGACCTACGGAGACCTCAGCGTCCTCGACACGGCGGACTACCTGTACGGCCTCGCGCCCGGCACCGAGCACGTCGTCGAGATCGAGCGGGGCGTCCAGCTGTACGTCGGGCTCGAGGCCATCGGCGAGGCCGACGCGAAGGGCATGCGCACCGTCATGACGACGCTCAACGGCCAGCTGCGGCCCGTGTTCGTGCGGGATCGCTCGGTCGATGTCGAGGTGCGCCAGGCCGAGAAGGCCGACCCGTCGGTGCCCGGCCACGTGGCGGCGCCGTTCTCGGGCGCGGTGACCGTGAAGGTCTCCGTCGGAGACCACGTCGCAGCCGGACAGGCCGTGGCATCCATCGAGGCCATGAAGATGGAGGCCGCCATCAACGCCCCCGTCGCGGGTGTCGTCGAGCGGGTCGTCACCACGGGGACGCAGCAGGTGGATGCGGGCGACCTTTTGGTCGCCATCCGCAATGCGCAGTAGCCTGGAGGGCGGCCCGATACCCGACGGCCCCGACCCTTCTGGAGAACTCACCAGTGAGTCCTGACCGCAATGACAACACGCCCGACGTCAATGACGACGACGAGAACGGTGTTCTGAGCGCCACCGGCAGCATCGACACGACCGGAATCGCCATCTTCGGATCGACCGCCCACGTCAGCGTGAGCATGCCCGTCGGCTCCGAGGACGACGACCTCGACAGCGACGATGTCGTCGACGACATCGTCGCCGACGAGATCGCGGTGCAGGACATCCACCTCGATGCCCCGCCGCTGCCCGGCGCGATCGACGAATCGGCGGACGCCTCCGACGACGCCACCGCTCAGACCGAGGACATCGAGGTCGTGGTGGCCGAGATCGTGCTCGAGGACGAGGGCTTCGATGCCGTGGTCGTCGAGGAGGAGCCGCTGGCCATCCATCACGAGGCGTCGGCCGAGCACGTCGGTACCGCCGGCCACGACGATGACGGCCAGGATGCCGCGGAGGATGCCGCCATCGAATCTGTCGAGGCGGTCGAGGCGGTCGAGGCTGTCGATTCCGCCGAGGCCGTCGAGGCCGCCGTCGAGTACGTCGACACCGAGCCCGCCCCCGCCGCGGAGACGATGGCCGCCGAGCCGGTCGACGAGTCCGAGCCCGACCTGGATGCGGCAGAGGACATGACGGAGGTCGGCCTCGAGCCGGTCGACTCCGATGACGCCGCTCTGGACCGGGCGAACCACGCCGACGACGCGGACGAGGCCATCGACGCCTACGCGGCCTTCGCCGCCGCGGGCTTCGATGTGAGCGGACTCACGGACGCGCCTTTCGAGCCCGAGGTCCTCGACGATGCGGAGGACGGCGAGGTCGTCGCCGAAGACCTCGCCCTGGCTGAGGACCACGTGGCTATCGCGCCGGTCGCCGATGTGACGGGTCTGGACGGGTTCGACGCCGGCGTCGAAGATGAGATCAGCGAGACCGACGCCGTCGATGGGGATTCGACGCAGGCGGATGGACCCGAGGCTGCCGATGAGGCGCCGGTGGAGGTCGCCGCCGAGGACGAGGGGGATTCCGTGGACGAACAGAAGCCGAGGACTGATTCGCTGACGCGTTCGGCACTTCGCCAGACGGGCGCCGTCCCGGTCCAGCAGCCCGCCGCCGCGGCGAGCGACATGGAGCGCGTGCACCAGACGGAGCGCGTCACCGTGCACCCGACCGAGATCACGCTGGCGTCGAAGCGCGTCGGAGAGTTCGAGCCCGACCGCGAGAGCGCCGACCTGCTGACCGCCGATCGCCTTCTCGACCACTCGAAGGTGGGGGGCACCGAGCCGGAGGGCACATGGCAGCACTTCGTGTACTCGATCTCGGGGCGCCGCATCAACCTCGGCGACGGCAAGCGCGCCCGAGCGCGCAAGGAGCTCGATCGTCGCATCGCCGCGCCGCTGGCCGGCGGCGCGCGCTTCGTGCCGGTCGTGTCCCGCAAGGGCGGCGTCGGCAAGACGACGATCACGACGCTGCTCGGGATGGCACTCGCCGACGCCCGCGACGACCGGGTGATCGCGATCGACGCCAACCCGGACCGCGGCACGCTGGCCGAGCGCATCGCGCGGACGAGCGGCCGGACGGTCCGCGACCTCGCGCGCCTGCGCGGCTCGGTCAACGGCTTCAACGACATCTCGACGATCGTCGCGCGCGATGAGACGCGCCTCGACATCATCTCGTCGGATGCCGACCCGCACGTCTCCGAGGCATTCAGCGACCACGACTATCGCGATGTCGCGGCTGTGGCCGCGCACTACTACTCGATCGTGCTCACCGACACGGGAACCGGCATCGTGCACTCCGTCATGGGCGCGACGCTCGACATGGCCGACGAGCTCGTCATCGTCGCCGGCCTCAGCGTCGATGAGGCACGGCTCGCGTCCGAGACCCTGACGTGGCTCGAAGCCAACGGCTTCGCGGACAAGGTGCGCCGCGCGGTCGTGGTCCTGAACAACGCGCGTCCCGGCTCGCCGCTCGTGCTCCCGAACGAGCTCGAGGCGCACTTCCGCTCGCGCGTGCGTGCCGTGGTGCGCATGCCGTACGACCCGCACATCGGCGCCGGCACCGCGATCTCGTACCGCGAGCTGCAGCCCGCGACGCGCGAGGCGGCGCGCCAGCTGGCGGCGACGATCATCGAGGGACTGCGTTCGCTCGACGCGGCGGCCTGACGCCATGGCGGTCCGCCCCATCCGCGTCTTCGGCGACCCCGTGCTGCGCTCTGCCAGCGCGCCCGTCGATCGCATCGATGACGGCGTGCGCGCGCTCGTGCGCGACCTCGTCGACACCGTGGAGCTGCCCGGCCGCGCGGGCGTCGCGGCGCCGCAGATCGGCGTCGGCGTGCGCGCCTTCAGCTACAACATCGACGGCGACATCGGCTACGTGCTGAACCCCGTGCTCGTCGAGGTCAGCGGCGAGCCCGCACTCACCGGCGAGGGATGCCTCTCGGTCCCGGGGCTGTGGCACGACGTGATGCGCTATCCGCACGCCAAGGTCATCGGCATCGATCTCGACGGCAACGAGATCATCATCGAGGGCGAGGGTCTCCTGGCGCAGGCGCTGCAGCACGAGTCCGACCACCTCGAGGGCAAGCTGTACCTCGACCGGCTCGATCCCGAACGCCGCCGCGTGGCGATGCGCGAGATCCGCGAAGCGACCTGGTGAGCATGCACAGGTGAAAGAACGGCGGTCGGCTGAGCCGACCGCCGTCCTGCTGGGTGGGCTCAGCCGATGGCGTTGTTCGTCGTTTTGACGGGCACGTTGTAGAGCTCATCGACCGCGCCCGAGTAGTCCGACAGGATGACGTGGCGCTTGATGCTCATCTTCGGGGTGAGATGGCCGCTGTCCTCGGTCCACTGCGTCGGCAGGATCGTGAACTTGCGGATCGACTCGGCGCGCGACACGAGCTTGTTCGCACCGTCGATGGCGCGCTGCACCTCAGCGCGGATCTGCGCATTGGCCGCGCAGTCGTTGAGAGACATGTCGGCAGGCAGACCGTTGTTGGCGAGCCAGGTGGGAAGCATGTCGGCGTCGAGCGTCACGAGGGCGCCGATGAACGGGCGCTGGTCGCCGACGACGACGACCTGGCCGACGACCGGGTTCGAGCGGATCGCATCCTCGAGCAGTGCGGGGGAGACGTTCTTGCCGCCGGCGGTGACGATGATCTCCTTCTTGCGCCCGATGATCGTGAGGAAGCCCTCGTCGTCGAACGAGCCGAAATCGCCCGTCCGGAACCATCCGTCATCCATCGCGTCCGCGGTGGCCGCCTCGTTGTGCCAGTACTCGCGGAAGACGTTGATGCCGCGCACCTCGATCTCGCCGTCCTCGGCGAGACGGATGCCGACGCCCGGCAGCACCGGGCCGACGGTGCCGATCTTCGACCTGGTCGGCAGGTTCACCGTCGCCGGCGCCGTGGTCTCGGTGAGGCCATAGCCCTCGAGCACCGTGATGCCGAGCGAGTGGTAGAAGTGGCCGAGGCGCGTGCCGAGCGGCGCCGAGCCCGAGACGGCGTACGACACGTTGCCGCCCATCGCCGCGCGCAGCGTCTTGTAGACGAGGCGGTCGAAGAGGGCGAACTTGAGCTTGAGCACGAGCGGGATGCGCTTGCCCTCCTGCAGCAGCGTCGAGTGCTCCACCGCGGTGTTCGCGGCCGCGCGGAAGATCTTGCCCTTGCCGCCGGACTCCGCCTTCTGCTCGGCCGAGTTGTAGACCTTCTCGAACACGCGCGGGACCGCGAGGAGGAACGTCGGCTTGAAGGTGCCGAGAGCGGGCAGGAGGCGGCTCGTGTCGGGCTGGTGCCCGGTCTTCACGCCGGCGTGGATCGCGAGCATCGAGATGAACCGCGCGAAGACGTGAGCCGTCGTGATGAACAGGAGGGTCGAGGCGCCCGGCATATGCACCACCTCGGACAGCGCGACCGCGGAGTTGCGCGAGAGCTCGACGAAGTTGGCGTGCGTGAGCACGCAGCCCTTCGGGCGCCCGGTCGAACCCGACGTGTAGATGAGGGTGGCGATGTCCGCACCGTTCGCGATGGTGCGGCGGCGCTCGATCTCGGCGTCGGGAACGTCCGCGCCGGCCGCCACGAGCGCGTCGAGTGCTCCCTCCGCCATCGACCACGTCGTGCGCACGAGAGGGAGGCCGCCCATGGCCTCGGCGAGGCGCGCGGCGTGCGACGGCAGCTCCGTCATGCACGCCACCGCGCCGGAGTCGGACAGGCACCACGTGATCTGCGCGGTGGAGCTGGTCTCGTAGATGGGAACCATCACGGCGCCCGCGTAGAAGAGTGCGAAGTCCACGAGCGACCACTCGTAGGTGGTGCGTGCGATGAAGCCGACCTTGTCGCCCGGCTCGATGCCGGCGGCGGCGAACCCCTTGGCCAGCGCGACGACCTGCCGCTGGAACTCGGCGGCCGACACGTCCTTCCAGCCGTCGCCGTCGGGAACGGCGAACAGGGCCCGGTCCGGCGTCTCCTTCACCCGCTCGGCGAGCAGGTCGGTGATGTTGGCGCTCGGGTCGGCCGGGACGACAGCGGGCACTTCGAACTGGACGGCGCTCACTTCGGCAACTCCTTCGGTACCGCTCCGTGCGGTGGCGTATCGAGTCTATGACAGGCTCCCGGAGGCCCCAGAGCAGCGGGGGGCGGCTGCGCCGTTAGACTTCAGCGGTGCTCACAGTCGGAATCGACATCGGCGGAACGAAGATCGCAGGAGGCGTCGTCGACGCCGGCGGAAGCATCCTGGAGAAGCTTCGCGTCGACACTCCTGCAGACCCGGACGCGCTGACGGATGCCGTGGCCGCCATGGTGCGCCACTTCGGCGAGCACCACGACATCGCGGCTGTCGGCGTCGCGGCCGCGGGCTTCATCGACCGCGACCGCGCGGTCATCCTGCATGCCCCGAACATCGACTGGCACGACACCCCGTTGCGCGACCAGCTTCAGGACCGGCTGTCGATGCCGATCACGCTCGAGAACGATGCGAACGCTGCGGGATGGGCGGAGTTCCGCTTCGGCGCCGGTCGGCGCACCCACGACATGGTGATGCTCACGATGGGCACGGGCGTCGGCGGCGCGATCGTGACGGGCGGCAAGCTCTTCCGCGGCGGGAACGGCATCGCCGGGGAGCTCGGCCACGTGCGGCACGTCCGCAACGGCCTCCTGTGCGGCTGCGGCCAGCGCGGCTGCATCGAGATGTATGCATCCGGCCGTGCCCTCCAGCGCGAGGCGAACGAGATCGCGGATGCCGGCGGCATCGGCGCCCGGCTCGCCCAGGTGCGTGCGGAGAAGGGCGAGATCCCGGGCACCGCGGTCTCGCGACTCGTGCTCGAGGAAGACCCGGGCGCCATCGAGGCGATCACCCGTGTCGCGAGCGCGCTCGGCGAGGCCTGTGCGAGCTTCACCGCGGTGCTCGACCCCGAGCTGTTCGTCATCGGCGGGGGCGTTGCACAGCTCGGCGATGCGCTGCTCGATCCGATGCGGGCCGCATACGAGGCGACGCTCCCCGGCGCGGGTGAGCGCCCCTCCGCGTCGTTCGCGATCGCGCAGCTCGTCAACGACGCGGGGCTCATCGGGGTGGCGGACCTCGCCGCCCAGACCGACTGAGCACAACGGAGCGGAGCACCGCCATGGCCTACTGGATCTTCAAGTACATCATCATCGGGCCGATCGTGAAGGCGATCTTCCGTCCGTGGATCGTCGGGCGGCGCAATGTCCCCGCGGACGGTGCGGCGATCCTGGCCAGCAACCACCTGTCGTTCTCCGACTCGATCTTCCTTCCGCTCCTGATCGACCGGCCGATGGCGTTCCTCGCGAAGAGCGACTACTTCACCGGGAAGGGCATCAAGGGCTGGGCCACGCGGCTGTTCCTCGAGGGCACCGGTCAGCTCCCGATCGACCGCTCCGGCGGGAAGGCGTCCGAGGCGTCGCTCAACGCAGGCCTGCAGGTGCTCGGCCGCGGCGAGCTGCTCGGCATCTACCCCGAGGGCACGCGCAGCCCGGACGGCAAGCTGTACCGCGGCCGGGTCGGCATCGCGCGGATGGCTCTGGAGGCGCAGGTACCCGTCATCCCGGTCATCATGGTCGACACCGGCGAGGTCATGCCGATCGGCAGGCGAGTGCCGAGAGTCGGGCGCGTGGGCATCATCATCGGAGACCCGATCGACTTCAGTCGCTTCCAGGGCATGGAGGGCGATCGCCACGTGCTGCGCTCCGTGACGGACGAGATCATGGTCGCTCTGCAGCGCATCGGCGCCCAGGAGTACGAGGATGTGTACGCCTCCACGGTGAAGTCCCGCACGAGGGGCGCCGCGTCTGCGGCTCCGTCCCCCGCGCCCTCGCCGAGCGCCGAGTCCGCGTCGTAGCAGAGCGCGGGAGGAAGATGGCACCCCGATAGACTGGCCGGATGCTTCAGCAGCTGGATCCCCTCGACCACTGGCGCACCCTGCCCATCAAGCAGCAGCCGCAGTGGCCCGACGCCGATGCCGTCGCTGCCGTGTCCGCGGAGCTCGCGACGCTCCCGCCGCTCGTGTTCGCGGGCGAGGTCGACAATCTGCGCGACAAGCTCGCGCGGGCCGCCTCCGGCCGCGCGTTCTTGCTGCAGGGCGGCGACTGCGCCGAGACGTTCGCAGGCGCGACCGCCGAGCAGATCCGCAACCGCATCAAGACGGTGCTGCAGATGGCGGTGGTGCTGACGTACGGCGCGTCGATGCCCGTCGTGAAGATGGGCCGCATGGCCGGCCAATTCGCCAAGCCGCGCTCGAGCGACACCGAGACCCGCGGCGATGTCACGCTGCCGGCCTACCGCGGTGACATCGTCAACGGCTACGACTTCACCGAGGGCTCCCGTCAGGCCGACCCGGCCCGGCTCCTGAAGGGCTACCACACCGCGGCATCCACCATCAATCTGATCCGCGCGTTCACTCAGGGTGGCTTCGCCGACCTGCGCGAGGTGCACTCCTGGAACAGGGGCTTCGCGCAGAACCCGGCCAACCAACAGTACGAGCGCCTCGCCACCGAGATCGACCGCGCCATCAAGTTCATGGAGGCGGCCGGCGCCGACTTCGACGAGCTCAAGCGCGTCGAGTTCTACACGGGCCATGAGGGCCTCCTGATGGACTACGAGCGCCCGATGACACGCATCGACTCGCGCACCGGAACGCCGTACAACACGTCGGCGCACTTCGTGTGGATCGGCGAGCGCACGCGCGAGCTCGACGGCGCGCACGTCGACTACTTCTCGAAGATCCGCAACCCCATCGGCGTGAAGCTCGGCCCCGCGACGTCCACCGACACCGCACTCGCCCTCATCGACAAGCTCGACCCCGAGCGCGAGCCCGGCCGCCTCACCTTCATCACGCGCATGGGCGCGGGCAAGATCCGCGACGCGCTTCCGCCTCTCTTGGAGGCGGTGAAGGATGCGGGCGCCACCCCGCTGTGGGTCACGGATCCGATGCACGGCAACGGCATCACGACGCCGACCGGCTACAAGACGCGTCGCTTCGACGACGTCGTGGACGAGGTGCGCGGGTTCTTCGAGGCGCACCGCGCCGTCGGCACGTTCCCGGGCGGCATCCACGTGGAGCTCACCGGCGATGACGTGACGGAGTGCCTGGGCGGCTCGGAGCAGATCGACGAGGCCACCCTCGCGACGCGCTACGAGTCGCTGTGCGACCCGCGCCTGAACCACATGCAGTCGCTCGAGCTCGCGTTCCTCGTGGCCGAGGAGCTCGAGAAGCGCTGAGCCCTGGGGCCACGGCGCGACGCCCGGAGCAGCGGGGGAGCGGCTCAGTAGCCGCTCGACTTGACCTTCACGCTCGTGCCCGGCGGCACCTGGGTGCCCGCCTTCGGATCGGTCCCGTTGGCGGTGAAGAATCCCCACAGCGCCTCGGGGATGGAGCTCTGCGGGTTCAGGCCCGCCTTGGTCAGCGCGGCCATGGCCTTGTCGAGCGGCTGGTTCGAGACGTCGGGGATCGCGATCGGCTGCGGCCCCTTCGAGACGATCAGGGTCACGGTCTCGCCCGGTGCCCAGTTGCCGCCGCCGTCGCGTGGCGCGATGCCGATGACCTTCTTCTTGTCGATCGTGCTGCTGTACTGTTCCGTCGTCTTTCCGGAGACCTTCAGGCCGACGCTCTCCAGCTCGCGAGTCGCCTCGTCGACGCCGGCACCCGCGACATCCGGGAGCCGTCCTGCCGACACCACGAGCGCGCCGGAGTCGCCCTCGTGGAGGGTGCACCCCTTCGAGCAGTCGATCGCCTTGCCGTCCGAGCGCTGAGTGATGGATGCCGACACCACGGTGCCCTTGTCGGCATCCGTGAAGATCTGCGCATCCTGGCCGACGCTCACGTTCGCGTCCTCGAGCACCTTGCGTGCGGCCTCGGCGCTCTGACCGGCCAAGGCCGGGACGTCGTGCGGCGCGGGCCCCTGGGAGACGATGACGGCGACGGTCTTGTTCTTCGCCACCGGAGTGCCGGCCGCCGGGTCGGTGCCGATGACGGTCCCGACGGCGATCGCCTGGCTGAAGGCATCCTGCTGGATCGCCTTGAGCGACTGCTTGGCCAGCGCCGCCTGCGCCTGCGCGAAGGTCTGGCCCGCGACGGTCGGAACGGGGATGAGGGAGCCCGGGCCCGAGCCGAACCACCATCCGGCCGCGCCGGTGAGCGCGGCAGCCAGGACGACGAGCACCAGGATCCACGCGCCGCGCGCAGCGCGGCGCTTCGTTGCGGTGCGCAGGCGCGAGGCATTGTCGGCCTCGGGCATCGACGGCAGAGCCAGCGGTGCGGCGCTCAGCGCCCCCGTCGCCGGCATGATCGCGGTGACGTCGGTCGAGTCGAGCCGGGCGACCGGCGTGGTCACCGCCGGGACGGCCAGCGTCCGCGCGACCTGAGCGCCGAGCCCGAGCTGATCCTCGATCTCGCGGAGCCGGTCGAGCATGGCACCGGCATCGACGGGGCGATCATCCGGGGCCCTCTCGGTCGCCCAGAGCACGAGCTCGTCGAGCTGCTCGGGGACTCCGGGGTTCTTCACGCTCGGCCGCGGCACCGAGTCGGTCGCGTGCTGATACGCGATCTGCATCGGCTGCTCGCCCTTGTACGGCTGCTCGCCGGTGAGCATCTCGTACAGCATGATGCCGAGCGCGTAGATGTCGCTGCGCGCATCGGCGGTGCCGCGCGTGACGAGCTCCGGCGCGAGGTAGGCGATCGTGCCGAGCAGCTGCTGGCCGGTCGCGGTGTTCGCGCTCGTCGCCCGGGCGAGACCGAAGTCGCCGATCTTGATGCGGCCGTCCTCGGCGAGAAGGACGTTCTCGGGCTTGACGTCCCGGTGGACGATGCCGGCGCGGTGCGCTGCGGACAGTCCGGAGAGCACCGCATCCATGATCGTCACGGCCTGCGGCACCGTGAGCCGGCGCTGATCGCGCAGCAGCTCGCGCAGGGTGATGCCCGGCAGGTACTCCATGACGAGGTACGCCATGTCCTCGTCCTGACCCTGGTCGAAGACGTTGACGACATGCGGGTCGGCGAGCCGCGCTGCGGCGCGGGCCTCCTGGATGAAGCGCCCCTGGAAGACGGCGTCGTCGCTGAGGTGCCCGTGCATGACCTTGAGCGCCACCCGGCGTTCGAGCCGGAGGTCCGTGGCCACGTACACGGTCGCCATGCCGCCGCGCGCGATACGCGCGCGCACCCGGTACCGGCCGTCGACGAGACGGCCGATCAGCGGGTCGAACGGCTGACTCGTGCTCACTCCTCGAGTCTACGGACGACCGGATGCGCGGCCGGGCAACGCCTCGCCCGCAGCGTTCCGCGTGCGGTGCGGCGTGTCCCCGGCGTACCTCAGGTCAACCGAGAGCGGCGAGCCAGCGCACCGCGGGAGCCTCCCACTGCGCGTAGGCGTTGGGGTACGCGGAGTTCTGCACCGCCTGCGCGGCCTGCGTGAAGGTCATCGACTGCCAGCTCGGGATGTCGAGGAGTCCGCGGGTGGTGATGCCGTTGGGGTCGTGGGGGCCGCCGTAGAAGACGCGGGTCGAACGCTCGGCATCCGCGATCTGGGCGCGAGTGCCCCATCCGTAACTCGACCGCTGCTGGAACAGCCCGACCGAGTCGCGGTCGCCGCGGGCGAGGTTGCGCAGCGACGACTCCTGCATGGCGGTGCCGAGGGCGATCGCGATGCCGCGGTCGGACACGCCCAGCTGCCGGCCGACCGTGATGATGAGCTTGGCGTTGGAGATCTGCTCGGTGGTCAGGCCCGTGGCGCTCGGGATCGCGAGGCGCTGGCCCGGGTAGATGATCGACGAGCGTGAGAGGCCGTTGGCCGTCAGCACGGCGGCGACGCTCACTCCGAACCGGTTCGCGATGTCGGTGACGGTGTCGCCGGCGCGGACGGTCCACGAGGTCGCGGCAGGAGCCGGCGCCGGCGCCGCGACCGGCGCTGCGGGTGCCTGCGCGACCGGCGCCTGGGCCACCGGGGTCTGAGCCGCCGCGGGGACCATGCGACTCGGGATCGTGAGGCGCTGCCCGGGGTAGATGATCGACGACGCCGAGAGACGGTTCGCCTGCAGCACGGCCGCGACGCTGACACCGAATGCGCGTGCGATCCGCGAGATCGTGTCGCCCTGGGCGATCGTGTACGTAGAGGACGCGGGCGACGCCGTGGATGCCGGCGCGGAGGCCGGCGCAGCCGCCGGCGCGGCAGCGCCGGGTGCCGTGAGTCGAAGGACGCGTCCGGGCTGGATGACGCTGTTCCAGCCGAGTCCGTTCCACGACAGCACGCTCGCGGTGTTCAGCCCGTACCGGCGCGCGATCGCGCTCACGGTGTCGCCCTGCTTCACGATGCAGGTCGCGGGAGCCACCGCCGCGGCCGGCCGCGGCGCCGTCACCGGAATCACCGGCTGTGCAGCGAGGCGCACAGTGACGTCGGTCCGCGCCTGCACGGACCGCTCAACGGGAGCGGCGTGCGCAGGCAAAGCGGTCAGCGTGAGCGCCAGCGAGCCGGCGATTGTTGTCGGCACCGCCACGGCAGTGCGAATCGGATTCCACACGGTTTCCCCCCGTTCGACCGGAATCAGGTCCTTGCCACCGTGTCATGGCGCGTGATTGATGTCAACCAGTGCTATTGGAGGGGCGGATGTTTCTGATGTGGCAGATGTGGCGACGAACGGAACCTCGTCTGCAGGTGAGATAGTGGCTGTGTGACCGGATCGACTCCCGCACGCACCGAGACCGACTGGCTGGCCATGCCCGACCTCGTAGAGGTCCTGGGCGAGCCGCTCGGACGGGTGCGTCGCCTCCTTGACGAACACCACCTGGTCGGAAGCCGCCGCGACGGCACGTTCAAGGTTCCCGCCGTCTTCATCCTCGACGGGCACCCGCTCTCGTCGCTGCGCGGCACGCTGATCGTGCTGCACGATGCCGGCTTCGACGACGACGAGGCCATCGACTGGCTGCTCGAGCCGGACGACACGATCGGGATCTCTCCGATCGACGCCCTGCTGAAGGGACGCAAGAGCGAGGTCCGCCGCGTCGCTCGCGGGCTCGGCTGACGAACGACGCGTCAGGCGACGCGGACGGTGGATGCGCGCGCCAGGTCGCGCAGCTCGCCGACGGCCGCGTTGTCGAGCCGCGCGCCCGAGAGCGCCCGGTCGGCCTCGCGCGCGTAGTCGGCGATGAGCGCCTCGACGCGGTCGAGCGCGCCCGTCTGGACGATGGTCTCCTGGAGCGAGGCGATCTGCTCGGCATCCAGGCCGGGATCGCCCAGCAGCTCGTCGAACACGCGACGCGCGCCCGTCGGCATGGCCTCGCGCGCATAGGCCACCAGCACGGTGCGCTTGCCCTCGCGCAGGTCGTCTCCCGACGGCTTCCCGGTGACGGCCTCGTCGCCGAAGACGCCGAGGACGTCGTCGCGCAGCTGATACGCCATGCCGAGCGGATGCCCGAAGGCCGACAGCGCCTCGCGCTGCCCTGCGTCCGCTCCGCCCAGCGCCGCGCCGATCAGGAGCGGCTGCTGCACGCTGTATCGGGCCGACTTCAGCGAGGCGACGCGCAGCGCACGCGCGGCGTGCCTGTCATCGGGCTCGGTGCGGAACGCGGACTCCTCGGCGATGTCCAGGAACTGACCGATCGTCACCTCGCGCCGCATGGTCGCGTACTCGGCGCGTGCGGCGCAGGCGCTGTCGGCCGGTGCCTCCGCGAGCCCCTCCTCGAAGAGATCGTCACTCCATGCGACGAGCAGGTCGCCGAGCAGCACGGCGCCCGCACGGCCGAAGGACTCGGCATCCCCCTCCCATGCGGCATCGCGGTGATGGGCCTCGAGGGCCCGATGCGCGGCGGGCTTGCCGCGGCGCGTGTCGGAGTTGTCGATGACGTCGTCGTGCACGAGGGCCGCGGCGTGGAACAGCTCCAGCGCGGCGGCGGCGGCGATCGCCGCCGAGCTCGGCGGCGATCCGGTGACGCACCGCCAGCCGGCAAGGAGGAAGCGGGCTCGAAGGCGCTTTCCGCCGGTCACGGAATCGGCTCCGGCGGCGGTGATCAGGGCCGCTTCCGGGCCCAGGGGACCGGCGTGATCCCGCTGAATCCGGAGGAAATTGTCGAGTCGCTGGGAAACCGCCGCGATCAGGTCCGGAGCAGGTGCCACGGGCCTAGCCTAATAAGGAATCGCGCGCGTAGAATCGTCGCACCCGGCACAACTCTAGGGGGATGAATGCCACTCTCCGAACAGGAGCAGCGTCTGCTCGACGAGATGGAACGGCATCTCATGCAGAACGACGCAGACATCGTGTCAGCCCAGCGCGATGGGCGCTCCCTCAGCTATCGCAACATCGTCTACGGAACGATCCTGGTGCTCGTCGGAATCGGCGGCCTGCTCGGTGGAGTCGTCACGCAGGTCGTCATCGTCGGCGTGCTCGGTTTCGTCGCCATGCTCGCGGGCGTCATCCTCGCGGTGACTCCGACCCGGAACGAGTCTCCCGAGGCGAAGAAGAAGAAGAAGGACTCAGCGCCCAAGGGTTCGTCATCGGGATCGTTCATGGACCGCATGAACGACCGATGGGATCGACGCCAGGGCGATCACTGACTCCACTTCGCTCCACAACTTCGACACCGGCCCTCGGGCCGGTGTTTTTTTGTGCCCTGACGCGGCACCACGACAGCGCGGGATGCGTCGCCGGGGGCCATCCGGCGCGTCCGGATGGAGGGGAACCCGGGAAAGTCCGCCCGAAGAGAGGCGAAGTGGAGGAAAGTGGAGTACGGTGGGGGAATACCTCACGGGGGGCCGGAGGAAGGGGGTGGTTTGGCGATGCTGTTGGGCACGCACACTCCCAAGCTCGATGACAAAGGTCGTGTCATCCTCCCCGCGAAGTTCCGCGACGACCTCGGCATGGGCGTCGTCGTCACCCGAGGTCAGGAGCGCTGTCTGTACGTCTTCAGCACGGCGGAGTTCGAGCGCGTCCACGAGCGCATCCGCGAGGCGCCGCTGAGCAACAAGCAGGCGCGCGACTTCATGCGCATGTTCCTCGCGGGTGCGAGCGCCGAGACCCCCGACGGCCAGAACCGCATCATCATCCCGCCGCACCTCCGCCAGTACGCCGGCCTCGATCGCGAGCTCGTGGTGACAGGTGTCGGAGCGCACGCGGAGATCTGGAACGCCGACGCGTGGAACGCCTACGCCGAGGCGAACGAAGCCGGTTACGCAGAACTCGAGCAGGAGGTGATTCCGGGCCTGTTCTGATCCTGGGCTGTGATCTCCACCCGTTGACGCCCTGACGCCACTTCCCCGGTGCCAGGTCGCGACGGTGGGGGATCAGGGTTCAGGATCCCGCCCCGAAGCCATGAGCCTCCGCGACATCCACACCCCGGTCATGCTCGAGCGCTGCGTCGAGCTGCTCGCCCCGGCGCTCGAGAATGACGGCGCCGTGCTCGTCGACGCCACGCTCGGCATGGGCGGCCACACCGAGGCCTTCCTGGAGAGATTCCCGAGGCTGCATCTGA
The DNA here is from genome assembly GCF_056135325.1 of Microbacterium sp. sgz311019. NCBI lineage: Bacteria > Bacillati > Actinomycetota > Actinomycetes > Micrococcales > Microbacteriaceae > Microbacterium > Microbacterium sp. sgz311019. The sequence continues at coordinate 565,453 of NZ_JBWAXO010000001.1, read as the reverse complement.
TCGGCCTCGACCGCGACACCGACGCCCTCCGCATCGCGGGGGAGCGGCTCGCCCCCTTCGCCGGCCGGGTCACCTTCGTGCACACCGTCTACGACGGCATCGCCGATGCGGTCGCCACCCACGCTCCCCGGGGCCGGGCGGACGGCATCCTGTTCGATCTCGGCGTCTCGTCGCTGCAGCTCGACGTCGCCGATCGCGGCTTCGCGTATGCCCGAGATGCGCCGCTCGACATGCGCATGGATCAGACGACAGGGATGACGGCGGCCGACGTCCTCGCCACGTATGGCGAGGGCGACCTGCGCCGCATCTTCGAGCGCTATGGCGAGGAGAAGCTCGCCGGACGCTACGCCCGGGCGATCATCGCCGCGCGGGCGACGCAGCCGATCGAGCGCTCGGGTCAGCTCGTCGACATCCTGCAGGCGGCGACGCCGGCCGCCGTCCAGCGCCAGGGGCATCCCGCCAAGCGCGTCTTCCAGGCGCTGCGCATCGAGGTCAACGCCGAGCTGACCGCGGTCGAGCGGGCGATCCCCGCCGCGCTCGCGTCGCTGCGGGTCGGCGGGCGGATCGTCGTGCTCTCGTACCAGTCGCTCGAGGACCGCATCGTCAAGCGCGAGTTCGCGGATGCTTCGTCCTCGACGGCGCCGGCCGGGCTGCCCTTCGAGCCGCCCGAGCACGCGCCCCGGTTCCGGCTGCTCGTGCGAGGCGCGGAGCTGGCGAGCGACGAGGAGCAGGCCCGCAATCCGCGGGCGAAGCCGGTGCGGCTGCGCGCGGCTGAACGAGTGCGAGACGAGCAGAAGGGGGAGGCATCATGACGACCGCGACGACCACGGCCGCGGCGCGCACAACGCCCGCGCCGCGGCGGGAGACCGCGCAGACGCCCCTCCGGGCGGTCGACACCCGAGCGCGCCGCCGGCGGCCGCGCCTGGCGTACGCGCTGGTGGCCATCGCCGGCGTGCTCGCGATCGGCGCCGCGCAGATGACGCTCTCGATCATGACGACCCAGAGCACCTTCGCCCTGTCGCAGCTGACGCAGCAGCAGCGCACGCTGACCCTGCAGAAGCAGGTGCTGTACGACGACGTGGCGGGCCTCAGCTCTCCGCAGTACCTCGCGGCGAACGCATCCGCCCTGGGCATGATCGTCGCGGAGTCGCCCTCCTATCTCCGTCTCAGCGACGGCGCCGTCCTCGGAACCGGAGCGCCCGCCACCGGGGCATCGAGCGTCGATGTCACCGCGCGCGGCTCCGTGCCCAACTCGCTCATCGCGAAGACGCCGCTGGTCACCGATCCCGCGGCGACGGTGGGGGGTGCGGACACCCCTGCCGCGACGCCCACGCCCGGAGCCGACACGACGACGGGATCGGGCGCCGCTCAGCCCGATCCGGCGACACCCCCGCCTCTGACCGACGGACTGCCGTCGCCGAGCACACACTGAAGACATGACGACGAGAAGCACGCGAAGCCCCCGCCGTCGAACGGTCGTCGTCCTCGCCGTGGTGCTGGCCGTTCTCACCGGGTTCGTCATCCGGCTCGTCGACATCCAGGTCGTCAACGCGCGCGAGCACATCGCCGACTCCATGTCCCTCGGCCTCGGCGACGCGAAGAAGCTGTACGGCACGCGGGGATCGATCGTGGATGCGTCGGGAACGACGCTGGCGACGAGCGTGCTGCAGTATGACTGCCAGCTCGATCCGAAGAACGCCGGCGCGGTCGAGCGCCGCAACACCGCCGGCACCAAGGTCACGACGAGCTGGCAGGACGTGGCGGACGAGATCGGCGCCATCACGGGGCAGACCGGCCCGGACGTGCAGAGGATCGTCTCGGATGCGAAGGCCGTCGATCCGAATTCCCGCTTCGCGTACCTGAAGAAGGGACTGTCGACCGAGCAGTACCGCAAGCTCATGGAGCTCGGCACGGGCTTCCTCGCCTGCGTGCCCGCCCAGAAGCGCGCCTATCCGAACGGGGCCGTGGCGGGCAACCTCCTCGGCTTCATGGGGACGGACGGCACGGCGCTCGGTGGACTCGAGCTCGCCGAGAACCAGTGCCTCACGGGCAAGGACGGCACGCTGACCTTCGAGAAGGGCAAGGACGGCGTCATCATCCCGGGCACGGAGTCCGAGATGCCCGCCGTCGACGGCGGCACGGTGACGCTCACGATCGACGCCGACCTGCAGTGGTTCATGTCGCAGCTGATCTCCGAGCAGGTGCAGGACACCCAGGCGCGGCGCGGCACGATCACCGTCGTCGACATCAAGACCGGCAAGATCAAGGCCGCGGCCGAGTATCCGACGGTCGATCCCAACGACGTCACCGCCTCGAAGCCGGAAGATCGGCGCAGCCATATCTTCACCGACACGTTCGAGCCCGGCTCGACATTCAAGGGCCTCACCGCGTCGTCCCTCATCGACGGAGCCGGGCAGTCGCCCACCTCCACGGTGCAGGTGTCGGATCACATGCGGTTCGCCAACGGCGCGGTCGTGAGCGACGCCACATCGCACGGGCTCGTCGACTACACGCTGGCCGGGGTGCTCATCGACTCGTCGAACGCCGGCATCTCGAAGTTCAGCGAGCGGATCGATCCGAGCCTCCGCTACGACTACCTCAAGAAGTTCGGGATCGGCACCGGCAGCGCCGTCGCCTTCCCAGGTCAGGCGGAGGGGAAGATCCACCCCGTGTCGAGCTGGGACAACCAGATGCTCTACGACACGGCATACGGCCAGGGCCTCACCACCACCGTGCCCGAGCTCATGAGCGCCTACACGGCCATCGTCGACGGCGGGATGAAGATGCCGCTGCGGCTCGTGGAATCGTGCACGAAGGCCGACGGCACCGTGGTGACCCCGAAGACGCCGGCGCCCACCCGCGTGATCTCCACGCAGACGTCGGCGCAGATGCGCCAGATCCTGGAGAACGTCGCGATGCAGGCGTCGTACTCCAAGCTCGTCCAGATCCCCGGGTACCGCATCGCCACCAAGACCGGAACGGCGCAGCAGGTCGACCCGGGAACCGGCCGCTATCGCGCCGGCCTCTACTTCACGACGATGATCGGCTTCGCCCCGGCGGACGACCCCCAGTACCTCGTCGCGGTGACCCTCGATTCGCCCTCTACGGTAAGGTCGTCTTCGGCCAACGCCCCCGCGTTCCAGAAGGCGATGACGCAGGTCTTGAAGACTTTCCGCGTCATGCCGTCGACGTCGGCGCCGACCGTTCTGCCGAAGTTCGGCTGAACGGGGCGCCCGCCCCAGGAAGTCATGATCGCGCTCACCCTCACCGAGATCGCCGCCGCCGTGCGCGGCACCATCCGCCTCGCCGGAGACGACACCCCCGACACGATCGTGTCCGGCGAGGTGGACACCGATTCCCGTGCCATCGGCCCCGGGGGGATCTTCGTGGCCAAGCCCGGCGAGACCACCGACGGCCACCTGTTCGTCGGCCGGGCGATCGAGGCGGGTGCTGTTCTCGCGGTCGTGGAGCACCCCGTCGAGGACCCCGTCACGCAGATCGTCGTGGACGACGTCGTGGTGGCTCTCGCCGACCTCGCCCGCGAGGTCGTGGCACGCGTGCGCGCACAGGGGCGCCTGCGGATCGTCGGCATCACCGGGTCGAACGGCAAGACGACCACCAAGAACATGCTGGCCCGCATCCTGCAGGACGAGGGCGAGACGATCGCCCCGCGCGCCTCGTACAACAACGAGGTCGGCGCGCCGCTGACCATGCTGCGGGTGACGGATGCCACGGCCTACCTCGTCAGCGAGTTCGGCGCGAGCGGTCCCGGTGCGATCGCGAAGCTGGCAGGACTCGTCACCCCCGACCTCGGCGTGGTGCTGATGGTGGGGATGGCGCATGCGGGCGGCTTCGGCGGCATCGAGGGCACGACCCTCGCGAAGTCCGAGCTCATCCGCGCGGTGCGACCGGGCGGCCTGGCCGTGCTGAACGCCGACGATGCCCGCGTGGCATCGATGGCCTCGATTGCCGAGGAGCGCGGCGTGGACGTCCGCTGGTTCGGCCACGGCCCGTCGGCTGATGTGCGCGCGAGCGACGTCGAGGTCACGGCATCCGGGACCCGCCTCGTCGTCACTGCCGACGGCGAGAGCCTGCCGCTCCACCTGCGTGTGCTGGGCGCGCATCACATCGGGAACGCCCTCGCAGCGATAGCCGCCGCGACCGCACTGGGCGTCTCGCTCGCCGACGCCGTCGCACGCCTCGAGACCCTCGAGCTCGCCGAGCGCTGGCGCATGCAGCCGCTCGGCTCCGATCGCGTCCGCATCATCAACGACGCCTACAACGCGAGCCCCGATTCGGTGGCCGCCGCCCTGCGCACCCTGGCGCAGATCGTCGGCCCGGGTGAGCGCACGGTGGCCGTCCTCGGTGCCATGAGCGAGCTCGGCGAGTATGCGGGGGAGGAGCACGACCGGATCGGCGAGCTCGCCGTGCGCCTGCGCATCCAGCGGATCGTCATCGTCGGCCCGGACGCGCGCCGGATGTTCCTCGCCGCGATCGGCGAGGGCTCGTGGGACGGCGAGGCGGTCTTCTTCGCCACCGCGAACGAGGCGTTCGACTATCTTCTCGGTGAGCTGCGGGAGGGCGACCGCGTCCTGGTGAAGTCATCGAACTCCGCTGGGCTCCGCTTCCTGGGGGATCGTCTGGGAGAATCGTTCTCGTGAGGTCCATCCTTTCTGCGGCGGCGATCTCGCTCGCGTTCACGCTGTTCCTCACACCGGTGTTCCTGCGCATCTTCCGGAAGTGGGGCTGGGGGCAGGTCATCCGCACGCCGGAGGACATCCGCAACCCGAGCCACGGAGCGAAGCGCGGAACGCCCACGATGGGCGGCACGATCTTCATCGTCGGCACGATCGTCGGCTATGTCATCGGCTGCTACACCGGCAACAACCCGCCCTCGCTGTCCGGCTGGCTCGTCATCTGGATGATGGTCGGGTTCGGTGTCGTCGGATTCATCGACGACTACATGAAGCTCCGCCAGCAGCGCAGCCTCGGGCTGAGCGGCTGGCGCAAGATCATCGGCCAGCTCATCGTCGTCGTTCCGTTCGGCATCGTCGCCCTGAACTTCCCCAACCGGGACAACCAGACGCCGGCCTCGCCGTTCATCTCGTTCTTCCGCGACATCCCGGCGCTCTACTTCTTCGCCGGCGGCGCGATCCTGGGCTGGATCCTCTACCTGCTGTGGATCTCGATCATCGGCCTGGCCACCTCCAACGGCGTCAACCTCACCGACGGCCTCGACGGCCTCGCGGCCGGCAGCGGTGTCTTCGTGATCGGCGCCTACAGCCTCATCTCGTTCTGGCAGTGGAACGAGTCGTGCCGCCGCGCGAGCGCCGACATCTTCGCGGCGTGCTACTCCACTCCCAACCCCTTCGACCTCACGATCGTGTCGGCCTCGTTCGTCGGCGCGCTCGTCGGCTTCCTCTGGTGGAACGCGCCGAAGGCCGAGGTCTTCATGGGCGACGTCGGCTCGATGGCGATCGGCGGGGTGCTCGCGGCCATGGCGATCCTCACCCGCACCGAGCTGCTGCTCATCATCGTCGCCGGCGCGTACGTCATCGCGCCGGGGTCCGTCATCCTGCAGCGTGCCTACTTCAAGGCCACCCGCGGCAGACGCATGTTCCTCATGAGCCCGTTCCATCACCATCTGGAGATGCGTGGCTGGCCGGAGGTCACCATCGTCGTGCGCATGTGGCTGATCGCCGGGATGCTGGCGGTCACGGGCGTCGGTCTGGTCTACGTGGAATGGCTGTCCGCCGTATGAGCGGGGCCAGGGGGGCGGGCGACGGCGAAGGACCGCGCACCGAGCGCCTCGACGCTCTGCGGAGCTGGCACGCGGACTGGCGCGGCCTCCGCGTCGCCGTCCTGGGCCTGTCGATGACGGGGTTCTCCGCGGCGGACACGCTCGCCGAGCTCGGCGCCGAGGTCTTGGTGGTCACGGAGTCGGCCGACCCCGAGTACGAACGGCTGCTGCCCGTGATCGGCGCCGGTCTGCACGTCGGTCCGCTGGATGCCGTCCCCGATGAGCTGGTCGCCTTCGGGCCCGAGGTCGTCGTCGCGTCGCCGGGCTTCGCGCCCCACCATCCGGCCATCCGATGGACGCGGCGCGAGGGCATCGCCCTGTGGGGCGACGTGGAGCTCGCGTGGCGGGTGCGCGACAAGGTCCTGCGCGCCGACGGCTCTCCGGCCGACTGGGTGCTGATCACCGGCACGAACGGAAAGACGACAACGACGCGCCTCGCCGCGACCATGATCGCGGCCGGCGGCAAACGGGTCGCGCCGTGCGGCAACATCGGCGTGCCCGTGCTCGACGCCGTCCGCGACCCGGGCGGATTCGACGTGCTCGTCGTCGAGCTCTCCAGCCACCAGCTCTGGTACCTCGGCCTGCAGACGCACGGTCCCGACCCCCTCTCACCGTGGGCGAGCGTGTGCCTGAACCTTGCCGACGACCACCTCGAGTGGCACGGCTCGGCCGAGGCGTACCGCGCGGCCAAGGCGGTCGTCTACGAGAACACGCGCATCGCGTGCGTCTACAACAAGGCGGATGCCGCGACCCGCCGCATGGTCGAGGAGGCCGAGGTCGTCGAGGGTGCGCGCGCGATCGGGTTCGACCTCGGGATTCCGGGTCCGAGCGACCTGGGCGTCGTGGAGGGCATTCTCGTCGATCGCGCGTTCCTCGAGGACCGTCGCACGAGCGCCCTCGAGCTGACGACGCTCGAGGACCTCGCGGCCGAGGGGCTCGCGGCACCGCACGTCGTCGCGAACATCCTCGCAGCGGCAGCGCTGGCTCGTTCGTTCGACGTCGAGCCGCGGGCGATCCGCACGGCTCTGGAAGGCTTCCGGCTGGACCCGCACCGCATCGAGATCGTCGCCGTCGCGGCGGGGGTGACCTGGGTCGACGACTCGAAGGCGACCAACCCGCATGCCGCGGGCTCGTCGCTCGCGGCGTATCCGGGAGCCGTCTGGGTTGTCGGCGGGCTCCTCAAGGGAGTCGACATCTCCCGCCTCGTCGCCGAGCGCGGACCCTCTGCCAAGGCCGCGATCGTGATCGGCGTCGAGCGCGACGACATCGTCGCGGCGTTCGCGCGACACGCGCCCGCGGTGCCCGTGTTCGAGGTCGACCACGGCGAGACTGAGGATGTCATGGCGCGGGTCGTCGAGCTCGCGTCCGGGATCGCGCAGAACGGCGATGTCGTCCTGCTGGCCCCGGCCGCAGCATCCTTCGACCAGTTCGCGTCGTACGCGGACCGCGGCCGACGCTTCGCCGAGGCCGTTCGGGATCGAATCGGAGGGGGGACCGGTGACGACCACGACGACCCGGCCCACCCGGCCGGCTGACTCCTTCGACGCTGCGGGCCCCGACGCCCGTCGTGGCCTCGCCGCACGCATCTCGCTGGGGCGCGTCTTCGCGCCCGTGCCGGTCGAGTTCCTGCTGATCGCGTCGACGGCGCTGCTGCTGACGATCTTCGGTCTCGTCATGATCCTCTCCGCCACCTCGGCGGCGACGCCGTCGTCGCCGCTCGAGACCGTCATGAAGCAGGGCGTCTTCGCGATGGTCGGCATCCCACTGATGTTCATCGGCAGCCGCATGCCCGTCGCGTTCTGGAAGCGCATCGCGTGGCCTGCGCTCATCCTCGCCACGGTGTTCCAGCTGCTGGTGTTCACGCCGCTCGGCCACACCTTCGACGGCAACCGCAACTGGATCGTGGTCGCCGGCGTGCAGGCGCAGCCGGCGGAATTCCTGAAGCTCGCCCTCGCGCTGTGGCTCGGGTTCGTCCTGTATCGCAAGCAGACCCTCCTCGGGCTGTGGCGCCACGTGTACATCCCGGTCGTCCCCGTGTCCGCCGCGGTCATCGCAACGGTCATGGCCGGCAACGACCTCGGCACGGCCATGATCCTGACGCTCATCGTGCTCGGCGCGCTGTTCTTCTCGGGTGTGCGCCTGCGGGTCTTCATCCTGCCGCTGCTCGCCGGCATCGGGTTCGTCGCGTTCTACGCCATGAAGAGCCCCGACCGGATGCGCCGCATCCTGAGCTTCATGGACACCAGCTGCCTCGACACGTACTACAGCGACTGCTACCAGCCGCTGCACGGGATCTGGGCGCTGGCCGGCGGCGGCCTGTTCGGCCTGGGGCTCGGAAACTCCAAGGAGAAGTACGGGTGGCTGCCTGCGGCATCCAGCGACTACGTCTTCGCGATCGTGGGCGAGGAGCTGGGGCTCATCGGCTGCGCCGTGCTGCTCACGCTGTTCGCCATCTTCGCGGTCGGCGTCTTCCACATCATCCGCAAGACCGACGACCCCTTCGTCCGCATCGTCTCCGGTGGAATCGTGATCTGGATTGTCGGCCAGGCGCTCATCAACATCGCTGTGGTGCTGCGACTCTTCCCGGTGCTCGGCATCCCGTTGCCGTTCGTGTCGCAGGGAGGGACGTCCCTGCTGTCGGTGCTGATGGCCACCGGGGTGCTGCTGTCGTTCGCGCGGACGCTGCCGCGCAGGGATGCGGTGCCCCGACGGCCGTCCCCGCGTCCGCGCGCCGCCGCGCGGTAGGCGCTCGGGGACGTCGATCACGGCCCGATAGGGTCGGACGGTGACGACTTACCTCCTCGCCGGCGGCGGTACGGCCGGGCATGTGAACCCGCTCCTCGCGGTCGCGGACGCTCTGCGCGACCGGGATGCGGACGCGTCCGTGCTGGTGCTCGGCACGAAGGAGGGGCTCGAGGCTCGGCTCGTTCCCGAGCGCGGCTACGAGCTTCTGATCGTCGACAAGGTCCCCTTCCCGCGCCGGCCGGGACGGGCCGCGGCGACCTTCCCGCGCAGGTATCGCACGGCCATCGCGCAGGTGCGCGAGCACATCCGGAGCCACGGCGTCGACGTCGTCATCGGGTTCGGCGGGTACGCGTCGGCTCCGGCGTACGTCGCTGCTCGCCGCGAGGGCATCCCGTTCGTCGTGCACGAGGCGAACGCGAAGCCGGGCCTCGCGAACGTCCTGGGTGCGCGCAGCGCGGCCCGTGTGGGCGTCGCGTTCGCCGGCACGCGTCTGCGGGGTGGGCGGGTCGTCGGAATGCCGCTGCGCCGCGAGATCGTCGACCTCGACCTCGCCGCCACGCGTGCGGAGGCTGCCGAGCATTTCGGGTTGGATGCGACCAGCCGCACGCTTCTCGTCTTCGGTGGGTCGCTGGGTGCGCAGCGCCTCAACGAGGCCCTTGCCGCCTCCTGGCGAGACGTGCTGGATGCCGGGTGGCAGCTGCTGCACGTGACGGGGGAGCGGGCAGACCTCGCCGATCCGGAGGTCGCCGGCTACGCGATGCGCCGCTACGTCGACCGGATGGACCTCGCCTACGCCATCGCCGATCTCATCGTGTCGCGCTCGGGCGCTGCGACGGTGAGCGAGATCGCCGCGCTCGGCATCCCTGCGGTGTTCGTGCCGTATGCCGTCGGCAACGGCGAGCAGGCGCTCAACGCGGCCGCCGAGGTCGAGGCGGGAGCGGCGATCATCGTGCCTGACGCCGACTTCACACCCGATCGCGTGCGGAGCGAGATCATCCCGCTCCTGCACGACGATCAGCGACTGCACCGGATGCGCGAGGCCGCGGCCGGCGTCGGGACCCGCCGCGGCACGCAGAACGTGGTCGAGCTCATCGACGAGGCGCTCGCGTCGCGGTAGCGATCAGCTGAGGTTCGCCGGTCCGGATCGCAGCGCGGCCGCGGCCAGGGCGAGCGCCTCGTCGACATCGAGGTGCAGCGTGCGGATCTGCTGGGCGAACGCCTCGGCGGCGCGGCGCGCCAGCTCCCGGACGGGGTCGTCACCGGCACGGACGAAGCTGCCGTTCCGGCCCCGCGTCTCGATGACCCCGGCGGTCTCGAGCTCGCGGTAGGCGCGAGCCACGGTTCCCGGGGCCACGCCGAGCTCCTCGGCGAGCCGGCGCACCGTCGGCAGACGATCCCCGGCGGTCAGCTCGCCCGACGAGACCGCATCGGCGAGCTGCGCACGCAGCTGCTCGAACGGCGGTACACCGGACGCCGGATCGATCACGATCACCCGGACACCTCCCTGTGCGCGCAGCGGACACCTCCATCGTGCCGCATGGACGCGCGCGCCTGGCGCAGCCCGGCGGGCGTGCCTGGGCCGGTGCATCCCGAGCCCGACCTAGACTCGTAGGGCCATGATCAGACCCGACCTGAGCCTTCCCATTCCCGACGAGATCCGTTCCGCGCACTTCATCGGCATCGGCGGCTCCGGCATGTCGGGACTGGCCCGCATGTTCCTCGACCGCGGCATCGCGGTCTCCGGGTCGGATCGCGCGGACAGCGCCGCCCTGCAGAGCCTTGCCGTGCGCGGCGCCCGCGTGCACGTGGGCCACGACGCCGCCAACCTCGGCGATGCCGACACCGTCATCCACACGGGCGCGATCTGGCCCGAGAACCCGGAGTACGTGGCGGCGAAGGAGCGGGGGATGCCGGTCATCCACCGCTCTCAGGCGCTGTTCTGGCTGATCGGCGGGCGTCGCCTCGTGTCCGTCGCCGGTGCGCACGGCAAGACGACGTCGACCGGCATGATCGTGACGGCGCTGACGTCGCTCGGCGCCGACCCGAGCTTCGTCAACGGCGGTGTGATCTCGCAGCTCGGCGTCTCGAGTGGCAGCGGCGCGGATCCGCTGTTCGTCATCGAGGCCGACGAGTCCGACGGCACGTTCCTGCTGTATGACACCTCGATCGCCCTCATCACCAACGTCGATCCGGACCACCTCGACCACTACGGCAGTCATGACGCCTTCGTCGACGCCTTCGCGCGCTTCGGCGACGGCGCGCGCGAGGCGGTCGTCATCTCCGCCGACGACCCGGGCGCGATCGAGGTCGCCAAGCGCATGTCGCATCCGCGCATCGTCACGTTCGGCGAGGCCGAGTCCGCCGACGTGCGCGTGGTCGACATCCGCACCGACGGGCCGGTCTCGTTCGCGGTCGAGTATGCGGGCGAGCGTGTCGAGGTGCAGCTGCCCATTGTCGGCGCGCACAACGCCGTGAACGCGACAGGCGCCGTCGCGGTGCTGCTCCTGCTCGGCAACGGCCTGGAGGAGTCCGCGCGCGCCGTCGAGGAGTTCACCGGCACGATCCGGCGGTTCGAGCTGCACGGCGTGGAGCGCGGCGTCAGCGTCTTCGACGACTACGCCCACCACCCGACCGAGGTCGCGGCCGCCCTCGCCGCCGCACGCACGGTCGTCGGGAACGGCCGCATCATCGCGATCCAGCAGCCGCACACGTATTCGCGTACGCAGCTGATGGCCGGTGAGTTCGCGGAGGTGCTCGAGAGCCACGCCGACCACACGGTGATGCTCGACGTCTACGGCGCGCGGGAGGATCCGATCCCGGGCGTCACGGGCGACACGGTGGCCTCGCGCTTCGCCGACCCGTCGCACGTGCACTACGTGCCGGACTGGCAGGATGCCGCGGACTACACCGCGTCGATCGCTCGGCCCGGCGACTACGTCATCACGCTCGGCTGCGGCAACGTCTACCAGATCATCCCGCAGGTGCTCAGCGCGCTGGGCGACAGCGCCCACAGCGCCGGCGGTGCCGATGACGCGGCGGACGAGGCCTAGCCCGTGCGGCGCCCCACTCCGCTCCCGCCGCAGGCTGAGAAGCCGGCGGCGAGGACTGCGGCCGAGGCGGCGGGGTCCAGGCAACGCCGCTCGAACCCCCGCGGAGCGGGCGGGCAGCTTCGGGACGGGTCGCCGCCGGCGGATTCCGGGGCGCTCGCCCCTGTCACCCCGATCACGTCCGACGACCGTGACCACGGTCGGGCGGGGGGCGATCCGATGGATGCCGCTCCCATCGGCGTGCGCGACGTGTGGCGCGCCGCGCGTGCCCGCCGCAAGGCGCTGCGCGCCGAGGTGCGCCGCTTCACGGGCCGCCAGCGGCGGCGGCGCGCGGTGTGGATCGGGGCCGCGGCATCCATCGGCGTTCTCGCCCTGGTGACGCTCGGCGCCGCCTACAGCCCGCTGTTCGCCGTCGAGCAGGTGCAGGTCGTCGGCACGTCGCAGCTGCAGGCGTCGGCCGTGGCGCAGGCGCTGGACGGCCAGGTCGGCACGCCGCTGCCCCTCGTCGACGAGAGCGCGGTGAAGGCGGCGCTCGTCCGCTTCCCTCTCGTCGAGTCGTACACGCTCGAGGCCCGTCCGCCGCACGAGCTCGTGGTGCGGATCGTCGAGCGCACGCCGGTGGGCGTCATCCAGGGACCGGCCGGCTTCACGCTGGTGGATGCGGCGGGTGTCGCCCTCTCGACCAGCCCCGCGGCTCCCTCGGGCGTGCCGGTCGTCACCGTGCCGGGGGTGCACTCGCCGGCGTTCGCCTCGCTGGGCCAGGTGATGCGCGCCCTTCCGGCGGTCATCCGCGCCCAGGTGACGGCGGCATCGGCCACAACGCCCGACGACGTCACGCTCACGCTCGGCGGCACGCGGACGCAGGTGATGTGGGGGAGCGCCGACCAGTCCGCACTGAAGGCGCTCGTGCTGGAGGAGGCCATGAAGGCGAAGCCGCCGGCATCCGTCAGCGCCTACGACGTGTCGACGCCGACGACCGTCGTCTTCCACTGACGTCGTCTTCCACTGACGGCGTCTTCCACTGCGCTCGTCTCCGACATGCGTGGAGGCCGACTTGCGCGACACGCCCACCCGAATGCGGGCCGCGCGAGGGTGTCCGCATACCTTCGAACTCAGGAATTGCATACCGGGCAATTCTTTAAACCTCTACATGAGGTTGAAGGTTTAGGACCGCGGTTCGGGACGATACGGAGGCCGGCATGAGCCAGAACCAGAACTACCTCGCGGTGATCAAGGTCGTCGGCGTGGGCGGTGGCGGCGTCAACGCCGTGAACCGCATGATCGAGCTGGGACTGCGCGGGGTCGAGTTCATCGCGATCAACACCGACGCGCAGGCCCTGCTCATGAGCGACGCCGACGTCAAGCTCGACGTCGGTCGTGAGCTGACGCGCGGGCTCGGAGCCGGCGCCGACCCCGAGGTGGGTCGTCGCGCGGCCGAGGATCACGCCGAGGAGATCGAGGAGGCCCTCGCGGGCGCCGACATGGTCTTCGTCACGGCCGGCGAGGGCGGCGGCACGGGCACGGGCGGCGCACCGGTGGTCGCCCGGATCGCCAAGTCGATCGGAGCCCTGACGATCGGTGTCGTCACGAAGCCCTTCTCCTTTGAAGGCCGCCGTCGGCAGAGCCAGGCCGAGGCCGGTGTCGCGAAGCTGAAGGAAGAGGTCGACACCCTCATCGTCGTCCCCAACGACCGGCTGCTGCAGATCAGCGACCGCGGCATCTCGATGATCGAGGCGTTCGCCACCGCCGACCAGGTGCTCCTCGCCGGTGTCCAGGGCATCACCGACCTCATCACCACCCCCGGGCTCATCAACCTCGACTTCGCCGACGTCAAGTCGGTCATGCAGGGAGCCGGATCGGCGCTCATGGGCATCGGCTCGGCACGCGGCGCGGATCGCGCGATCAAGGCTGCAGAGCTGGCCGTCGAGTCGCCGTTGCTCGAGGCCTCGATCGAGGGCGCGCACGGCGTGCTGCTGTCCATCCAGGGTGGATCGAACCTCGGCATCTTCGAGATCAACGACGCCGCGCAGCTGGTCAAGGAGGCCGCGCACCCCGAGGCGAACATCATCTTCGGCACGGTGATCGACGACACGCTCGGCGACGAGGTGCGCGTCACGGTGATCGCGGCCGGCTTCGACGGCGGCGAGCCCACGTTGCGGATCGACACCGTGCACGACGCCCGGCACGTGCCGTCGGCGTCGAGTGTCGCAGCGGCGATCGGGCAGAGCACGACAGAGCCCACCGCCGCGGTCGCCGAGCGTGAGGAGATGACCGAGCGCGTCCCGGTCGCCGTGAGCGTGCCGGAGTCGGGCTACGAGTCGGCGTTCGGCGACGACGACCTCGACATCCCGGAATTCCTGAAGTAACCCCTCGACACGCTCGGGGGCCGCTGCAGAAACGAGCTCTCATACCCATGGACGACCTCGCCGCCCGCCTCGCCGCGGTCGACGCCCGCATCGTCGACGCGGCACGGGCGGCGGGTCGTGATCCGTCGGAGCTCACGCGCATCGTCGTGACGAAGTTCCATCCCGCACAGCTCGTCACGAACCTCTACGACCTCGGTGTACGCGATGTCGGCGAGAACCGCCAGCAGGAGCTCAGCGCGAAGAGCGCCGAGGTGGGCCCACACGACGGGCTTCGCTGGCATTTCATCGGCCAGGCGCAGACCAACAAGGCCCGCGCGGTGCGGGCGGCGGCATCCGTCGTCCACTCCGTAGACCGCGCCCGCCTCGCGGAGGCGCTCGACGCGGCCGCAGAGGACGATTCACCGACGCTCGATGTCCTGCTGCAGATCAATCTGACGGACGACCCGGCCCGCGGCGGTGTCGCCCCGGACGGCATCGAGGCGCTCGCAGAGCACGTGGCGGGATGCCGCACCCTGCGCCTGCGAGGGGTCATGGCGGTCGCCCCGCTCGACGAGCAGCCCACACCTGCCTTCGAGCGGCTCGCGGGGTACTCCGATCGCGTGCGGGCCATCGTCCCCGACGCATCCTGGATCTCCGCCGGCATGACCGGTGACTTCGTCGAGGCCATCGCGTGCGGTGCGACACACCTGCGGATCGGGTCCGCAATAACCGGACCGCGGCCGACCCGCGGTTAACCTCGGATCAGACGAGCAATGGGAGGAATGCGATGTCGAACCCGCTGAAGAAGACCATGGTCTATCTGGGCCTTGCCGATGAGGAAGAGGCCTACGAGGAGCCGGTGCCTCAGGCCGCTCCGCGCAAGTCGTCGACAGCGGTCGAGAAGCCCGCAGCGCCGGTGACGCCGATCCGCCGCCCCGAGGTCGTCCGCCAGCCGGTGGCCGGCACGGTCAGCGAGATCCTCACCGTCCACCCCAAGCAGTACCGGGACGCCCAGGTCATCGCCGAGAACTTCCGTGACGGGATCCCGGTCATCATCAATCTCTCCCAGATGAGCGATTCGGATGCGCGTCGCCTGATCGATTTCGCCAGCGGGCTGTCGATGGGGCTGTACGGCCGCATCGAGCGGGTGACGAGCAAGGTCTTCCTGCTCTCGCCGGAGAACGTAGCCGTATCCGGCGACGGTGCGGTGGCTCAGGCGGACGCCGAGGCGACGCCGTTCAGCCAGCCGTGATCCGCGGGCGGTAGCGTCTATGGTCGTGATCTCCCTCATCGCGGCCATCCTCAACACGTTGCTCCTGATCTACGTGTTCGTGATGCTCGCGCGCATGGTCCTCGACTTCATGCCCCTGCTCAACCGCGAATGGCGCCCGCACGGCGCCGGCCTGATCGCGGCTGAGCTCGTCTACACCGTGACGGATCCGCCGATCCGTCTGTTCCGCCGCTTCATCCCGCCGCTGCGGTTCGGCCCGGTCGCGTTCGACCTGGCCTTCAGCCTGACGCTCCTTCTGTGCTTCATACTCATTGGGGTCACGCGCTCCCTCGCGGGGTGAATGAGCGGCAGGTATGCTTTCTTGGGCGAGCCGACACCCGGTTCGCCTCCCCAGACATCGGCCAGCCCCGAGCCCCGAAAGAGGAAACCATGGCATTGACTCCGGATGACGTCGTCACCAAGCAGTTCCAGCACGTTCGCTTCAAGGAGGGGTTCGACCCGGATGAGGTCGATGACTTCCTCGACGAGATCGTCGTGGAGTGGCGCAAGACCATTGCGGAGAACGACGAGCTGAAGGCCAAGGTCTCCGCGCTCGAGTCCGGTGAGGCGAGCGTGCCCGCCGTGGCCGCGGCCCCGAAGCCCTCCGTCAGCGAGGGTCAGCCCGCCGCCGCCAGTGCCGGCATCATCGAACTCGCCCAGCGCCTGCACGACGAGCACATCGCCGAGGGCAAGGCGAAGCGCGACCAGCTCATCTCCGAGGCGCAGACCCAGGCTTCGCAGATCGTGTCCGAGGCCGAGGCCCGCGGTCGCGAGGAGCTGGCCCGCCTCGACCGCGAGCGCGCCACGCTCGAGGGCCGCATCACGGAGCTGCGCCAGTTCGAGCGCGACTACCGCGGGCAGCTGCGCTCCTTCATCGAGGGACACCTGCGCGACCTCGAGACCTCCTCGCCCTCGGGTCAGGCACCGGTCTCTGCCATCGGTCTGTAAGCCGGTCCGTTGACCGGTCGAGCTCCGATCAGCAAGGCGGCGGCCGGCATCACCATCGCGATCCTCGCGGTGCTGGTGCTGGCCGCCGATCAGTTGGCCAAGTACTGGGCCATCCACAACCTCCCCCCGGAGGAGCCGGTGCACGTCATCGGCGATTTCCTGATCTTCTTCCTCATCCGCAACTCCGGCGCCGCCTTTTCACTCGGCTCCGGGGTGACGTGGCTGTTCACGATCGCGCTGAGCGTCGTCGCGGCGGTGATCATCGTCCTCGCGCTGCGCATCCGATCCCGTGCGTGGGCGATCGTGCTGGGGCTCCTCCTGGGCGGCGTGCTCGGCAACCTCTCGGATCGTCTGTTCCGCGAGCCCGGCTTCGGCGTGGGTCACGTCGTCGACTTCATCTCGACGCCGTGGATGATGCCGGCGATCTACAACGTCGCCGACATGTTCATCGTCACGATGATGATCGGCGTCGCGCTCCTCATCGTGATCGGCCTGCGCCTTGACGGCACGCGCGACCCTCGTCCCGCGCGGAGCGAGGACGACGAGGATGCCGAGCATCCCCCCGTCCCGAAGGACTGAGGTGGAATCCCGCAGCCTGCCCGTGCCGGACGGGCTCGACGGTGTTCGCGTGGACGCGGCGCTGGCCAAGATGCTCGGGTTCTCGCGTACGTTCGCCGCCCAGGTGGCCGACGGAGGCGGGGTGACGCTCGACGGCCGCACGCTGGCGAAGTCCGACAAATTGCGGGCCGGTGGCTGGCTCGACGTGTCGTGGACGCCGAAGCGCGAGCCGGAGGTCGTGCCCGTCGAGGTCCCCGACCTCGGGATCGTGTTCGACGACGACGAGTTCGTCGTCGTCGACAAGCCCGCCGGGGTGGCCGCGCACCCCTCCCTCGGCTGGGAAGGTCCGACGGTGCTGGGGGCGCTGGCCGCCGGCGGCTTCCGCATCGCGACGACCGGCGCGGCCGAGCGTCAGGGGATCGTGCACCGGCTCGACGTCGGCACGAGCGGCCTCATGGTGGTCGCCAAGACCGAGCGCGCCTACACGGCCCTCAAGCGCGCGTTCAAGGAGCGCGAGGTGGAGAAGATCTATCACGCGGTCGTGCAGGGGCATCCCGATCCGCTCGCCGGCACCATCGACGCCCCGATCGGCCGGCATCCCACCCACTCGTGGAAGTTCGCCGTCACGCCGGACGGCAAGGACTCGGTCACCCACTACGAGACGCTCGAGGCGTTCCCGCGTGCGTCGCTGCTGGAGATCCATCTCGAGACCGGCCGCACGCACCAGATCCGCGTGCACATGGCGGCCCACCGTCACCCGTGCGTCGGAGACCCCCTCTACGGCTCGGACCCGACGCTGGCGGCACGCCTCGGCCTCACGCGGCAGTGGCTGCACGCGCATCAGCTCTCGTTCGCGCATCCGGTCACGAAGGACTGGCAGAGCTTCGTCTCCGAGTACCCGGCGGACCTCGCCCACGCGCTCGAGGTGCTGCGCGGCGAGTGAGCGTCGAAGCCTGACCCTCGACTTGAGGTTGAGGCGAACCAGGCCCGCCATCGCGGGGGCGCGGGAATGGCCCGACGGCGATGTCGCCGAGGCTCCATAGACTCGATCCGTGGCATCCGATTCCTTCGTTCACCTGCACGTGCACAGCGAGTACTCGATGCTGGACGGAGCGGCCCGCATCGGGCCGATGGTGCAGGAGGCCGTCGCTCAGGGCATGCCCGCGATCGCCGTCACCGACCACGGCAACACCTTCGCCGCCTACGAGTTCTACAAGACGGCGAAGGATGCCGGCATCAAGCCGATCATCGGCATCGAGGCGTATGTGACGCCGGGGACCCACCGGTCCGACAAGTCCCGCGTGCGCTGGGGTACGCCGGAGCAGAACGACGACGACGTGTCCGGCTCGGGCGCCTACACGCACATGACCCTGCTGTCGGAGACGACGCAGGGCATGCACAACCTGTTCCGGCTGTCGTCCTACGCGAGCCTGGAGGGCTACTACTTCAAGCCGCGCATGGATCGCGAGCTGCTGCAGACCTACTCGAAGGGTCTCATCGCGACCACCGGCTGCCCGGGTGGCGAGGTGCAGACGCGGCTGCGGCTGGGCCAGTACGATGCGGCCCGGGCGGCGGCCGCCGAGTTCCAGGACATCTTCGGCAGAGACAACTACTTCGCCGAGATCATGGACCACGGGATCGGCGTCGAGCGCCGGGTGATGCCCGACCTCCTGAAGATCGCGAAGGATCTCGGCATCCCCCTCGTCGGCACGAACGATCTGCACTACACGCACCAGCACGACGCGGGCAGCCACGCGGCCCTGCTCTGCGTGCAGTCGGGTTCGACCCTCGACGACCCCAAGCGGTTCAAGTTCGACGGAGACGGGTACTACGTCAAGTCGCCCGCCGAGATGCGCCAGATCTTCCGCGACCACCCCGAGTCGTGCGACAACACGCTGCTCATCGCCGAGCGATGCGACGTCGAGTTCAACACGAGCGCCAACTACATGCCGCGCTACCCGGTGCCCGAGGGCGAGACCGAGGAGTCCTGGTTCATCAAGGAGGTCGAGCAGGGCCTCCACGTGCGCTATCCGAACGGCATTCCGGATGACGTCCGCGCGCAGGCGGAGTACGAGTGCGGGGTCATCGTGCAGATGGGGTTCCCGGGCTACTTCCTCGTGGTCGCCGACTTCATCAACTGGGCGAAGGACAACGGCATCCGCGTCGGTCCCGGCCGTGGATCCGGCGCCGGCTCGATGGCCGCCTACGCCATGAGGATCACGGATCTCGATCCGCTCCAGCACGGCCTCATCTTCGAGCGATTCCTCAATCCCGACCGAGTCTCGATGCCCGACTTCGACGTCGACTTCGACGACCGCCGCCGCGCAGAGGTGATCGCCTATGTCACCGACAAGTACGGCGACGACCGCGTGGCCCAGATCGTGACGTACGGCACGATCAAGGCGAAGCAGGCGCTGAAGGATGCCGGTCGCGTCCTGGGCTTCCCCTTCAGCATGGGGGAGAAGCTCACGAAGGCCATGCCTCCGGCCGTGATGGGCAAGGACATGCCGCTGGAGGGCATGTTCGATCCCAACCATCCGCGCTACAAGGAGGCTGTCGAGTTCCGGACGGTCATCGAGACCGATCCCGAGGCGAAGACCGTCTTCGACACCGCCGTGGGCCTGGAGAACCTGAAGCGCCAGTGGGGCGTGCACGCGGCCGGCGTCATCATGTCCAGCGACCCGCTCATCGACATCATCCCGATCATGCGCCGCGAGCAGGACGGCCAGATCGTCACGCAGTTCGACTACCCGGCGTGCGAGTCGCTCGGCCTCATCAAGATGGACTTCCTGGGGCTGCGCAACCTCACGATCATCAACGATGCCCTCGACAACATCGCCGCGAACCGCGGCCACCCGCTGGTGCTCGAGGACCTGCCGCTCGATGACCAGGCCTCGTACGACCTCCTGACCCGCGGCGACACGCTCGGCGTGTTCCAGCTCGACGGCGGGCCGATGCGCTCGCTCCTGCGCCTCATGAAGCCCGACAACTTCGAGGACGTCTCGGCTGTCATCGCGCTGTACCGCCCGGGTCCGATGGGCGCGAACTCGCACATCAACTACGCGCTCCGCAAGAACGGGCAGCAGCCGATCACGCCGATCCATCCGGAGTTCGCGGACTCGCTCAAGGAGATCCTCGACATCAGCTACGGCCTGATCATCTATCAGGAGCAGGTGATGGCGATCGCTCAGAAGGTCGCCGGATTCAGCCTCGGCCAGGCCGACATCCTGCGCCGCGCGATGGGCAAGAAGAAGAAGTCCGAGCTCGACAAGCAGTACGAGGGCTTCCACCAGGGGATGGTCGACCGAGGCTACGGCGAGGCCGCCATCGCGGCGCTGTGGGAGATCCTCCTGCCGTTCTCCGACTACGCCTTCAACAAGGCGCACTCTGCGGCCTACGGTCTCGTCTCCTACTGGACGGCCTACCTCAAGGCCCACTATCCCGCCGAGTACATGGCCGCTCTGCTCACGAGCGTCGGCGACTCCAAGGACAAGATGGCGGTGTACCTCAACGAGTGCCGCCGCATGGGCATCAAGGTGCTCCCGCCGGACGTCGGCCAGTCCATCCGGTACTTCGCGGCTGTCGGCGAGGACATCCGCTTCGGCCTGGGCGCGGTGCGCAACGTGGGCACCAATGTCGTCGAATCGATCATCGAGGCGCGTGCGGCCACGCCCTTCACCTCGTTCCACGACTTCCTCTCCAAGGTGCCCGTGCACGTCGCGAACAAGCGCACGGTCGAATCGCTGATCAAGGCCGGCGCGTTCGACTCACTCGGCGACACGCGACGTGCCCTCATGGAGATCCACGAGGACGCCACAGAACAGGCGGTGCTCGACAAGCGCCGGGAGGCGAACGGCGAGGTCGGCTTCGACTTCGACAGCCTGTGGGGCGACGACGAGCCGCAGCAGGCGGCGAAGGTGCCCGAGCGGCCGGAGTGGACCAAGAAGGACAAGCTCGCCTTCGAGCGCGAGATGCTCGGCCTCTATGTCTCCGACCACCCGCTGGCGGGACTCGAGGTGCCCCTCGCGAAGCACGCCTCGACGAGCATCCACGACCTCCTCGCCAACGAGGACATCGGCGACGGCGAGCAGGTGACGATCGCCGGCCTCGTGACGAGCGTGCAGCACCGTGTGGCGAAGACGAGCGGCAACCCGTACGGCATGATCACGGTCGAGGACTTCGACGGCGAGATCACGGTCATGTTCATGGGCAAGACGTACACGGAGTTCCAGACGATGCTGCAGGCCGACAGCATCCTCGTCGTCCGCGGGCGCGTCTCGCGGCGCGACGACGGCATGAACCTGCACGCGCAGTCGGCGTTCGCTCCCGATCTCGGGGCGATGGATGCCTCGGGCCCCCTCATCCTCGTCATGCCGGAGCATCGCGCCACGGAGGCGGTCGTGACCGAGCTCGCCGGGGTGCTGACGCGACACAGCGGAACCACCGAGGTGACGCTGCGGCTGCACCGCGGATCGACCGCCAAGGTCTTCGAGGTGCCTATGCCGGTGACGATCTCGGCCGATCTCTTCGGCGATCTCAAGGGTCTGCTGGGACCTCAGTGTCTCGGCTGAGGCCCCGCGACCTCGCTGGGTAGTATCGGACGGACCCACCCGCGCGGTCTCCCCACCCGCGCAGACGGAAGGAACGCACGTGACCGACACCGACCGCCCCGAGAACGACAGCACCGCTGCCGCCATCCCCGTCGATCAGGCACGCTCATCGGCAGACTCCGGCACCGAGCGGACGACGGACACCGGCGCACTCCGGTCGTCCCGATCGACTCCGCCCACCTCCACCGGCGCCGCATCGATCGTCGAGACGTCGAGCGCAGAGCCGTCCAGTGCAGAGCCGTCGACTGCAGAGCCGACACCCGTCGCCGCCGATGATCCTGCCACCTCCGACGCTCGGGGAACCGGCGACGTCGTCGCCACGGATGTAGGCGCTCCGCCCCATTACGGCATCGGGCCGTTCTCCGTCCGGGAGATCACGCTCGGCATCGTGTGGGTCTTCGCCTTCGTCGTCTCCTTCTTCCACCTGATCGGCGACCGCTCGGTCTGGACGAACGGCCTGGAGTGGATCCTCACGATCGGGCTGCCCACCGCGGCGGTGTTCCTCATCGTGCTGCGTCGCCTCTCGCCGACCGGCATCCGACGCGTCGGCTCCCTCGGCATCGACCAGTTCGCCTCGGTCGTCTTCTCCGTGTCCCTCCTGCTCTGGCTGCAGTACATCTGGGAGACCGTCTCGATCGCCGTCGCCGGCGGAGGCTGGGTCCGCTCGTGGGTGATGTGGGTCGAGGCCGTCCTGATGCTCGGCGGCGTCGTGCTGACCGCGGCGGCGAAGTGGCTGCCGGTGCTCGGCGACGATTTCCAGTACCGCGAGCCGGTCGTCGCACAGCCGTCGGCGCGCCCGATCCGCGAGCTCACGCCGCGTCCGGCGGTCAACCGCTCGCCGCGGGCCCCGCGTCCCGCGAAGGTGAAGCACGACCTGCCTGTCGAGGCCGTCCTGCCCATCGCGGAAGAGCCCGTCGAGCCGGCTACCGTGACGACGCGGACCGAGGCCATCCAGGATGACGCCGAGACGGTCGCTGTCCCGGTCGCACACCAGGCTTTCTGGGCCCTCGCCCCTGTGGAGCGCGATGTCGTCGACGAGCACGGCGTGCCACTCTTCCGCATCGGTCCGACGGCGTGGGCGCTCGTGATCGAGGACCGCGGGTCGACTTTCGTCGTGCGCAACGACGACGGCCGCGTGGGCTACCTGCGCGACGTGTCCGGCGTGACGCGTGGGTGACGCGCTGCGCGTCCTCGTCGTCGAGCATGAGGTGGATGCCGGCCTCGGACTCGTCGGCGAACGCCTGCACGCTGCCGGCGCCGACGTGCACGTCGTCGGCCCCGACGCCCGGCGCGACGTCCCCAGCACGCCCGAGGGCTTCGACGGCGTCGTGGTCCTGGGCGGCACGCCGGGACCTCTGGAGGACGAGCGCGCCCCCTGGCTTGGCCCGACGCGCGAGCTGATGCGGTCGACGCTGGATGCCGGCATCCCTCTGCTCGGCGTCTGCCTCGGCGCGCAGCTGCTCGCGGTCGTCGCGGGCGGCGACGTGGCGGAGGCTGTCCGCGGGGGAGAAGTCGGCCTGAGGGCCGTGCGGATGACGGATGCTGCGGCATCCGACCCGCTTCTGCACGATCTGCCCGAGGACCTGCGAACGCTGCAGTGGCACTTCCTGGAGGTGCGTGAGCTGCCCGCAGGATCGGTGCCCCTGTGCACGAGCGACCGGTGTGCGAACCAGGCGTTCCGCGTCGGCGAGAGCGCGTGGGGCCTGCAGTTCCACCTCGAAGCCACCGCCCGTACAGCGGTCGACTGGACTTCGACGGGTGCCGCAGACCTCGCCGCGGTGGGTCTGACGGCCGACGAGGTCGTCTCCGATGTGCGGGCGGCCGAGGACGACCTCCGGGCGACCTGGTCGATCGTCGCCGACCGATGGATCGACGTCGTCCGGCAGTCCGCGGACGCCCGTGATCGGGCGGCCCTGCCGTCCTGAGCCGGTAGCCTGGCAGGATGCTCCGCACCATCGACCTTCGCGGCCGCACGCTGTCCGCGGCCGAGTGGCTGACCGTCGTCCCACGCGCCGAGGCGGCGCGTGATCGGGCACTCACGGCCGCGGCGCAGATCGTCCACGATGTCGCCGCCCGCGGGGAGGAGGCGCTCCGCGATCAGGCCGAGCGCTTCGACGGAGCATCGGGCCACGACATCCGCGTCCCGGCCGAGCAGCTCGACGAGGCGCTCGAGGCGCTGGCCCCCGATGTCCGCGCGGCGCTCGAGGAGGCGATCCTCCGGGTCCGTGCGGCCTCCGCGGCGCAGGTCCCCGCGCCGTCGTCCACCGAGCTCGCACCCGGCGCCCTCGTGGAGCAGCGGTGGCAGCCGGTCCGCCGCGTCGGCGTCTACGTTCCCGGCGGCAAGGCCGTGTATCCGTCGAGCGTTGTCATGAATGTCGTGCCGGCGCAGGTCGCCGGCGTCGTCCAGGTGGCGCTGGCCTCCCCGCCTCAGCGTGAGCACGGCGGCCGGGTCCACCCGGTCATCCTGGCCGCGGCGCGCCTGCTCGGCGTGACGGAGGTGTACGCGATGGGCGGTGCCGGGGCGATCGGCGCTTTCGCCTACGGCGTCGACAGCCTCGGGCTGGATCCCGTCGACGTCGTCTCCGGCCCCGGCAACAACTTCGTCGCCGGGGCGAAGCGGGCCGTCGCCGGCATGGTGGGGACGGATGCCGAGGCCGGTGCCACGGAGATCCTGGTCGTCGCGGACGCCGCGGCGGACCCCGACCTCATCGCGGCCGACCTCGTGAGCCAGGCGGAGCACGACGAGCAGGCCTCCGCTGTCCTCGTCACCGACAGCCCCGAGCTCGCCGCCGAGGTCGATCGGCGCACGGAGGCCCGCGCGGCGGCGACGCACAACGGCGCCCGTGCACGGGAGGCCCTCGTCGGACCGCAGTCCGCGATCGTCCTGGTCGACGACATCGACGCCGCCATCGCGTTCAGCAACGCTTACGCGCCGGAGCACCTGGAGCTGCACCTCGCCGATCCGCGGACGGACGAGTTCGTCAACGCCGGCGCCGTGTTCGTCGGCGCCTTTTCACCCGTGAGCCTGGGCGATTACCTCGCCGGCAGCAATCACGTGCTGCCCACCGGGGGGCAGGCGCGGTACGCCGCAGGCCTGTCGGCGGCCACCTTTCTGCGACCGCAGCAAGTGATCCGGTACGACCGCGACGCGCTGGCGGCGGTCCGCGACGAGATCGTGACGCTCGCCGACACCGAGGAATTGCCGGCGCACGGCGAAGCCGTCCAGGCGCGATTCGAGGTCTGACATGCACTGTCCCTTCTGCCGTCATCCCGACTCCCGCGTCATCGACTCGCGCACGAGCGACGACGGGCTCAGCATCCGTCGCCGTCGCCAGTGCCCCGAGTGCGGGGGGCGTTTCTCGACCATCGAGACCGCGAGCCTCAACGTCATCAAGCGGTCGGGCGTCGTCGAGCCGTTCAGCCGCGAGAAGGTGATGTCGGGCGTGCGCAAGGCGTGCCAGGGACGCCCGGTGACGGAGGGAGACCTGGCCGTGCTCGCACAGACCGTCGAGGAGGCCGTGCGCCAGACCGGCTCGTCCCAGGTGGACACCAACGAGATCGGCCTCGCCATCCTCGGTCCGCTCCGCGAGCTGGACGAGGTGGCGTACCTGCGCTTCGCCAGCGTCTACCAGGCGTTCGAGTCGCTCGAGGACTTCGAGGCATCGATCGCGCAGCTCCGTGCCGATCATGCGGACAAGGCCGTCGCGATCGCCGAATCGTCGGAGGATGCCACCTCCCGGTAGCCTGGCGGGGATGTATCCCCTGTTCTTCCGCACCGTTCTGTCGCGCCTGGATCCGGAGGTCGCGCACCACGACGCGATGCTCGTCATCCGGATCGCGGGAGTCCCGCCCTTCTCGTGGGTGGCCCGCGGCCTGACGGCGCCGGCGCCCGAGTTGCGCACCGAGGCGCTCGGTCTGAGCTTCCCGTCGCCGTTCGGCGTCGCGGCAGGCTTCGACAAGAACGTCGTCGGCGTGAAGGGTCTCGCGGCCCTCGGCTTCGGCCATGTCGAAATCGGCACCGTCACGGCGATCCCGCAACCCGGGAACCCGAGGCCGAGGCTGTTCCGTCTCATCCCCGACCGCGCCGTCGTGAACCGGATGGGCTTCAACAACGAGGGTGCGCAGGCCGCCGCCCACCGCCTCCACAAGCTGCGCCGGCGCAATCGCGACGTCATCATCGGCGTGAACATCGGCAAGAGCCGCGTGGTCGAGGTCGCGGACGCCACAGCCGACTATGTGCGCAGCGCGACCCTGCTGGCGCCGCTCGCCGATTATCTGGTGGTCAACGTATCGTCACCGAATACGCCGGGGCTGCGCGGTCTGCAGGCGGTGGAGACGCTCCGCCCGCTGCTGACGGCGGTGAAGGATGCCGCGGGCCGCACGCCACTCCTCGTCAAGATCGCGCCCGATCTGCCCGATGACGAGATCGCCGCGGTCGCGCTCCTTGCGGTCGATCTCGGCCTCGCCGGCATCGTCGCCACGAACACGACGATCTCCCGAGAGGGACTGGCGACCGATCCGGCCGTCGTCGCCGCCGCGGGGGAGGGCGGCTTGTCCGGCGCACCTCTGAAGAACCGCTCGCTCGCCGTGTTGAAGCTCCTGCGCGCGACCGTTCCCGAGGGGTTCTGCGTCGTCTCGGTCGGCGGCGTCGAGACGGCCGGCGATGTGCGGGAACGACTGGATGCGGGTGCCGACCTCGTCCAGGGCTACACGGCGTTCCTCTACCAGGGTCCCCTCTGGGGCCGCCAGATCAACCGCGGTCTCGCGGCGCGCTGACACTCAGGCCCAGGAGCGGGTCAGGGCGCCAGGAGCGGGTCAGGCGGGGTACTCGCCGCGGCGCACCTGGGGCTTGGGCAGCCGCATGAAGCGCATCTGGATCGATCGCATCGCCCCGTACCACCCGAGGCCCTTCTCGAGCTTCGTCGCCCCGAACTTCGCCTTGACGGCGCTCTTGATCCGCATCGAGGTGATGATCATGTCGCCGATGACGAAGAAGATGAAGATCCAGAGGCCGACGAACGACCAGTACTGCATGCCGCCCACCGGAACGAACGTGAGCACGATCACCAGCACCATGGCGGGCATGACGATC
The DNA here is from genome assembly GCF_056135325.1 of Microbacterium sp. sgz311019. NCBI lineage: Bacteria > Bacillati > Actinomycetota > Actinomycetes > Micrococcales > Microbacteriaceae > Microbacterium > Microbacterium sp. sgz311019. The sequence goes on along the minus strand of NZ_JBWAXO010000001.1, from coordinate 539,038 downwards.
TCACCGAGGTGCCAGCCGGCGTCGACGAAGTCGCGCGCGAAACGGCGCTGGGGTCCCTTGTCGCGAGCGGGCAGGTACTTCTCCTCGCCGGCGGCCATGCCGAGGCGGGCCTTGTCGCGCTGACGGGCCAGGTCTGCACGAGCGGCGGCCTTGGCCTCCTTCGTGTCCGGCACCAGCGGCCGCTTTCGGGCCGCCTCCTGCTCCGCGCGGGACGGCGTCGGACGGCCCTTCCCGCCGGTGGCGCCGGCATCGCCGGCAGGTGCGTCGTGCGGTGCGGGTGCGGGTGTCTTGGTCACAGTGATCCTCGGAACGTCGAACGGGGTTCCCTTAAGATTACCGGCATGACCTCTGAGCTGTCCCGACGGGAGGCGATCCGCGAGGCAGCGGCCGCCGGCATCCCCGCCGCCCTCGCCGATCTCGGCGCCCTCGTCCGCATCCCGTCCATCGCGTGGCCCGCATTCGACCAGACACAGGTGCGCCGCAGCGCCGACGCGGTGGCGGCGCTGGTCGAGCAGACCGGCGTGTTCGACTCGGTCGAGGTGAAGACCGCGGCGATCCCCGGGACCGACGAGGTCGGCCAGCCCGCCGTCCTGGCGCGCCGCGCCGCGCGCAACGGTCGTCCGACCGTCCTCCTCTACGCGCACCACGACGTCCAGCCAACGGGCGACGAGGCCCAGTGGGACACGCATCCGTTCGAGCCGACGGTGCGCGACGGGCGACTCTACGGCCGCGGAGCCGCCGACGACAAGGCCGGTGTCATGGCGCACGTGGCCGCGATCCGTGCCCTCGTCGACGCCGCCGGCACCGATTTCGACCTCGGCATCTCGATGTTCATCGAAGGCGAGGAAGAGCACGGCTCGCGCTCTTTCGGCCGATTCCTCTCCGACAATGCCGACGCCCTCCGCAGCGATGTCATCGTCGTCGCCGACTCCGGCAACTGGGATGACGTGACCCCCGCCCTCACCGTCTCGCTCCGCGGCAACGCGCGCTTCACCCTGACGGTGCGCACGCTCGAGCACGCCTCGCACTCCGGCATGTTCGGCGGTGCGGTGCCCGATGCCATGATGGCTGCCGTCACGCTCCTCGCGACCCTGTGGGACGAGGACGGCGCGGTCGCCGTGTCCGGTCTCACCGAGCGGGATGCCGAGACGCCGGAATACGCAGAGGAGACCCTGCGCTCCGAGGCAGGCCTGCCCGAGGGTGTCCGTCCGATCGGCACGGGGACGATCCTCAGCCGCATCTGGAACAAGCCGTCGATCACCATCACGGGCATCGACCACACCTCGGTGGAGGCGGCATCCAACACCCTCGCCCCGCAGGTCTCGGTCGTCATCAGCGCCCGCATCGCCCCGGGGCAGCGTGCCCGCGAGGCGTACGAGGCGATCGAGGCGCACCTGCGGGCCCACGCACCGTGGGGCGCCGAGCTCGGGTTCTCCGACATCGACTGCGGCGACGGGTTCCTCGTCGACGCGAGCGGATGGGCGGTGGCCGACGCACGCCAGGCGCTCGTCGAGGGGTACGGCGCCGACTCCGTCGACATCGGCGTGGGCGGCTCGATCCCATTCATCGCGGACCTCGTCCGAGAGTTCCCCGGCGCGCAGATCCTCATCACGGGTGTGGAGGATCCGCACACCCGCGCGCACAGTCCCAACGAGTCCCTGCACATCGAGACCTTCCGCCATGCGGTCCTCGCTGAGGCGCTCCTGCTGGAGAGCCTGGACGCGAGGCGGGCGTAGACTCGAAGCATCCCGTCAGAAGGAGCATCATGACCGACACAGCCCTGTCGACAGACCAGACCGTCAGCGCCCACGGCGTGCTGCTCACCGACGCCGCCTCGGCGAAGGTCAAGAGCCTCCTCGAGCAGGAGGGCCGCGACGACCTTCGCCTGCGCGTCGCCGTGCAGCCCGGTGGATGCTCGGGCCTGATCTACCAGCTCTACTTCGACGAGCGCTATCTCGACGGTGACAAGACGGTGGAGTTCGACGGCGTCGAGGTCATCGTCGACGACATGAGCGTGCCGTATCTGGACGGCGCGACGATCGACTTCAAGGACACGATCTCCGAGCAGGGGTTCACGATCGACAACCCCAATGCCTCGGGGAGCTGCGCCTGTGGAGACAGCTTCCACTGATCCCCGCATGAGGACGCCGGCCACTAGGGGCCGGTGTTTCGGCGTGCCCGCGAGGCGGGCTGCGCGACCCCTCTCCGGCTGGGCGATTGACCGGAATCCGGTGAGAGGTTGCCCTAGACTACGAAGGTAAGTTCTCTGTCCCCGGAAAGGTGCACCGTGCACTCGAAACGACGCCTCCGCTGGGCCGTCATCCCGCTCGGGATCGCAACCGCAGTCGCCCTCGCGGGATGCTCGCCCACCGAACTTCACGGCTTCCTGCCCGGCTTCGACGCGTCCGGTGTGCCCACCACGAACCGCACCGACATGGTGGCGAGCCTGTGGGTCAACTCGTGGATCGTCCTCCTCGGCGTCGGCATCATCACGTGGGGCCTCATGCTGTGGGCGATGGTCGCCTACCGGCGCCGCAAGGGCCAGGTCGGCCTCCCGGTGCAGCTGCGCTACAACATGCCGATCGAGATCTTCTACACGATCGTGCCGTTCATCCTCATCCTCGGCATGTTCGCCTTCACGGCACGTGACCAGGCCACGATCGAGACGGTCGACGAGCACCCGGATGTGTCGATCATCGCGATCGCGAAGCAGTGGGCGTGGGACTTCCAGTACAACGGCACGCAGTCGGACCACTCCGACGCCGTCTGGTCGATGGGTGTGCAGGCGCAGCCGAGGGACTCCGACGGCAACTACGACCAGTCGAAGCTTCCGACCCTGTACCTGCCCGTGAACAAGTCGGTGCGCATCGACCTCCAGTCGCGCGACGTCATCCACTCCTTCTGGATCATCGACTTCCTCTACAAGAAGGACATGTACATCGGTCGCGACAACTCGTGGTCCTTCACGCCGACGCGCGAGGGCACCTACGCCGGCAAGTGCGCCGAGCTGTGCGGCGAGTACCACTCGGCGATGCTCTTCAACGTGAAGGTCGTCAGCGAGGCCGAATACCAGCAGCACCTCTCCGACCTGCGTGACGCGGGCCAGACCGGTGACATCACCGATGCGTACGACCGGCTGAACAACGTTCCCGGCACGGACGCGACCAACCTCGAGGGAGGTAAGTGACCATGGCGACGACGCTTCCGCTGCAGGAGTCCCAGGGCCGCCCCACGACCCTTCCGCCGCGACAGGCGGCGCTCTTGAGCTCGACGCGTGTCGAGCAGAAGGGCAACATCGTTGTCAAGTGGATCACCTCCACTGACCACAAGACGATCGGGTACATGTACCTGATCGCCTCGGTGGTGTTCTTCATGCTGGGCGGTGTGATGGCGCTGATCATCCGCGCCGAGCTCTTCGCGCCGGGGATGCAGATCATCCCGACGAAGGAGCAGTACAACCAGCTCTTCACGATGCACGGCACGATCATGCTGCTGATGTTCGCGACGCCGCTGTTCGCCGGCTTCGCGAACGCGATCCTGCCGCTGCAGATCGGCGCCCCCGACGTGGCGTTCCCGCGTCTGAACGCATTCGCGTTCTGGCTCTTCCTGTTCGGGTCGACGATCGCCGTCGCCGGCTTCCTCACCCCGCAGGGTGCGGCGGGCTTCGGATGGTTCGCCTATCAGCCACTGGCGAGCGCGACCTTCTCACCGGGTGCCGGTGGAAACCTGTGGATGCTCGGTCTCGGCATGAGCGGCTTCGGCACGATCCTCGGCGCCGTGAACTTCATCACGACGGTCATCACGATGCGCGCGCCCGGCATGACCATGTGGCGCATGCCGATCTTCTCCTGGAACACGCTGATCACGAGCATCCTCGTGCTGATGGCGTTCCCGGTTCTCGCCGCCGCCCTCCTGGCCGCGGCCGCCGATCGTGTGCTCGGCTCGCACATCTACGACCCGCACAACGGCGGCGTCCTCCTGTGGGAGCACCTGTTCTGGTTCTTCGGCCACCCCGAGGTGTACATCATCGCGCTGCCGTTCTTCGGCATCGTCTCCGAGGTGTTCCCGGTGTTCAGCCGCAAGCCGATCTTCGGGTACAAGACCCTCGTCTATGCGACGATCTCGATCGCGGCCCTGTCGGTCGCGGTGTGGGCGCACCACATGTATGTCACGGGTGCCGTTCTGCTGCCGTTCTTCGCTCTGATGACGATGCTGATCGCGGTACCGACGGGCGTGAAGATCTTCAACTGGATCGGCACGATGTGGCGAGGTTCGGTCACGTTCGAGACACCCATGGTGTTCGCGCTCGGCTTCCTGGTCTCGTTCGTGTTCGGCGGACTGACCGGCGTGATCCTCGCCGCCCCTCCGCTGGACTTCCACCTGTCCGACTCGTACTTCGTGGTCGCACACTTCCACTACGTCGTGTTCGGAACCGTCGTGTTCGCGATGTTCGCCGGCTTCTACTTCTGGTGGCCCAAGTGGACGGGCCGCATGCTCAACGAGCGACTCGGCATGATCCACTTCTGGATGCTGTTCATCGGTTTCCACATGACGTTCCTCATCCAGCACTGGCTGGGTGTCGACGGGATGCCGCGCCGCTACGCGGACTACGCCGCATCCGACGGCTGGACGTGGATGAACCAGATCTCGACGATCGGCGCCATGCTGCTCGGGGCGTCCATGATCCCGTTCCTGTTCAACGTGTGGATCACCGCACGCAAGGCGCCACGGGTGACCGTGAATGACCCGTGGGGCTACGGTGCGTCTCTCGAGTGGGCGACATCGTGCCCGCCGCCGAGGCACAACTTCACGTCGATCCCGCGTATTCGCAGCGAGCGCCCCGCGTTCGACTTGAACCACCCCGAGGCTGCCGAGTACCCGGTGGCCGCCGCGAGCCACGAGACCGCGGTCGTCGCAGGAGAGGTGAAGTAGATGCGCACCAATACCGGCCTCTGGTGGCTGCTCTGCGCCTTCTTCCTGATCGTCGCGGTGCTGTACACGGGATGGAACATCCTCGAGCACGGACAGCCCGAGTGGGTCGGCACGGTCGCCCTTCTGTTCACGGCGCTCATGTCTGCGCTGATCGCGTTCTACATGCAGCGCGTGCACCGCGCCCAGGGTGGTGAGCTGCCCGAGGACGTCCTCACGGCGGACATCGACGACGGTGACCCCGAGCTGGGTGAGTACTCTCCGTGGTCGTGGTGGCCCATCGTGCTCGCCTCCGCAGCTGCGCTCGGCATGATCGGTCTGGCGGTCGGTACATGGATGATGCCCATCGGCATCGGTGTGTTCGTCGTCGCGATCGTCGGATGGGTCTACGAGTACTACCGCGGATACTTCGCACGCTGAGGTCGACCGCTGCGCCTTATCGCGGCGGCCGCCTCCGACGCCGGCCGCTTCCGCTCCGAGAACCAGGACGCCGCTTTCACGGCGTCCTGGGGGGCAGGAGTGGCCGATGGCGTTGGGGGAGGCCCGGCCGGTGATCTCGCCTCAGCGGCCTTTCTGAGGCGCCTTGCGGCGGCGCATGTGGATGTGCGCGATGAGGATGACCTCTCCGAGCGCTTGCGCGGCGCGAACTGGGACCTGCGAGCCCATGTCTCCCGTGATCCCTCGCTGGAAGGCATGGCCACGACTTTCACCGGCATCGTCGTCGCCCGCACCGGGCACATTCTGATCGGCCACTCCGGCGATTCCCGTGCGTACCGGCTCCGCGACGGTGTCGCGAGGCGTGAGACGCGCGACGACTCTCTGGTCCAGAGTCTCATCGACCACGGTCTGCTGGCGCCGGAGTCGGCCGCATCCCATCCCCGCCGGAACATCGTGACCGCCTCTATGACGGGCGCCGAGGACGATCATGTGACCGTCATGCGTGCGGATGCCGCGGTCGGCGACCGCTGGCTCTTCTGCAGCGACGGCCTGACGGACTACGTCGCCGAGGAGCGGATCTTCGCAACTCTCGCCCGCCCGCTCACGCCTGCTCGTGCGGCAGAGGAGCTGGTCGCCATCGCGCTGGCGGCCCCGACGCGCGACAACGTCACGGTGGTGGTGTGCGACATGGCGGAAGGCGATGCGGACGCGGGGGAGCGGCCTGCCTTCTACGGTGCGGCAGCGGGCCTCTTCGCCGAGGAACTGGAAGACCTCGACGACGATGACGACCGGAACGAAGACGGGCGCGATCCGCACGATTGACCCGTCCTGTTCCCGCGGCACGTGAGGACGGCCGATCGATCGACGTCCCAGTGGCGGATCGAGATCGCCTGCGCTGCACAGCCGGCCTCGCGCCTTCGGCCCGTGCGTGACGATCCTCGTGAGCTCGGCCGCAGACGCCCGCGACACACAAGATGCCCCGTTCCGACTGCGGGTCGGAACGGGGCATCTTGTGTGCTCTGAGAGCGTCCTACGGCTTGCCGGGCGCGTCCTCGTCGTTGTCGCCGTCTGCCGTCGACGGCACATCGGAGGACGGTGCAGCGTCGGTGTCGGCCATCGGGCTCGGCTGGTTCTCGGGCGCAGGGGGAGCGGTGCCTTCGCCGGTGCGAGGCACGTTCTGGCCGGCTGCCAGAACGCTCGTCGGACGGACCGGGAACTCGCCGCTCTTGGACGTGTCCACGGGGCGGAGGGGCGCATCGGGGAAACCGGCCCGCGTGTGCGCACCCTGGATCTCCGCAGCCTCGGTCTCGGCCATCTCGTCCAGCTCTTCGTGCTGGTGGTGCGTATGCGCCTCCAGCTCCGCCTGCGTGAGCGGGATGAGACGGTCCTCGAAGAACCAGCGCGACATGCCGGAGCGAAGCTGCTCGTGCCACGGAATCCGGCCCCTGGCGTTCGGACGCACGACGAGAGGCTCGTTGATCTCGAAGTCGGCGAGCTTGAAGCGCTCATACTCGTCGACCGGCTGGTGGACCTCGATGTACTCGCCGCCGGGGAGGCGGACGATGCGACCGGACTCGTAGCCGTGCAGCACGATCTCACGGTCCTTCTTCTGCAGACCGATCGCGATGCGCTTGGCCACGAAGTAGCCGATGATCGGCCCGACGATGAGGAGGATCTGCAGCGCGTGGATCACGCCCTCCATCGTCAGCGAGAAGTGCGTGGCGATGATGTCGGAGGATGCCGCAGCCCACAGCACCGCGTAGAAGATCACGCCGGCGACGCCGATGGCAGTACGCGTCGGGGCGTTGCGCGGGCGCTGCGCGATGTGGTGCTCGCGCTTGTCACCGGTCACCCAACCCTCGATGAAGGGGTAGATGAGCACGAGGACGATGAACAGGCCGATCACGACGAGCGGGATCAGGATGTTGAACGACCAGGTGCGGTCCAGCCACACGAACTCGAGATGAGGAGGCACGAGGCGAAGCGCACCGTCGGCGAAGCCGATGTACCAGTCGGGCTGCGTGCCCGCGGACACGGGGGACGGGTCGTACGGGCCGTAGTTCCAGATCGGGTTGATCGTGAACAGCGACGCGATCAGCACGATCACACCGAAGGTGATGAAGAAGAAGCCGCCCATCTTCGACATGTAGATCGGCATCATCGGGTAGCCCACGACGTTGCTGTTCTGACGGCCGGGGCCCGCGAACTGCGTGTGCTTGTTGATCACCATCAGCATCAGGTGCAGCACAAGCAGACCGACGAGTATCGCCGGAAGGAGCAGGATGTGGAGCGTGTACAGGCGCCCGACGATGTCGTTGCCCGGGAACTCTCCGCCGAACAGCAGGAACGAGGTCCAGGTGCCGATCACGGGGATGCCGAGCACCATGCCGTCGATGATGCGCAGACCGTTGCCCGAGAGCAGGTCATCGGGCAGCGAGTAGCCCGTGAAGCCCTCGGCCATGGCCAGGATGAACAGGATAAAACCGATCACCCAGTTCAGCTCGCGCGGCTTGCGGAACGCACCCGTGAAGAAGATGCGCAGCATGTGCACGCCGATGCCTGCGACGAAGGTCAGTGCCGCCCAGTGGTGGATCTGACGGACCAGCAGGCCACCGCGGATGTCGAACGACAGGTTCAGGGTGGAGTCCAGCGCCGCCGACATCTCGACGCCGCGCATCGGGATGAAGGTTCCCATGTAGTGCGTCGGCACCATCGAGGCCTGGAAGAAGAACGTGAGGAACGTTCCCGACAAGAGCACCGCGACGAAGCTCCAGAGCGCGATCTCGCCCAGCATGAACGACCAGTGGTCGGGGAAGATCTTGCGTCCGAGCTCCTTCACGAAGCCGGAGAGGCTCGTGCGCTCGTCGATGTAGTTGGAGGCCCAGCCGACGAAGCTGCCGCCGAGGGGCTTCTCCTTCACCTCCTCCTGGGAGGTGGAGGGTGCGGTTGCGGTACTCAATGGCGCTCCCAGAAGCTCGGGCCGACGGGTTCGTGGAAGTCGCTCCGGGCGACGAGGTATCCCTCGGAGTCGACGGTGATCGGAAGCTGCGGCAGCGGACGGGCCGCCGGGCCGAAGATGACCGCGGCTTCGTGGGTGATGTCGAACTGCGACTGGTGGCAGGGGCACAGCAGGTGGTGCGTCTGCTGCTCATACAGAGCCACGGGGCATCCGACGTGCGTGCACACCTTGGAGTACGCGACGATGCCGTCGTAGGCCCAGTCCTCCTTGCCGGGGGAGGGATGCAGCTGATCCTGCGGCAGGCGCATGAGCAGGACGATGGCCTTGGCCTTCTGCTCGAGGTAGCCCTCGGAGTGGCTGATGGCCGCGAGGTCCTCAGGGATCACGTGGAATGCGGAGCCGAGCGTGACTTCGGACGCCTTGATCGGCGTGCCGCTCGGGTCATGCGCGAGGCGGCTCCCCTCCTTCCACATGGTGTGGCTCAGGAGGTAGACCGGGTTCCCAGCGTTGGGGCGCTCCGGTGTGTCCTCGGGGGCGAGGCCGCGGAACAGTGTGATCCCGGGTGCGATGGAGGCGATGACGGCGGCGATCAGCGAGTTGCGGATCATGGTGCGGCGGCCGAAGCCGGATTCTTCGTTGGCGAGAGCGAACGCCTGCACGGCCGCCTCGCGCGTGGTGTCGCGCCCGCGCGTCGCGTGCCGGGGCTCGATGAACTCCTTGTCCGACATGATCGCCTTGGACCAGTGGATGGCGCCGATGCCGAGAGCAAGCAGCGCCAGGGCGATGCCGAGACCGATGAAGAGGTTGTTGTTGCGGATCGCGACCGGCTGGCCGTCCTCGATCGGGAACAGCATGTAGGCGGCGATGGCCCAGATGCTTCCGGCGACCGACAGATAGAACAGCGTGTAGACCGTGCGCACCGCGCGCTTCATGGCGTCGGGGTCGCTGTCCGTCACCCGCTCGCGGTGCGGCGGCAGCTCGGGGTTCTGCACGGGGTCGGTCACCGCGACAGCGAGCCCCGCAGACGGCTGCCATGAAGCCCTCTCGTGCTCGAGCGGGTCGTCCTCGTGTGACATGGTGCTCCTCGTACGTTCCGTTAGCTAGAGGTCAGTTGGACTTCGCCGTGATCCACACGGTGATGGCGATCAGAGCGCCGATGCCGAAGATCCAGATGAAGAGGCCCTCGGAGACAGGGCCGAGATTGCCGAGGTCGAAGCCGCCGGGCGAGTTGTTCTTCTGCAGGTACAGGATCGCCGAGATGATGTTGCGCTTCTGATCCGGCGTGAGGTTCATGTCGCTGAACACCGGCATGTTCTGCGGGCCGGTGACCATGGCCGCGTACATGTTGAGCGGCGTGGTCTTGTCGAGCGACGGAGCGAATTTGCCCTCGGTCAGCGCGCCACCTGCGGCGGCCACGTTGTGGCACATCGCGCAGTTGATGCGGAACAGCTCGGCACCCTCGGCGACGTTGCCCTTGCCGTCGATGATCTCGGCGGACGGGTAAGTCGGGCCGGGCGCGACGGACTGGACGTACGCGGCGAGCGCGTCGATCTGCTCGGTGGTGAACTGCGGGGGCTTGGCCGGCGCCTGAGGTCCCTGCATCTGCAGCGGCATGCGACCGGTCGAGACCTGGAAGTGCACGGCCAGCTCGCCGACGCCGTAGAGCGACGGGCCGTTCGCGGTGCCCTGCAGGTCGAGGCCGTGGCAGGTGGCGCAGTTCGCCTGGAAGAGCTTCTTGCCCTCCTCGACGCCGGACGCGCTGACAGCCGTCTTGGTGTCGTCGCTCGTCGCGGCCATCGCGGCCGATGCTCCGGCGTAGATGCCGCCCGTGAGCAGCAGGCCCGCGCCGATCAAGGCGGCGGTGGCGACTCGGCTCCGGCGTCCGGTCTGGCGGCGCTTCTTCTCTCGTGCCATGGGGGTGTGCAGCTCCGCTCTATCGGATGAAGTAGATGACGGCGAACAGGGCGATCCACACGACGTCGACGAAGTGCCAGTAGTACGACACGACGATCGCGGTGGTCATCTCCTTGCGGCCGAAGTTCCGGACGGCGTACGCGCGACCGATCACCAGCAGGAATGCGATGAGGCCGCCCGTGACGTGGAGGGCGTGGAAGCCGGTCGTCAGGTAGAACGCGGAGGCGTACGCGTTCGCCTGGATGGGCATGCCCTCCATGACCAGCTGCGAGTACTCCCACACCTGGCCGGAGACGAAGATCGCGCCCATCGCGAAGGTCAGGTAGAACCACGGCACCATGCCCCAGCGGCTCCAGCGCTTGTTGCTCTTCACCGTGTAGGGCTGGAAGCGCTCCGCGGCGAACACGCCCATCTGGCACGTCACGGAGGACAGCACGAGGATGACGGTGTTCACGAACGCGTACGGCACATTCAGGTGCTGCGTCATCTCGGCCCACAGGCCGGGGGAGGTGCTGCGCAGCGTGAAGTAGATCGCGAAAAGACCTGCGAAGAACATCACTTCGCTGCCGAGCCAGACGATCGTGCCGACGGCCACCGGGTCGGGCCTCTTCACGGTGCGCAGGGCCTGGTTGTAAGTAGCGGGGGTCGTCACACACCCCATTATTGCCGAATTCTCAGCCGGATTCCCCCATCGCGGCCCTCGACTTCGAGCCCGTGTGAAGTTAGGTGAACCTAAGAAGATTCCGCGAGAACGCCTGGAATCCGCTGGCTGGATAGGATCGGTGCTCGTGACCGATCTGTACGCGTGGCCCGACATCCTGTCAGCGCTGCTCGAGCGCCGCGATCTGAGTGTCTCGGAGTCGACCTGGGCGATGCGTCAGGTCATGGAGGGCGCGGCCACGCCGTCCCAGCTCGCGGGGTTCCTGGTGGCCCTCCGGGCGAAGGGCGAGACCGTCGACGAGGTCGTCGGGTTCCGCGACGCGATCCTCGAAGCGGCTCGCCCGCTGCCGGTTCCGGCCGCCGTCCTGGACATCGTCGGCACCGGCGGAGACCGCTTCGGCACCGTGAACGTGTCCACGATGTCGGCGATCGTGGCCGCGGCATCCGGCATCCCCGTCGTCAAGCACGGGAACAAGGCCGCGAGCTCGTCGTCCGGGTCCTCCGACGTCCTGGGCGAGCTCGGCGTCGAGCTCACGCTGCAGCCGGAGGCGGTCGCCGAGGTGCTCGAGCGCACCGGGATCACCTTCGTCTTCGCCTCCGCCTTCCACCCCGGCTTCGGGCACGCGGGACCCACACGCGCCGAACTCGGCGTGCCGACGGTCTTCAACTTCCTCGGCCCGCTGTGCAATCCGGCTCGTGCCGAGGCCAATGCCGTCGGGGTCGCCCAGCTCGACCGCGTGCCGCTCATCACGGGCGTCTTCCGCACGCGCGGCGCGACGGCCCTGGTCTTCCGCGGCGACGACGGACTCGACGAGCTCACGACGACGGGGCACAGCCGGATGTGGGAGGTCAGCCTCGGCGACATCCACGAGCACGACATCGACCCGCGGGATCTCGGCATCCGTCTCGCCCGCATCGACGAGCTCATCGGCGGCTCGCCCGCGCAGAACGCCGAGGTCGTGCGTCGCACGGTCGCCGGCGAGGAGGGCGCGGTGCGGGACATCGTGCTCCTGAACGCTGCGGCCGGGATCGTTGCGTACCGGCTCTTCCGCGATCCGGCGCTCGTCCAGCGTCCGATCCTGGAGCGTCTCGCGGAGGCGAAGGATGCTGCGGCCGCGGCGATCGACAGCGGCGCGGCTGCTCGAAAGCTCGACGACTGGGTCGCGGCGACGCGCGAGCTCGCCGGCTGAGTCTGCCACGGCTCGGCGCGTGGCGACAGGTCGTCGGCCCGCGCTAGCGTGAGCACCAGCCGGCCGAGGGAGCCGGCCGCACCAGGACGTGCCATGGTGCGCATGCACGCACCCAGGAGGACTCATGTCGGAATCCACCGCCGCAGGGCAGGGCGCAGTCCAGACCGCACCGATGGAAGGAGCCGTCGCACCGCCCGCGCGCAGTCTCGGACTCGTCAAGACCGTCGGCATCCTCGGCATCCTCGCCGGGATCGTCATGATCATCGCGGGCACCATCGCGTACGTGGCGGTGTCCAACGAGCTGCGCGCCGAGAAGATCATCGTCTCCGACGACGCGGCGGCCTTCGCCGGTCAGCCGGTCGCCGGCCCCTTCACCGCATACGCGCAGGCCGAGGTCATCCAGAAGCACGCGCTCGCCTCGTCCGGGGGCCAGACCTACGCCGAGCTGTCGCAGGACGACCCGGCGCGCCAGACGATGATGACCGCATCGTTCCTGCGCGCGTCGCTGTTCACGTCGGTCGTCGCCTTCGGCGTCGCGGCGCTCGTCGTCGGTCTCGGCATCCTGTTCATCCTTCTCGGCTGGGGTCTGCACCGCCTTGCGACCGCCCCGGTCATCGTCAAGCCCGCGGCCCTCGCACCCTGACCGGCATGGCGGACGACGATCAGGCGCTGACGCCGCTCGCGGCGCTCGAAGAGATCGCGTTCCTCCTCGAGCGCGAACGGGCGTCGCGCTACCGCTCGAAGGCGTTCCGGGCGGCCGCTGCCGCCATCACGGGTTTGACGGACGAGCAGCTGCGGGACGCTGCATCCCTCCGTCGCCGCAAGGGAATCGGCGACTCGACGTTCGCGGTGATCCAGCAGGCGCTGGACGGCCAGGTGCCCGGGTATCTCCTCCAGCTGCGGGAGGCCGCCGGTGTGGAGGCGCCGACGGCCGGAGCCACGCTGCGGGCGAAGCTCCGGGGCGACCTCCACAGCCACAGCGAATGGTCCGACGGCCTGACGCCGATCGATCAGATGGTCGAGGCCGCTCGTGCACTCGGCCACGAGTACCTCGCCCTCACCGATCACTCACCCCGGCTGCGGGTGGCGAACGGGTTGTCCGAGGAGCGCCTGCGGGAGCAGCTCGAGGTCGTCGCCGGCATCAACGCATCCGGATCGGCGGGCTTCACTCTGCTGACGGGAATCGAGGTCGACATCCTCGAGGAGGGCGCGCTGGATCAGACGCCGGAGATGCTGGGCGCGCTCGACGTCGTCGTCGCGTCGGCGCACTCGAAACTCCGGATGGAGCGCGCCCCGATGACGCGGAGGCTGGTGGCCGCCGCATCCGATCCCCACGTCGACGTCCTCGGTCACGTGACGGGCCGGCTCGTCGAGGGGAGCCGCGGCACGCGTCCGCCCTCGACGTTCGATGCGCGCGCGGTCTTCGAAGCGTGCGCCGCGCACGCAGTGGCGGTGGAGATCAACTCGCGCCCGGAGCGGCAGGATCCGCCGGATGATCTGATGGCGCTCGCGCTCGAGCTCGGGTGTCTGTTCTCGATCGACTCGGACGCGCACGCTCCCGGCCAGCTCTCGCTCATCGACCACGGCGCCGCCCGCGCGATGACGCTGGGTGTGCCGCCGGAGCGCATCGTGACGGCGTGGCCGCTCGAGCGGCTGCGGACCTGGACGGAACGCTCGCGCGACGCGGGCGGCTCAGAAGGATTCTGAACCGCCCGCATCCGGTCAGGCGCCCGCAGCCGAATTGGCGCGCAGGACCTCGAGGCGCTTGCGGTACTCGACCTCGTCGATGTCGCCCTGCGCGTAGCGCTCGCCGAGCGTCGCCTCGGCCTGCCGGGACGGGTCGCGACGGCTCATGGCGGCGTTGCGCCAGCGTCGGCCGAACACCGCGAACAGGATCACGAAGAGGAGGATCCAGAACAGCGGGATGACGAGGAACCACCACCCGAACCCGATCCACGGGCCTGCGACATGGGCGGCCGCGAGCGAGGCGGTGAGTGAGGCGGACATGGGACTCCCTTCTCCTGCGCGGAGATCGCTGCAGGATGCCTCCAGCCAACGCCGACCGATGCTGCCGCACATCGGCCGGAGGGAGTGACCTCCTCTGCTCCGCGGGGAGTACTGGCTACTGCCAACCGGGGGCGACGAGCCCGGACTCGTATGCGAGCACGACGAGCTGCACCCGATCGCGCGCCTGCAGCTTCTGCATGATGCGCGACACGTGGGTCTTGGCCGTCAGCGGCGAGAGGAACAGGCGCGCGGCGATCTCGTCGTTGGTCAGTCCCTGGGCGACGAGGCGCAGCACCTCCGTCTCGCGCTCGGTGATGCCCTCGGGCGCGGGTGACACACGGAGTCCGGTCGCCGCGCGGCTGAGGAGCGTGCGCGTGACGCTCGGTGAGAGCAGCGCATCGCCCTGCGCGACGACGCGCACCGCGCGGATGAGGTCGACCGGCTCGGTGTCCTTCACGAGGAAGCCCGAGGCGCCGGCCCTGATCGCCCGCGCGACGTACTCGTCGAGCTCGAACGTCGTGACGATCACGACCCGAACGCCCTGGAGCGCAGGATCTCCGGCGATCTGCTCGGTCGCCCAGAGACCGTCGCCGTCGGGCATCCGGATGTCGACGAGGGCGACGTCGACAGGGATATCCCGCAGCGTGTGCAGCAGCTCCTGGCCACCGGATGCCTCGGCCACGACCTCGATGCCGGGTTCGGCGTCGAGCAGCGCTCGGAATCCAGCGCGCACGAGCTGATGGTCGTCTGCCAGGGCGACGCGGATCACGAGACGCCGTCCCAGGGGAGCCGCGCGGTCACGACGGTTCCGCCGCGCGCACCCTCGCCGAGCTGCGCGGTGCCATCGAGCAGAGAGGCGCGCTCGCGGATGCCGCGGATGCCGGTGCCCTCCGTGGCATCCTGCATCCCCACGCCGTCGTCGGAGACCGTGACGACGAGGTCGTCGCCGTCGCGGAGGAGCCTGATGGTCGCCGTGGACGCGGCGCTGTGCCGGACGACGTTCGTCAGCGCCTCCTGCGCGATGCGATACGCCGTCGTCTGGACGGCCGACGGCGGCAGGTCGCCCGCGAGTCGATCGTCGAGATCGACGGTGAGGCCAAGACCCGTGCGCTGAGCGGCGAGCTGCTCGAGATCCGCCAGCTGGGGAGCGGGCGTCAATGGTGCGGTCTGCGGACTGCGCTCGTCGCCGCGCAGGAACGCGAGGACGCCCCGCACCTCGTCGAGGCCGGTGGCGCTCAACCCACGGATGTTGGTGAGAGCCTCGCGGGCCTTCTCGGGCTCGCGGTCGAAGAGGTGAAGCCCCATGCCGGCCTGGACCGAGATCTGGCTCAGGGAGTGCGCGAGCACGTCGTGCAGCTCGCGGGCGATGCGCTCGCGCTCCTCACGCTCCGTCGTGCGGCGGCGCTCGGCGAGCTGGGCCCGGGAGGCGGCGGCACGATCGCTTCGTCGGCGGATGCCCTCGCCGATCCCGAAGCACAGCGCCAGGACGGCGGTCGTCGCGACGACCCGCAGGGGATGCCAGTCGATGCCCACGGCGGCGCCGGCTCCGACCGCGATCAGCCAGCCGACGCCGACCGCGACGAGAGCCCACGCGCGGGCTCCGCGCACGACGGCGCCGACGATCGCGAAGGCGAGCGAGATGTAGGGCGGCCCCCAGGCCGGCGGTATGAAGACGTCCGCGACGGTCAGCGCTGCCACCGCCGCGACGGTGGGACCGGGGAAGGCGCGTGCCGCGAGGAGTGCCAGGGCGGATGCCGTCGCCAGCGCGATGCTCGCGGCCGCGGCGAGCGGCGCCGTATGCGAGAGCATCGCGATGACGATGGTCGGGGGAACCTGGACGATCAGGGCGACGACGACGGGGACGTACAGCGTCACCGCGGCCGGCGGCCGGAAGCGGCCGGTCCCCACGGTGTCGTGGGTCCACGCGGCATCCGGCATGCGCTCGATGCTACGCCGGGCTTTCCGAGCGTTCGCCGTGCCCACGGAGGAACCGGGCCTACTCCTCCGGGAGTACAGGAGGCTCGCTCGCGACGCCGACGCTGTCGAAGGCGTCGAGCAGCCGCTCGAGCGCGGAGGCGTAGCCGCCGCGCTCGCCGAGGGCCGCCGCATCCCTCCGCTCTTCGGGGCCGAGCGGGCGGATCCGCGCGTCGGGAACGTCGAGGTCGAGGTCTCGGACGACGCCGACGACCGTCGGTGCGACGTCGAGATAGGGCCGTGACGCGCGGATCTTCGCCTGGACGCCGGCGGACATCCCGGTGCCCGCCTCGGCGGCGGCGATGATGCCGCCGAGGTCGCCGTGGGCGTTCAGCAGTGTGGCCGCCGACTTCTCACCCACGCCGGGGACGCCGGGCAGGCCATCGGAGCTGTCGCCGCGGAGCGTGGCGAAGTCCGCGTACTGGCTGGCATGCACTCCATACTTCGCGAGGACGACGGCGTCGGTGACATTCTCCAGATTGCTCATCCCGCGGGCGGTGTAGACGATGCGGACGTCGCGGTCGTCATCCACGAGCTGGAAGAGGTCGCGATCGCCCGTCACGACGTCCACCGGAAGGGTGGCGCGCGTCGCGAGGGTGCCGATCACGTCGTCGGCCTCGTGCTCGGCGGCGCCGACGATCGCGATTCCCGCCGCGGTGAGGGCCTCCCGGATGCGGGGGACCTGCACGACGAGCGGATCGGGGACCTGCTCGACATCGGGTCCGACCTCGACCAGCTCCTCGACGCGATGCGCCTTGTAGCTCGGGATGAGGTCGACCCGCCACTGCGGTCGCCAGTCGTCGTCCCAGCACGCCACGAGGTGCGTCGGCTCGTACATCGCCACGAGCTTCGCGATGATGTCGAGGAACCCGCGCACGGCGTTCACCGGGGACCCGTCCGGTGCCTTCACCGTGTCGGGGACGCCGTAGAAGGCGCGGAAATAGAGCGACGCGGAGTCGAGCAGCATGAGGCGATCGGCCATGCGGTCATCTTGGCATGCGCCCTCGACATAGGGTCGGTGCATGTCCTTCGGAGCCCGGCTCGCCGCCCCCGCGTCCGGCGATCCGTGCCCCTGCGGCAGCGGCGAGGCGTTCGCCGCCTGCTGCGGCCCCCTGCTCGCGGGGCGGCCGGCGTCCACGGCCGAGCAGCTCATGCGCTCGCGCTACACGGCGTTCGCGACCGGGGATGCGGACCACCTCGTGCGAACCTGGCATCCGGGCACGCGGCCGGCGCAGCTCGAGCTCGATCCCGCGCAGCGGTGGACGGGCCTGCGCATCCTCGGGATCCTCGCCGGCGGCGAGGACGACGACGAGGGGGTCGTCGTGTTCGAGGCCTCCTGGGTCGAGGGAGCCGAGCGGGGCACGCTGCGCGAGCGCAGCCGCTTCTCCCGCCGCGGAGGGCGCTGGGTCTACGTCGACGGCGACGTCGGGCAGAGCTCCCTGCCAGGAGCCCGCTCGTAGACTGGACACCATGCGGATCCTGGCGGCCATGAGCGGCGGTGTCGACTCCGCCGTCGCGGCCGCGCGCGCCGTCGAGGCGGGACACGACGTCGTCGGCGTGCACCTCGCGCTCTCGCGCGCAGGCGGCACACTGCGCACGGGCAGCCGCGGGTGCTGCACCATCGAGGACGCGATGGACGCCCGTCGCGCGGCCGATCGCCTCGGCATCCCCTTCTATGTGTGGGACTTCTCGGAGCGCTTCCGCGACGACGTCATCGAGGACTTCGTCTCCGAGTACAAGGCGGGCCGCACGCCCAATCCCTGCATGCGCTGCAACGAGCGCATCAAGTTCGCCGCTCTGCTCGAGCGCGCCGTCGAACTCGGCTTCGATGCCGTCTGCACCGGCCACTACGCGTCGCTCGTGGAAACGCCGGACGGCCTCGAGCTGCACCGGGCATCGGACGCCGCGAAGGACCAGTCGTACGTCCTCGGCGTCCTCACCGGCGAGCAGCTCGCGCACACCTATTTCCCGCTCGGGGCGACGCCGTCCAAGGCGCTCGTCCGCGCGGAGGCCGAGGCGCGCGGACTGTCGGTGGCACACAAGCCCGACAGCCACGACATCTGCTTCATCCCCGACGGCGACACGCGCGGCTGGCTGGCCGAGAAGGTGGGCTCCGAGACGGGCGACATCGTGGATGCGTCGGGTGCCGTCGTCGGCTCTCACGACGGCGCACACGCGTACACGGTGGGCCAGCGTCGCGGGCTGCGCCTCGGCGTGCCCGCGCCCGACGGCAAGCCGCGCTTCGTGCTCGAGGTGCGCCCGGTATCGAACACCGTGGTCGTCGGGCCGAAGGAGGCGTTGGCGATCGGCGAGATCGCAGGTGCTCGGTTCAGCTGGGCGGGGCGGGCTCCGCAGACAGCGGAGTTCGCGTGCGACGTGCAGATCCGCGCGCACGCCGACCCTGTGCCCGCGCGGGCCCGGCTGCACGACGGGGCGGTGATCGTGAACCCGGAGAGCCCCTTCGAGGGAGTCGCTCCCGGTCAGACCGCCGTGCTCTACGACGGTACGCGTGTCATCGGCCAGTTCACGATCGACCGGACCGTGTCGGCGGTGCCCGCGGGCGTGTGAGGCGCCCGCATCCGTGTCGGTGCTCGCTCCTAGACTGACGGGGTGACGGATGCTGCAGCCACCGAGGAACTTCCCGATCTGAGCCTCGACCAGGCGCGTGCGGAGGCCGCGAGCCTCACCGAGCGCATCATCGAAGCGCGGGACGCCTACTATGGGCGCGACACGCTGGTGGTCGACGACGCAGAGTACGACGGATGGATGCATCGCCTCGAGGCGATCGAGCGGCTCTATCCCGAACTGCAGAGCCAGGATTCGCCGACGCTCACCGTCGGCGCCGCCGAGAACACGCAGTTCGCGCCCGTCGAGCATGCCGAGCGGATGCTGAGCCTCGACAACGTCTTCTCGCCGGACGAGCTGCGGGACTGGTGCGTCAAGGCGCAGTCCGCCGCCGGCACCCGAGTGCGCTGGCTGACGGAATTGAAGATCGACGGGCTCGCGATCAGCCTCCGGTACGAGAACGGCGTGCTCAGCTCCGCCGCGACGCGGGGCGACGGCAGGGTGGGCGAGGACGTGACCGTCAACGCCCTCCGTGTGGCCGGCATCCCGCAGCGCCTCAGCGGAACCGGGCATCCGCCGATCGTGGAGGTGCGCGGCGAGGTCTTCATCCCTGTGGCCGCGTTCGATCGGCTCAACGCCTTCCAGGCCGAGTTGCGCGAGCGGGTCGTCGAGGAGGCGCGAGCGCGCGGCAAGGGCTTCGACGAGATGAAGGCGCTGATCAGCGCAGAGCGCCGGTTCCCGTCGTTCGCGAATCCGCGCAACGCCGCGAGCGGCGGATTGCGTCAGCAGCTGGACAAGAAGGACGGCCTGGAGCTCGAGGCCGGTCGGGCGCGCCTGGAGTCGCTGCGACTCTTCGTGCACGGCATCGGCGCCTGGGCCCGCCCGCCTGTCACCTCGCAGAGCGAGGTGTACGGACTGCTCGCGGGATGGGGACTGCCGACGAGTCCTTACTTCCGCACGAGCGACGACATCGACGGCGTCCTCGACTTCGTCACGTACTACGGCGAGCACCGCCACGACGTCGAGCACGAGATCGACGGCATCGTCGTGAAGGTCGACGACCTCGCGATGCACGACGAGCTCGGAGCCACGAGCCGCGCACCGCGATGGGCGATCGCGTACAAGTACCCGCCCGAGCAGGTCAACACCAAGCTCCTCGACATCGTCGTCTCGGTCGGTCGCACAGGCCGCGCGACCCCGTACGCGGTGATGGCCCCCGCGCGGGTCGCGGGCTCGGTCGTCCGGCAGGCGACCCTCCACAACCAGGACGTCGTCCGCGCGAAGGGAGTGCTCATCGGGGACACGGTCGTGCTGCGCAAGGCGGGCGACGTCATCCCGGAGATCCTCGGTCCGGTCGTCGAACTGCGCGACGGCAGCGAACGCGAGTTCGTGATGCCCGCGAACTGCCCCGTGTGCGGCTTCCCCCTGCGCCCGGCCAAGGAGGGCGATATCGACCTGCGCTGCCCGAATGCCCGCTCGTGCCCGGCGCAGGTGCAGGGCCGCGTCGAGCACATCGGCTCGCGCGGCGCGCTCGACATCGAGGTGCTCGGCGAGGTGACCGCGGCCGCCCTCACGCAGGCGGAGCCGCCGTCCGTGCCGCCGCTCGAGACAGAGGCCGGCCTGTTCTCCCTGTCGCTCGAGGACCTCGTGCCGATCTCGGTCGTCGTACGCGACTCGGAGACCGGCGAGATGAAGGTCGACGAGCTCACCGGCCAGCCCGTGCGGCGGACCCCGTTCCGACGCAACCCGACGGCCGTCGAGAAGAAGCAGGGGATCGAGGGGCCGCAGCCCTCAGCTGCGGCGGTCAAGCTCCTGGCCGAACTCGAGAAGGCCAAGACGAAGGAGCTGTGGCGGCTGCTCGTCGCCCTCAACATCCGGCATGTCGGGCCCGTCGCGGCCCGCGCGCTGGCACAGTGGTTCGGCTCGCTCGATGCGATCCGCGCGGCCGACCGCGAGCAGCTCGCGGAGGTCGAAGGCGTCGGCGGCATCATCGCGGATTCGCTGATCGAGTGGTTCGAGGTCGACTGGCATCGCGAGATCGTCGAGCAGTGGACGGCCGCCGGCGTGCAATGGGCCATCCCGGGGCATCCCGGCCCCGGGGCGGCCGCCGTCACAGGCGGTGTGCTCGAGGGGCTGACCGTCGTCGCGACGGGCTCGCTGGAGGGCTACACGCGCGAGGGAGCGCAGGAGGCCATCATCCAGGCCGGTGGAAAGGCAGCGTCCAGCGTCTCGAAGAAGACGGACTTCGTGGCCGCCGGGCCCGGTGCGGGCTCGAAGCTCGCGAAGGCCGAGGAGCTCGGTGTCCGGATTCTAGATGCGGCGCAGTTCCACCTGCTCGTCACTCAGGGGCCGGAGGCCCTGCAGGCCCTTCCGTCCGACTGAGTCGTCAGGAGCCGGTCGTCAGCTGGAGGAGCGACTCCCGCACCTGACGCCGCAGCACCTTGCCGATGAGCGACTTCGGCAGCTCGTCCACGATGAAGATGCGCCGCGGCACCTTATAGGGGGTGAGGATGCCTCGGGCGAAATCGCGTATCGCCTCGACGTCGGGATCGCTCACACCGGGGGTGAGCACGATGGCCGCGACGACCTCCTCGCCGGAGCGCTCGCTGGGAAGACCGACGACCGCCGCATCCTCGACATCAGGGTGCTGGCGCAGGGCGTTCTCGACCTCGGTCGGGGCGACGTTGAAGCCGCCCGTGATGATGAGCTCCTTGATGCGGTCGACGATCCGGACGAAACCGGCCTCGTCGATCGTCACGATGTCGCCCGTGCGATACCAGCCTTCGGTGAACGAGGCCTCGGTCTCCTCCGGCTTGCCGTAGTAGCCGCTGAACACCTGCGGTCCCCGCACCACGAGTTCGCCCGGGGCGCCAGGCTCGACATCCTTCGTCGGCTCGTCGGGATCGACGACCCTGCACTCCGTGCCCGGGAGCGGGAGGCCGACGGTGCCCGGCACCCGGTTGTCGGCGACGGGGTTCGCCATGAGCACGGGCGAGCACTCCGACAGCCCATAGCCCTCGACGAGGTAGCCGCCGGAGGCGGCTTCGAAGGGGACGACGAGTTCGTGAGGCAACGCCATGGCGCCCGAGATCGCGACCTCGGTGCCCTTGAGCGACACCCCCTGCTCCTGCGCCGCTCTGAGAAGGCGCTCGGCGATCGGCGGCACGAGCGGGAGGAAGGTCGCGGGATGCTTCTTCGTCACCGCGAGGACCATGTCGGGGTCGAAGCGCGGGAAGAGCACGAGCCGCGCACCCATCGACATCGCGAACGTCAAGCAGAGGGTGAGTCCGTAGGCGTGGAACATGGGCAGGACCGCGTAGACGACGCATCCCCTGCCGCGCACGATCTGCGGCACCCACGCTCGCGCCTGCGCGGCGTTGGAGAGCAGGTTGCGATGGGTGAGGGCCGCGCCCTTCGGGGTTCCCGTCGTGCCGCTCGTGTACTGGATGATCGCGAGGTCGTCGGTGGCAGGCTTCGGATGCGTCGCGGGAAGCGGGTCGGAGCGCAGCAGCGTCTCCCATTCGAGCGTTCCCGAGACCCTCTCGTGGAGTGCCGCCCGCGACTCGCGCGCCTTGGCGATCGGCAGGCGCAGGGCCAGGCGCGTGCCGAACGGCATCGCCTTGGTGACGTCGACCGAGATCAGGTTGGTGACGGCGAGATCCGCGGGGAAGTCCTGGACGGTCTTGACGACCTTGCTCCAGACGATCGCGGTCTTGGCGCCATGGTCTTCGAACTGCTTGCGCAGCTCGCGCGGCGTGTAGACCGGATTGTGCTCGATCACGACAGCGCCGAGGCGCAGGATCGCGTAGAACGCGACGATGTGCTGCGGGCAGTTGGGCAGCACGATCGCGACCGTGTCGCCATGGCCGACGCCGAGAGCGCGCAGTCCCGCTGCGGCCCGGTCGATCTGCTCCTGCATGCGGCGGTACGTCGTCTCGGCCCCGAAGAACTGCAGAGCGGGAGCATCCGGATAGTCGCGGACGGATGCGGCGACGATGTCGACGAGCGAACCGGAGACGGGTTCGAGGTCGGCGGGGACGCCGGCGGCGTAGCTGGCGATCCAGGGCCGGGGCGGGTCGTAGTCGGTCACGCGCTCAGCCTACGGGTCGGTCAGGATTGGGGTGAGGGTGCCGTCTGTCGACCTCAGTGGAAGTCGCGTGAGGCGTGGCGCACCCCGACCCGCAGGTCCTCGAAGCCGTCGGCGAGGAGATTCGTCACCCCCTCGGGAGAGCGCTCCAGCATCCCGCGGACGATCAGCGCGTGGGAGTCGCGGACGACCCGGCGATGGCGAGTCCACACCCCCATCGAGCAGATGACGTTGATGAGACCGTGCTCGTCCTCGAGATTGAGGAAGGTGATGCCGGATGCCGTGGCCGGTCGCTGCCTGTGCGTCACCAGTCCCGCCACCTCGATGCGTCTGCCGGTCTCCGCGGTCCGCAGTGCTGCGGAGGAGACCACGCCGCGCTCGTCCAGCGCCGGACGGAAGTGCGCGATCGGATGGTCGTCGGTCGACACCCCCGTCGCCCACAGGTCGTCGGCGAGCACCTCGAAACTCGTCGGATCGGGGAACAGCGGCGGCTGGACGGAGACTGCGGTGCCGGGAAGGAGCTCTGGCCGCTCCTGCGCCGCAGAGCCCGCGAGCCAGATCGCCTCGCGTCGGGTCAGACCGAAGCAGTCGAAGGCGCCGGCGGTCGCCAGCGCCTCGAGCTGGGCCGCCGTGACGCCGGTGCGCCGTGCCAGGTCGTTCAGGTCGAGGTAGTGGCCGTGCGCCTCCCGCTCGGCCACGATGCGCTCCGCCGTCGCCGTTCCCACGCCCTTCACGCCGGCGAGGCCGAGCCGCACGGCGAAGGCGCTGTCCCGGCGATGCGAGGCGGACACGTCGGGAGCGTCCCGGTCGAAGTCGCCGATCGGAGGCTGATCGCGCTCCAGACAGGAGTCGAGACCAGGGCCCATGTCCCCGGAGGCCCCTCCCCACGCCACTCCACGCATCCCTTCGCGTTGCGCGGAGCCTCCGGCGTGCGGGCCCAGCGGCGCGCCGGTGCCGTGTGGAGTGGGGGTCGGGATCGGGCGGCGGTCGTCGCTGAGCGCCTCCATCCCGTCGAGCGCGCCGGAGAGGCGCAGGTCGGGCCGCAGCACCTCGACACCGTGTCGCCGCGCGTCGGCGACGAGGGTCGCCGCGGAGTAGAACCCCATCGGCTGAGCGCGCAGGAGCCCGGTGAGGAATGCGGCGGGGTAGTGCAGCTTGATCCATGAGCTCGCGTACACCAGCAGCGCGAACGACAGCGAGTGCGACTCGGCGAAGCCGAAGTTCGCGAACGCCTGGATGCGGGTGTAGATCGCGTCGGCCTCGGCATCCGTCAGACCGTGCCGCTTCATGCCGGCATAGAGCTTCGCTTTCAGCGACTCGATGCGCTCGATCCCGCGCTTCGAGCCCATCGCGCGGCGGAGGAGATCCGCATCCTCTCCGCTGAGATCGCCGATGACCATGCCCATCTGCATGAGCTGCTCCTGGAAGATCGGGATGCCGCGGGTGCGCTCGAGCACCGGCTCGAGGTCGTCGTGCGGGTAGGTGACGGGCTCCTGACCGAGCTTGCGGCGCACGAACGGGTGCACGGCGCCACCCTGGATCGGACCGGGGCGGATGAGCGCGATCTGGATCACGAGCTCGTAATACTCGCGCGGCTGCAGCCGGGGGAGCAGACCCATCTGGGCGCGCGACTCCACCTGGAAGACGCCGATGGAGTCGGCGCGGCACAGCATGTCGTAGACGGCTGGCTCCTCCTTCGGGATCTCGTCGAGTCCCCACCTCTCTCCGGTGGTCTCGTGGATCAGGTCGAAGCAGTGCTGGAGGGCGGACAGCATCCCGAGACCCAGCAGGTCGAACTTCACGAGGCCCATCCACGCCGAGTCGTCCTTGTCCCACTGGATGATGGTGCGGTCCTTCATCCGGGCATGCTCGATGGGGACGACCTCGCCGACGGGACGGTCGGTGAGCACCATGCCGCCCGAGTGGATGCCGAGGTGCCGGGGCGCCTTCAGCAACTCGCCGGCATACTCGATGACCTGATCGGGGATGTCGTGCGAGGCATCCGTCGACAGTGACGCACCCCACCGCTCGACCTGCTTCGACCAGGCGTCCTGCTGACCGGGGGAGTAGCCGAGTGCCCGAGCGACATCGCGCACCGCGTTCTTCGGCCGGTACTGGATGACGTTCGCCACCTGGGCGGAGCGCTCCCTCCCGTACCTGCGGTACACCCACTGGATGATCTCCTCGCGCCGGTCGGAGTCGAAGTCCACGTCGATGTCGGGCTCCTCGTCGCGGAGAGCCGAGAGGAAACGCTCGAAGGGCAGGTTGTACTTGATCGGGTCGACGGCGGTGATGCGCAGCAGGTAGCAGACGGCGCTGGATGCAGCGGACCCCCGCCCCTGGCACAGGATGCCGAGCCTTCGCGCCTCGGCGACGATGTCGTGGACGATGAGGAAGTAGCCGGGGAAGTCCTTCTGCTCGATGACGTCGAGCTCATGGGCGATCCGCGTGCGGCCGTCGTCGTCGAGCCGTGGGTAGCGCTCGGGGACGGCATTCCAGACGAGCTTGCGCAGGTACGACATCGGCGTGTGGCCCTCCGGCACCTCCTGTTTCGGGAGCGCCGGCCGCGCGCGGGCGAGCGGGAAGGCGAGCTCCTCGGCAAGCTCGACGCTGCGCGCAACGGCACCCGGATACAGGGCGAACCGTGCCGTCATCTCCGCGCCGGAGCGCAGGTGCGCACCGCCGTGGGCGGGGAGCCAGCCGTCCAGGTCGTCCATGCTGCGGCGGGCGCGGATGGCGGCGACCACACTCGCCAGGCGGGTGCGGTCGGGAGTGGCGTAGTGGACGTTCCCCGACGCGAGGACAGGCAGGCCGCGATCGGCGGCGAGCCCCGCCAGGATGTCGTTGCTCCGGTCGTCGAGGGGATCGCCGTGTGCGAACAGCTCGACGTAGACGCCGTCGCGCCCGAACAGCGCCGTCAGCTGGTCGAGCGCCTGGGCTGCGGCATCCGGTCCCGACTCGTGCAGCGCGCGCCGGACCGGGCCCTTGCGGCATCCCGTCAGCACGGCCCAGTGACCGTGCCCGGTGTCGGACAGATCGCCCAGGTCGTAGAGAGGCCGGCCCTTCTCCCGGCCTCGCAGCTGGGCACGTGTGATGGCGCCGGACAGGCGGTGATACCCCTCTTCGCCTCTGGCGAGGACGAGCAGATGCGTCCCGACGGGATCGGGCTCGCCGGTCTGTGGCCGCGGGAGGTCGAGGGACAGCTCGGCGCCGTAGACCGTCCGCACCTGGCGAGACTCCGCCGCCTCGGCGAAGCGGGAGGCGCCGTAGAACCCGTCGTGATCGGTGATCGCCAGTGCGCTGAGCCCCAGGCGCTCGGCCTCCTCGATGAGCTCCTCAGGGGAGGAGACGCCGTCGAGGAACGAGTAGGTGGAGTGGACGTGCAGCTCCGCGTACGGCACGGCGTCGTCCGGACGCTCGATCCGGGGAGCCACGTATGCGCCGCGTTTGCGGCTCCAGGCCGGACTGTCGCCGCCGTCCGCATCCGCGGGAATGGAATCAGGCCGCGTGCCGCTGAGAGCATGCTCCAGCTCGGACCACGAGATCGGAGGATTGTTGAAGCCCATCAGTCGTACCTGCCTTCCGCCCACCAGCGGCCGTCCTCCCGGACGAGCAGCCAGGCGTTCTGCTCGTCGTCCAGCACCTGGAAGCGCTGGGCACGGCGACGTCGAGTGGCATCCCACTCCCGTTCCGTGATGGGCCAGGGGCCGGTCCAGGCGACGACGGTGTTCGTCGTCCCGTCGGTCAGGAGCACGTCGGGAGCGGAGTTCAGGATTCCGCGATCATCGATCTCCACGGGACCGCCGTCGGCCGCGCGGACCTCGACGGGCACCGGACGGGGGAAGACCGTCGTCGGTCGCGGCTCGGGCAGGGATCCCGGCCAGGGTCTGCTGCGCACCTCGGGCGAGGGACCCCGATCTCCCCAGGGCACGAGCACCTGCCGTTCCGCCAGCCACCTGCCGCCGCCGATCGCGGGGATCACGACGCCGGTGTGCCCGAGCAGGGCCTGCACGCGGGACAGCGCGTGATGCAGCCGCTCATCGCTGCCCCGGCCGAAGAGGCCGGGCTGGTGACGGTTCGCGGCATCCACCGCCTCCGGCGCGATCTGGACGCGCGCGACCCGTGCGGACAGGCCCGCGCCCTCCAGCTGCCAGCGCACCCGGTCGACGATCTCCGCTGCGGAGAAGCATGCCGGATGCTGCCACACGCGCTCGGAGCGGCCGCCCTCCTCGTCGGCGAGTTCGATCCGCACCTCGGTGCAGACGAGGCCGGCGGCGTCCACCGCGGCGATGAACGCCTCCGCGGTCGTCCGCACCGCGAAGGCGACCTGATCCGCGGACTCGAGGGGCGGCTCGAACGCGATGGCACGTTCGAGCTCCGGCGGCGGCGGACTCGGTGTCACCGGGCTGGAGTCGGCGCCACCGGCGAGGGCCCGCAGCCGCACGCCTCGCTCGCCGAGGCGTGCCTGCACCTGGTTCTCGTCGAACGCGGCGAACGCCCCGAGCGTGCGCACGCCGAGCCGGACGAGGAGGTCCGCGAGATCGGGGTCGTCGAGCTCTGTCACCGACAGCGGCGCGAGAAAAGGCGCGGAGCCGCCGGGAGGGATGACCCGCACCCGGTCGTCGCCTCCCGCACGACGAGCCGCCTGCTCGGCCGTGAACAGGCCGTCGGCGACGCCGCCACGCACCTCGGCGAGCCCGAGCCCGGCGTGGACCTCCCGCAGCACGCGCGCGGCCTCGCGCTCGCCGCCGTAGTAACGGGCGGGGCCGCGGGCGCGGAGGGCGCACAGCCCGGGCCGTACGACGTGGACGCCCGGCGCCCTCTCCTCGATGGCGCGGATGACGGGGAGGTACTCGCGGTGGTCGCGGGCGAGGTCCTCCGGCACGATGCGCAGCTCGGGGCATCGGGCCTGCGCATCCCTCCGCCGTCGCCCGACCTGGATGCCCTCGGCGCGCGCGGTGGGCGAGCAGGCGACCACCGTGTTGCCGTGCACGATCGCGATCGGCGGCGCGGCCTCGCCGCTCGCGCCGTCGCCGATCGAACGGAGATAGGCCATCACCGGCCAGTCCGGGACCTCGAGCACGATGCTGCGCATGATCACCCCGCCGCCGAGAGAACAGCAGAAAGAGGAGCCGGGATGCGCGGAGCCTCGGCGATCACGGGAGAGAGACCGACGAAGGCGCCCTCCGGTCCGGGCAGCTGCATCCGTCCGCGCCGGGGGACGGGGGAGCGACGGCCCACGACGCTCACCGTCACCTCGCGCGCGGCGAGCAGCCCGTGGCCGTCCTCGAGTCCGGACCACACCGGGTCCTCCACCTCCAGGACGGCATGCGCATCCGGCCACGACCCGCTCACCAGCAGCACCCCGCCGCGATCGCGCAGCCGGGCGCTCAGCCGCGATGCCTCGGCCGGGCGGATGCCGGACCCCGGCCGCACGCCGATGACCGGCACCACCTCGGCCAGCGCCGAGACGACGGACAGCCAGCGCGGACCGGGCTCGGTCACCAGCGCCAGCCGGTCGAGCGCGATGCCGTAGTCCTCCGCGGCCTCGATCCCCAGCGCCGGATGCCCGACGATCGCGCACCAGGATCCCGCCCGCGACGGCGCCGCCAGCATCGCCAGCAGCAGGCTCGTGGATGTCTGGGGCAGCGCGTATACCGATCCGCGCCGCAGTCCCGGCTCGGGCAGGATGCCGGCGAGCGCGGACGGCGCCGGAAGGACGGGGACGTCGGCCTGCCGCCGCTCCACGCGCGCGAGCCGAGCGCGCAGCTGCGCGAGGTCGGCGGGAGCGGGGCGGGTGAGTGCCATGCATCGAGAGTAGAACGAAGGTACGACATTGACAATGCGATCGGGAGTCGTTCATCAGTCCTTCGATGCGAAGGAGGACCGTATGAAGCGTGTCCATCGAGCCCCATAGACTTGAGCGGTGTCTGAAATCACCCCCGATCTCGTGCGCCATCTCGGTGTGCTCGCCCGGATCCAGCTGAGCGACGTCGAGGTCGAGCGCCTCACCGGCCAGCTCGACGTGATCGTCTCGAACATCGCGAAGGTGTCCGAGGTCGCCACCCCGGACGTCCCCGCCACGAGTCATCCCGTCGCGCTGGAGAACGTGTTCCGCCCCGATGTCCCCGGCGACACGCTCACCGTCGACCAGGCGCTGCAGAACGCGCCCGACGCCGCCGACGGCCGCTTCCGCGTGACCGCGATCCTGGGAGAAGAGCAGTGACCGACCTCACCCGCCTTTCCGCCGCGGCCCTCGCCGAGAAGCTCGCCGCGCGCGAGGTGTCGAGCGTCGAGGCCACGCAGGCGCACCTCGACCGCATCGCGGCGGTGGATGCCGACATCCACGCCTTCCTCCACGTCAACGGCGCCGCGCTCGACGTGGCCGCCGAGATCGACCGCCGCCGCGCGGCGGGAGAGCAGCTCCACGAGCTCGCCGGCGTCCCGCTCGCCATCAAGGACGTGCTGGTCACCACCGACATGCCGTCCACGAGCGGATCGAAGATCCTCGAGGGCTACATGTCGCCCTACGACGCGACCGTCGTCGCCCGCTCGCGCGCCGCGGGCCTGGTGCCGCTCGGCAAGACCAACATGGACGAGTTCGCCATGGGCTCCTCCACCGAGCACTCGGCGTACGGCCCCACGCACAACCCGTGGGACCTCGACCGCATCCCGGGCGGCTCCGGCGGCGGCTCCGCCGCGGCCGTGGCCTCCTTCGAGGCGCCGCTGGCACTCGGCTCCGACACCGGCGGCTCCATCCGCCAGCCGGCGCACGTGACCGGCACGGTCGGCGTCAAGCCGACGTACGGCGGCGTCAGCCGCTACGGCGCGATCGCCCTCGCCTCGAGTCTCGACCAGGTCGGCCCCGTGACGCGGACGGTGCTCGACGCCGGGCTCCTCCACGACGTCATCGGCGGCCACGACCGGCACGACTCGACCTCGCTCGCCGAGACCTGGCCGTCGTTCGCCGCCGCTGCTCGCGAAGGCGCACGAGGCGACGTGCTCAAGGGCCTGAAGGTCGGCGTCATCCGCGAGCTTCCGGATGCAGGCTTCCAGCCTGGCGTCTCGGCGTCGTTCCGCGAGGCCCTGGCCGTGATGGCGGCGCAGGGCGCCGAGATCGTCGAGATCAGCGCTCCGCACTTCGAGTACGGCGTCGCCGCCTACTACCTGATCCTTCCGGCCGAGGCATCCAGCAACCTCGCGAAGTTCGACTCGGTGCGCTTCGGCCTCCGCGTCGACGTGGCCGGCGGCACCGTCGAGGACGTCATGGCCGCCACGCGCGACGCGGGATTCGGCGACGAGGTCAAGCGCCGCGTCATCCTCGGCACCTACGCGCTGTCGGCGGGCTACTACGACGCCTACTACGGCTCGGCGCAGAAGGTGCGCACCCTGATCCAGCGCGACTTCGACGAGGCGTTCGCACAGGTCGACATCATCGCGACGCCGTCGGCGCCCACCACGGCCTTCCGCCTCGGCGAGAAGATCGACGACCCGATGCAGATGTACCTCAACGATGTGACGACGATCCCGGCGAACCTCGCCGGAGTCCCCGGCATCTCGGTGCCGTCCGGGCTCGCCGCCGAGGACGGGCTGCCCGTCGGCATCCAGTTCCTCGCCCCGGTCCGCAAGGACGCGCGCCTGTACCGCGTGGGTGCGGCGCTCGAGGCGATCCTCGAAGACGGATGGGGCGGTCCCCTGCTCGACCGCGCCCCGGTGCTCACTGCGAACGGAGGGTCCCGCTGATGGCGAAGGACGCGCTGATGGACTTCGACGAGGCGCTCGAGCGGTTCGAGCCCGTCCTCGGCTTCGAAGTGCACGTCGAGCTGAACACCGAGACCAAGATGTTCTCGGCCGCGCCGAACCCGGCGCATCCCGCACAGCACGACGCGGCGCCGAACACGCTGGTCGCGCCCGTCGACATGGGTCTGCCCGGTGCGCTCCCGGTCGTCAACGAGCAGGCGGTGCGCTACTCGATCAGCCTGGGTCTCGCTCTCGGCTGCTCGATCGCGCCGTCGAGCCGCTTCGCCCGGAAGAACTACTTCTACCCCGACCTCGGCAAGAACTACCAGATCTCGCAGTACGACGAACCCATCGCGTTCGAGGGCGAAGTCGAGATCGAGCTCGAGGACGGCACGCTCTTCCAGGTCCCGATCGAGCGTGCGCACATGGAAGAGGATGCCGGCAAGCTGACGCACATCGGCGGCTCCACCGGGCGGATCCAGGGCGCGGAGTACTCGCTCGTGGACTACAACCGCGCGGGCGTGCCGCTCATCGAGATCGTCACGAAGCCGATCTTCGGCGCGGAGGGCCGTGCGCCGAAGCTCGCCGCCGCCTATGTCCGCGCGATCCGCGAGATCGTGATCGGCCTCGGCATCTCGGAGGCGCGCATGGAGCGCGGCAACCTGCGCTGCGACGCGAACGTCTCGCTGCGGCCGCACGGTCAGGAGAAGCTCGGCACCCGCACCGAGACGAAGAACGTCAACTCGATGCGCTCGGTCGAGCGCGCCGTCCGTTACGAGATCCAGCGCCAGGCCGCGATCCTCGCCGCCGGCGGCACGATCATCCAGGAGACCCGCCACTGGCACGAGGACACCGGCACGACCTCACCCGGGCGTCCCAAGTCCGACGCCGACGATTATCGATACTTCCCCGAGCCCGATCTGCTCCCTGTCGTCCCCGCACCTGAGCTGATCGAGGAGCTGCGCGCGGCCCTTCCCGAGCAGCCCGCTGTGCGCCGACGCCGCCTGAAGGCCGACTGGGGCTTCACTGATCTCGAGTTCCAGGACGTCGCCAACGGCGGTCTGGTCGAGGTCGTCGAAGCGACGGTCGCGGCGGGCGCCACGCCCGCTGCCGCCCGCAAGTGGTGGACGGGCGAGATCACCCGTGTCGCGAACGAGCAGCAGCGCGACGCCTCCGACCTCGTCACTCCCGAGGGCGTCGCCCAGTTGCAGGGTCTCGTCGAGGCTGGCACGCTCACCGACAAGCTCGCCCGCCAGGTGCTCGAGGGCATGATCGCCGGTGAAGGCTCGCCGCAGGAGGTCGTGGATGCCCGCGGCCTCGCGGTCGTATCGGACGACGGCGCGCTCATCGCGGCGATCGACGACGCCCTCGCTGCCCAGCCCGATGTGCTCGAGAAGATCCGCGACGGCAAGGTGCAGGCCGCCGGCGCGGTCATCGGCGCCGTGATGAAGGCGATGAAGGGTCAGGCCGACGCCGCACGCGTACGCGAGCTCGTCCTGGAGCGCGCGCAGCAGTAGCGACGGCGGCACCGCTGTGTGTCGGCCGTGCGAGAGAGAATCGGACCATGGGACGCGGCGACGGATCGGGACGCATCGTCTCGCCCGACGACGCGGACGACACGGATACCGGCATCCTGCACGTCGACATGGATGCGTTCTACGCCTCGGTGGAGGTCCTCGATGACCCGACCCTGCAGGGCAAGCCGATCATCGTGGGCGCGCCCGAGGGCCGGAGCGTCGTTTCCAGCGCATCGTATGAGGCGCGCCGCTTCGGCGTGCGCTCGGCGATGCCGGTCTCTCAGGCGCTGCGCCTGTGCCCGACCGCGATCGTCGTGCAGCCGCACTTCGACCGCTACGTCGAGCTGTCGCGGCGGGTGATGGACATCTTCCGGTCCGTCACGCCGCTCGTCGAGCCGCTGTCGATCGATGAGGCGTTCCTCGACGTGCGCGGTGCGCGCCGGCTGTGGGGGAGTCCGGGTCGCATCGCCCGCATGCTGCGGGCCCGGGTGCTCGACGAGACCGGACTGACCTGCAGCATCGGGGTGGCCGCCACCAAACACGTCGCGAAGATGGCCTCCACGATCAGCAAGCCCGACGGACTGCTGATCGTCGCCGGCCCCGACACGCAGGCCTTCCTCGCCGCCCGCCCGGTCCGCGCGCTCTGGGGAGTCGGTCCCAAGTCGGCCGAGGCCCTCGAGGGGCGGGGCATCCACACGGTCGCCGATGTGCTGGCCACTCCGCGGCCGGTGCTCGACCGTGCCCTGGGGCCGGCGATGGGCGAACGGATCTGGCACTTGGCCCGCGGCATCGACGCGCGGGAGGTCGATACGCAGCGGATCGAGAAGAGCATCGGCCACGAGGAGACCTTCCACGAGGACATCTCGGATGCGGTCATCCTGCGATCCGAACTGCGGCGGCTGGCCGACCGCGTCGGGGCGCGTCTTCGTCAGGGAGGATGGGAGGCGAGGACGGTGGCGCTCAAGCTGCGGTTCGCCGACTTCACGACGATCAGTCGGTCGCAGACGCTGCCCGAGCCCACCTCGGTGAGCCAGCGGATCGGGGAGGCGGCGGTGGAGCTCTTCGAGTCCGTCGACCGCTACCAGCCCGTCCGGCTCATCGGTGTGCGCGGCGAACGGCTGCAGGTCGCAGAGGCCAACGGCCTCGCGCTGTGGGACGACGACGAGGACTGGCGCCGCGTCGAGGACGCGCTGGACGGAGCGACGGCCCGGTTCGGGCGGGGTGCGGTGACGCGTGCGACTCACCTCGGCCCCTCCCGCGGCGGCGGGTCGCTGCCGTCGAATCCCCGGCCGTCTTCGCAGTGACGGCGATACGCCATCCCGCCGCGGGCGTGAGCGCGCTACCGTGGACGCATGCCCAATCTCGCACTCGATCTCGGTCGGCAGGCAACGGACTTCGGCGTGAAGAGCGCCTACGGTGAGAAGCAGGATGTCGACGGCGTCACTGTGATCCCCGTGGCGATGACCTGGTCAGGCTTCGGCGGCGGTTCGGATGAGGCCGGCAACGGCGGTGGCGGTGGGGGCGGCTACGCCGTCCCGGTCGGCGCGTACATCGGCAGCGGTGGGAGCGTCCGGTTCGAGCCGAACCCCGTCGCCCTCCTGGCGGTCGCCGTGCCGTTCCTGTTCGTCGCCGGCTTCGCCATCGGCCGCGCGGGTCGCGCCATCAGCCGTGTCATCCGCGCCTTCAAGTAGGAATCCCGACCCGGTCCAGATCGCGCTGGATGCCGCGGCATCCACCCTCGTCGACGCCGTGCGCGCCGTGTCGGCGTCGAATCCCGTCGTGCTCATCGACGGGCGCAGCGGGGCAGGCAAGACGAGTCTCGCCCGCGAACTGGTCGCGCGGTGGCCCTTGCGCGGGCCCGTGCAGTACGTGGCGCTCGACTCTCTGTACCCGGGGTGGGACGGTATGGCCGACGGCGTCGAGACCGCGCGCGAGCTGATTCTCGCGCCGCACGCGCGCGGGCTGGTCGGCACCTGGCAGCGGTGGGCGTGGGATGCCGACGCCTACGCCGAGTCGCATGCCGTGGATCCCGCGCTTCCGCTGGTGATCGAGGGATGCGGCATCCTCACTCCGCGGACCAGTCGGATGAGCGACATCCGCGTGTGGCTGGAGTCGCCGGAGTCCTCTCGCAAGCACCGTGCGCTCACGCGCGACGGCGACACATTCCGCCCGCACTGGACGCGCTGGGCCGAGCAGGAGGAACGTCACCTCGCGCGCGACGAGCCGGCCGGGCTGGCGACGCACGTCTTCCGCATCCCCTGACCGGACGGGCGGGCGGGTCACTCCTCCAGGGAGTCGACTTCTTGGACGAGCGCGTCCAGGCGGTAGCCGAGCCAATCGTAGACGGCGAATCGCGGGTCTTGATCGTCGTGATCGTCCTCGCTGGCGATCCCGAGCCGCTCGGCGAGGACGAGCCGCAGGGCGGCGAGCGCACGCAGCCACGATGCGATGTCGTCCGTCGAGAGGCGGAGCGAGACGATGTCGAGAGAGTTCTCCTCGGTGAGGGCCTCGGGGTCGGCGCCCGCGTTCGCGAGACCTGCGAGTACGACGCGGGCGTCGCCGCGACGGCGGTCGAGCAGGTCCGACTGCGTCATGGAGCGGAATTCGGCGGATGCGTCGCCATCCTCCGGGTAGGCGTCCGGGGTGAGGCGGTGGACGGCGGGATCCGTGGAGTCGCCGGGGGCCGACGCATCCAGGACATCGAGGAACTGGCCGACGAGCCCCATGAGGTGCGCGGCCTCGATCCGGCTCATGTCGACGATCAGATCGGTCATCCGGCCCTCCGCACCGTGGCCCACAGGCCGTAGTCGTGCATCGCCTGCGTGTGCAACTCCATCTGCTCGCGGGCGCCCTCGGCGACGACGGCGTGCCCGTCGTTGTGCACGGCCAGCATGAGTCGCGTGGCCTCGGGCGTGGAGTAGCCGAAGTACGTGCGGAACACATGCACGACGTAGGACATCAGGTTCACGGGGTCGTTCCAGACCACGGTCTGCCAGGGCGACGACGCGAGATCGGCGAGGTCGATGTCCTCGCGGATGTCGGGTGCCGTGCCGGCGATCATGCCCACCCCAGCTCGTGGAGCCGGTCGTCGTCGATGCCGTAGAAGTGGGCGATCTCGTGGACGAGCGTCGTGTGCACCTCGTCGCGCAGTTCGTCCTCGTCGTCGCATGCCGCCAGATGCGGTTCGCGGTACACGATGATGCGGTCGGGCAGCTCGCCCATCCCGTAGCGGTCGCGCTCGGTCAGTGCGAGGCCGTCGTACAGTCCGAGGAGGTCGAGACTGCCGTCCTCGGGACGGGCCTCCACGGCGAAGACGACGTTCTCGAGGCCGTCGACCATGTCGTCCGGGAGCTGGTCGAGCTCATCGATCACGAGCGCCTCGAAGGTCTCGGCATCCATCTCCACCATGCGGCGCTCATTCGCTTCTTACGCGAACGGGGCGCCTGGGCGCCCCGTTCGATTGGGGTGAGTAACGGGACTTGAACCCGCGACCCCCTGGACCACAACCAGGTGCTCTACCAACTGAGCTATACCCACCAAGTCACACCCGCTCGCGCGGGCAGCCAGACGATTCTCTCACATCTGCGGAGCGTACGACGACACGGCGGCATCGGCCGCGGCCCGCGCCGTCTCGCTCGTCGGTCCGGGCTGCGGGACGAAGACCGCCTGGCGATAATAGGCGAGCTCGCGGACCGACTCGCGGATGTCGGCGAGGGCGCGATGGCCGCCGTCCTTGACCGGGGCGTGGATGTACGCACGCGGGAACCAGCGGCGGGAGAGCTCTTTGACGCTCGACACATCGATGTTCCGGTAGTGCAGCCATCGGTCGACTCGCGGCATGTACTTGGCGAGGAACATGCGGTCCGTCCCGATCGTGTTCCCAGCGAGCGGAGCCTTGCCTTCGGTGACCACGAAGCGCTGGATGTATTCGAGCACCTGGAACTCGGCGTCCGCCGTCGTGACGCCGTGGGGGATCTCGTCCAGGAGTCCCGAGGCGCGGTGCATGTTGGTGACGAAGTCGCTCATGTGCTCGAGTGCCGAGGCATCGGGCTTGATGACGATCTGGAAGCCGTCGTCGAGAGGTCGCAGCTCGAAGTCCGTGACGATGACCGCGATCTCCACGAGCTCGTCGATCTCCGGATCGAGGCCCGTCATCTCGCAGTCGATCCAGACGAGCCGGTCGTTCTCGGAGCTTCCCACCATGCGCCCATCCTAACGACGGCGCCGGACACCCCGTCCAGGCGGCGGACGGCGACGACGGATGCGGCCCCCCAGAGGTGATTCGAACACCTGACCGGCGGATTAGAAGGCCGCTGCTCTATCCACTGAGCTACTGGGGGAGAGGTCCCTCCAGGCTACCTTCCGCCCCGCGGGTGCGACGACCCCACCGCCTGCGCGAGTCGAAGAGCGGCAGCGCCACGTGCACGAGCGGGCCGATGCCGAGGGCGAAGATGACCGTCCCGATGCCCACGGTGCCGCCGAGGAACCATCCCACGACGAGAACGGTCGACTCGACGCCCAGCCGGCACGCCCAGATCGGCCAGCCGAACCGCGAGTGCATCCCCGTCATGAGCCCGTCGCGCGGCCCAGGGCCGAAGTGGGCGCCGATGTAGAGGCCGCTGGCGACGGCCACGAGGATCACCCCCGTCAGGAGCATCGCGATCTGCGCGGGCAGACTGGATGCCACGGGCACGACCGTGACCGTCAGCTGGATGACCGTGCCTACGAGCAGGATGTTGAGAATCGTGCCGAGGCCGGGCTTCTGCCGCAGCGGGATCCACAGCAGCAGCACGAGGAGTCCGATGATGTTGGTGATCCAGCCGATGCCGATGCCCGTGTGCACCGACACGCCCTGCGCGAAGACCGTCCACGGGTCGAGCCCGAGCCCTGCCTGCACGCAGAGTCCGTCGGCGAAGCCGTAGAGGGCGAGCCCGACGAGCAGCTGGATCACACGACGCGACATAGAGCAATCCAATCGCATAAGTGGCCTGGTCACTACGGTCCAATTCACATATTGTGGATGCATGGACTCCCGATTGTCGGCCCGTGCCCTCGCGATGCAGCTCGGCGGATGGCGCACGCGCGAGCCCGCCTACGAGGCCCTGGCCGACGGCATCCGCGTGCTCTGCCTCGACGGCAGGATCGCACCCCGCACCGCGCTTCCCGCCGAGCGCGAACTTGCGGTGGCGCTGCGGGTCAGCCGCACGACCATCGCCACCGCGTACCGGAGCCTGCGCGACTCCGGCCACATCGAGAGCGTCCGCGGCTCGGGCAGTGTCACGCTGCCCGGTGCGCGATCCGGCGGGGCGGCGGCACTCGGTGCGCGCGAGGGCGATCTCGACCTCCAGCAGGCGTGCCCGCCGGCGTGGCCTGGCCTCGGCGGTGTCGTGTCCGATGTGATGGCGTCGGCCACATCGCTCCTCGGCCGACACGGGTACGACATCATCGGTGGCAACGGCCTGCGGCGGGCGATCGCCGATCGCTACACGCGCTCGGGCGTGCCTACGGCGCCGGAGGAGATCATGGTGACCTCGGGCGCGCAGAGCGCGATCCACCTCCTCGCATCGCTTCTCGTCTCCCGCGGCGACCGTGCCGTGATCGAGACGCCGACCTACCCGCATGCCGCGGAGGCGTTGCGCCGGGCCGGAGCACGTCTCGTGCCCGTGCCTGTGTCGGCCGAGTCCGGCTGGGACATCGACAGGGCGACGCAGGCGTTCGCGCGGACCCTTCCCACCGTCGCGTACCTGATGCCGGACTTCCAGAACCCCACCGGAAGCTCCATGGGCGTCCAGGAGCGCGAGGCGATCATCTCCGCGGCGGCGCGGTCGGGGACCGTCCTGGTCATCGACGAGACGACCGCCGACCTCGACATCGACCGCGGGCAGTTGCTCCCGCCCTTCGGTGCCGGCGCCGGCGAGCGGGGCGTCGAGCTGGTGCGCATCGGTTCCCTCGGCAAGACCGTGTGGGGCGGTCTGCGGGTCGGATGGATCCGGGCGGACGCGTCGCTCATCCGCCGTCTCGCGGCACTCCGCTCTGCGTACGACTTGGGAACCCCCGAACTCGAGCAGGCGATCGCCCAGCGCCTCGTCGAGTCGCTCGACACCATCCTTCCCCAGCGGTCCGACCTGCTGCGCGACGGGCGCGATACCGCGATCGCCGCCCTCGCGAAGCGGCTTCCCACGTGGGATGTCCCGCGGCCATCGGGGGGAGTCGCCCTGTGGATCGGGCTGGACGCACCGCTCAGCACGAGTCTGGTGCTCGATGCCCGCTCCTCGGGCCTCCTGGTCTCAGCCGGACCTCTGTTCGGCGTGGACGGCGGACACGACGCCCGCCTCCGTCTGCCGTACACGGTTCCGCCCGCCGACCTCGAGCGCGCGGTGGAGATCCTCGCGGACAGCTGGGAGCGCGTTCGGGATGGTGCGCCGGCCGATCTCGTCGGCCGGCTCGAAGCGGTGGTCTGACCGGATCGGGATGACAGCAGGCGGTTCATCGCGAGTACCGGAGTGCCGCGACCGCGTCGTCTGCGGACCAGAACTGCCCGACCTCCCGGAAGACGCGCGTCGGCGCATGGAAGCGCTGCGCTCGGTAGCGGACATCGGTCGGCGAAGCATCCATCGTCACGTGCCCGAGCGCGCGTCCCGCAGCATCGAGGATTCGCCAGCGACCCGGGCCCACGCGGATGGCGCGGACGCCGAGGCTCCGGTCGAGCGTCAAAGAGTCATCGCGGAGCAGTGTTCGTTCGATCATCGTCGTCATTGAAACCCCCTCATATAGAAGATAAATTCGACCTCCGACATTCCCGCCGGACTGCTGGCTCGGTCTCCTCCCCAATGACGGCGCGGCATGTCGTTCTCCACGGCGCTGCCGCCGTCCGCTTTCGAGCCCGGACCCCGCACGCACAGTTGACCCAGCTCCGGCGCCCGAACGGGCACGGGGCGCCGGAGCATCCGGGGAGAGTCCCCGGAGGAAAGGACTGCGTCATGGACACCATCACCATCACGGGCAACGTCGCCACGGCCCCCGAGCGGCGGACGACGGCGAGCGGCATCCCCGTCACGACGTTCCGCGTGGCCGCGGGTCAGCGGAGGTTCGACAAGGAGAGTGAGAAGTGGGTGGAGTCGGCGACCAACTGGTACACCGTGTCTGCCTTCCGCGCGCTCGGCGAGCACGCGTATATGTCGCTGCATCGCGGCGAGCGCGTCATCGTCACGGGCCGGTTGCGCCTGCGCGACTGGGAGACGCCGACCAAGCGCGGCACGAGCGCCGAGATCGATGCGGACGCGGTCGGGCACGACCTGCTCTGGGGCACGTCGGTCTTCCGGCGCTTCGAGCAGGGCGCGCCGGGCGAGTCCCGTCAGACCGAGGGCTGGACGGTGGATGCCGGGCCGGCCGAGGCAGGCAAGGACGACGACGGCTGGAATGCGCCGGGACTGACTCCCGCCGAGAGCGAAGGCGACGCCGACGCCGAGGAGGCCCGGCGCGGCCTCGACGAGCTGCTGCCGGAGACGGATCGTGCGCTCGCTCTCGCGGGCGTCTCCGAGGAGGCTCCCTTCTGATCCCTGCGACGGTCGCGGTGGGCGATCAGACGGCGCACGTAGACTCGTGCCGTGCCCACCGCGACCGCCCACCGCGCGCTCCTAACCCGGCGGCGGATGCGAGGCGTCACGGTTGTCGCGCTCGTGCTCGTCGCCGGCATCCTCGCCGGCTGCACGCCGGGCGGCTCGACGCCGACGGGATCCGGGCCGGCACGGTCGACGACAGGCGGGTCGAGCGGGATGGGCGGCTCGGGCGGGACGGGCGGCGGGACCGGAGCTTCCGCGTCCCCGACGCCCCCGGCCACGTTCATTCCCGACGGCACCGCCGAGCAGAACCTCCCGATCTTCACGCAGACCGTCGAGCAGGTGTGGGCGTCAGCACAGAAGGCGCAGGGGCGGGCCTACGTCGATGCCCTGGTCGCGGCCGGGTTCGACAAGGGCGCCATGCAGGTCACCAACGACAAGTCCACAGTGGGCAACCCCGCGGAGAGCATCGAGTTCTCCGTCAGGATGGGCGACCAGTGTCTCGTCGGCCAGGTCGGACCCGCGATCGGAGACCCGGTCACCGCTGTCCTCCCCGTCCTCGGCGGCGGCACATGCCTTCTCGGGAACACGCGGCCGATCAACTGGTGAGAGCGGCTTCGGGCCGCCCCGTAGACTGGACCGGTTATGGCTGAGTACATCTACCAGATGGTTCGTGCCCGCAAGTCCGTGGGCGACAAGCTGATCCTCGACGACGTCACGATGGCGTTCCTGCCCGGCGCCAAGATCGGCATGGTCGGTCCGAACGGAGCCGGCAAGTCGACGATCCTCAAGATCATGGCGGGACTCGATCAGCCGTCCAACGGCGACGCGAAGCTGACGCCAGGCTTCAGTGTGGGCATCCTCATGCAGGAGCCCGTGCTCGACGAGACGAAGACGGTCCTCGGGAACATCCAGGACGGCATCGCGATCAAGGCGAAGGTCGACCGGTTCAACGAGATCTCGGGGTTGATGTCCGACCCCGACGCCGACTTCGACGCGCTCCTCGCCGAGATGGGCCAGCTTCAGGAGGAGATCGACGCGGCCGACGCCTGGGACCTCGACTCCCAGCTGGACCAGGCGATGGACGCGCTGCGCACGCCGCCGGGCGACGCGCAGGTCTCGAACCTCTCCGGCGGCGAGAAGCGCCGCGTCGCGCTCACGAAACTCCTGCTCCAGAAGCCCGACCTCCTCCTGCTGGACGAGCCCACCAACCACCTCGATGCCGAGAGCGTGCTCTGGCTCGAGCAGCACCTGCAGAAGTACGCCGGCGCCGTCATCGCCATCACCCACGACCGCTACTTCCTCGACAACGTCGCGGAGTGGATCGCCGAGGTCGACCGTGGCCGGCTCATCGGCTACGAGGGCAACTACTCGACCTATCTCGAGAAGAAGTCCGAGCGACTGGAGGTTCAGGGCAAGAAGGACGCCAAGCTCGCGAGGCGCCTGTCCGAAGAGCTCGACTGGGTCCGCTCGAACGCGAAGGGCCGTCAGGCCAAGTCGAAGGCGCGCCTCGCGCGCTACGAGGAGATGGCCGCCGAGGCCGACCGGACGCGGAAGCTCGACTTCGAGGAGATCCAGATCCCGCCGGGGCCGCGCCTGGGCAGCATCGTGATCGAGGCGAAGAAGCTCGCGAAGGGCTTCGACGGCCGCTCGCTCATCGACGGCCTGAGCTTCAGCCTTCCCCCGAACGGCATCGTCGGCGTGATCGGACCCAACGGCGTCGGCAAGACGACGCTCTTCAAGACGATCGTCGGCCTCGAGCCACTCGACGGCGGCGACCTGAAGATCGGCGAGACGGTCAAGATCAGCTACGTGGATCAGTCCCGCGCGAATATCGACCCGCAGAAGACGCTGTGGGAGGTCGTGTCCGACGGTCTCGACATCATCACGGTCGGCAAGACGGAGATCCCCTCGCGCGCCTACGTCTCGAAGTTCGGCTTCAAGGGGCCCGACCAGCAGAAGAAGGCCGGAGTCCTGTCCGGCGGTGAACGCAACCGTCTGAACCTCGCACTCACGCTCAAGGAGGGCGGCAACCTGCTCCTTCTCGACGAGCCGACGAACGACCTCGACGTCGAGACGCTGCAGTCGCTGGAGAACGCCCTGCTCGAGTTCCCCGGCTGTGCCGTGGTCATCACGCACGACCGGTGGTTCCTCGACCGCATCGCGACGCACATCC
Organism: Microbacterium sp. sgz311019; assembly: GCF_056135325.1. Classification (NCBI taxonomy): domain Bacteria; kingdom Bacillati; phylum Actinomycetota; class Actinomycetes; order Micrococcales; family Microbacteriaceae; genus Microbacterium; species Microbacterium sp. sgz311019. The sequence goes on along the minus strand of NZ_JBWAXO010000001.1, from coordinate 497,323 downwards.
TCGCTTACGAGGGGACGGACGAAGACCCGGACAAGTGGTATTGGTTCGAGGGCAACTTCGAGGCGTACGAGCAGAACAAGATCGAGCGACTCGGCCCGGACGCGGCCCGCCCGCACCGCACCGCGTATCGCAAGCTGACGCGTGACTGAGCAGGATTCGAGCGCCGGCGGCCAGCGTCTGCACGTTCCCATCCACCTGCGGTGGGGAGACCTCGACGCGTTCAACCACGTGAACAACACGTCGATGCTGAAGCTCCTCGAAGAGGCGCGTGTGCGCATCTTCTGGCTGCCGGAGCCCGGCGAGGAGGCTCCGCCGACCGCCGTGCTGAGCTCGGGGCTGAATGCCGGCATCCTGACCCTCATCGCCCGGCAGGAGATCGAGTACCTCGCGCCGGTGCCCTACCAGCGGCACCCGCTCGACGTGCAGCTGTGGTTCGGCAAGCTCGGCGGCTCGAGCATCGACGTCTGCTACGAGGTCTACAGCCCCCGGGAGACGGCGGGCGAGAACGGGCAGACGCTCTATGCCCGCGCCGTCACGACGGTCGTGAAGGCGGATGCCGCCACCGGCCGTCCTCTGCGGCTCTCGCCCGAGGAGCGGGCGGCCTGGCGCCCGTACGAGGGAGCGCCGGTCGCGTTCACCCACCGCGGCTGAACGGGCGGCGTCAGGGGGCGATCGGCACGCGGATCGTGATCTCCTGGGCGACGCTCGCGAGCAGATCCCCGGTTTCGGCGTAGATCCGTCCCTGGGCGAGACCGCGGCCGCCGCGAGCGGATGGCGACTCCTGCACGTACAGCAGCCAGTCGTCGACACGGCCGGGCCGGTGCCACCACATCGCGTGGTCGAGGCTCGCGACCTTGATGCCGGGCGTCGCCCACGAGACACCGTGGGCGCGCAGGATCGACTCCTGGATCGTCAGATCGCTGAGGTACGCGAGCGCGGCGCGATGCAGCGCCGGGTCGTCGGGCAGCGCGCGCCGCGCCCGCATCCACACAGCCTGCCGCGGCACGTGCTCGCCTTCCACCCGCGCATAGATCGGCGAGGGGACGTGCCGCAGGTCGACGGGAAGATCCCGGTAGAACCGCTTCGACATCGGGTGGAGGCCGGTCAGCGAGTCCTCGACGGCGGGAAGCTCGTGCGGGGCGGGGATGCCGTCGGGCATGGGCTTCTGGTGCTCGAGACCCGGGTCGACGTCCTGGAAGGACGCGATCATCGAGAAGATCGGCACGCCGTCCTGGTACGCCTGCGTGCGCCGGGTCGAGAAGGACCGTCCGTCGTGGATCCGGTCGACCGCGAACGTGATTCCTTGGCCTGCATCGCCCGGGCGCAGGAAGTAGCCGTGCATGCTGTGGGCGATGCGGTCCTCCGCGACGGTGCGGGAGGCGGCCACGATCGACTGCGCGAGCACCTGTCCGCCGTACACGCGACCGAGCGGCATGGACTGCGAGACCCCGGTGAAGATGTCCTCGGTCGTGCGGGCATCCGATGCGGCGAGGTCGAGCACCGCGAGCATGGACGACACGGGGTCGATCGAGGGCGCCTCGCCGTCATCAGATGTCACGTAAGCCTCCGTCTCGCGACGCAGGCGGCCGCATGATTGGTAGTTTAGGGCGGATGTCCGAGCGCCTTCTGTTCCCCGACCCGCTCGCAGCGGCCGATCTCCTCACCTTCGCCGGGCGCGCCGCGCGCCTCGGCGACGGGGCCGTGCGCCTCACCGCATCGGCCGGCACGCTCACGACGACAGCGGCTCCGCTCTCACCGCGCGGGCTGTTCGATACGACGCCGACGGTGCTCGGGATGCGGGCGCTGGCGGTGGACCCGGAGCTCGAATGCGACCTCGTCGTCGAGGCGTCCGCGCTGCAGCAGGCACCTGACGCCCCGAACGAGGTGGTGCTGCCGGAGACGGCGCTCGCACCCTCGTGGGCCGGCATCCAGCCCCCGCGGACCGGTTGGGAGCCCAGAGGCGAGATCGCCGCCGCGCAGCTGGCCGCCCGAGCCCAGTGGGGGATCGCCGCGGTCGCTGAATCGGTGCCGACCGACGCGGGTGAGGATGCGGTGCGCGCAGTGCGCGCGCAGGTGTGGGGTCAGGCCGACGACACCCTCCTCGGCCTGCCGATCGGCGTCGCCTTCGCCGCCTTCGCCCTGGGCTTCATCGGGGGATCGGAGCAGGCGCGCGTGCTCGTCTCCGGCCCCTGGACGCGCATCGCTCTCGCGCGCGGCCACGTGATCGTGCGGGGACCGTCGGTCACCGGGCTCACCGCCGTGCGGCCCACCGGACGCGGCTGACGGGTTCAGCTGCCTCCCGCCCGCGGTGACTACAGCGCGGCCGCGACGGCACGGCCGGCCGCACGGCCGGAGAACAGGCAGCCGCCGAGGAACGTGCCTTCGAGGGCACGGTAGCCGTGGACTCCGCCGCCCCCGAAGCCCGCGGCCTCGCCGACCGCGTACAGGCCGGGAACCGGCTGCCCGTCCGCTCCGAGTGCCCGTCCGGAGAGGTCCGTCTCGATGCCGCCGAGCGACTTGCGCGTCAGAACGTGCAGCTTCACGGCGATGAGCGGCCCGGCCTCGGGATCGAGGATGCGGTGCGGCGCCGCGGTGCGGATGAGCCTGTCGCCCCGGTAGGACCGGGCCGACCGCAGCATCGCCACCTGCGCGTCCTTGGTGAAGTCGTTGTGCATCTCGCGGTCGCGCCCCTCGACCTCGCGGCGCACCTGCTCGGCGTCGAGCGCGTCGCCGCCGGGCAGCGCCCGCATCCCTTCGATCAGCTCGTCGAGCGAGTCGCGCACGACGAAGTCGGCGCCTCGGTCGAGGAACGCCTGCACTGGGCCGGATGCGCCCTTGCCGAGCCGCGACTTCATGAGCAGCGGCACGTCCTTTCCCGTGAGGTCCGGGTTCTGCTCGCTGCCGGAGAGTGTGAACTCCTTCTCGACGATGCGCTGCGAGAGCACGAACCACGAGTGGTCGTGCCCCGTCGTGCGCAGGTGCTCGAGTGTGCCGAGCGTATCGAAGCCCGGGAAGAGCGGGACGGGCAGGCGCGTGCCCGTGGCGTCCAGCCAGATCGACGACGGACCGGGCAGGATGCGGATGCCGTGTCCGGGCCACACCGGATCCCAGTTCTGGATGCCCTCGACGTAGTGCCACATGCGGTCGCCGTTGATGAGGCGGGCGCCTGCGCCGGCCGCCGGCTCCTGCATGGAACCGTCCACATACGCCGGCACACCGGTGACCATGTCGGTGGGCGGGGTGCCGAGGCTCGCCGGCCAGTTGCGCCGCACGAGGTCGTGGTTGCCGCCGATCCCACCCGAGGAGATGATCGTCGCGCCCGCGGCGACGGTGAAGGCGTCGACGACCTCGCGAGAGGTGGCCACCCCTCGCGCAGCGCCGGAGGGCGCCAGCACGTCGCCGGAGGCGCCGGTGACGGTCCCCTCCGTCGTCGTAAGCGTCCTCACGCGATGCCGCGGGAGGATCGTGAGCCGGCCGCTGAGCTCGGCCTCTTCGACGGCCGTGCGGAACGGGGCGACGATGCCCGGGCCGGTGCCCCACGTGATGTGGAAGCGGGGCACCGAGTTGCCCGGCCCGAGTGCCGTATAGCCCCCGCGCTCCGCCCATCCCACGACGGGGAAGAATCCGACGCCCTTCTGCCGAAGCCACGAGCGCTTCTCGCCGCTGGCGAACGCGAGGTACGCCTCCGCCCACGCCCGGGGCCAGCGGTCCTCGTCGCGGTCGAACCCCGCGGTGGCGAACCAGTCCTGGCGGGCGAGCTCGTAGGAGTCGCGGATGCCCATGCGACGCTGCTCGGGGGAGTCGACGAAGAACAGGCCGCCGAACGACCACCAGGCCTGCCCCCCGAGGTTGGTCCGGGGCTCCTGGTCGACGATGACGACGCTCTTGCCGGCGGCGACGGCTTCGCCCGCGGCGACGAGGCCGGCGAGACCCCAGCCGATCACGAGCACGTCGGCGGAGTAGGAGGTGGGTGTCATCGGGCGGGTCCTGGTTCGAAGGTGTTGACCATGGCGAAAGCGGCTCGCTGCAGATAGTCCCACAGCGTCGTCTCGTGCAGGGGGGAGAGCTCGAGCTCGTCGACCGCCTGCCGCATGTGCCCGAGCCACCGGTCGCGGGCGTCGGGGTCGACGTGGAAGGGCATGTGCCGCATGCGCAGACGCGGGTGGCCACGCTGTTCGCTGTACGTCGTCGGGCCTCCCCAGTACTGCTCGAGGAACATCGTCAGCCGGTGGGCGGCAGGCCCGAGGTCCTCCTCGGGGTACATGGGACGCAGGACCTCGTCCTCCGCGACACCGCGGTAGAACGCATCGACGAGCCGCACGAAGGTGTCATGGCCGCCCACCTCCTCGTAGAAGGTGATCGGCTCACGCGACCGCGGCGGGCCGGGAGGGGATGCGGAGCCATCCGTCATGTCGTCTCGTCCTCCTCGGGCGGCTTCTTCTTCGTGTTCTTGGGTGCCGGCGTGCGCTTCGCCTTCCACACGACATCCTCGGGCTTGCCCGTGCCGGTCACGGCCACCGGCTTGGTCTTCGGCGGGTTCGCCCCGCGGACGCGGCTCGCCGCCTCGTAGCCGGAGAGGGTGATGGAGTTCAGCTGCGGGAGCTTCAATCCCAGCGCATCGATCGCGTGCTTCAGGCGCATCCGCAGCTCGCGGGCGACGTCGTCCTTGGCGCCTGCGCGCGTCTTCATCACGAGACGGATGACGAGGGCATCGCCCGTGACGGACTCGAGGCCCCAGATCTCGGGCTCCTCGATGACGCGCGTGCGCCACTTGGGATCCTTCGCGATCGAGTGCGCGGCATCCAGCATCGCCTTCTCGACCTCGTCGATGTCGGCATCCACCGGCACCGCCAGGTCGACGATCACGCGCGACCAGCCGAGCGACATGTTGCCGATGCGCAGGATCTCGCCGTTGCGGACGTACCAGAGCGTGCCGTTCACATCCCGCACCTGCGTGATGCGCACGCTCACCGATTCGACGATGCCCGTCGCGAGCCCCACGTCGACCACATCGCCGATGCCGATCTGGTCCTCGGCGACGATGAAGATGCCGTTCAGGACGTCCTTGACGATGTTCTGCGCCCCGAAGCCGAGGCCGGCGCCGATCGCGGCCGTCAGCAGCGTCAGGGAGCCGAGCGCGTTCGGAGCCAGGATGTTCACGATCAGCAGCAGCGCGATGATCACCGCGGCGACGTTGACGATGTTCTTGAGGATCGACCCGAGGGTGCGGGTGCGCTGGACGAGACGCACCGAGGCCAGCGGGGAGCGCTCCAGCGCCTGCGTGTCGTCGACGTTCGCCTTGGACTTGGCGCCGTTCACGATCCGCGACACGACGCGACGGATCACGACGTGGAGGATCCACACGACGACGAGCGTCCCCACGATGATGCAGACGACCTGCAGGAGGTTCCAGCCCACGCCCACCAGGAACTGCCAGACCTTGTCCCAAAAGGTCGGGCTCGTGATGTCGGGCATGGTGATGTTTGAGAGGAGACGCATCGACGACAGCCTAACGATCAGCGGCTCTGAGTCCGGTCAGAACAACGGTCCCGACACTCCCCGCGCGGGCGCGTGGAGTGTCGGGCCGCGGGGGCCAGCCTCGGCCCGTCGGCCGAGGCATCCGTCCCTGGCTTCGGCGCTACTGGGCGTCGCGCTCCTGCACCGCGAGCGCGCGCTCGACGCCGGCGAGGTTCTCGCTGACGAGGCGGCGCAGCGCCGCAGGGGCATCCTTGTTCGCGGCGAGCCAGCCGCGTGTCGCGTCGCGGAGGGCGACGTTCGCAAGCGCGGCGGGGTAGAGCCCGGTGATCAGGTACTGCGCGATCTGGTACGTGCGCGACTCCCACACCGGCAGCAGCATGTCGAAGTACGGCTGGATGAACTCGGCGAGCAGGTCGCGCGACGCCGGGTTCACGAACCCGAGCGCGGCGGAGCGGACCACCGTGTTGGGCAGCTCATCGCTGTCGACGAGGCTCGCCCACGCGGCGCGCTTCGCCTCCAGCGTCGGCAGGGCGGCCTTGGCCTGCGCGGCGAACTCGCCGCCCTTCGCGGTGTTGTCCTCGGCCAGGGCGGCGTCGATCTCGTCCTCGCTCACGACCCCGCCTGCGGCCAGGGAGACCAGAAGCTGCCACGAGAGGTCGGTGTCGATCTCGAGGCCGTCGAACGCAAGCTCGCCGTCGCGCACGCGGCGCACGCGATCCCACTGGGCGGGAGTGGACGCGGCGGCGGCGAATGACGTGACCAGCTGCAGCTGTCCGTCGCTGCCGGCCTCGGCCGCCTTCGCCAGCTCCCACAGGCCCTCGGCGACGGATGCGCGCGCCGCCTCGCGTCGCTCCGGAGCGACGTACGAGCTCGCGGCCAGCAGCAGCTGTCCGAGGGTCGTGCGCACCGTCGTCGACTCGGTCTCACTGCCGATGTTGCGCAGCACGAGGTGGATGTAGTCGGATGCGGCGGACTCGGCATCCCTCGTCTGATCCCAGGCCGCACCCCACACGAGCGAGCGCGCGAGCGGGTCCGAGATCTTGGCGAGGTGGGCGATCGCGGTCTTCAGCGACCGGCCGTCGAGGCGGATCTTCGCGTACGCGAGATCGTCATCGTTCAGGAGCACCAGGTCGGGACGGACGATGCCCTTGAGCTCAGGGACATCGGTGCGGTCGCCGTCGACGTCGATCTCGATCCGCTGCACCCGGACGAGGGTGTCGCCGCGCAGGCTGTAGAAGCCGACGGCGAGTCGGTGCGGACGGATCGTCGGGTAGTCGGCCGGGGCCGTCTGGACGATCGCGAACCGCGAGATCGTGCCGTCGCCGGCCTCGTCGATGACCGGGGAGAGGGTGTTGACGCCCGCGGTCTCGAGCCACTTGCGCGACCACGTGGTCAGGTCGCGTCCGCTCGTCGACTCGAGCTCGGTGAGAAGATCGCTGAGCTCGGTGTTGCCCCACTGGTGCTTGCGGAAGTAGGCGCCGACACCGGCGAAGAACGCGTCGATGCCCACCCATGCGGCCAGCTGCTTGAGCACCGAGCCGCCCTTGGCGTAGGTGATTCCGTCGAAGTTGACCTGCACGTCCTCGAGGTCGTTGATCGTCGCGACGACGGGGTGCGTCGAGGGCAGCTGGTCCTGGCGGTAGGCCCAGGTCTTCTCCATGGCGTTGAACGTCGTCCACGCCTCGGTCCACTCGGTCGCCTCGGCGGTGGCGATGGTGGACGCCCACTCGGCGAACGACTCGTTCAGCCAGAGGTCGTTCCACCACTTCATGGTGACGAGGTCGCCGAACCACATGTGGGCGAGCTCGTGCAGGATGGTGACGACGCGACGCTCCTTGACGGCATCGGTCACCTTGCTGCGGAAGACATACGTCTCAGTGAAGGTGACCGCGCCCGCGTTCTCCATGGCGCCCGCGTTGAACTCGGGCACGAAGAGCTGGTCGTACTTCGCGAACGGGTAGGCGACGCCGAACTTCTCCTCGAAGTACGCGAAGCCCTGGCGGGTCTTCTCGAAGATGTAGTCGGCGTCGAGGTGCTGCCACAGGCTCTTGCGGCCGTACACGCCCAGGGGGACGACGCGCCCGGAGGCACTCGTCAGCTCCGAGAACGTCGCCTCATACGGGCCGGCGATGAGCGCCGTGATGTACGACGAGATGCGGGGCGTGCGCTCGAAGGCCCACGTCGCCGATCCGTCGCCGTGCTTCTTCGGCTCCGGGGTGGGGGAGTTCGAGACGACCCGCCACGGCTCCGGGGCGGTGACGGTGAACAGGAAGCCCGCCTTGAGGTCGGGCTGCTCGAACACCGTGAACACGCGCCGCGAGTCGGGCACCTCGAACTGCGAGTAGAGGTAGACCTCGTCGTCGACCGGGTCGACGAAGCGGTGCAGGCCCTCGCCGGTGTTCGTGTACAGGCAGTCGGCGTCGACGACGAGCTCGTTCTGCTCGGCGAGGCCTCGCAGCGCGATGCGCGAGTCGGCGAAGACCTCTGCGGGATCGAGCTCGGCGCCGTTCAGCGTGATCGAGCGCACCTCGCGCGCGATGAGGTCGATGAAGGTGTCTGAGCCGGGAACGGCGGCGAAGCGGACGGTGGTGTGCGAACCGAACACCTCGGCGCCCCGGGTCAGGTCGAGGACGACGTCGTACTCGAGCCCTTCGGTCGACGGATCGACGATGGCGCGTCGCTCCTGCGCTTCGATGCGGGTGAGGTTCTCTCCAGGCACTGCGTTGCTCCCGTTGCGTGTGGGGGTAATGCCGCGGACGAGCGCGGGTGGCGCCCGGCGACAACCGTCCTAGCCTATGGTGCTCCCTAGGATTGACGCATGCGCATCCACATCGCGACCGATCATGCGGGCCTCGAGTTCTCCACCCGGCTGCAGCGCCACCTCGCCGATCAGGGGCACGAGGTCATCGATCACGGTCCGATCGAGTACGACGCGCTGGACGACTACCCCGCGTTCTGCATCCGGGCCGCGCAAGGCGTCGTCGCTGACCAGTCGGCGGGCGTCGAGGCGCTCGGCGTCGTCTTCGGCGGCTCGGGCAACGGCGAGCAGATCGCGGCGAACAAGGTGCGCGGCATCCGCGCGGCCCTCGTGTGGAACCAGTCGACAGCCGAGCTCGCCCGTCAGCACAACGACGCGAACGTGATCGCCATCGGAGCGCGACAGCACACGCTCGAGGAGGCGCTGTCGTTCATCGACACCTTCATCGCCGTTCCGTTCAGCGACGAGGAGCGCCACATCCGGCGCATCGCCCAGATCGCGGCGTTCGAGATCGACGGTGCGCTGGAGCCCGACCCCCGCGCCGTCGCGCCGAATGTCATCGCCGACGACAGGAGCGACTTCGACCCCGAGGCGGGCTGATGCCGGAGGGGCACTCCGTCCATCGCATCGCGCGGCAGTTCGCGCGCAACTTCGTGGGTCGCCGGGTCGCTGCATCCAGTCCCCAGGGCCGTTTCGTCGAGGGCGCGGCCATTCTCGACGCCCGTGAGGCCGAGTCGGTGCGTGCGGTCGGCAAGCAGATGTTCCTCGAGTTCGAGGGTGACGTCTGGCTCCGCGTGCACCTCGGGATGTACGGGGCGTGGGACTTCGCCGGCGAGATCCTCGTCGATCCCACGATCGCCTCGGCCAACGGGCGCATGGGCCAGACCAACCAGCGCGGCACCGTCCTGGACGACGAGATCATGGATGCCGCGCGCGAGAACTCGCTGTCCTCCATCGGCGCGCCGCGGCGCGCCCGCGTGCACGTGCGCATGTCCGAGCAGACCACCGGACTCGCAGACGAGGGGGACGAGTGGCCGCCTCCCGTCGTCGGACAGGTGCGGCTGCGCCTGCTGACGGAGAACACCTGCGCCGACCTCCGCGGCCCCACGGCGTGCGAGCTGCAGACCCCGGACGAGGTCGTCGCGACGATCGCCAAGCTCGGGCCCGACCCGCTCGTGGACGATCCCGAAGAGGGGGAGGAGCGCTTCACGCGCGTCGTGCGGCGCAAGCCCACGCCCATCGGCCTTCTCCTCATGGACCAGAGCGTCGTCAGCGGCATCGGAAACGTGTACCGGGCGGAACTGCTGTACCGGGCGCGCCTCGACCCCCACACGCCTGGCCGCGACGTGCCGGAGGACACGGTCCGCGAGCTGTGGCGCGACTGGTCGCACCTGCTGCGCGTCGGGGTCGAGACCGGGCAGATGATGACGATGGACGATCTGTCGCCCGGCGACTGGCGCAAGGCGATGGCGAGCCGCGACGACCGGCACTGGGTGTACCGCCGTGCGGGCCTGCCGTGCCGCACCTGCGGCACGGCGATCGTGCTCGAGGAGATGGGGGCCCGCAAGCTGTACTGGTGCCCGTCCTGCCAGGAATAGCCTGAGAACATGCGTCAGAATCCGAGCTTCGCGATGACGGATGTCGCCGAGCTGCGTCGCCTCATCGCCCGGAACCCGTGGGCGACACTGGTGAGCGCCGCACCCGACGGCCTGGTCGCATCCCACTACGCGGTGCTCCTGGACGACGACCGCGACGACCTCACGATCGTCGGGCACGTCGGGCGACCCGACGACCTGCTCCACGGTCTCGGCGAGCGCGAGCTGATGGTGATCTTCCAGGGGCCGCACGGCTACATCTCGCCCGCGTGGTACGGCGACGTCGCCGGGGTCCCGACGTGGAACTTCGTCTCGGTGCACCTGTCGGGGGTCCCCGAGCTGCTGACCACGGAGGAGAACCTGCAGGTGCTCGACCGGCTGGTGGCGCGGTTCGAGTCGCAGCGCGACGACCCGCGGCTGATGTGGGAGCGGCCCAACGATGCCTCCTACGTCGAGCGTCTGGAGAAGGGCACGATCGGATTCCGGCTGACCCCGACGAAGATCGTCGCGAAGCGGAAGCTCAGCCAGAACAAGACGCCCGAGGTCGTCGAGTCGGTGATCCTCGAGCTCGAGGGGACGGGTCCGTACGCGAACTCCGCGCTCGCGGCCGAGATGCGACGAGCGCGCGATGCCATGGCTGCGGCGCGGACGTCATGATCGCGACGATCCGGCGCGCTCAGCTGCGCGGACCCGGAACCGAGATGCTTCCCGATTCGGGGCCGTTCGACGTGTTCCACGCCGACGGCCTCATCGTCGACATCGCGCCGGCCGGAGCCCTGCGCCCCCGCGGCGAGACGTTCGACGCCGACGGCCGGTTCCTCATCCCCGGGCTGTGGGACCATCACGTGCACACCACGCAGTGGGCCCTGGCCGCGCAGCGCGCCGACCTCGACGGGAGCGAGTCGGCGGGCGACGCGGCACGGCGGGCGGCGGCATCCACTGTTCTTCCCGACGGGAGGCGCGTGGGCGCCGGCTTCCGGGACGCGCTGTGGGCGGACCGGCCCTCGCTTGCTCTCCTCGACGAGCTGACGGGCGACACGCCGACCTACCTTCTGAACGCGGACGCCCACAGCATGTGGCTGAATTCGGCCGCGCAGCGCCGCGAAGGCGTCACGACAGGGGATGACGGCATCCTGCGCGAGGAGCCCGCGTTCGCCGTCTCGAAGCTGCTGAACGCGGTCGAGCCCGACGTCGCCGATCGCCTCGTCGCCGAGATGGCGAGGGATGCGGCGGCCCGCGGCATCGTCGGGATCGTCGATCTCGACATGGCCTGGAACGAGGAGTCCTGGGCGCGACGGCTCGCCGCGGGCTTCGACACGCTGCGCGTGGAGTTCGGCGTGTACCCCGATCTGCTCCCGCGCGCGATCGCGGAGGGGCTGCGCAGCGGCGACGCCGTGCGCGGCGCGGACTCCGACCTCGTCACCGTCGGCCCGCTGAAGGTCATCACCGACGGATCGCTCGGCACCCGGACCGCCGCTGCGCGATACGCCTACCCGGGCGACGAGCACAACCACGGCATGCTCACGGTGCAGCCGATGGAGCTCGTCGGCTTGATGACGGAGGCGACGGCCGCGGGGCTGCGCTGCGCAGTGCACGCGATCGGCGATGTGGCGAATTCGCACGCCCTCGACGCCTTCGCCGCCACGGGCGCGTGGGGGACCATCGAGCACGCGCAGCTCGTCGCCCACGCCGACATCCCGCGTTTTGCCCGCCTCGGCGTCGCCGCGAGCGTGCAGCCGGCCCACGCCCTCGATGACCGGGACATGGCCGATGCCCTCTGGGGCGGCCAGACCTCCCTCGCGTATCCGCTGCGGTCGTTCGCCGACGCGGGCGCGCCGCTCGTCTTCGGGTCGGACGCGCCGGTGTCGCCGCTCGACCCGTGGGCCGCGGTGGCGGCGGCCGTGTACCGGACGCGTGACGGGCGCGCCGCCTGGCATGGCGAGGAATCCGTGGATGCGGCGACCGCCCTCGCGGCCTCCACGCACGCGGGTTCCGCCGACCCGGACGCCCTGGCGCCGGGAGCTCGGGCAGACCTCGTCCTCTGCGACGCCGATCCTCTGGCTGCGGACGAGCCGTCACTGCGCGGCATGCGGGTGTCTGCCACTCTCGTGGGGGGCCGCCTGACCCACGGCGGCTGATCGGCTGATCGCACCGGCCGTCGCCGGTACGTGAGAGAGTCTGGTCATGACGATCGCCGACGGTGCCTCAGTCCTCTCGGTGTCGGGCAGGACGCCCGTCATCGACACCTCCGCTTTCGTCGCGGCCGGTGCGCGCGTCGTCGGAGACGTGCACCTGGGCGAGGGATCGAGTGTCTGGTACAACGCGGTGCTGCGCGCGGACGGCGACTCGATCACCGTCGGCGCGGGCAGCAATCTGCAGGACAACGTGTCGGTGCACGTCGACCACGGCAAGCCGGTCGTCATCGGCGAGAACGTGTCCGTCGGTCACAACGCGGTCGTGCACGGCTGCACGATCGAGGACGGCTCGCTCATCGGCATGGGCGCCGTCGTGCTCAACGGCGCGGTGATCGGCGCCGGCTCTCTCGTCGCCGGTGGAGCGGTCGTGCTGGAGGGAGCCGTGATCCCGCCCGGCTCCCTCGTCGCCGGCGTCCCTGCGAAGGTGCGCCGGGAGCTCAGCGAGGACGAGCGCGCGGCACTGGTGCGCAACGCCGAGACGTATCGCTCGCACCTGGCCGACCACGAGGATGCGACGCCCGCCTGAGACGTCCTCAGCGGGGTGAGGCGGCGTCCGTCGCCGGCGTCACCAGACGCAGCGAGGGCAGTCGGCCGTCGCGACACAGCGCCAGGCGCAGGTGGCCCCGCACCATCACCACGATCGCGATGACGAGGGCGGCTGCGAACGGCACGATTCCCGAAACGGCCATGCCGGCCGCCGGGCCGACGCGCTCCACGATCCAGCCCATGAGCGGGCCGCCGAGCGCCTGTCCGCCGAGCTGCACCAGGATGTAGAGCGCCATCACGCGGCCGCGGACGCCGAGGTTCGTCGACTGCTGCACGAGCGAGTTCGCGCTCGTGAGGAACAGGAGGCTCGCCGCCCCGCCGGCCGTGATGAGCAGTGCGAACACGACGAGGCCCGGCGCGAGCGCGGTGGTCGCCTGCACCACCCCGAGGACGGCCGCACCGCCGACCACGAGCCGCAGGCTGACCGCGAGCCGGCGCGTGGACAGCACGGCGCCGGTCAGCGCGCCGACGGCGACGAGCGCGTTGAAGAGTCCGTAGCCCGCGGCGCCCACCTTGAAGACGTCGTTCGCATAGGCGGCGAGCAGTACCGGCATCGTGTACGCGAAGAACGCCACAGCACCCAGCATCACGATGGTGAACAGGATCGCCGGCTTGCCGCCCACGTAGCGCAGCCCTTCCTTGAGCTGTCCCTTCGCCCGCGGCCTGACCGGCGTGTGGTGCAGGGCCGAGGCATCCATCAGTGCGAGTGAGAGCACGACGAGGCCGCAGGCGACGGCGTTGATCGCGAATGCCCAGCCGCTTCCGACGGCGGTGATGGCGAGCCCGCCGATCGCCGGCCCGATGAGAGCACCGAGCTGGAACGTCGAGGAGTTGAGACTGATGGCGTTGCGCAGGAGCTTCGGCCCGACGATCTCGTTGACGAACACCTGTCGCGCGGGGTTGTCGACCACGGTGACGAATCCGCCGAGCAGCGCCAGCGCCCAGATGTGCCACACCTGCACCGTGCCGCAGAGCACGAGGACGGCGAGGACGGCGGAGATCAGCGCGGCCGTCGTCTGCGTGATCATCAGCAGCAGGCGCTTGGAATACCGATCGGCGATGACCCCGCCCAGCAGGCCGAACAGGAGCATCGGCGCGAACTGCATCGCGACCGTGATCCCGACCGCCGCGACGCTTCCGGACAGCTGCAGCACGAGCCAGTCCTGCGTCACGCGCTGCATGCCGAGGGCCGTGGTGGCGACGATCTGCCCGCCGGCGTAGAGCCGGTAGTTCGGCACTCGAAGTGAGACGAAGGTGTCCCGCCAGCGGGGACGGGTGGTCAGGACGGGGATGGGAGTGGTCAGCAGCGATTCGTCGGTCGATGTCACAGGAGTTCCGTATGCGGTCGGCGGTGGATGCGGTCCACGCTAGGGGCGGGGCATCCATTCATGCGACCAATCAGGCCTATAACTACCATTGGCTTTCGCAATAGGCTCGGGAGCATGCTGGATCCGGAGCTCCTCGCCACCTTCGTCGCCGTCGCCGAGACCGGCAGCTTCACCCGGGCGGCGGAGCGGGTCGGCCTCAGCCAGCCCACGGTGAGCCAGCACGTGCGACGCCTGGAGGCGGCCGCCCGGCGCAACCTCGTCGATCGCGACACCCGGCGACTTCGGCTGACCGACAACGGCGACGCCATGCTGGGCTTCGCGCGCACGATCCTCGCCGCGCACGCCGCCGCCGACAGCTACTTCGCCGGGACGGCCATGCGGGGGCGCCTGCGGTTCGGGGTCGCGGACGATCTTGCGATCACGCGACTCCCGACCATCCTGCGCGATTTCCGCCAGGCGTATCCCCAGATCAACCTCGAGCTGACTGTCGGCCAGTCGGCTCCCTTGGATCGCCGGCTGAAGGCGGGTCAGCTCGACCTCATCTTCATCAAGCAGGCGCAGGGGGAGGGCGAAGGCGATCGGGTCAGCAGTGACGCCCTCGTCTGGATGGGGCTGGAGCGCACCGAGTTGGCGCCCGACGCGCCGGTGCCGCTCATCGCCTACCAGGACCCGAGCGTCAGCCGGCGGATGGCGATCGACGCGCTGGAGGCGGCGGGTCGGGTGTGGCGGATCACGTGCAACACGCGCGAGGTCAACGGCGTCCTCGCTGCGGTGCGGGCCGGCCTCGGTGTCGCGCCGTTCCCCCGCTCACTCATCCCCGGCGATCTCGCCACGGTGACGAACCGGCTCGGGCTTCCGCCGCTCGGCGAGGTGGAGTTCACGCTGCGGGTGGGGCCACGCGCGCCGGCCGAGCCCACGGCGGCGCTCACGCGCGCCATCATGGGGCGCACGCTGCACTGAGCGGTGGGGGCGGATCAGGCTCGAGCCGGCGGATGGTTCTTGCCGCGGTGCACCTCGTACAGGCGCACGTGCCCGGGCCACTGCGGGTCGTTCTCGATCGGCCTGTCGTCCATGAAGCTGCGGATGACGTGAGCGAGCTGATCCGGGTGACTGAAGTTGATGGCGTGCGCGGCGCCCTCGAGCAGCACGACCAGGACGTGGCTGTCGGTCTGGCTCGCAATCTCGTCGACCCGGTGGGCGTGGGGGAGGAGCGGGTCGCGCTGGCCCATCACGACGAGCGTCGGGATGTGCATCTCGAGCAGTCGCTGCAGCGTCGGATACTGCGTCAGCGACCGGAACATCCGCACGGTGCTGGGCACCCCGAATCGGACATAGTCGGGGACGGCGACGCGCGCCATCCTGAGCGGCTCCCGCGGCGCGTCCGCCGTCAGCTGACGCATCGCGCGCCGCAGCGGCTGATTGAAGAGCCCGCCCGCGGGCGACACGAGCACCGCCCGGTCGATGCGCTCGGGGTAGCGGTGGGCGCACTCGATGATGACCGGGCATCCCATCGAGTTGCCGACGAGGGTCGCCTTCTCCACGCCGCGATCGTCGAAGAAGTCGATGGCCGCCCGTGCGAGATCCGGGATGTCGAGCATGTCCCTGCGCTTGCCGCTCCGGCCGAAGCCGGGCAGGTCGGGCACATAGGTGTGGAACTGGTCCGCGAGCCGTTCGGCGGTGGGCAGGAGGTAGCGCCCCGACAGCCCGAAGCCGTGGATGTGCGCCATCACGCGCTGGTCCTGCGGCACGACGGGGGACTCGCGGTAGAAGACGTCGACGCCGTCGATGCGCGTCCACCTCTCGGACAGGCCGGAGGCCGGCTTGCGCGGCACCTTCCGCGGTTGAGCGGGGCGGGATGCGGACTTCTGACTGCTCATGACGACTCCCTCAGGGCGACATGGGACGATGCCTGCTCAGTCTGCCGTGGGAAGCCTCGCCCGCGCCAGAGGCGCGTCCGGGAGGAGGAGAAAGCGTGGAGGGGCGGACGGGAATCGAACCCGCGTAATCAGTTTGGAAGACAGGTGCACGCGCTCGCGGTGTGTCGCGCGAACTCAAAGAAGGGCCGGTCAGCCTCGCAAAGCTCCGTTGCATCCTGTGTCGGGCTGAGTCAGGTTCATGCCACTCCTTGTGGCACGCGGGTGGCACGCGCGCGTGAGTCTGAGAGCCAGACCCCCAGGTGACCCGTTTCGGCCTGCGGGGTCGCCGAGTTCGCTCTTCGTCTCCCCGCATTGCCATGGTCGGGCGGGATCCAACTAGGACACGATTTGCACCTAGCCGATCGTGACCAGCCGCTAGCCTCGGTCCATGCTGATGGCGCTTCCCATCCCAATCCCGGTGGACATCACTCGAGACTGGTTCGACGTGTTGGCCCTTGTGGTGTCCACCCTCGCCGCGCTGGGGACGCTTCTCGCGGTGTTCTTCTCCGTCTGGGTGGCGGGACGTGCAGTGCGTGACGGCAAGCGCGCCGAAGCATCGCGCGTCACCGCGTGGCCAGGAGAGATGGATCCACGGATACCAAGGAACGTCTTGCACCCTGTGGCCTTTCAGGCACAGGCGGGTGCAACGGACGACCTCGATGGCGTCACGGAGCAGCCCTGGGATGAGCGCCCGATCATTGTGATTCGCAACGACTCGGGATCGACCATCCACAACGTCCTTGTCGCGTATGCAGGCGCCTGGGGGCACTGGCCTGCGGACAAGCCGATCCGCCTGCCGGTCTGGCACACGATGGTCCCGCCGGGCGATTGGTACGTGACCGGGCCGGAATACAGCGGCGAGGCCATGGACGTGCGGACCGGATTGATGATCGAGTTCACCGATGCGAACGGCGGTCGGTGGATGCGTACAGCCAACGGGAGACTGGCGACGAGTGGTCAGGCGTTGCTGAATCGCATGCATAACGAGTCGAAGCCCGCCAACGCGGCGTTGACGAGGCTTTGAATGGCATTGGGGTCCTATCTGATGGATAGTCTCCGGGTATGAAGAACCTGGGGATCATTGCAGTTTTGGGAACCGCTCTTGTGTTGGCCGGATGCAGCGGCGGCACGACGTACAGCTCCGCGGAATCGATGAAGAGCGCGTACGTGAACGCGGGAGGCAACTGCACCCATCCATTGAAGGTCGACGAGAACATGCTCTCCGAGGGGGCGCATGGCCTGCTCTGCTCAAACCCCATAACGTTCCTCATCGTGTTCGACAGCGATGAGGCCAAGAATCGTTACCTCGCCCGAACCGGAGATTCGAAGATGGTCAGTTATGGCGGTGACCGATGGCTGGCGTCAAGCGAGAAGAACGACATCATCAGCAAGCTGGGTGGGTCGAAGGTTTCGCAGTAGAGCCGCTACCGCTCACGCGATGAGCCCCACGGCGCGCCGAGACTCGGACGGCAGCATGAGGGTTCACCTAGGTTGGTCGGACTCGTGAAGCGCGCCCGCGGCGCGCCGAGCGTTTCCGCGCGGCACCGCATACCCCCCGGGGGTACTCTTTCGGATCATGGGCAATGACACTCCATTGACACACAAGGCTTACGCCTCGGCCATGCAGCGAGTCGCCGACGCCTACGCGATGCGGGTACGCGGGGCCACATGGGATCAGATCGCGCGGGCGCTGGGCTACGCCAATCCGCAGAATGCCATGCGCGCGGTGCGTAACTACATCGGCAAGGTGCCCAAGCCTGAGATGCCCGAGCTACGCTCGATGTGGCGCGATCGTCTCGAGTATCTCTGGCCGCTCGCCGTGCGCGATGTCGAGAACGGGCGAGCTGGCGCGACTCGCGCCGCGGTGGCCGTGGCCCATCGTGCCGCCCAACTCGACGGGCTCGACGCACCGACGAAGTACGAGATCACGCCTGGCGAGGTCGAGCTTGACCGCATCGTGGAAACCCTTGTCCGGCGCTCGGGTCGCGAGATGCTCGAGGATGCCGAGGTTATCGATCTCGACGTGTTGCCTGTGGACTCGTCCTATGACCACAGCCGGGCCGACGCACTCGAGCCCTTGGATTGACTGCACGCCGGTCGTCGGCGAGGCGCCCGCCCACTGCCCCTTACGGCGCGGGCGGGCGCCTGTCTCTAGACCGTCGTCGGCCAGCCCTCGGCGGCCGCCGCCGCGGACCGTGCTTCGGTTACGTCGCGTTCGAGTGCGGTCACCGCAGCCTCGAGCGCTTCGGCGCGCTTCCGCGCCGCCTTCGGCCCGTACTCGGCCGCCAGCTCGCCGGGCAGCGAATGGGGCCAGGTGAGCCGCGCACGCTCGCGGAGCGACGGAAGCGCCTCGGGCGCATATGCCCACCGCTCGGCGGTACCCGTACCTCGATCGCTCGCGAGATCGCAATACGTGCGGATGCCGAGCCCGGTCGAACCGATGGACGTTGCGCCGCTGAGCGCTTCGAGTGCGCACGCCCGCAGGCCGTCCCGATCGCGCGGCCGGGCACGGAGATCCCAAACCTCCGCGCAATCGCGGCAGAGGGGCGCTGAGCGCCCGTCCGACCACGTTTCGGGGCAGGATCGCCAACCGATCGACGTCGAGACTCCGCACCAAGCGCACGCGCCGTCCTTGCAACGCGTCGGCTCGACCTGCGCACGGGCGTTGTCGACGGCGCGGCGCAGCAGTGTGCGCGCGAGCGCGTCGACGTGCGCCCACGGCCGCACGTTCGACCGCATCGCAAGGTCCGCGGCGATGCTCGAGCGATACGCCTCCCATGCCAGGGTGGGCGTCCTCAGGCGTCCCAGCGCGTCGGCCGCGACCTCGGAGGACACATCAACGCCGACGAGCGCCGCGACAACGTCAGCCGCGGTCTGGCAGCCAGCATGCCGCCGTCGCCAGCCGAACAACGGCAGCCGCCCGTCCCCGACGCGCTCGATATCGAGCCGATCCCATTCGCCGCGCTCGACTGGCGACGCCCACGAGTTCGGTTTCGCGAGCGTGCCCGTCCCGGCATTGACGATGCCGCCGCATGCTGAGCAGTAACCGGCGGGCAGGTCGCGCGCCAGCTCGGCAGCGATCCTCTCGCGCTCGTGCATGTCGCGCATGCGCTCCGCGAGCGTGCGCTTCTGCACCATCGTGATTCCGAGGGACTCAGCCACGGCGCCCACCCCGTCGCGCAGCGTGCAGTCCCTCGTAGATGCGAGCCTGCATCCGAGCCACCTCGACAGGCGACACCGGCATGGCACCGAGCGTCTCGAGCACGATACCGAGGCGAGCGCCGATGTAGAACGTATGGCCGCCGGAGCTGAGACGCACCGCGTAGCCCTCCGCCGTAGCTGTGTCGAGCATCACCTCGGCCTCCAGCTCCGAGATATTCGGCGTGTCCGCCGCCGCCGCAAGCTGAGCTGCCGTCCACGCCTCGATCACTCGAGCTGACGTCTCGTCACTCGTCATCGTTCGTTCCTTTCCTGAGTTCGGCTGCACGCTGCAGCCAGTCGACGCACCATGCGTCGGACACTGTGAGCCCTGCCGCCGCGAGCGTGGCGCACACTAGCCGCGGTGGCGCGGGGATGCGTCGATCCGGTGCAGCACGCGGCGCAGCTCTTAGATCGACGGACGTCGTTGGACCTGAGGGTGGAGCCCCGAGCGACGGGCGCGGTGCCGGCGTGGCCGTCATCGCACGATCTCTTTGACCGAGCCGCCGCCGACGCGGGCGTACAGCGTTCGACCGCCGCAGCGGATTTCTGCGATGCGGCCCGCGGCGATTTCTGGAATGAGAACGCGCAGCGCCTGCACTCTCGGGATGCCCGCCGCCTCGGCGAGCTGGTCGAGCGTCCAGCCCTCGAGGTGCCGGATAGGCGGCGGCGCCAGCGGTGCGGGTGCGGGTCGCGCCGGGTGCCTGCGCGTGCGTCGGTTCATCGGTTTGGTCCTCTCGTGAATGCTGACCACACACGCGCACGCCCTCTCTAAAGAGGGGCGCTTGCGTGCGTGCATGGCGGTCGGTCGGTAGTGCAGGGTGCGTGCGTGCTCGCGTGCAGCGTGATTCCGCGGAATTCGCGGCGTGCGTGCGTCGGCGTGCGTGCTCGCGTGCGTGGTCGCGCGGAAAACGTGCGTGCGTGCTCGCGTGCGTGCTTTTGGCTGTTCTCATGACTCCTCCTGCAGCCGGTATGCGACCCGTTCGGGGCCGCCGCCGATAGGTGCGATCGGGAGTCGCTCGACGGCGCCCGCGTCGCTCATGCGCTCGAGTTCGCGGCGCGTGCGTGAGACCTCGGCGGCGGACACGTTGTCGCGTCCGTGGACGAGTTGCGATACGACCTTCGCGAGGAGTGCGCCCTGTCCGCGCAGTGCGTCGAGAACGCTCGGCGTCGCCTCGGCCGTCATGGTGCCTGCCTCACGATCGACCGTCACGCGCAGCGGCCCGACGTCGCCGCGTGCAGTCTTCACGCCGCGGATCTCTACGGCCGTGTCGCCCGGCTCGCCGATGATCGCGAGGACGGATCCGGCGCCTGCGGTGATCCACGTCGAGCCGTAGACGTCATCGAGTGAGAGACCCTTGCGCCCCTCTGACGTCGCCTTCCGGGCGTGGTGCAGCTCGAGCAGCTCGACGCCCTCGGCTAGGGCGTGCTGCCGTGCGAGGTTGTACTGTCGGCCGCCTTCGTCCTCGGCCAGTCGCGCCGCGGCATCCTTCAGCGAATCCACGATGACGGTGTCAGCCTCGGCCGCTCGTGCGAGGTCGAGCAGTAGCGTCGGCTGACTCGCGAGATCGGAGGGCAGCGGCCCGCGCCAGACTGTCAGGCGGTCGTCAAGTGCATCCCGCTCGCTCGGGTCGAACTGGCGGCGCAGCGCTCGGGCGATCTGCTGTGGCCGGTCCATCGCGAGATAGAGGACGCGACCCGCGCCGGGGCGTACGCGCATGCCGAGCACGCTCGGCTGAAGCCCGAGACGGCCGCGCAGCAGCAATCCGGAGAGGGTTGTCTTGCCTGTGCCAGGCGGGCTGTAGATCATGCAGGATTCGCCCTCGGCCCACGCGACGCGTTCGCCGTCGCCCCAGATCGCGGATGCGTGGTCGGGCGTGTCGAGCACGAACCCGCCGCCCGTGATCAGCCGCGATGCCGCGGCGAGATCCACGGATGACCCCGAGTGTTCGGCCTCGATCGGCTGCGTACGCGTGAGGTAGTCGCCGATATTCTCGGCGCGTAGATCGTTGAGCGTCATCGGCTCGGCGCCGGTCCACGCCGCGAGCGCATCCGTTACGTCGTTGAGTCCCGCGGGCGCGGTCATGACGGCGCGTACCTCTGCGCCGACGGTCGGCAGGTGATTGGCGAGAGCAACGGCGCGTGCCATGCCTGCCGGGTCGTTGTCGGCGACGATGACGACGCACGCGCCAGCGAGCGGTGAATAGTCGACCTTGCCCCAGTTGGCTGCGCCCTGCGGCGCGGTCGTGGCAGCGATCTGCGTGCCTGCCGCGAGCGCGAGTGCGTCGAGCGTGAGGGCGTCCTCTTCGCCCTCGGCGATGAAGACGTCAGCGCCAGCAGCGATGGCCTCGCGCACTGTACCGAGGCGCCATAGCTCGGCGGGGCGATCGGTGTTCGTCTGGCGGATGCGCTTGCCTCGCGCCCCTTGCGGATACTCGCGCGTGACGGTTCGGCCGTTGTCGTATGGGTAGGCGATCCGCTCGGGCGATCCGTCGTACAGGTCGCGCAACTCGAGGCCGAGCGTGGCGACGACGTCGGCGGTCTGGCATCCCGCGTGGCAGTATGCGAGGACGCGGCCGGGCATGCCGGGTCGGTGAGTGATCGAGAGCGACGCTTCGCCGTCGTCGTGTGCGGGGCACTGTGCAAGTGCTCGATCTCCGCCGTGCTCGCGCACGCGGCTGCCGTGGGCGCGCAGCGCTTCAGTCAGTCGGTCGTACGCCGTCGTGGATATGGTCGCGCTCGGCATTATTCGCCTCCTCTCGGCGCTCGGGCAGGCTCTCGACATGGCGGATCCATCGGGCGTTCGCGTTCGCTCGCTGGACCCGTTCACGCGCCGCGGCTACGCGGACGTGTCGCGGCTTCGTCACGGCTAATCGAGTCCCCACGCGCGGCGCAGCGGCGCCGTGGGAATGCGGATCGACCGGCCGAGGCGCACAGTCTTAATCTCGCCCCGTGCGATCGCCTCGCGGATGACGTGGATGCTCTGTTCCGTCGCGGCGGCCAGCGTCGGCACGTCCACGAAGTCACGCTCACGGAGCGCTGCCTGTGCATCGAGTACCGACGGCTTGCGTCCGGTCGGGCGGTCTACGTTCACGGCCATGGTGCCCCTCTCTTTCGTTTCGGACAGGTCCAGCCTGGCGCGATGTATTACACCCCAACTCAGGCTGTGGTGTAGTGTTGGGGTATGAAGTCGCCGACGTACGAACTCGACGCCGCTCGAGGGCATGTCGTGTGGAACGTGGACGGCTGGCCGGAACACCGCTTCGAAGGTGTCGAGGTCGCGCTCATCAACGGCCGCCCGGCACTCGTGAGTTTTCGCATCGTGCCGCTCGATCCGAACGCCGCGCCGATCGCCCTAACGGCAGAGCGGCTCGCGCGTGTGCCCTCGCAGCGCATCGCCGCTCTCGTCGCCGACAGGAGCGGCCTTGGCAGCGGGCGCGTTAACGCCGCATTCGACTCGTTGCTCGGGCTGCGTGGACCGGTCGCGCTGCCGCCGTACACGCGAGGCGGCAGCGACGAATGGCACCGCGCGATCCTCGCGATCTCGGCCGAGGCGCAGGCGCACGGCCGGTCCGCCATCGCGGCCATCGCGGACGCGGCGCAGGTCGGCCGCGACCGGGCGAAGCAGTACAGCGCGAACGCGCGCCGCTGGGAGCGCGAGCACGGCGCGCGGCCGATTCCGACGACGACCGCGAACGCAGCGGCGGTCACGCAGCCGAAGCCGGATCGCGAGCCCTTCGCAGGCTTTCCGCGCACGCCGGAGGAGCGCGACAGGCGGACCGGGCGCAGCCGAGGGCGCGGCTCGATCGACACACGTACAGGGAACGAAGGGGAGCAGCAGTGATGAGCGGCAGGAAACAGAATCGGCAGGCGTTCGGCAGCGTTAGGCAGCTGCCCTCGGGACGCTGGCAGGCTCGCTATCGCGATCAGGCGGGGCGCCCGATGACGGCGCCGGTCACGTTCGGCACGAAGCGCGAAGCGCTGGATCACCTCGCGGGCGTGCAGGCGGACCGGATGCGCGGTGTGTACCGCGATCATCGCGACGGCGCGCAGGCGTTCGGCGCTTACGCGGTCGAGTGGATCGACAACGGCGGATCCCGCGGCAAGCTCGCACCGCGCACGACGGCGCTGTATCGCGATCTCGTGGCGCGCGACCTCGAGCATTTCGGACCGCTGGCGCTGTCAGCGATCACGCCCGCCGAGGTGCGCCGCTGGTACAGCCGTGCGCGCCGCGAGACGGCCGAACGTGCAGCGAAGCGCGGCGGGACGGGGGATGCTCGCATTCGGCAGGCGTACGCGCTCCTGCGCTCGATCATGGCGACCGCCGTACGTGATCGGCTCATCGGCGAGAACCCGTGCCTCATCGTCGGCGCAGGCATCGCGCAGGCGCCCGAGCGCCCCTACCTCGCGCCCGATGTCCTCGCGGCGATCGTGGCTGCGATGCCCGAGCACTACGCGACACCGCTGCGAACGATGTTCGGCGCACACCTGCGCCTCGGCGAACTCGTGGCGCTGCAGCGTGGCGACTTCGACCCGGCGACCGGCGCCCTGCACATCGAGCGCCAGGCCGTCGAGATCGGGGGAGCGGTCGAGATCACGCCCACGAAGACCGGCCACGCGCGCACGGTCACGCTGCCGCCGACGATCGCAGCGATGCTCGCCGAGCACCTCGCAGCTACGTCGGGATTCGGACGCTCGCCGATGTTCACGAAGGGCAGCGGGCAGCCGTACACGCGCACGCAGATTCAGACCGCGTGGCGGACCGCGACGACGCGCCTCGGTGTGCCGCATTTCCACCTGCACGACGTGCGGCACTCAAGCCTCACGACGGCCGCGCAGGCGGGCGCGACGACGCGCGAACTCATGGCGCGCGCCGGGCACCGCACGACGGCCGCAGCCATGGTCTATCAGCACGTCGCAGAGGAGCGAAACGCACTCCTTGCGAGCGCGATGGATGCCCTCGCGGGCGACGCTTTCGGGGGCACTAGTGGCACGCGGGTGGCACGAACAGACCGCCGAGCACTCGAGGATGGCACGCGCTAGAACGCAGAAACCCCCGGCTGACCGGGGGTTTCTCTGGTGGAGGGGCGGACGGGAATCGAACCCGCGTAATCAGTTTGGAAGACTGAGGCTCTACCATTGAGCTACCGCCCCGCAGGCGCGCAAGCGCACCGCGGACGAGTCTACTGGATGCGGACGCATGACCTTGACGCGGCCCGCCAGGCTGTGCGCAGGAACCGCTCGGCGGTGTCGGCTAGACTTGCCGGGGCCGATTCCGGCGTACGCGCGCGTATGCATGCCCGGGGCGTAGCTCAGCTTGGTAGAGCGCCCGCTTTGGGAGCGGGAGGCCGCAGGTTCAAATCCTGTCGCCCCGACACAACCGGCCCCACAGACCCCGACTCAGCCGCCGCGCCCGCGTGCGGGAATCAGAGGAGAACGAACAGGTATGGTCACCAGCACCGTCGAGCAGCTGACCCCCACGCGGGTGAAGCTCCACATCACGGTCACCCCGGACGAGCTGAAGCCCAGCATCGATCACGCGTACGAGCACATCGGGCAGGACGTGCAGGTCCCCGGCTTCCGCAAGGGCAAGGTTCCCGCCCCGATCATCAACCAGCGCATCGGCCGCGGCGCCGTTCTGGAGCACGCCGTCAGCGACGGCCTGGACGCCTTCTACCGCGAGGCGATGGAGGCCCACGACGTCCGCGCGGTCGGCCGCCCGAGCGCCGATGTCATCGAGTGGCCCAGCGAGAAGGACTTCTCGGGCGACCTCAAGGTCGAGGTCGAGGTGGACGTCCGCCCCGAGTTCGAGCTGCCCGACTACGAGGGCACCACCCTCACCGTCGACGCCGTCCCGGTGGACGAGGCCGCCGTCGACGCCGAGCTCGACCGCCTGCGCGCGCGCTTCGGGACGCTCGTCACCGTCGACCGCCCGGCATCCACGGGTGATTTCGTGGAGCTCGACCTCGTCGCCACTATCGACGACGCCGAGATCGACCGCGCCGAGGGCGTCTCGTACGAGCTCGGCTCGGGCGAGCTGCTCGAGGGCATCGACGAGGCCATCGACTCGCTCACCGCGGGTGAGGACACGACGTTCCGCTCGACGCTCATCGGCGGCGACCACGCCGGCGAGGAGGCCGAGGTCTCGGTCACCGTCAAGGCGGTCAAGGAGCGCGAGCTCCCCGAGGCCGACGACGACTTCGCTCAGATCGCGAGCGAGTTCGACACCATCGCCGAGCTCCGTGCGAGCCTCGTCGAGCGGGTCGGCGAGCAGGGTGTGTTCACCCAGGCGTCGGCCGCGCGCGACAAGTTCGTCGAGCAGCTGCTCGAGCAGGTCGACATCCCGGTGCCGCCGCAGTTCGTCGAGGGTGAGGTGCACAGCCACCTCGAGTCCGAGGGGCGCCTCGAGGACGACGAGCACCGCGCCGAGGTCACCGAGGCCAGCGAGAAGCAGTTCCGCACGCAGATGCTGCTCGACAAGATCGCCGAGCGCCACCAGGTGCAGGTGTCGCAGGACGAGCTGACCCAGTACATCGTGCAGTCGGCCGCCCAGTACGGCATGGCGCCGCAGGACTTCATCAACGCGCTGCAGCAGGGCAACCAGCTGCCGGCGATCGTCGGCGAGGTCGCCCGCAACAAGGCCCTCGCGGTCGCTCTGGGCACCGTGAACGTCGTCGACACCGACGGCAAGGCCGTCGACCTGACGGGGTTCGTCGCCACCGCCGACGAGACCGAGGCCGAGGCCGAGGAAGAGGTCGTCGAGGAGGCGCAGGAGCTCGCGGATGCCGCGGCCGACGCCGACGAGATCGTCGCGGCCGAAGAGGCCGAGGCGGCGAAGCCCGCGCGGAAGTCGCGCGCCAAGAAGGCCGAGTAACGACTCGAGAACGAGAGGGTGGATGCGACTCGCATCCACCCTCTCGTCGTCTCCGGCGGCTGTTCGGCGGGCTTCACTCTGCCCAGGGCGAACACGGGCGGATCGCCTGCGCCGCGCCGGTAGATTCGAACCCACGTAACGAACGGGAGCTCTCATGGCTGAACCCCTTGTCGCAACCAGTGTGTTCGACAGGCTGCTGAAGGACCGCATCATCTGGCTGGGATCGGAGGTGCGCGACGACAACGCGAACGAGATCTGCGCGAAGATCCTGCTGCTCGCGGCGGAGGACTCGCAGAAGGACATCTACCTGTACGTCAACTCGCCCGGCGGCTCCATCACCGCGGGCATGGCGATCTACGACACGATGCAGTTCGTGCCGAACGACATCGTCACCGTCGGCATCGGCATGGCCGCATCCATGGGTCAGCTTCTGCTGACCGCAGGCACCAAGGGCAAGCGCTACATCACGCCGAACGCGCGGGTCCTCCTGCACCAGCCGCACGGCGGCTTCGGCGGCACGGCGAGCGACATCCAGACCCAGGCGCAGCTGATCCTCGACATGAAGAAGCGGCTCGCCGAGATCACCGCTGCCCAGACGGGCAAGACCGTCGAGCAGATCAACGCCGACGGCGACCGCGACCGGTGGTTCACCGCGCAGGAGGCGCTCGAGTACGGGTTCGTGGACCACATCCGCGAGTCCGCCGTCGACGTCATCGGCGGCGGCGGAACCTCCAAGTAAGGCGACGAGGGAAAGAGAGAGACAGGGAATGAACACTCCGACCTTCGGGATGCCGAGCAGCGCCCACTGGGGCTCCGCCCCAGACCCCCGGCTCGCGGGCGCGCGCCACCAGGGACTGCAGATGCCGAACAGCCGCTACATCCTGCCGCAGTTCGAGGAGCGCACAGCGTACGGCTTCAAGCGCCAGGACCCCTACAACAAGCTGTTCGAGGACCGCGTCATCTTCCTCGGCGTGCAGGTCGACGACGCGTCGGCGGATGACGTCATGGCCCAGCTGCTCGTGCTGGAGAGCCAGGACCCCGACCGCGACATCATCATGTACATCAACTCGCCGGGCGGTTCGTTCACGGCCATGACCGCGATCTACGACACGATGCAGTACGTGTCGCCGCAGATCCAGACGGTCGTCCTGGGTCAGGCGGCCTCGGCGGCCGCCGTCCTGCTCGCGGCCGGTGCGCCGGGAAAGCGTCTCGCACTGCCGAACGCGCGCATCCTGATCCACCAGCCGGCGATGGGCGAGGCGGGCCACGGTCAGGCCTCGGACATCGAGATCCAGGCGAACGAGATCATGCGCATGCGCACGTGGCTGGAGGAGACGCTGTCGAAGCACTCCAACCACTCGATCGAAGACGTCCACAAGGACATCGACCGCGACAAGATCCTGTCGGCGTCCGAGTCGGTCGACTACGGCCTGGTCGACCAGGTCCTGACGACCCGCAAGCGGGGCCAGGCGGCCATCTCGAAGTGAACCGCGGCGGGGCATCCGGCACGGCGTCCACAGGCTGGGCGCAATCCGACCGGATGTCCCCGTCAGCGGATAGGCTCGGAATCGATCGGCACTGCCGTGTCGAGACCGATCGGCGCCTCGAGTGCCGAAACCGGAGGGGGAGCCCATGGCACGCATCGGTGAGAGCGCGGACCTGTTCAAGTGCTCGTTCTGCGGCAAGAGCCAGAAGCAGGTCCAGCAGCTGATCGCGGGCCCGGGCGTGTACATCTGCGACGAGTGCGTCGAGCTGTGCAACGAGATCATCGAAGAGCGGATGGCAGAGTCCGGCTCGGGCATCGTCTCGGACTTCGACCTTCCGAAGCCCCGCGAGATCTTCGCGTTCCTCGAGGAGTACGTGGTCGGGCAGGACGATGCCAAGCGCGCCCTATCCGTCGCGGTCTACAACCACTACAAGCGCGTGCGGGCGCACGGCACGATCCAGTCCGCCGAGCAGCGCGCCGACGAGATCGAGATCGCCAAGAGCAACATCCTGCTGCTCGGTCCCACGGGATGCGGCAAGACCTACCTCGCGCAGACGCTCGCGAAGCGGCTCAATGTGCCCTTCGCCGTCGCGGATGCCACCGCCCTCACCGAGGCCGGGTACGTCGGCGAAGACGTCGAGAACATCCTGCTCAAGCTCCTTCAGGCCGCGGACTTCGACACGAAGCGCGCCGAGACCGGCATCATCTACATCGACGAGGTCGACAAGATCGCCCGCAAGGCCGAGAACCCCTCGATCACGCGCGACGTCTCGGGCGAGGGCGTCCAGCAGGCTCTCCTGAAGATCCTCGAAGGGACGGTGGCGTCCGTGCCGCCGCAGGGCGGCCGCAAGCACCCGCACCAGGAGTTCATCCAGATCGACACGACGAACGTGCTGTTCATCGTGGCCGGTGCGTTCGCGGGTCTCGAGGACATCATCTCCGCGCGCGTCGGAAAGCACGGCGTGGGTTTCGGCGCCTCCCTGCATCGCAAGGACGAGGATCTCAACCTCTTCAGCGAGGTGCAGCCGGAAGACCTCCACAAGTTCGGGCTGATCCCGGAGTTCATCGGCCGCCTCCCGGTGGTCGCCTCGGTCTCGCCGCTCGACCGCGAGGCGCTCATGGAGATCCTCACGGAGCCCAAGAACGCGCTCGTCAAGCAGTACCACCGCATGTTCGAGCTCGACGGCGTGACGCTCGAATTCGACCGCGAGGCGCTCGAGGTCATCGCGGACCTCGCCGTGGCCCGCAAGACGGGGGCCCGCGGGCTCCGGGCGATCCTCGAGGACGTGCTCGGTCCGATCATGTTCGAGATCCCGTCCACCGAGGACGTCGACAAGGTCATCGTGACCCGTGCCGCGGTCGACGAGGGCGCGCCGCCGACGCTGGTGCTGCGCCAGAAGCGCAAGAGCGCCTGAACGAGTGAGCGAGGACCGACCGGCCGGAGATGCCTCCGGCGGATCGCTCGTGCACCCGATCCTGGCCGGCGTCGTCGGCTCCGTCACCGGCTTCGCGTCGTCGTTCGCGCTCGTCCTCGCCGGTGCCGGCGCTGTCGGGGCGACGACCGCGCAAGCGGCCTCCGGCCTTCTCGCCCTGTGCGTCATGCAGGGCGCTCTGGCCATCGTGCTGTCGCTCACGACGCGTCTGCCGATCTCCATCGCCTGGTCGACGCCCGGGTCCGCGGTGCTCATCACGGCCGGCGTGCTCACCCGCGACTTCGGCGTCGCCGTGGCGGCGTTCCTCGTCGCAGGGCTCCTCATCGCGATGACGGGACTGTGGCCGTGGCTCGCACGGCAGATGACCCGCATCCCGCCGCCCATCGCGAGTGCCATGCTGGCCGGCATCCTGCTTCCCATCTGCATCTCGCCCGTGCAGGCCGCGGTCCAGCTGCCGCTGCTCGCACTGCCGCCGATCGTGGTCTGGCTCGTTCTCTCCCGGGTCGCCCCGCGGTGGGCGGTGCCGGCGGCCGTGGCGGTGACGGCCGTGGCGGTGGTCGTCGCAGCGGGTCCGGACTGGGCCGCGCACGCCGCCTTCGCGCCGCACCTCGAGGTGGTCGCTCCGGTGTTCGACCCGCTCGTCGTCGTGTCGCTCGCCGTTCCGCTCTACCTCGTGACGATGGCGGGGCAGAACATCGCGGGGTTCACCGTGCTGCACACGTACGGCTACCAGCCGGTCCCTGCACGCCTCATCCTGACGTCGACGGGCCTCGGCAGCGCCGCCATCTCGGCGCTCGGGGCTCAGACGATCAACCTGTCGGCGCTGTCGGCGGCCATCATGGTCGGCGACCGGCACACGCCGAAGGACCGTCGGTGGATCGCCACGGTCACCGCCGGCTGCTGCTACATCCTGCTCGGGCTCGGTGCGGGCGTGGCCGGCTCCCTCGTCGCGGCGAGCCCGCCGATCCTCATCGAATCGGTCGCCGGACTGGCACTCCTGGGAGCGCTGATCACCGCGATCACGGGCGCGCTCGCCGATCCCGACGGACGCCTGGTCGCCATCGGCACGTTCGTGACGGTCGCCTCCGGCATCGTCGTCGCCGGGCTCGGCTCGGCTTTCTGGGGTCTCGTGGTGGGCGGCGTCATGTGGCTGGTGCTGCGCGCGGGACGGCCGCCCACTCCGGCGTGAGAGGGACTGCCGCCGCTGTCGCACCCCGCGCGTAGCGTGACGGGATGCCGACTCCCGAGCCCCAGCCGTTCTCCATCGACGTCCCCGGCGAGGTTCTCGCCGATCTTCGAGCGAGGCTCGGGCACACCCGCCTGCTGCCGGACTCTCCGGGGAGACCGGCATCCGGCATGTCGGCGGCCTATGTCGCCGAGCTCGTCACCTCGTGGCGGGAATTCGACTGGCGAGAACGGGAGGCGTGGCTGAACGAGCATCCGCAGTATCTGGTCGATCTCGGTGACGTGACGCTCCACCTCGTTCACCTGCGCGCCGCTGACGCGAACGCGCCCGCCCTCCTCGTGATGCACGGCTGGCCGCACACCTTCGCCCTGCAGCTCGCGTTCGCCGACCGATTGACCGACTTCCACGTCGTCGTGGCGAGCCTTCCGGGGTTCGCATTCTCGTCGCCGTACCGGTCGGGGTTCATGGAGAACCAGCGCCTGGCCGACACCATGAACCGGCTGATGACGGATTTGCTCGGCTATGACCGATACCTCACCTACGGCGAGGACGTGTCGGCCGACGTCAACGACCTGCTGGCGGCGACGCATCCCGAGTCGGTGCAGGGCGTGCTCGTCACGCATGCGCACTTCCCGACCATGCAGGAGCGCGCGAGCCTCGACGATCCGGCGGCGGTGGCGTTCTTCGCGCGGCTCGACGCCGACCTCTACGCGATGAGCGGGTACGCGCACGAGCAGGGCACGCGGCCGGACACGCTCGCCGCCGCACTGAACGACTCGCCTGCGGGCTTGCTCGCCTGGATCACCGAGAAGCTCGTGGAGTGGAGTGACACGCCGGCGGGCGATCCGCGGCTGGTCGAGCGTCGCATCTCCCGCGAGCGCATCCTCACCGAGGCGACGATCTACTGGGTGACGCAGACCATCGCATCGTCGTTCCGGCCCTACTTCGAGCCGCGGGGAGAGGCGCCGGTGCCGCCCGTGACCGTACCCGCGTCCGTGCACATCCAGCGGCACGAGCACGACAACCCGGAGAGCGTCGCGCGTGCGTTCTATCGTGATCTGCGCACGTTCGAGCGGCTCGAGGAGGGCGGGCACTTCGCGATCGCCGAGGTTCCCGAGGTCATGGCCGAGCGCGCGCGGGCCTTCGCGCGAGAGCTCGGGTTGCTGCAGGCGGGGGAGGGGCGCTCCGGAATCCCGGTCCGTCCCTCGCCCGTCAGCCGTCCAGGCCGCGGCGCGTGAGGAGCGGTTGGATGTCGGCATCCCGCCCGCGGAAATCGCGGTAGGCCTCGAGGGGATCCTTCGAGCCGCCGACTCCGAGCAGGCGCTGACGGAACCGGTCACCATTCTCGCGCGTGAGGCCGCCGTTCTCACCGAACCACTCGACGGTGTCGGCATCCAGCACCTCGCTCCAGATGTAGGAGTAGTAGCCGGCACTGTAACCGCCGGAGAACACGTGCGCGAAGTACGTCGACGAGTACCGGGTGGGCACGGCGGGGTTCCCCAGGCCGATGTCGGCGAGGGCGGATGCCTCGAACTCGGCGACATCCAGCTCCTTCGCCGCCTGCTTGGCCGTCAGCGAGTGCCATGCCTGGTCGAGCCATGACGCGGCGAGGTACTCGCTGGTCGCGAAGCCCTGGTTGAACGTCTCCGAGGCGTGCAGCTTCTCGACCACCTCGGCGGGCAGGGCCTCGCCGGTCTCGATATGACGCGCGTAGCGGTCGAGGATCTCCGGCCAATAGATCCACATCTCGTTGACCTGGCTCGGGAACTCCACGAAGTCGCGGAACACCGCGGTCCCGGCGAAGTGCGGATAGGTCACGGTCGCGAACAGGCCGTGCAGCGCGTGCCCGAACTCGTGGAAGAGCGTCGTCACCTCGTCCAGCGTGAGGAGGGTGGGCGTCCCCGGTGCGGGCTTGGGGACGTTGAGATTGTTGACGACGACGGGCTTGCCGCCGCGCAGATGGGACTGGTCGACGATCGAGTTCATCCACGCGCCGCCGCGCTTCGTGTCGCGGGTGTAGAGGTCGAGGATGTAGAGCCCGAGGGCGGAGCCGTCTTCGTTGAACACCTCGAACACGCGGGCGTCGGGGTGGTAGGCGGGAAGGTCCGGGCGCTCCACGAAGGTCAGGCCGTAGAGGCGGTGTGCGGCCTCGAACACGCCGTCGCGCAGGACGCGCTCAGCCTCGAACCACGGACGGAGCGCGGCGCGATCCAGGTCGTAGCGGTCCGCGCGCACGCGCTCGGTGTAGTACGCCCAGTCGTGCGCCTCGAGGGTGAACGGGTCTGCGTCGGCGTCGATGATCTCCTGGAGCGCCGCCTGCTCACGCCGCGCGTTCTCCGCAGCGGGCGCCGCCAGGCGGCGCAGCAGCGCGTGAACCGCCTCCGGCGATCCCGCCGTCTCGTCGGACGTGATGTACCCGGCGTGCGTGTCGTAGCCGAGCAGGGCCGCGCGCTCCGCGCGCAGGCGGGCGATCTCACGCAGGGTATCGCGGTTGTCGTTCTCGTTGCCGCGGGAAGCGCGGGAGCGGGATGCCTCGAGCAGCCGGCGGCGGCTCTCCCGGTTGGTGAGCGACGAGAGGTACGGGTGGCCCGTGAAGAGCGTGAGCGTGACGACGTAGCTCCCGTCGAGGCCGCGATCGGCGGCCGACTGCGCCGCCGCGGAGATCTCGCCCTCGGTCAGTCCGTCGAGCTCGGACACATCCTCGAAGACGACGGCCAGATCATTGGTGTCGGCGAGCAGATTCTTCTCGAAGGTGGTCGTGAGCACCGAGATGCGGCCGTTCAGCTCCGTGAGCCGCGCCTTCGCCTCGTCGTCGAGCGCGGCTCCGGCATGGGACATCTCGCGGTGCCGGCGTTCGACGAGGTAGCGCTGCTCGGGCGTCAGGTCGAGCTCGTCCAGCTGGTCGTGGATCGTCGTGATCCGCTCGTATAGCGCAGCGTCGAGCTGGATGGCGTCGGCGTGCGCCGACATGAGGGGAGCGAGCTCTTCCTCGATCGCCTGGATCTCGTCCGTGGCGTCCGCGGAGGACACGGTGTAGAAGGTGCGTGCGACGCGGTCCAGGAGCGCGCCGCTGCGCTCGAGCGACTCGATGGTGTTCTCGAACGTCGGGTCCGACTCGTCGCCGGTGATGCGTGCCACCGCATCCAGGTGCTCGGCGAACGCGGCGCCGAAGGCAGGGAGGTAGTGCTCGGGCCGGATGTCACCGTAGGGCGGGAGGTCGTAGGGGAGAGGGGTCGGCGCGAGGAGGGGATTGGCAGCGGCATCCGTCATCCCTCCAGCGTAGACAGACGCTCGGAGCGTTCGCAAACAATCCGTTGCAAAGAAATGCTTGCAAAGTATGTGATGCAAAGCTATCTTTGTAACCATGACCGACGCGGAGCCGCAAGAACTCGGGGAACAGCACCCGGAGCGGACGGAGCGTGCAGAGCGCGTGCTGGATGCCGGCGCCCTCCGTGCGCTGGCACACCCGCTGCGCGTGCAGATCTACGACATCATCAGCCAGTACGGACCGCAGACGGCGAGCACGCTGGCGGCGCTGACGGGGGAGTCGTCGGGGGCGACCAGCTACCACCTGCGGGCGCTCGCCAAGCACGATCTCATCCGCGAGGTCGACGGACGAGGAACCGCGCGCGAGCGCTGGTGGGAGCGCCCACGCGGCTCCATCTCGTTCACGAACCCCGAGGCCATGAAGACGCCGTCGGGACGCGCAGCGACCCAGGTGGTCATGACGGAGTTCCTCAACCGGCGGCATCAGCAGCTCATGCAGTACGTCGGCCGTGGGCTCATGACCGACACCGAGCAGTGGCACGACGGCGCCATGATCTCCACCGCGACCGTCCAGCTCACGCAGACGCAGCTCGAGGAGCTGACCGAGCGCATGCAGGCGATCATCAACGAGACGGTCGACAAGTACCGCACCCAGGACGTCGAAGGAGCCCGGAACATCACGATCCGCGCCGACGTCTTCCCGCTTCCCGAGGAAGGACACTGAGATGAGCACCGTCACCGTTCGCACCCTTTCCACCCGTGCCGCCGCGCCGACGGCCCTCGAACGCCTCCTCCTCGAGGGGTCGGCCGCCCTGGAGGGCATCGCGGTGCGTCACATGCAGCGCCGCGAGCGTTCGGCCGACGTCGAGCGCCGCCGTTCGCGGGACGCGGACACGCGACGCGACGCCCAGGCCGCCGGCAACCTCTCGCTGCTCCCGCGATGACGACGGCCACCGCGCCGCGTACCACGCTCGGGCGGGCGTTCGGCGAGCTGTGGACGGCTGCGGCATTCAGCAACCTGGCCGACGGCATCGGACGCACGGCGGTCCCGCTCATCGCCACGACGCTCACGGACGACCCGTTCCTGATCTCGGTGATCGGCGCGCTCGCGTTCCTGCCGTGGCTCCTCTTCGGGCTGCCCGCGGGCATGATCGTCGACCGCTTCGACCGACGCATCGTCATGGCCGTCGCAAACACCGTGCGCGGCGGCGCCGCACTCGCGCTCGCGGTGTTCACCGTCACAGGCACCCTGTCGATCTGGGCGCTGTTCGCCGGCACGCTCGTCTTCGGGCTCGGCGAGACGCTCTTCGACAACGCCACCAACGCCGTCATCCCGGGCGTGGTCACGCGCGAACAGCTGGACAGGGCGAACGGATGGATGCAGGCCGCCCAGGTCACGATCGACAGTTTCATCGCCACGCCCATCGGAGGGGTGCTGTTCGGTGTGGCGCTGGCCCTCCCGCTGTGGATCGGCGGCGCAGCGTACCTGGTGCCGATCGCGCTCGCCCTGATGCTGCCGGCCGCGGCCGCCCACTCGCTCCGGGCGCCCGCCAGCCAGCGGGAGCGCGTGACGGTGCCCGATCCGGATGCGCCGGACGTCGAGGTCTCCGTCATCGCCGAGCCGGTCGCCACGCCGATCGCGCACACGTCGGTGTCGGCGCGCGAGGCTGTGCGCTTCCTCTGGAACAACCACTACCTGCGGGCGATGGTGCTCTTCACCTCTGTCGTCGGATGCTGCCTGTCGTTCGCGCAGGCCGCCACCATCCTCTTCTTCCTCGACGTGCACCACGTCGCTGCGCCGGCCATCGGCTTCGTCACGGCCGGCATCGGGATCGGCGCGCTTGTCGGATCGATCGTCGCCTCGCGGTTCGTCGCCCGCTTCGGACGGGGCCCCGTGATGGTCGCCGCGAACGTGATCGTCGCGGTGTCATCGGTGCTCACCGGCCTCGCCCCGAACCTCTACGGCGCGATCGCGGCCTACGCGCTCATGGCCTTCGCGGTCTCGATCTGGAACGTGCCGTGGGGAGCGCTGCGCCAGCAGATCGTCCCGCCGCACATGTTCGGGCGTGTGCTCGGCATCATCCGGATGCTCACCTGGGGACTGTTCCCGATCGCGACGCTGCTGGGCGGCCTGGTCTCGCGCGCGAGCCTTCAGCTGCCGTTCATCATCTCGGGAGTCGTCGTGGCCGTCGCGACGCTGCTCGCCCTGAAGCTGCTCGTCACGGGGACGCGCCGCGCGGGTGCCGAGGCCGGAGACGCCGCGGCCGTCTGAGCGGCCGCGACGCGCGACGGTCGCGGATCAGGCGAAGTCGTCCTCGTCGTCGTGGCGCACCACGACCGAGCCGTCGCGGTCGAGGGTGACGATCACGCCGGTGTCGAGCTCGACCACCGGCCGGCCCTCGAGCCACGTGAGCGTCCAGCGCGGCGCGGGGGTTCCGGGAGGCAGGGTCGCCTCGACCGCCGAGATCTGCGGGTGAAGGGATGCGGGGACCGCCGCCGGCGGCTGGTCGCCGGCGGTCCAGCGTGTGCCGAGCTGCATGTCAGGCCTCCGTCACGTGCTCGGGCGCCAGCTCGATCTCGGCGACGCCGATGCTGTCGGATTCGACGTACTCCACGGCCCGGATGCGGCCGACGGCCCGGAGGTCGCCCTCCGCGAGGCGCAGCCGCTGGATCGCCTCAGCGGGCGCGGCGATCACGACGCGCGCGACCGGGGTCTTCTGCGACGCCTTCGCCTCCGTCTTCGCGCGGCGGACGCCGATGAGTGCTTCGCCCACGGTGGAGAGGATCGCCGGGTCGCCGGACTCCTCGTCGGGCGCGACCGGCCACGGGGCGGTGTGCACAGAGCCGTCGTTGAACCACGACCAGGACTCCTCGGCGGCGAACGAGATCACCGGGGCGAGCAGGCGCAGGAGGGCAGAGAGCGCGAGTCGCAGCGCGAGCGCCGCCGACGGCTGGCCGACGTCGGTGCGATCGTACGCGCGCTCCTTGACCAGCTCGAGGTAGTCGTCGCAGAACGTCCAGAAGAACGACTCCGTGACCTCGAGCGCGCGGGCGTGGTCGTACGCCTCGAACGCCCTCGTGGCCTCGCGCACGACCCGGTGGAGCGTCGCGAGCATCGACGCATCCAGCGCGTGCGTGATCTCGGCGTCCTCGGGCACGGGGAACGACAGCACGAACTTCGCGGCGTTGAGCACCTTGATCGCCAGGCGGCGGCCGATCTTCACCTGCGTCGGGTTCTGCGGGTCGAACGCCGCGTCCGCACCGAGCCGGCTCGACGCGGCCCAGTAGCGCACCGCATCCGTCCCGTGCTGCGTGAGGATGTCGGCGGGCGTGACGACGTTGCCCTTCGATTTCGACATCTTCTTGCGGTCCGGGTCGACGATGAAGCCGGAGATGGATGCGTCCGTCCACGGCGCCCGGTCGTGCTCGAGGACGCTGCGCAGCATGGTGGAGAACAGCCAGGTGCGGATGATGTCCTGGCCCTGCGGGCGCACATCGAAGGGCGCCACGAGGCTCCAGAGCTCCTCGTCGCGCTGCCAGCCGCCCGCGAGCTTCGGGGTCAGCGAGGAGGTCGCCCAGGTGTCGAAGATGTCGCGCTCGGCATCGAACCCGCCCGGCACGCCGCGCTGGTCCTCGGTGTAGCCGGCGGGCACATCGGTGGTGGGGTCGACGGGAAGGCTCGCGGCATCCGGCACGATCACACGGTCGTAGTCGCGCTCGCCGTGCTCGTCCAAGCCGTACCAGACCGGGATCGGCACGCCGAAGAAGCGCTGGCGGCTGACGAGCCAGTCGCCGGTGAGGCCGCCGACCCAGTTCTCGTAGCGCACGCGCATGAAATCGGGATGCCACGACATGGTGCGGCCCAACTCCACGAGGCGGTCGCGCAGCCCCTCGTCGCGCGCGCCGTTGCGGAGGTACCACTGGCGTGTCGAGACGATCTCGAGCGGGCGGTCGCCCTTCTCGTAGAACTTCACGGCGTGCGTGAACGGCTTCGGGTCGCCGACCATCTCGCCGGACTCCTGCAGCAGCTCGACGATGCGCTTCTTGGCGCTGAACACCGTCTTGCCCGCGAGCTCCGCGTAGGCCGCCCTGCCGGCGTCGGAGACGATGACGTCCGGGGCGTCGGCGATGACCCGGCCGTCCTGGCCGAGGATCGTGCGGTTCGGGAGATCGAGCTCCCGCCACCAGATGATGTCGGTCACGTCGCCGAAGGTGCAGATCATGGCGATGCCGGAGCCCTTGTCCTGCTGGGCGAGGGGGTGGGCGAGGACCGGCACCTCGACGTCGAACAGCGGCGTGCGCACCGTCGTGCCGAAAAGGGGCTGGTAGCGCTCGTCATCCGGGTGCGCCACGAGCGCGACGCACGCGGGCAGCAGCTCCGGACGGGTGGTCTCGATGAACACGTCGCCGCCGGCGCCGTGGAAGGCGATGCGGTGGTACGCCGCGGGCTGGTCGCGGTCCTCGAGCTCGGCCTGGGCGATCGCGGAGCGGAAGTCGATGTCCCACAGTGTCGGCGCGAGCGACTGGTAGGCCTCACCGCGCTCGAGGTTGCGCAGGAACGCGAACTGGCTCGTGCGGATCGTCTCGTCGGAGATCGTCCGGTACGTCTGGGTCCAGTCGACGCTGAGACCGAGCTGGCGGAAGAGCTCCTCGAACTGCCTCTCGTCCTCGACGGTCAGCCGGCCGCACAGCTCGATGAAGTTGCGGCGGCTGATCGGCAGCTGGTCGCCCGGCTTGCTGGACTTGCCCTCGCCGCCCTCGAAGGGGGGAGCGAAGCCGGGGTCGTACGGCAGGCCGGGGTCGCAGCGCACGCCGTAGTAGTTCTGCACACGGCGCTCGGTGGGCAGGCCGTTGTCGTCCCAGCCCATCGGATAGAACACCGTCTTGCCCCGCATCCGCTCGAACCGCACCTTGATGTCGGTGTGCGTGTAGCTGAAGACGTGCCCGATGTGCAGGCTCCCTGAGGCGGTGGGAGGAGGCGTGTCGACCGAGTAGACGCCGGCGCGGCCGCGCTGCTTCGCCTGGGCGCGGTCGAACAGGTACGTGCCCCGCTCCTGCCACGCGGCATCCCACTTCTGCTCGAGGCCTTCCAGTGCCGGCTTTTCGGGAATGCTCATGCGTCTCTCCTCGAGCGATATGTGCGGCACTGTGTGAGCGTGCCTGAGTGTGGGATGTCCGGCCAGTCTACCGGGTGGCCCCCGCCGAGTCCGCGGCCGGCATGCCCACGTGCTACGCCCGTTTGTCGTCGGAGAGACGCTGCGCGATCCAGATGGGGACGATGGAGACGATGACGAGGACGACCGCGATCACGGAGACGATGGGCGCCTGGTTCGGTCGGAACATGTTGTCGAGGATGAAGATGGGCAGGGTCTCGACGCCCGATCCGGCGGTGAAGGTCGTCACGATGATCTCGTCGAACGACAGGGCGAAGGCCAGGAGACCGCCGGCGAGCAGAGCCGATCGCAGCTGAGGGAAGGTCACCAGTCGGAAGGTCGTCCACACGCCGGCGCCCAGGTCGGCCGACGCCTCCTCGAGATTGGTGCCCGTGCGGCGCAGCCGCGCGATGACGTTGTTGAACACGGTCACGATGCAGAACGTCGCGTGCGCGATGACCACGGTCCAGATCGACAGCGGCACGCCCATGATCGTGCGGAAGAAGTTGTTCAGCGCGATGCCGGTGATGATGCCGGGAAGGGCGATGGGAAGGATGACGAGCAGGCTGATGGCGTCGCGGCCGAAGAACGCGAACCGCTGCAGGGCGAGCGAGATGAGCGTGCCCAGGATGAGCGCCACCGCGGTCGCCACGATCGCCACGACGACGCTCGTGCCCACGGCGGTCAGGGCACCCTCGCTGCGGAACGCCTTGGCCCACCACTCGAGCGTGAAGCCCGGGGGCGGCCAGGCCAGCGACTTCGACGTCGAGAAGGAGTTCACGAGCACGACGAACAGAGGGACGTAGACGACTACGAGGATCGCGACGACGACGACGCCGAGGACGATCCGGGCGGTGCGGGACAGACGCATGGGCCGCGCTCCTACAGGTTGTCGAGGGCGCCGGTGCGGCGCACGAGGAGCAGGTAGCCGAAGATGATCACGATCGGGATGAGCGCGATCGCCGACGCGAGCGGGAGGTTGTTGGCCGCGCCCACGTTCGTGTACACGAGGTTTCCGAGCATCTGGCTCGTGCCCCCGACGATGGTCACCGTGATGTAGTCGCCCAGAGAGAGCGAGAACGCGAAGATCGTGCCCGCGATGATGGCGGGCATGGCCATGGGGAGGACGACGAAGCGCACGGTCTTCCACGTCTTGCCGCCCAGGTCGGCCGACGCCTCGAGGAGGTTGTCCGGCACGCGCTCGAACCCCGCGTAGATCGGCAGGATCACGTACGGCAGCCAGAGGTACGAGAGCGTGATGATGGTGGCGGTCAGTCCGTAGCCGGGGGTGTGGCCGCCGAAGGGCGCGAGGATCCACTGCAGGATGCCGTCGTGCGAGAGCACGGAGCGCCACGCGTACGCCTTGACCAGGTACGACGCCCACAGGGGCATCAGCACCATGATGAGGAGGATGCGCTGCCACCGCGGCGAGGCCACCTTCGCCATGAAGAACGCGATCGGCAGGGCGACGATGACGTCGATGGCCGTGACCGCGACGGCTACCCCGACGGTGCGCAGCGTCACGGTCTGATAGAGCGACCCGGTGAGCACCTCGATGATGTTGTCGAGCGTGAACGTCGTGTGGATCTCGCCCGTGAAGCTGTCGACCGACCAGAAGGCCGTCACGAGCAGCAGCGCGAGCGCCACGATGTAGACGATGCCCAGCCAGAAGAGGGGTGCGGTCAGCAGCAGCCCGAGACGCACGCGGGGATGCGTCGCGAGGAAGGCGGAGCCCGCCCGCGCCGCCGTGCGACGCGGGCGGGGGACCGCGGTGAGAGCCGTCATCAGCCCTTGATCTCCTGCCACGCCTGGGTCCAGGCGGAGTAGTCCGTGCACTGCACGTCGGTGCGCCCGTCGACGCACTTCGCGATCGGCGTCGTCCAGTACCAGATCTTGGACGCGTAGTCGGCGTCGCCGGCGTGGTAGTCCGCGCAGTCGGTGCGGTAGTCGCACGCCTTCGGGGTCGCCGGGGCCTCGCCGAAGTAGCCGGTCGCCTCGCCGTTGGCCTGGGGGCTGATGATGTAGTTCAGCCACGCGTACGCGCAGTTCGGGTGCTTGGTCTTGGATGCGATCATCCACGTGTCCGACCAGCCGGTCGCGCCCTCGGAGGGGATCGTGACGGCGGTCTTGGCTCCGTCGCTCGCGATCGTGTTCTGCACGATCTGCCACGACGTGCCGACGACCGTGTCACCGGACTGGAACGACGAGCCCTCCTTGACGGAGTCCGACCAGTACTCGCCGATGTTCGGTCGCTGCTGCTTCAGGAGGGCGACGGATGCCGCGAGCTGATCCTTGTCGAGCGCGTACGGGTTCGTGATCTTGAGCTCGGGCTTGTGCTTCATCAGGTACAGCGCGGCATCCGCGATGTAGATCGGCGAGTCGTACGCGGTGACCTTGCCCGCGTTCTGGGACGACTTGTCGAAGACGACGTCCCACGAGGTGGGGGCCGTCGTGAACTTGTCGGTGTTGTACATGAGCACGTTCGCGCCGTAGCCGTGCGGGACGCCGTACGACTTGCCCGCGAACGAGTTCCACTTCTGCATCTTGAGGAACGGGTAGACGTCCTTGTAGTTCGGGATGAGGGCGGTGTTCACCGGCTGCACGGTGTCCGAGGCGATGAGCCGCAGGGAGGCGTCTCCGGAGGCCGACACGACGTCGTACTCGCCGGTCTTCATGAGGTTGAACGCCTCGTCGGACGTGCCGAACGTCTTGGCGTTGACCTGGCAGCCCGTCGCCTTCTCGAACGGGTGGATCCAGTCGACCTTCGGGTCGTTGGAGCCGTCCTCGACGTAGCCCGGCCACGCGAGGATCGAGATCGAGCCCTCGTTCTTGCCGAGCTTCTGCGCGGCTGAGCTCGTCGCCGCGCTGTTCGAGGCGCCGCTGGTACCGCATGCCGTGAGCAGCGCGAGGGATGCCACGGCGACGCCGATGATCGTGGCGCGTCGTCGCGCCGTCGATCCGATCATGGGGTTCTCCTGTCTTTCGGGTGGTGCTTCAGCCGGACACGCCCGGCAGAAGCGAGGTGAGAGGTTCTGCGGTGATGGGGTCCAGGGGCGCGCCCGGCGATCCGGCGATCGCCACGACGTCGTCGTCGTGCCACGAGACGTGCACGGCGTCGCCCCGCCCGCCGACGGCGCGACCGCGGACGTTCTGCTCCAGGGCCGTGATGCGCATGCCCGCGTCGAGGTCGACAACGATCCGCACGGCGCTGCCCAGGTAGATGACCTCGGCGATCGTCCCGCGGGCGCTGCGGACGCCCGGGCCCGTGGCCGCCTCGGTCGAGGCCGTGATCTTCTCGGGTCGCAGGGAGTGGGTGCCGTGTCGCCCGAGCAGCGAGAACGACATCGTCTCGTCGAAGAGGTTCGATGTGCCGACGAAGTCGGCGACGAAGTGCGAAGCGGGTCGCTCGTAGAGCTCGGCAGGAGTGCCCAGCTGTTCGATACGCCCGGCGTTGAAGACGGCGATGCGGTCGGAGAGGGTGAGCGCCTCCTCCTGGTCGTGCGTCACGAAGATGAAGGTGATGCCGAGGTCGCGCTGGATCTGCTTCAGCTCGACCTGCATCTGCTCGCGGAGCTTCAGATCCAGGGCGCCGAGCGGCTCGTCGAGCAGCAGCGCCTTCGGCTGCACGACGGTGGCGCGGGCGATCGCCACGCGCTGACGCTGTCCGCCGGAGAGCTGCGAGGGCTTGCGCTGCGCGAGATCCTGCAGGCGGACCGAGGCGAGCGCCGCGAGCGCCTTCTCGGTGCGCTCTTTGCGGCCGACCCCGCGCACGCGCAGGCCGTACGCCACGTTCTCCAGGACGTTCATGTGCGGGAAGAGCGCATAGTCCTGGAACACCGTGTTGACATCGCGGTCGAAGGGGGCGGAGGTCGTGACATCCTGCCCGAACAGCTCGATCGAACCGGAGGTCGGGCGCTCGAAACCGGCGATGAGACGCAGGACGGTCGTCTTGCCCGAGCCGGACGGGCCGAGCATCGAGAAGAACTCTCCGGCGGCGATGTCCAGGTCGACGTGGTCGACGGCGGTCACCCCTCCGAAGTCCTTGGTGAGGCCGGAGAGACGGATGGCGGGGGTCGCGTCGGGGGATGTCGGCCCCGACGCCGTGGACTCGGTCATGGCATCTCCTTCGATGCGTTCGCGAGATAAATCCTATGGATCCAGATGCTTTTGTCCAGTGGTGCATGTTACGGTCGAGTCTCGGTCCGCTTCGAAGAGGAGGACGGATGCCGCAGACCTCGGCGGGTGCCGACGCGACGCGCGCCGTGGTGTTCGCGCCTCTGGACGGCTCGGGTCGGGCCGCCCTCGTGGAGCGCCGCATCGCGGACGCGATCATCGCGGGCCTTCTGCGCGACGGCGAGCGCCTGCCCAGCGAGTCCGCGCTCGCGGCCCAGTTCGGGGTGGCCGTGGTCACCGCGCGTGAGGCGCTCGAGGCGCTCCGCGACCGAGGGATGGTACAGACGCGGCGCGGACGCGGCGGGGGCAGCTTCATCACCTCCGACCGCGACGCATCCGCTCATGCCATGGAGGCGCGCCTGCGCGAGGCCAGTCGCATCGAGCTGCGCGACCACGCGCTGCATTACGTCGCCATCGCAGCGTCCGCCGCCGAG
The DNA here is from genome assembly GCF_056135325.1 of Microbacterium sp. sgz311019. Classification (NCBI taxonomy): domain Bacteria; kingdom Bacillati; phylum Actinomycetota; class Actinomycetes; order Micrococcales; family Microbacteriaceae; genus Microbacterium; species Microbacterium sp. sgz311019. Next base: position 454,303 of record NZ_JBWAXO010000001.1, on the reverse strand, counting down.
AGCGCGGCTGATCGGGCCAGCGACGATGACCTCGCCGCACTGGCGGCTCTCGAAGGGCGGGCCGACATCTCGACGGCCGGGGGCGCGCGCCGGGCCGTCGCTCGCTTCCAGCTCGAGGTCGCCGCGATGAGCCAGTCGCCGCGGCTCGTGCGCGAGGAGCTGCGGCTGCAGGCCGAGGGCGGAGCGCTGCTGTGGATGTGCATGCGCGACCACGACATGCGGGAACGGAGTAGCCTTGCGCGCGGCGGCGTCGCCGCCGCCCTCCGTGCGGCCGACCCCGTCGCCTCTCGCGCCGCGACGACGGCGCTCATCCAGGACGCCGTCGAATGGCTCATCGATGAGAAGGCGCGGCTCGAGGCGGTAGCCGAGAGAGGAGCCTGACATGACGGTCATCGCCACCGGGATCGAGGGGATGACGGCGCGGATCGCCGGCACGCTCGACCCCGTCTTCGCCCTGGTGGATGCGTGGCGCGACGAGATCGCGAGGAGGTTCGCCGCATCCATCCCCTCCGTCGTCGAGCTCGACGCGCTCGTGCACGACCTCGTCGCTCCGGACCTGAGCAGCGACGCGCGACTCATCACGGGAGCGGGCTTCGTCGCGGCGCCCGGCATCCTTCCCGACGCGCCTTGGCACCTCGCATGGTGGCTCCGCCGGGCGGCGGGCATCGAGCGGCTCGTCACGGTCGACGACCCCGATGCCGACGAATTCCGCGATTACACGGCGCTCGAGTGGTGGCGCGTGCCTGCGGCCAGCGGAGCGCGGCATCTCACCGGCCCGTATGTGGACTACCTCTGCACCGACGACTACACCGTGACGGTGACGACGCCCGTCGTCGTGGACGGCGTCACGGTGGGCATGGCCGGAGTCGACGTGTATGTCGCCCGGCTCGAGCAGGAGCTCCTGCCCGTGCTGCGCGCGGGTATGCCCTCGACCCTCGTGAACGCCTCGGGGCGCGTGGTCTCGTCCGCTCTTCCGCGCACGGCGACCGGCGCGCTCCTGCGGCGCGACGGTCTCGCCGATGCGCTCGCGCCCCTGCGTCAGGCATCCTGGGAGCCGCTCTCGCTGACGCTGCCGGACGGCTCGCTCGTCGTCTCGTGCGGCGACACCTCGCTCGCGCTCGTCGTCGAGGCGTGATCTCCCGATCGCCGCGAGCCGCGTGACATGACGACCGACCGCATCCCGCTCCGGGAGATCTTCCACGGTGCGCGGGGGTCCTTCCTCGCCGCGCTGCTTCTCGCCGAGCTCGCCGCGGCCATGCAGGGGATCGCGTACACCACCGTGCTTCCGGTCATCGCGAACGATCTCGACGGCTACGCCCTCTTCGGTGCGACCCTCGCCGCCGGCACCGTCTCCGCTGTGCTGATGCTCGGTTTCGCGGCGCCGATCCTCGCCCGCGTGCGCCCCGGGACGGTGCTGCTGGCCGCCACTGTGCTGTACGTCGTGGGCGCGGCGGCGTGCGTGTTCGCACCCACGATGATGGTCGTCCTCATCGGCTCGCTCGTGCGGGGCGTCGCGGGCGGGCTCATGGGCGGCTTCGGCATGGGGGCGATCGGCGGCCTCTACGACGAGCGCGAGCGGCCGAGGGTCATGGGCCTGTTCGCCTTCGTGTGGCTGTTGCCCTCGCTCGTCGGCCCGGCGCTGAACGGGGTGATCACCGAGTTCGCCGGGTGGCGCTGGGCGATCGGCTGGCCCGCGGTCGCGGTCGTGGTGGCGCGCATCGCGATGGGGACGGCGGTCCGGGGGATCCCCTGGCAGCGACGTCACGAGCCCGTCCGTCCTGTTGCGGGTCTCGTGGTGACGGGATGCCTCGCCCTCGGCGCGTGGGGATCCGCCGCATCCGGGTCCTGGGCGATCGCGGCCTTCGCCGTCGGCGTCGCCGGAGCGGCGGCCGCGATCGTCGTCTTCCTCCTGCGCGGCGCGGCCGCCGCCCGCATCCTGATCACGTTCGCGATCCTCTGCGCCGCGTTCTTCGGCGCGTACGAGCTGCTCTCGCTCGCCGTCATCGAGGGCTTCTCGTTCACCGTCGTCTGGGCTGCGGGAGTGCTCATGGCCGGCCTGATCGCCTGGTCGGTTGCGGGACTCCGGCCGCGGCCCGAGGCGCGACCCGATCGCGTGATCGTCGGCATCGCGCTCGCTGTCGTGGCGACCGTGGCGCTCGCGGTGACCGTGGCCACGGCATCCGGCCTTGTCGCGATCGTCCTGTCCGTCGCGGCGGCGGGCCTCGCCGGCTGGGGGATGGGGCTCGCCTATCCGCTGCTGTCGACCGAGCCGTTCCGCCTCAGCGCCTCGGCATCGACGGCCGGCGCCCTCATCGCGTTCGCGGAGACGGCGGGCACGGCGTGGGCGGCGCTGCTCGGGGGCGGGCTCTACTCCGCCCTGCACACGGCGGGATGGATGCCGCGCCCCAGCCTCGCGCTCGTCTACGGGGTGTTCGCGATCATCGGCATCGCCGGACTCGTGCTGGCGCTGCGGCGCCGCACGGGCGCGATCGCCTCAGTCGCGGACGTCGATGCCGAGGGCGGAGGCGAGGTCGGCGGCCATCAGCTCGACCTGCCGCGACGCGAGGGTGGCCCCGCGCAGCCCGGCGGGTGAGGTGAAGGCGACCGCATCCAGTCCCCGGAGGTCGACGTGCGTCGACCGCAGCTCGCGCGTGTCGACCTCGTCCGCGCGCGTGCCCTCGAAGCGCACACGTGAGAGCTTCGCGCCCGGCAGGTCGAGGGTCCCGATGGTGCAGTCCGCGATGAGGAGGTCGGATGCATCCGCCTCGCCGAGGGTCAGGTAGTCGATCCGCACGCCGCGCAGCTCCACGCTGTACAGCTCGGCCCGGGCGAGGTCGAGCGCGCCGATCCGCCCGCCGGCGATCCGCACGTTGCGCCACGACCCGCGCGTCGCGACGAGCTCGGTCGCGCGCAGCCCCGCGACCTCGACGTCGGTGAGCCGCGCGAGCGTGAGGTCCAGTCGGTCGACGTCACCCTCCACGACGCTCTCCGCCACCGTCGCGCGAGCCGCATCGACGTCGCCTGCCAGACCCCGGATGCGCGCCTGGACGACATCGTCGCCCGCGTCGAGCCGGTCGATGTCGTCGAGGCGATCGGGCAGATCGGGCGCAGAGATCCGCGGCGCCTGCGGCTCGCCCGTGCTCCGAGCGCTCATGCGTTCGCGAGCTCTGCAGCCGCCTCGGACTCCGACTCCGGAACGCGCGGCCGCCGTGCGGCGAGCCAGGCGCACAGCAGCGTGACGGCCGAGAGAACCGCGAGCACGACTCCCGGGTGCCACCACGCGTAGTGGGTGGCCTGACCGAGCCCGAGCGTGACGAGGGGCACGAAGCCGCTGATCGTCGCAGCGACGGCGTAGGCGATCGACAGTGCCGAGTAGCGGAAGTGGTCGGGGAACAGGTCGTTCATGAGACCGCCGAGGGCCGCCCAGGCAGCGGTCGGGAGGATTCCGCCGATGATCATCATGCCGACCAGCACGCCGAACGAGGCGGTCTGCAGCAGGAAGTAGATCGGGAACGCGATGACGAGCGTGCCGAGCGCACCCCACATGACGACCTTCGCGGAGCCGATGCGGTTCGCCCACGCGCCGAACAGCGGGATGGTGACGAACTGCAGCAGGCTGCCGATCGTCGTCGCGATCAGGAGCTGCGTGTAGTCGTAATGCAGCTGTGCCGAGCCGTACTCCATCGTGTACGTGTTCATGAGCGAGTACGACCCGATGCCGAGAACGGCGGCGCCGATCGCGATCAGGAGCGCGACCGGAGCCTGGCGGAACATCGCGAGCATCGGCAGCCGGTCGCGGCGGTGCTCGGCGACGACCTCCCGGAAGACCGGCGTCTCGTCGATAGACCAGCGAAGGTACAGCGAGACGGCGAGCAGCGGGAACGCGAGGAGGAACGGGATGCGCCACCCCCACGCGGCGAGCTGGGCGGTGGGCAGCGCGGTCGCCATCACGAGGAACACGATCGCGGTCAGGGTCGAGCCGACCGGCGAGCCCAGCTGGGGGATCGAGGCGTAGAACGCGCGCTTCACGCGCCCCGAGTGCTCGGTCGCCAGCAGGATCGAGCCGCCCCACTCGCCGCCGAGCGACAGGCCCTGGATGAGGCGCAGCAGGACCAGCAGGACCGCCCCGACCCAGCCCGCCTGGGCATACGTCGGCAGGACGCCGATGAGCCCTGTGGCGACGCCCATGATCGCGACGGTCCACAGGAGGGTCGCGCGCCGCCCGAGCCGGTCGCCCATGTGGCCGAACACGATCGCGCCGATCGGGCGGATGACGAACGCCAGCGCGACGGTCGAGAACGACGCCAGCGTGCCGCCGAAATGCCCGAGCGGCTCGAAGAAGAGCGGGCCGATGAAGAAGGCCGAGAAGTAGGCGAAGACGTAGAAGTCGAACGACTCGAGGGAGGTGCCGACCATCGACGCCCACGCGACGCGACGGGTGGGCAGTGTGGACGGAGCGAGAACGGGGGATGCTGCAGTCACGGACATCGATCTTGGCACGAGTCCAACAACTCGGGCTCCGGATGCCGCATTCCCCGCGCCCTCGGGGAGCGATCGGGCGCGGCGCCGCTCGACCCCGTAGACTGGGCGCGCAGCATCGATCCGGCCATCACCGGGGAGCTCTCGGAAGAACGGGGTTTCGGCCCTCATTAGAACCGAGCGGGGCAGGCCCGTCACAGCCGCTGTGAGAGGGGCCGACGAGAGCTCGGAAGGGCTGTCGTCCGGCAACGCAGGGTGGTACCGCGGCGCACCTGGGTCAGTATCCAGGACGCGTCGTCCCGGCAGGCAGCACACGAGCGAGCACCTGCGAGATGAGATGACCTACCCCAAGTCCTCCTCCTTCGGCCCTGCGGCCGACAACGGCCCCGTCGTCCCGAGCCCGCGCTTCCCCGACATCGAGCGCGATGTGCTCGCTTTCTGGAAGACCGACGACACCTTCCGGGCATCCATCGCCCAGCGCGAGGACGCGCAGGAGTGGGTCTTCTACGACGGTCCGCCCTTCGCGAACGGCCTGCCGCACTACGGCCACCTCCTGACCGGGTACGCCAAGGACCTCTTCCCGCGTTTCCAGACGATGCGCGGCAAGAAGGTCGACCGCGTGTTCGGCTGGGACACGCACGGGCTGCCCGCCGAGCTCGAAGCGATGAAGCAGCTGGGCATCACCGAGAAGGACGAGATCGAGCGGATGGGAATCGCGACCTTCAACGCGAAGGCCCGCGCCTCCGTCCTCGAGTACACGCGGGAGTGGGAGGACTACGTCACCCGTCAGGCCCGCTGGGTCGACTTCGAGCGCGGCTACAAGACGCTCGACGTCTCCTACATGGAGAGCGTGCTCTGGGCGTTCAAGACCCTCTACGACAAGGGCCTCGCGTACGAGGGGTACCGTGTGCTGCCGTACTGCTGGCGCGACGAGACCCCGCTGTCCTCGCACGAGCTGCGGATGGACGACGACGTCTACAAGATGCGCCAGGACCCGTCGGTCACCGTGACCTTCCCGCTCGTCGGTCTGAAGGCCGAGGCGCTCGGGCTCACTGGCGTACGCGCTCTCGCGTGGACGACCACCCCGTGGACGTTGCCGACGAACCTCGCGCTCGCGGTGGGTCCGGAGATCGGCTATGTCGTGGTGCCGGGCGGACCGAACGGCGCAGCGGACATCCCCGCCGGCGACGATCCCGAGGGCGCCACGGCGCATCGCTACCTCCTCGCCGCCGACCTGCTGGCCGGCTACGCGAAGGACCTCGGCTACGACTCGGCAGAGGCGGCGAAAGATGCGGTCGAGCAGACCGTTCTCGGCGCCGACCTCGTCGACGTCGCCTACGACCGGCTCTTCGACTACTACGCCGACGAGGCGTGGGGAACGCAGCGCGCCTGGCGCATCCTCGTCGACGACTACGTCACGACGAGCGACGGCACGGGCATCGTCCACCAGGCGCCGGCCTACGGCGAGGACGACCAGCGCGTGACCGAGGCCGCCTGCATCCCGCTCATCATGAGCCTGGACGACGGCGGGCGCTTCCTTCCCCAGGTCACGGATGTCGCCGGGCAGCTGTGGATGGATGCGAACCGACCGCTCATCCGCCTGCTGCGCGAGAGTGGACGCCTCCTGCGCGAGGCGAGCTATGAGCACTCGTACCCGCACTGCTGGCGCTGCCGGAACCCGCTCATCTACAAAGCCGTGTCGAGCTGGTTCGTGCGTGTCACCGAGATCAAGGACCGGATGCTCGCGAACAACGAGCAGATCACCTGGGTGCCGGAGAACGTCAAGCACGGGCAGTTCGGCAAATGGCTCGAGGGCGCTCGCGACTGGTCGATCAGCCGCAACCGCTACTGGGGCTCGCCCATCCCGATCTGGAAGAGCGACGACCCGGCCCACCCTCGCGTCGACGCGTACGGATCGCTGGAGGAGCTGGAGCGCGACTTCGGCACGCTGCCGCGCAACCCCGAGGGCGAGGTGGACCTCCACCGCCCGTACATCGACGAGCTGACGCGCCCGAACCCGGACGACCCCACGGGCGCGAGCACGATGCGCCGCATCGAGGACGTGTTCGACGTGTGGTTCGACTCCGGCTCGATGCCGTACGCCCAGGTGCACTACCCCTTCGAGAACCAGGAGTGGTTCGACACGCACGCCCCGGCCGACTTCATCGTCGAGTACATCGGGCAGACCCGCGGCTGGTTCTACCTCATGCACGTGCTGTCCACGGCCCTGTTCGATCGCCCGGCCTTCACCGGTGTGGCATGCCACGGCATCGTGCTCGGAAGCGACGGGCAGAAGATGTCGAAGTCGCTGCGGAACTATCCGGACGTCTCGGAGGTGTTCGATCGGGACGGCTCCGACGCGATGCGGTGGTTCCTCATGGGCAGCTCCGTGCTGCGCGGCGGCAACCTCATCGTCACCGAGGAGGGCATCCGCGCCGGTGTGCGCGAGTTCCTCCTGCCGCTGTGGAACGCGTGGTACTTCTTCGCGACCTACGCCAACGCCTCCGCCGGAGGGTACGAGGCATCCTGGCGCACCGACTCGACGGACGTGCTCGACCGGTACATCCTGGCCCGCACGGGCGACCTCGTCCGCGAGGTCGCCGGAGACCTGGAGGGCCTCGACTCGACGACGGCCGCGGATCGCCTGCGCGACTTCGCCGAGGTGCTGACGAACTGGTACATCCGGCGCTCCCGCGACCGGTTCTGGGTGGGCGCGGAGTCGAACGCCGAGGCCTTCGACACGCTCTACACGGTGCTCGAGACCCTGACTCGCGTGGCAGCGCCCCTCATCCCGCTGATCGCCGAGCGCGTGTGGCAGGGACTCACCGGCGGCCGCAGCGTGCACCTGGAGGACTGGCCGGATGCGGACGCGTTCGCGCCGGCATCCGATATCCGTGCCGCGATGGATGCCGTCCGCGAGGTGTCCAGCGTCGCCAATGCGCTGCGCAAGAAGGAGGGCAAGCGCGTGCGCCTGCCGCTCGCGCGCCTGTCGGTCGTGACGACGGATGCCGCGTCCCTCGCACAGTTCGAGGGCATCATCCGGGACGAGCTCAACGTGAAATCCGTCGAGCTCGTCGAGCTGGAGGAAGGCACGGCCGCCGCCTACGGCATCACGAACCGCCTGTCGGTGAATGCCCGCGCGGCGGGTCCGCGCCTGGGCAAGCAGGTGCAGCACGCGATCGCCGGCGCGAAGTCCGGCGACTGGAGCGCGGTCGACGGGGTCGTCACGGCGGGCGGCATCCGGCTCGAGCCCGGCGAGTACGACCTCGTGCTCGAGACCTCCGGTCGTCCGGACGGCGAGGCGCTCGCCCTCCTGCCCTCCCGCGGATTCGTGCTGCTCGACACGACGACGACACCGGAGCTCGAGGCCGAAGGCCTTGCGCGCGACGTCATCCGCGCCGTGCAGGACACCCGCAAGGCCGCCGGCTTCGACGTCAGCGACCGCATCCGTCTGCAGCTGCTGTTCCTGCATCACCTCGACGGGGACGCCGTCGCCTCGGCGTTCGATGTCGCCGATGTGGCCGGCGAGACGCTCGCCACCGCGCACGACATCCTCGTCAACGGCCGAGGCCTGCACATCCCCGACGACGCACCGCCCGAGACCTGGCACGCGATCGTGTTCGGCGGCGACCCCGAGCACGTGGGGTATGTGCCCGCCGGCACCTACGCCAACACCGGCGGCATGTACATCGCGGTCACGCGGGCGGGGGTGCGCGCATGAACGCCCGCGACAGGGCGGATGCGGTGTACGCCGACCTGCTGACCCGCCAGGGGGAGCGCTGGGTCCAGCCGCGCGTCGAGCGGACGCAGCGCCTGCTCGACCTGCTCGACAACCCGCAGCGCACCTACCGGGTCGTGCACGTCACGGGCACCAACGGCAAGACCTCGACGAGCCGCATCATCGAGAGCCTCCTGCGCGCGCACGGGCTGCGCACGGGGCTGTTCACGAGCCCGCACCTCGAGCGATTCACCGAGCGGATCGTCGTGGACGGCGAGCCCGCGGAAGACGCGGCGATCGCCGACGCATGGGAGGAGCTGGCGCCGTTCGTCGAGCTGGTCGACGCCGAGCTCACCGGGGCGGACGACGCGCCGCTCACGTTCTTCGAGCTGCTGACGGCGCTCTCGTTCGTGGTCTTCGCCGATGCGCCCGTCGACGTCGCCGTCATCGAGGTGGGCATGGGCGGCTCGTGGGACTCGACGAACACCGCCGACGGCGACGTCGCGGTCTTCGCGCCGATCGGCATCGATCACACCGATCGCCTGGGCGGCACCATCGCCGAGATCGCCTCGGTGAAGTCGGGGATCATCAAGGACGGCGCGGCGGCCGTGTCGGCGCGGCAGGATGCGGCGGCCGAGGCCGTGCTGAGATCCGCCGCCGCCGCGCACGGTGCGACGATCGCGTTCGAGGGCGAGGACTTCGCCCTCACCGACGACCGGCTCGCCGTCGGAGGCCAGCAGATCTCCGTCCGCGGACTCGCGGGCACCTATGACGACGAGTACCTGCCCCTGTACGGGCCCCACCAGGCCCGCAATGCGGCGCTCGCGATCGCGGCCGTCGAGGCGCTCATCGGGGGCGCCACGCAGCCGATCACCGGTGACGTCCTCGCCGAGGGACTCGGTGCGGCGACCTCGCCTGGGCGCCTGCAGCTGGTCGGCGTCGCGCCGACGGTGGTCGTCGATGCGGCCCACAACCCGCATGGGGTCCACGCGCTCGTCGAGGCGCTGCGCGCATCCTTCGACTTCGACGAGTGGGGCGTCGTGCTCGGCGTGCTGGCCGACAAGGATGCGGCGGGCATCGTCGTGGAGATCGCCCCGATCGCCGCGCACGTCTTCGCGACCGCTCCGGCATCGGAGCGCGCAAGCGACGCGGATGCGATCGCCGATCTCGTCGAGAGGGTCGATCTGCCCGTCACCGTCCACCCCGATCTCGCCGACGCCGCCGAGGCGGCGCGCGCGTGGGCCGCGGCATCCGATCGTCGCGCCGTCGTGATCGCGGGGTCGGTGGTGCTCGCCGGCCAGGCCCTCGCGCTCGCCACCGCAGAGGACTGGAAGGCCGGGTGGGAGTCGTGAGCGAAGGCGATGCCACGCCCGCGGAGGAGTCGACGTCGGCCGAGACGGCGACCGGCCCGGCGCCCGCGGTGAAGCCCCCGCGGCAGCGCCGGCAGCGCGGCGCCGCCGAGTCGCTCGGCGCGATCGTGCTCGGCTTCGAGTCGGTCGTCGTGTTCCTCGCCGGCCTCGTGGTCTACGGACTGAAGGCCACGCCTGCGGGCGTCGAGCCGTGGTGGGGCATCGTCGGGGGAGCGGTCGTCGCCCTTCTGATGATCCTGCTCTCCGGGCTCCTGCGGTACCGGTGGGCGATCGTCGTCGGCTGGATCCTCCAGGTCATCGTGGCACTGGCGGCGTTCTTCGTGCCGGCGATCCTGATCATCGCGCTGATTTTCGGCGGAATGTGGGGGTATGCGACGATCAAGGGGGCGTCACTGGACCGGCGCAACGCGCGCCGTGCGCGTGAGACCGCTGCATCGGGGGCAGAGCCTCCGGCAGCGGCGCCCGAAACCCCGGCATCCTCGCCCGAATCCTCGAACGGAGTCTGACATGGCCATGGAAGAGACCCTCGTCCTCGTCAAGCCCGACGGCGTCGCCCGCGGGCTGACCGGCGCGATCCTCGCCCGCATCGAGGCGAAGGGCTACGCACTCGTCGACATCCGGCTGGTGGAGCCCGACCGCGAGCGTCTCGAGCGGCACTACGCCGAGCATGAGGGCAAGCCCTTCTACGAGCCCCTGGTCGAGTTCATGATGTCGGGCCCGGCAGTCGCGATCCGCGTCGCCGGCAACCGGGTCATCGAGGGCTTCCGGTCGCTCGCCGGCACCACCGACCCGACGACCGCCGCGCCCGGAACGATCCGCGGTGACTTCGGTCGGGACTGGGGCCTGAAAGTCCAGCAGAACCTGGTGCACGGCTCCGACAGCCCCGAGTCGGCCGCGCGCGAGCTCGACATCTGGTTCTGACAGCGTGCGCGCCCGCGATCGGCGGGCTGCAGCGCGGGGGCGCCCCCGCGGCCGCTGCGGCGGCGCCGGCGGCTGATCAGCGGAAGAGCGTCTGCCAGATGTTCACGATGGCGTTCAGGCGCACCTGCGCGATGAGCAGGATGACGAAGTAGCTGACGATCGCCATGAGCGGCACCCACGCCATGAGCCGGTCGGCGATCTCGCGACCGCGCTCGGGCACCGGGAAGACGCCTGTCCGGAACAGATGCAGGGTGACGGCGTAGAACGACGGGATCGTCACCGCCCACGTGACCATGCACCAGGGGCACAGCGTGAGCAGGACGAAGATGCTCTGGCTGATGAGCCAGCACACGAAGCCGAACGCGAAGACGAATCCGAGCCAGAACAGGACCCAGAACCAGTTCGCAAAGCGCGCCCCGGCGAGGATCGCCATGCCGACGACGACCGGCGCCATCCATGCGGTGAGACCGATGATCGGGTTGGGGAACCCGAATGCCGAGCCCTGCCACGACTCGAGGTTCTTTCCGCACTGCACGAGGATGCTGATGTCGCAGGATGCCTTCGTGCCGGGGTTCGCGAGCAGGTGGAACTTCTCGACGGTCAGCTGAAAGGCGGCCCACCAACCGATGACGCCGGCGATGATGAGCCAGATGGCGAACACGGTCGGGCGGGAGGGGGCGGACGTCTCGGAGGGGACGGTCGTCGCGGTGGTCTGCGCCATGTCTCGGATTATGGCATCCCTCGCCCAGCAGTCCCTGCCATGCGGCGCCTCGGACGATCGGATGTGCGCGGCGACATCAGAGCGTCTCGGATGCGCGATCCGGCTCCTGTCGTGCGCGCCGGCATCCGCCACGCTGCGCGCGTCGACGCGCCGCTTTCGCGCTGAAGGCCATCTTGGTGCGATAATGGGGGTCGATGCGCACATGCGGCCGCGCCGCAGCAGCGCATCACAGAAGACTTCGGGGCGATGACAGCCCCCGCAGTTCGCGCCGCGGGCCGACTGCAGACCGAGTGAGTTCGCGGCACCGCAGGTGCGGCGCCGCACGAGATTTCGCCGGGCGACGCGCGGTGTCGCCCCGCTGGGAGTACGCCGGTGATGGCCGATGAGAACAACAACGACAACCCCGACCTCGAGCACGTATCGGATGCCGCGTCCTTGACGCCCGCTTCCGACGAGGCTGCGGACGCTGCGGTCGAGGAGTCCGCCGACCCCGACAACGTCGAGGCGCCGCAGCTCTTCGTGCCCTCCGACGAGGTCCCCGGGCCCGTGGAGGGACCCGATGTCGAGCTGCCCGAGACCACCGAGCAGCCGCAGGCGGCCGAGGTCCCCGAGTCCGTCGACGTGCCCGAGCACGTCGAAGCGTCTCAGCCGGAGCAGTCGGAGGTCGCGCAAGAGTCCGAGGCGACGCCGGTCACGGCGGTCTCGCTCGGCCTCCTGCCCGAGGTGTTCGTCTCCTCGGTGTCGACGCAGCTCCACTTCTACGCGCCGGAGATCACCGTCCTCGCGGCCCGGCCCGAGCCCGAGGTCGAGGACGGCCAGAGCAGCAGCTCGCGCCGCCGTCGCCGCCGCGGCGGCCGGGACGACGCGTCCGAAGAGCAGCAGCAGCCCGTCGCCCAGCCGCGCCAGCGTGCCGTCGAGCTCATCACGGAGCCGCAGCGCATCAAGGGCTCGACGCGCCTCGAGGCGAAGAAGCAGCGCCGCCGCGACGGCCGTGAGGCGGGCCGTCGCCGTCCCGTCGTGACCGAGGCAGAGTTCCTCGCGCGCCGTGAGGCCGTCGACCGGGTCATGATCGTCCGCTCCAAGAACGGCCGCATCCAGATCGCCGTCCTCGAGGACAAGGTGCTCGTGGAGCACTACGTCGCGCGCAACCAGGATGCGTCGCTGATCGGCAACGTCTACCTCGGTCGCGTCCAGAATGTGCTTCCGAGCATGGAGGCCGCGTTCGTCGACATCGGCCGCGGCCGCAACGCGGTGCTGTACTCCGGCGAGGTCGACTGGGACGGCGTCGAGACCGGCAACCAGCCGCGCCGCATCGAGCTTGCGCTGAAGTCCGGCGACAAGGTGCTCGTGCAGGTCACGAAGGACCCTGTGGGCCACAAGGGCGCCCGCCTGACGAGCCAGATCTCCCTCCCGGGCCGCTACCTCGTGTACGTCCCCGGCGGCGCGATGAACGGCATCTCGCGCAAACTCCCCGACACCGAGCGGGCGCGCCTGAAGAAGATCCTCAAGGAGGTGCTCCCGGAGTCGTCGGGCGTCATCGTCCGCACCGCCGCCGAGGGCGCCACCGAAGACCAGCTGACGCGCGACGTCCAGCGCCTCACGAACCAGTGGGAGCACATCAGCCGGCAGATCGAGACGATCCAGGCGCCCTCCCTGCTGCACTCCGAGCCCGACCTTCTCGTCAAGATCGTCCGCGACGTCTTCAACGAGGACTTCTCGAAGATGCTCATCCAGGGCGAAGACGCGCAGCGCACGATCGAGACCTATCTCGCGAGCGTCGCGCCCGACCTCCTCGAGCGCGTCGAGCGGTACGAGGGCGAGAGGGACCCGTTCGACCAGTTCCGTGTCACCGAGCAGATCGAGAAGGCCCTCGACCGCAAGGTCTGGCTGCCGTCGGGCGGCTCGCTCGTCATCGACCGCACCGAGGCGATGACCGTCGTCGATGTAAACACCGGCAAGTTCGTCGGCTCGGGCGGCAATCTCGAGGAGACGGTCACCAAGAACAACCTCGAGGCCGCGGAGGAGATCGTCCGTCAGCTGCGGCTGCGCGACATCGGCGGCATCATCGTCGTGGACTTCATCGACATGGTGCTCGAGTCCAACCGCGACCTCGTCCTCCGTCGCCTCGTCGAGTGCCTGAGCCGCGACCGCACGAAGCACCAGGTTGCCGAGGTCACCTCGCTCGGGCTCGTGCAGATGACGCGCAAGAAGCTCGGCCTGGGTCTGCTGGAGACCTTCAGCGAGCCGTGCGAGGTGTGCGCGGGCCGCGGTGTCGTCGTGCACCACGATCCCGTCGTCAAGCACCGCGCTCCCGCGACGAACGGCAACGGGAACGGGAACGGCGGCAGCCGCCGCCCGCCGCGATCCAGTGCGCCCGCGACGACCACCTCGACGACCGGCACGCATGTCATCACGGAGGGCGTGAAGTCGGCGCTCGCGCAGATCGCGGCCTCGACGATCCACCCGCACGATGAGGTCCATCTCGACGACCTGCAGATGGATGCCACCGCGGGGATGGCGGAGACGGCCCCCGTCGAGCTGCAGACGCCGGAGCGCAAGAAGCGCCGCAAGAAGACTGACACCGCACGCAATGCCCCGAAGACCGAGAAGGAGATCCTGCTCGACTCGGTGCTCAACGCCCTCCCGGAGCCCAAGGCCCCCGGACAGGGCCGCAGCCGGCGCCGCGTGACGACGGCGGGCCTTCCCGGCACGCCTGTGGTGCACACGCCCGACGCGGAGTAGCACGCGCCGTGCGAGGACGACGTCAGCCGACGTCGTCCTCGTCCAGCGTGTCCTGGTGCGTCTTCAGGTAACGCTCGATCCGGCGATCGGGAACCAGCCAGATCACGGCGACGATGATGAACGGCACGAGGCCGAGCCACGGCACGATGAAAGCGAGTCCGATCCCGAGCATGTAGAGGGCCGGCGACACCCAGCCCTTGAGGTCGCGACCGAAGGCCTCGCGGATGCGCTCGCCACCGGGCTGCCGGGCGATGGTGTTCTGAAGGACGAAGTAGGCGATCGCGGCGCCGAGGAGATTCAGCCCGTACACGACCGTCGGGACCAGCGCGACGTGGGTCTCGGTGAGCCATGCGGTGGTGAACGGGTACAGCGACAGCCAGAACAGCAGATGCAGGTTGGCCCACAGCACCCCGCCGCTGACGCTGGGGTGCAGCTGGAACAGGTGGTGGTGGTTGTTCCAGTAGATGCCGATGTACACGAAGCTCAAGAGGTAGGTGAGCAGGCCGAGACCGGACGTGTGCAGGAGGTCCGCCCATCCGTCGCCCGTGGGCACCGCCAGACCGAGCACCATCACGGTGATGATGATGGCGAGCACGCCGTCGCTGAAGGCCTCCAGCCGCGCCGAGGTCATGGCAGATCCTCGCGCCGCTCGCGCGCGGTGACCCGCAGTCCCGAGGCGATGAGCCTGCGCACCAGCTCGTGCCCGTCGACGTGCTCCGCGCCGGCCTCGATGAGCCGCGCGTGGATCTCCTCGGGGACGTCGTAGTGGTCGCGATCGAAGCCTCGTCGAGGGACGCCGTTGGCCTCGGCGAACGCGTGCAGCTCGTCGACGCTCTCGTCGCTGACGAGGTGCGCCCACAGGCGTCCGTGTGCCGGCCAGCGCGGGTCGTCGATCAGGATGGCCACCCGCCGATCCTAGAGCGAGCAGTGAGTGCGCAGGGCGGGAAGTCGCGCCGCGGCTTCGCGCTTTTGCCTGAGGGCGGGGCATCGGGTAAAGTATTCCTTTGGTGCGTTGCGTCCCCGGGACTGTGGCCGACGCCCGTCCCCGAACGGGTCGCCCTGCGGCCCGCAGGTGGCCCGCACCAGGACTTCCCGTCTTCCCAGACAATTCGGAGCCCTCGGCTCCCAGACGAAACAGGTGTGAAGTGGTTTACGCAGTTGTGCGCGCCGGCGGCCGGCAGGAGAAGGTGTCGGTCGGCACGGTCGTCGTGCTCGACCGCCAGAAGGCCCGGATCGGCGACACGATCGAGCTCCCCGCCGTCCTCCTCGTCGACGGCGACGCCGTGACGACGGATGCCGACGCTCTCGCGAAGGTGTCTGTCACCGCGGAGGTGCTCGGTGAGGAGCGCGGCCCGAAGATCGTGATCCAGAAGTTCAAGAACAAGACCGGCTACAAGAAGCGCCAGGGGCACCGTCAGGACCTCACGCGCGTCAAGGTCACCGGCATCAAGTAAGTCCAGGAAGAGACGCAGAGATGGCACACAAAAAGGGCGCAAGCTCCACCCGTAACGGTCGTGACTCCAACGCTCAGCGACTGGGCGTGAAGCGCTTCGGCGGCCAGCAGGTCCTCGCCGGCGAGATCATCGTCCGCCAGCGCGGCACGCACTTCCACCCCGGCGCCAACGTCGGACGCGGTGGCGACGACACGCTGTTCGCGCTTGCCGCGGGTGCTGTCGAGTTCGGCACCAAGGGCGGCCGCAAGGTCGTCAACATCGTGGCGGCCGCGGAGTAATTCCGAGGCGACTTCGCAGCTTTCGCGAGGGGCGGGCTTCGGCCCGCCCCTCGCCCATTTCCGGCAGAATCCGTAGAGATCTCCGGGACGACACAACGTGAGGAGCGGCATGGTCACCTTCGTCGATCGCGTCACCCTGCATCTGCGCGCAGGCAAGGGCGGCAACGGATGCGTCTCGGTACGACGCGAGAAGTTCAAGCCGCTTGCCGGCCCCGACGGCGGCAACGGCGGTGATGGCGGAGACATCGTGCTCGTCGCCGACCCGCAGGTGACGACGCTCCTCTCGTATCACCACTCGCCGCACCGCGCCGCCGGCAACGGCGGGTTCGGCATGGGCGACCACCGCTCCGGAGCCGAGGGCGAGGACATCGAGCTGACCGTCCCGGTGGGGACGGTCGTGAAGGATGCCGAGGGCAAGGTCGTCGCTGACATGCTCGATCCGGGCATGCGGTTCATCGTCGCGCCCGGCGGCCGCGGCGGCCTCGGCAACGCGGCCCTCGCGACCACGAAGCGCAAGGCCCCCGGCTTCGCGCTGCTCGGCACTCCCGGCTGGGAGGGCGACGTCGTCCTCGAGCTCAAGACCGTCGCCGATGTCGCACTCGTCGGGTTCCCCTCGGCGGGCAAGTCGAGCCTCATCGCCGCGATGTCTGCCGCGCGTCCGAAGATCGCCGACTACCCGTTCACGACGCTGCATCCGAATCTCGGCGTCGTCGAGGCCGGCGACGTGCGCTACACGGTCGCGGACGTGCCCGGCCTCATCGAGGGCGCGAGCGAGGGCAAGGGACTCGGCCTCGAGTTCCTGCGCCACGTCGAGCGCTGCACGGCACTCGTGCACGTCCTTGACTGCGCGACGCTGGAGCCCGGGCGCGACCCGCTCACCGACCTCGAGGTCATCCTCGGCGAGCTGGCGGCCTACCCCGTGCCCGAGGGCCAGGTGCCGCTCATCGAGCGGCCCCAGCTCGTCGCGCTCAACAAGATCGACGTGCCCGAGGCGAAGGATCTCGCGGACATGGTCCGCCCCGACCTCGAGGCGCGCGGCTACCGGGTGTTCGAGATCTCGACCGTGAGCCACGCGGGCCTGCGCCCGCTGAACTTCGCGCTGGCCGACATCATCGCCCGCCACCGCACGGAAGAGGCGTCGAAGCCCGCCTCGCCGCGCGTGGTCATCCGCCCGAAGGGCGCCGACACGGACTTCACGGTGCGCGTCGAGGGCGGCACGTACGGGCCGGTGTACCGCATCCTGGGCGAAAAGCCGGTGCGGTGGGTGCAGCAGACCGACTTCCAGAACGACGAGGCCGTCGGCTTCCTCGCCGATCGCCTCGAGAAGCTCGGGGTCGAGAACGAGCTGTTCCGCGTGGGTGCGACGCCGGGCGCGACCGTCGTGATCGGCGCGGGCGCCGGCATCGTCTTCGACTGGCAGCCCGCCCTGAGCTCCACGGCTGAGCTCATGACCGCTCCGCGCGGCACCGACCCGCGCCTGGACCAGAACGCGCGTCGGACGACGGCCCAGCGCCGCGAGCGTTACCACGAGATGATGGATGCCAAGGCCGCCGCCCGCGCGGAGCTCGAGGCCGAACGGCTGATGACGACGGCTGAGC
The DNA here is from genome assembly GCF_056135325.1 of Microbacterium sp. sgz311019. Lineage (NCBI taxonomy): Bacteria > Bacillati > Actinomycetota > Actinomycetes > Micrococcales > Microbacteriaceae > Microbacterium > Microbacterium sp. sgz311019. The sequence continues at coordinate 437,022 of NZ_JBWAXO010000001.1, read as the reverse complement.
TGGAATCCGAGCGACTGGCCAGCACGGCCGAGTTCGAGCTGGAGGGCGAGGAGTGACCCTTCGCGATCGATCCGAGCTGCGCGGCGCGCGCCGGGTGGTCGTGAAGGTGGGGTCGTCCTCGATCAGCGGCGAGAACGCGGCGAAGATCGATCCGATCGTGCGGGGGCTCGCCGCCGCGCACGCGCGGGGCACCGAGGTCGTGCTCGTCTCGTCCGGCGCCATCGCGACCGGCATGCCCTTTCTCGCCCTCGACACGCGGCCCACGGATCTTGCGACCCAGCAGGCCGCTGCGGCCGTCGGCCAGAACGTGCTGATCTACCGCTACCAGCAGGCGCTGCGGGAGTTCGGCATCGTCGCAGGTCAGGTGCTGCTGACGGCGGGCGACTTCGAGGATCCGACCCACCGCTCCAACGCGCGGCGCGCGATGGAGCGGCTCCTGGGGCTGCGCATCCTCCCGATCGTCAACGAGAACGACACGGTCGCCACGCACGAGATCCGGTTCGGCGACAACGACCGCCTGGCGGCGCTCGTCGCGCACCTCGTCGGCGCCGACGGCCTGGTCCTCCTGAGCGACATCGAGTGCCTCTACACCCGCCCGCCGCACGAGGCGGGCGCCGAGCCCATCCGCACGGTGCCGTTCGGCGCCGATCTCGGCGAATTCGAGTTCGGCTCCACCGTCGTCAACAGCGTGGGAACGGGGGGAGCGGCGACCAAGGTCTCCGCCGCTCGGCTCGCGGCGGCCGCGGGCACCGGCGTCCTCGTGACGAGCGCCGACCTGGTGGACGAAGCGCTGTCGGGCCAGGATGTGGGCACGTGGTTCGCGCCGGACGACGTGGTGGCGCTGCCGATGGCGACCGGGCCCGTCCACACCGCCGATACACTGACGAGATGATCTCGAGGGTGATCTCGACGGGGATCTCGACCGCGGCGACCGCCGGCACCGCGCGCGAGCGCATGCTGCTCGCGAAGGATGCCGCGCGCCAGATCGCCCTGCTCTCCGACGAGCGCAAGCGCGACGCGCTGCTCGCCATGGCGGGAGCCATCGAGTCCGCGGCGGCGGCTGTCGTGGCCGCGAACGCGGAGGACCTCGAGCGCGGTCGTGCGGCCGGACTCTCTGAGGGGCTGCTCGACCGTCTCCGGCTCGACGAGCCCCGGGTCTTCGCCCTCGCGGCCGCTGTGCGCGACGTCGCGGCGCTTCCCGATCCGGTCGGCCGCATGCTCGACGAGCGCGTGCTGCCGAGCGGTGTGCGCCTGCAGAAGGTGTCGGTGCCCTTCGGGGTCGTCGGCTCGATCTACGAGGCGCGACCGAACGTCACCGTCGACATCGCGGCGCTCGCGCTGCGATCCGGCAACGCGGTCGTCCTGCGCGGCGGCACGGCGGCCGAGCGATCCAACGCCGCACTCATCACGGCCATGCGCGACGCGTTGGCCGAGCAGGGCATCGACCCCGAGGCGATCCAGACGGTCGACGACTTCGGCCGCGACGGCGCCCGCCAGCTGATGAACGCGCGCGGCATCGTCGACGTGCTCGTGCCGCGGGGGAGCGCACAGCTCATCGACACGGTCGTGACCGAGTCGTCCGTGCCGGTCATCGAGACCGGCGCCGGCGTCGTCCACATCGTCCTCGATGAGAGCGCGCCGCTGGAGTGGGCCCGCGACATCGTTGTGAACGCCAAGGTCCAGCGCCCGAGCGTGTGCAATGCGGTGGAGACCGTGCTCGTCGTCGGCGACGCGGCATCCAGACTGGTCATCCCGGTCGTCGAGGCTCTGCAGGATGCGGGTGTCACGATCCACGGCGACGAGACGGTCGCCGCACTGGCCACGGGCGTCGTGCCCGCGACGGATGCCGACTGGCAGACCGAGTACATGAGCCTCGACCTCGCCATGCGGGTCGTGGACGACCTCGACGAGGCGCTCGAGCACATCCGCACCTATTCCACGCATCACACCGAATCGATCATCACGCTGGATGACGCGAACGCCGAGCGATTCCTCGCCGAGGTCGACTCGGCGGTCGTCATGGCCAACGCGTCCACCCGCTTCACCGACGGCGGCGAGTTCGGCTTCGGCGCCGAGGTGGGCATCTCCACGCAGAAGCTGCACGCGCGAGGGCCCATGGGGCTGCCGGAGCTGACGAGCACCAAGTGGCTCGCGCGCGGCTCCGGACAAGTCCGCGGCTGACGGCATAGACTGGCGGGAGCGCTCTGCGCGTCCGAACCCCGAAACGGAGCCCCGATGTCCATCGCCACACTGATCGCCTTCGCCGCCGCCGAGGCCGGGCACTCCGGCAACGTCATGCTCGAGACGGTCATGTACCCGATCATCGCGATCTCCACCTTCGCGTGCCTCGCGCTCGTCACCGTCTCGTACCGCAACGTCTCCAACCGTCACGCGCACAAGGCTGAGGCGTACGCCCGTGCTCACGCGGACGAACTGCAGCAGACGGGGCACGGGCACTAGGCAGCCGAATGACGGTGACGCGGACCCGGCGGATCGGGGTCATGGGCGGGACCTTCGATCCCATCCACAATGGCCACCTGGTCGCGGCGAGCGAGGTCGCGCAGTCCTTCGACCTCGACGAGGTCGTCTTCGTCCCCACGGGTGAGCCGTGGCAGAAGGCCAAAGTCACCGACAGCGAGCACCGATACCTGATGACGGTGGTGGCCACCGCATCCAACCCTCGTTTCACCGTGAGCAGGGTGGACATCGACCGGCCGGGGCCCACCTACACGATCGACACCCTCCGCGACCTGCGGGCACAGCGGCCGGATGCGGAGCTCTACTTCATCACGGGTGCAGACGCCGTGGCGCAGATTCTCAGCTGGAGGGACCATGATGAACTCTGGGAACTCGCACACTTCGTCGCGGTATCGCGGCCGGGGCACGTCCTGAGCACCGACGGCCTGCCCGAACACGTCGTCAGCCAGCTCGAGGTTCCCGCCCTCGCGATCTCGTCCACAGACTGTCGGGATCGCGTCGACCGAGGTCACCCCGTGTGGTACCTCGTTCCCGACGGTGTCGTCCAGTACATCGCGAAGCATCATCTCTATCGGAGCAAGGCATGAGCACACCTGAGCAGTCAGAAACTTCTCAGCTCACGCGCAAGCGGATGCGCGAGCAGCAGCGCGAGACCGGCGCTGTGCCGATCACGCCCGCACCCGCGCCCGCCGCGGGACCCCAGCCCGTCGCCGTCCCGCCGGTTCCGCCGCTGCCGCGGCCGGCCGAGCCGGCGACCGTATCCCCGGCACCCGTCCCCGACGCGAGCGTCGACCTCGGCGTGTCGCCCCTCACGCGGCGCCAGGCGCGCCAGCAGGAGCGCATCCGCACCGCATCGGTGCCCGTGATCACCCCCGAGGTGGCGGCCGCCCACAACGCGGCGACAACCGCCGCGCCGGCGACGCCCGAGCCGGCACCGACGCCTGCGCCGGCGCCGCTCACCACGCCGCCCGTATTCGGCCAAGCCCTCACCTCGCCGTCGCCCCGTCCCACGGAGCCCGAGCCGCTCACCGCGGCATCGTCACTGCGCTCGCTCTTCGAGCCGGCAGACGAGGCCCCGACGGGCTCCGCGGACCCGACACCGGCTCCCGTCGCACCGACGCCCGCGTTCACCGTGCCGCCCGCTCCGCAGCGCGACGAGTTCACGGACGCACTGGCGAAGCTCGGCAGCGGGTCCACTCCGGTCCAGAGCGACCGTCCCACGGTGAGCAGCGCCTTCGGCGCGTCGCTGCAGCCTGGGGGAGCGGCATCCGCGCCCGCACAGAGCGATGAGTCGTTCGACGGCGTCCTCTCCCGTGACACCTCGACGAACGGCTCGGTCGCCTCGCCCCACACGCTCATCGTGTCGCAGAATCCGACGGCGGGGCCGATCTCGGCGCCGATCGCGTCGACCGGCGAAGTCCTGGTAACCGGCACGTACGCGTTGCCCGACGGCCTCGGCTCGATGGGTCATGTGCCGGGCGCGGCGGACGGCAAGGAGGTGGATGCGACGCTCGTCGACGGCGAGCTGCCCGTCCACTCGTCTCCGACCCCGATCGCGGCCAGCGCGGCGATCAGCACGGCGAAGGGTCAGGACGACCTCATCCGCCCGCCCGCACCCGAGAAGAACAGCAGGCTCATGCTCACACTCGCCATCACGGCCGGCGCCCTCGCGCTGGCACTCGTCGGCGTGCTCGTCGTCGCCTTCGCCACGGGGGTGTTCACCTCATGACCGCCTCCGCTCAGGGCATCGAGATGGCCCAGATCGCGGCCCGCGCCGCGGATGCGAAGGGCGGCGAGGACCTCGTCGCGCTCGACGTGTCGGAGCCGCTGCCGCTCGTCGACGTCTTCCTGCTCGTCACGGGACGCAGTGAGCGCAATGTCGCGGCGATCGCCGACGAGGTCGAGGAGCAGCTGCTTCTCGCCGGGCACAAGCGGCTGCGCCGGGAGGGTCGCAACGAGGCTCGCTGGGTGCTGCTCGACTTCGGCGACCTCGTGGTGCATGTCTTCCACGAGGAGGAGCGCATCTACTACGGGCTCGAGCGCCTGTGGAAGGACTGCCCGACGGTGGCGCTCGAGATCTCCAGCCAGGTGGCGGCGGGCCCCGCCGCGGGCTGACTCACTGCAGGCAGAACTCGTTCCCCTCGGGATCGCGCATCTGGTAGTAGTGCTCGGGCCACGGCCCCCACATCTGGTGCACGAGCCGAACGACCTCCGCTCCCAGGCCGACCAGTCGGTCGCGCTCCGCGTCGAGCTCCTCGGGCATCGGACGGCGCCCCGGCGTCGTCGAGACGTCGATGTGGAGTCGGTTCCGCCCGCTCTTGGGGCCGTCCGCGTGGTGGAAGAAGAACCGGGGTCCCACCCCGGCGGGATCCTCGGCCATCCCGACCTTCCCCAGGTCGTCCTCGGTGAGCCCGGCATCCAGCAGTTGCTGCTTGAGCGGGTCGACGAACTCCTGCACGGGGTACCCGAACACGCCGGCCCAGAAACGAGCGAGCCGCTGCGGGTCGTTCGCGTAGAAGGTGATGTTGCCGAGTCCTGCCATGGTGCCTCCGTCCGATGGGACGAAGCTATCCGAGAGCTCGGACATCCAGAGCCGAAATCGGCGGAGAACCGTGGAATTCCGACGGTGTGGTGGTGGACCTGAGGGGACTCGAACCCCTGACCCCCTGCATGCCATGCAGGTGCGCTACCAGCTGCGCCACAGGCCCAGACGCTGCTCGGATCGCTCCGGGCAACTCATCAAGCGTACTGCATCGATGGGTGCGCGACGAAATCGGGCGGGGGCGATTCGGCGTGGCGGTGAGCAGGCCGATGGATGCCGTTGGTGTGTCACTTCTCGTCCCGTTCGTCCCGTGTTCGGTTGCACGCCGCCTGACGCGGGGTGTAGACCCGAAGCGGGCATTGCACGAGCCGGGGGGATCGCACATGTCGGAGAATGAGCCGCAGTCAGTCCAGCAGCCGCAGCCTGTCCAGCAGCCGCAGGGCCGGCCGCCGCGGGCCCGACGTTCGGGATGGATCTGGGCCGTGGTGGGGGTGGTCGCGGCCCTCATCGTCGGCGCACTCGCCGGATGGGGTGTCGGCCGCTCCAGCGCGGTGTCGCCCGCTGCGCAGACGACGAGCACGACGGCCCCGACCGGCAACGTCTGCGACGCGGTCGCGGTCTCGGATGAGGTGCTCCCCGCCGTCGTCACGGTGGCGGCTGTCGGGTCGGCCGGGGGAGGCACCGGCACGGGGGAGATCATTCGCCCGGACGGTTACATCGTCACCAACAACCACGTGATCGCGCCCGCCGTCGACGGCGGCACGATCTCGATCCTCACGTCGGGCGGCGTGTCGATGCCGGCCCAACTGGTGGGCCGCGACCCGCGCGCCGACATCGCGGTGCTCAAGGTCACGGCGTCCGCGTCGCTGCCGACCGTGCCGTGGGGCGATTCGGCGAAAGTGCTCGTCGGGCAGCCGGTGGTCGCGCTCGGCGCGCCGCTCGGTCTGTCGGGCACGGTGACCTCCGGCATCATCAGCGCCATCGGCCGGACGGTGCCCGTGCCGAGCGACAACGGGCAGACTGCCATCCTCGCCAACGCCATCCAGACCGACGCGTCGATCAACCCCGGAAACTCGGGCGGTGCGCTCGTGAACTGCGCCGGCGATCTGATCGGCATCAACTCCGCGATCGCCACGGTGCCGAACTCGGCCGGTCAGTCGGGGGGCGGAAGCGTGGGCATCGGATTCGCGATCCCGTCGGACTTCGCGAAGAGCCTCGTCGACCAGATCATCGCGACGGGTCACGTGACCTACCCGTACTTCGGGATCTCGGTGGCCCCCATCCCGCCCGCCGCCGCGCAGAAGCTGAATGTCACCGACGGCCTCTACGTCATCTCGGTCGTCGAGGGGGGTCCGTCGGCGGAGGCCGGGCTCCAAGCAGGCGACGTCATCACCGAGGTCGACGGCACACCCGCGACGAGTCCGGATGTGCTCACCCACACCGTGATGACGACCAAGGCGGGCGACGGCGTCAAGGTGACCTACGTGCGCGACGGCCAGACGCGCACCGCGGACGTCACGCTGCAGCTGCCGCCCTCCTGAAACGCGGCGAGGCGTCAGTCCTCACCGTTCAGCCGCTGGAACAGGATGTGGTCCTGCCAGCGCCCCGCGATGCGCAGGTAGCGCGGGGCGAGGCCGAAGCGCTCGAAGCCGGCACGGCGGAGGACGTTCTGGGATGCGGTGTTCGACACGAGGGTGGCGGCCTGGACGCGGTGGAGTCCGAACTCGGTGAATGCGAGCGTCACGGCGTCATTCACCGCCTGGGTCGCGTAACCCCTGCCGGTCCGGTCCTGCGACAGCCAGTACCCCATGCTGCATGACTGGAACGCACCCCGGACGATCGTGCTGAGAGTGAGGCGACCCGCGACCTCGCCGTCGTCGTCGAGGACGACGAACGGCACCGCCTCACCCAGGCGGTGGCGCGCGAGGGCGGACTCGACGTCGGCGCGCTGGCCACCGATCGTGAAGTACTCATCGGGCCGAAGCGGATCCCACGGCGCCAGGAACTCGCGATTGCGGGCCTGCAGCTCCGCCAGGACGCTGTCGTCGGTCGGCTGGACGAGTCGGATGCGGGGTGCCACGCATCCACTGTTCCACGCGCGTGCCGCGCGCGGGACGTTGCGCCGATCGGCCGCGCTGCGCCCAGCGCTGGTCCAGGCGCGGTTCAGGGGGCTGCGCTATCCTCGACGGGTCCGACTCCCCCTGAGGACGATTGCCCGCATGACTGAGCCGCCCGCGACCCGACGCGAAGCACGACTCGCCGCGGCCGCGAACGCCGCCGCGAGCGAAGCCGTGTTCGTGGACCCGTCCGGTCGCCGGTCGCGCCGCCTCCGGATGGTGGTCTGCGCGGTCGTCGTCGGCGTCGTCGGCTACGCGGCGTTCCTGGTACTGGCAGTGGTGGGAGTCCCCGGGGTCGGTGCCCCGCTCCTGCCGGGGCTGCAGCCGCCTGTCGCCGGTTCGCCCGCCCATCCGGTCGTCACTCCGACCCCGACGTCGCACGCTTCCCCGGCCTCGTCCGCGACCCCCGGCGTCGCGACGCCCGGTCGATCCACCGGCCCCGCGGCCCCGCCGGTCGCGTCGGCGGCGCCGTCGGCCCATCCGGCACCCGCGGCGACACCGGCCCCTGCGGCGCCGACTCCGAGCCCCACCGCGACCTCGCCGGGCCGCAGCGGCGCGGCGCCGAAGCACACCGTGCAGCCGACCCCGCCCGGGAAGCCGTGAGTCGCGCCTCCCGACGGGATGCCCGGCGGACCGTGAGGCCACGCTCGCATTGGGTGGCGCTGACGGCCGTGCTCGCATTCCTCGCGATCGCGCTGGTCGTCCAGGGGTATACGCACCACCTGGCCGGTGTCAGCGACGACGGCCTCGGAACCGGCGGATCCGCCGCCGGGGTTCCCGCCGGCGTCTCCCAGGGCGGTCCGATCATCGCGACTCACGACGGCGTCCGCACGCTGGCTCCGCGGGGTGGCACGATCGCGCTCACGTTCGACGACGGACCGGACCCGGCCTGGACGCCGGCGATCCTCGACGTGCTCCGCCGCAACGGCGTGCACGCCACCTTCTTCGTCGTCGGGGAGCAGGCGATCGGACACCCCGACATCGTGCGGAGCATCGTCGCCGCAGGCAACGAGGTCGGAGTCCATACGCTGACCCATGTCGATCTCGGCACCGCTCCCGCGTGGCGTCGGCAGCTCGAGCTGCAAGGCGGCCAGCAGGCCGTCGTGGATGCGACGGGGGAGACGTCCGCCCTGCTGCGCCCTCCGTACAGCTCGGAGAACTCGGCGGTCACCGATGCCACGTGGCGTGCGATCCAGGAGGCGGGTTCGGTCGGCTACGTCACGGTCCTCAGCACGATCGACAGCGAGGACTGGCGGCGTCCGGGCGTCGACACGATCGTCCGCAATGCGACGCCCGCGGGAACCGCGGGCCAGGTGCTGCTCATGCACGACGGCGGAGGCGACCGGAGCCAGACCGTGGCCGCGCTGGAACGCCTCCTGCCGGAGCTCAAGGCGCGCGGATTCACGGTGACGACGGCGGGCGCGGCTACCGGCCTCACCCGCACCATGCGCCCGGCCACGACGGCCGAACGTGTCGAGGCGGGCGCCTTCGGGTGGACGGTCCGCATCAGCGACGGGGTCGTCCAGGTCGTCGCGTGGCTGCTCATGCTCAGCGGAGTCGTCATCCTCATCCGGTCGGCCCTCGTCATCGTCGTCGCCGCGCGGCATGCCTACACCTCGCGCCGCAGACCCCGCGGCGGCGCCGGCGGGTCGGCGTCGCGCGTGCCGGTTCTGGACCCCGTCACCGTGATCGTCCCCGCGTACAACGAAGCGGCGGGGATCGAGGCATCGGTCCGCTCGATCGCCGCGTCGACGCATCCTGTCGAGATCATCGTCGTCGACGACGGCTCGACGGACGACACCGCGGCCATCGTCGAGCGGATGCGCCTCCCCTGCGTCCGTGTCATCCGCCAGGCGAACGGCGGCAAGCCCTCCGCGCTCAACACGGGGATCGCGGCCGCGAGCCACGAGCTCGTCGTCATGGTCGACGGAGACACGGTCTTCGAGCCGGAGACCGTCACACGGCTGGTGCAGCCGTTCGCCGACCCCGCCGTCGGCGCGATCTCGGGCAACACGAAGGTCGCCAACCGCGAGGGCATCCTCGGCCGCTGGCAGCACATCGAGTACGTCGTCGGCTTCAATCTCGATCGGCGCCTGTTCGACGTGGCCCGGTGCATGCCGACGGTGCCCGGTGCCATCGGCGCGTTCCGGCGGTCCGCGCTGCGCGCGGTCGGGGGAGTGAGCGACGACACCCTGGCCGAGGACACCGACCTCACGATGTCGCTCCTGCGCGACGAGTGGCGCGTGGTCTACTGCGAGGATGCTCGCGCCTGGACGGAGGTGCCTGCCACCCTCGGCGCTCTGTGGAAGCAGCGGTACCGCTGGTGCTACGGCACGCTCCAGGCGATGTTCAAGCACCGCGGCGCGATCGCGCAGGGCGGCGCCGCGGGCAAGCTCGGGCGCCGCGGTCTCGTGTACCTGCTGATCCTCCAGGTGCTCATGCCGCTCCTGGCTCCCGTCGTGGACCTCTTCGCGCTCTACGGCCTGTTCTTCCTCGATCCGGTGAAGATCATCGGCCTGTGGTTCGCCTTCCTCCTCGTGCAGACCCTCGCGGCTGCCTACGCATTCTTCCTCGACCGCGAATCGCCGGGCCCGCTGTGGACTCTGCCCCTCCAGCAGGTCGTGTACCGTCAGCTGATGTACCTCGTGGTCATCCAGTCCGTCTTCACCGCGTTCGCGGGGCGCCGGCTGAGGTGGCACCGGATGGAGCGTTACGGAACGCTGCGCGCCCCAGCCGGAGATGGCGTGACAGTGTCGAGTTGAGCCGGGCCGTCCCTGCGACTCGGGCGAGAGGAGCCCCGCCGCAATGAGCACCGAACCCACGAACCAGCCGCCTCCGCGTGTCGATCTCAACGAGTTCGGGGCCAACGTCGCCCTGACCGAGGCGGTGCGCATCTTCGGCGCGGACTGGGCGAGCGATGGCCTGCACGAGGTCGGCGCGCTCGTCGGCTCCGGGGACTTCCAGCGCGATGCAGAGCGTGCCGACGTGCACCCGCCGGTCGCCCGCGTGTGGGACCGGTACGGCGCACGCATCGACGAGGTCGACTACGACGAGTCGTACCATCGGGTGATCGCTCAGGCGGTCGCTCACGGCGCGCACACCGCGGGCTGGGCCGATCCGCGGACGGGGTCCGGCGTCGCCCGCGCGGCCACGTTCATGCTGTTCGCGCAGGTGGAGCCCGGTCACGCGTGCCCGATCTCCATGACCCACGCGGCGGTGGCCTCCCTGGAGGGCTCGCCCTGGATCGCGGACGAATGGATGCCGCGCCTGCTCACCCGGGAGTACGATCCCCGCCTGCTCCCCGCCGCCGAGAAGAACGGCGTGCTGGTCGGCATGGCGATGACCGAGAAGCACGGCGGATCGGACGTGCGCGCCAACCGCAGCGAGGGCGTGAGCCTCGGCGGACGCAGCTACCAGCTCGACGGGCACAAGTGGTTCTGCTCGGCGCCCATGTCGGATGCGTTCCTCGTGCTCGCGCAGACGCGCAGCGGCGGCACGGACGAAGGGCTGTCGTGCCTGTTCGTGCCGCGCGTCCTCGACGACGGAACGCGCAATCCGTTCCGCATCCAGCGTCTGAAGGACAAGCTCGGCAACAGGTCGAACGCGTCGTCGGAGGTCGAGTTCGATGGCACGATCGCGACCCTCGTCGGGGAGCCGGGCCGCGGCGTGCGGGCGATCATCGAGATGGTCCAGCGCACGCGGCTGGACTGCGTGCTCGGCAGCGCCGCGGGGATGCGGCAGTCGGTCGCCGAGGCGCTGTGGCACACCCGGCACCGCTCGGCCTTCGGCGCGCTTCTCGTCGACCAGCCCGCAATGACGGCGGTCCTCGCCGACCTCGCGCTCGAATCGGAGGCGGCGATGCTCGCGGGTCTGCGCCTCGCGCAGGCGTTCGAGCAGGACGCTTCGGAGCACGACACCGCCTGGCGCCGCCTGGCCACGCCGGCCCTCAAGTACTGGGTGTGCAAGCGCGGTCCGCACCACGCGTACGAGGCGATGGAGTGTCTCGGCGGCAACGGCTACACCGAATCCTTCCCGCTCGCCCGCCGCTACCGCGAGCAGCCGGTCATGGCGATCTGGGAGGGCTCGGGCAACGTCATCGCGCTGGACGTGCTGCGCGCGCTCGCACGCGACACCGACTCGGCCGACGCGCTGCGCGCCGAGCTCGCGATGACCCGCGGGGAGAATCCGGTGCTGGATGCGCACGTCGGCCGCACTCTCGCCCTCCTGGCCGAGATCGCGGGGGATCCGGATGCCGCGCAGGCCCAGGCGCGCCGCCTCACGGAGGCGCTCGGCCTCGCCCTCCAGGGATCGCTCATGCTCAGGCACGCGCCCGGCCGGAACGCCCACACGTTCATCGCCGCGCGGATGGGCGAGGACCGAGGGGCGCAGTACGGCGTGCTGCCGGCCGCGACGGATGCCGCCGCCATCCTCGAACGTCACTGACGGGCGGCGTCGGATTCGTCAGGCGAATGTCACGCTACGGTGAGAGCGTGATGACACAGCCGCGCTGTCCGCACTGCCGCCATTTCGTCTACCTCGACACCTTGGCGTGCCCCAGCTGCGAGGCGGAGATCGGCTACCACATGCCGAGCCGCGAGTTCTACGGCATCCGCCACGGTCAGGTCGCCATCGACGGGCAGACCTGGTACCCGTGCTCCAATCGGGAGTGGGACTGCAACTGGCTGGTGTGGGAGAACGCGCCCGCGGGCCGCTGCTTCTCCTGCCGGCTCACGCGCCGCCGTCCCGCCGCGGACGACACCGTCGCCCTCGAGAAGCTCGCCAAGACGGAGGAGGCGAAGCGCCGCCTGATCCTGCAGCTGGCGGACCTCGGCCTGCCGATGGTCGGCTGGGACCTCGCACCGGGCGGTCTCGGCTTCGACCTCATCTCGAGCCTCTCCGACGGCAAGCGCGTCACGATCGGCCACGCCAACGGCATCATCACGATCGACCTCGCCGAGAGCCTCGACGATCGGCGCGAGGCGCTGCGCGTGCGGCTGGGGGAGCCGTACCGCACGATGCTCGGGCATCTGCGTCACGAAGTCGGCCACTACTACCAGCGGGTGCTGCTCACCGACGACGCGCTGTGGGGCCAGTGTCGCGAGCTGTTCGGCGACGAGCGGACGAGCTACCGCGAGGCGCTGCAGCGCCACTACAAGCTCGGCGCGCCGCCGGACTGGAACGAGTCGTTCATCTCCGAGTACGCGACGATGCATCCGTGGGAGGACTTCGCCGAGACCTTCGCCCACTACCTGCACATCACGGGCACCCTGCAGACCGCGGCGATGCTCGGCATCCATCTGGATGCGACCGCGACGAATCTGCGCGACACCGACGTCATCCCGCTGGGATCGTACGAGCACGAGCCGATCCAGCGGCTGCTCGCCGACTGGGAGTGGATGTCGCAGGGGTTCAACCGCATCAACCGGTCGATGGGCTTCGGCGACCTCTATCCGTTCACGATCGTCGCGCCGGTGCGGCACAAGCTGGCGTTCGTGCACGACATCGTCACGCGTGCCCCACTCACCGCGGAGGAGCAGTACACCCTCGCGACCGCGGGCGGCCCGGCGCTCGCGACCGCAGGCGCCGAGGAGCGCATCGGCTGACGGCCAACGGCTCCGTCAGGCCAACGACCGACCGAGGCGAGTCGGACAGCGCTTCTCAGCGTTCGTGGCCGTGCGGGTCGTCACTGTGGCCGGTAGCCGCCGGGTCGGCGGCCGGCGCCGCGCCGACGGCATCCGTCACCGCGCCACGCGAGTGCGCGACGCGCCCGCCGACCATCGTGACTTCCGCGTGCTCGCCGAGGAGGCCGTGCGGGTCCTCCTCGTGGGCGTAGAGGTCGCTCGACCACACGACCACGTCGGCGGCCATGCCGGGGCGGAGGGTCCCGAGGCTGTCCTCCGCGTGCCACGCCCGCGCTCCGTGGACCGTGTAGGCCTCCAGCGAGCGGTCGATGCCGACCCGTTCGGCGGGGGTCCAGGCATCCGTCCCGTCGAGCGCCGCCCGGGTCGCGGCGGAGAAGACGCCGACGAGCGGATCCATCTCGCCGACCTGCCAGTCGCTCGAGAACGCGACCGTCGCGCCCGAGTCGAGAAGGCTCTTGAACCGCCACGCCCGGTCCCAGCGCTCCTCGCCGACGTTGTCCATCCAGGTCCCGGCCACGAGATCCGGAGAGCAGTGGCGGGGCTGCATGGCCGCGGTCACGCCCAGCTGACGGAAGCGGACGAGATCGTCGGGATGCAGGCACTCGACGTGGACGACGCCGTGACGCCGGTCCATCGTTGCGTTGACGCGCTGGGCGTTCTCGATGGCGTCCAGGGCGAGACGGATGCCGGCATCCCCCGTGGCATGCGTGTGGGTCTGAAGTCCCAGCCGGTCGAGCTCCGTGATGACGTCGACGAGCTCGCGGCCCGGGTAGCTCGGCCGTCCGCGCCGGCCCGGCCGGTTCGCATAGTCCTCGAGCATGAGCGCCGTGTGGGGCTCGATGACGTCGTCGGCATAGAGCTTGACGGGTCCCACCCGGAGCAGCGGGTCGCGGGCGAACCCGGCGATCGTCTCGCGGAGGCGACGGCGGAAGTCGCCGTCGGCGCCGACCGGATGGAAGAGCGCGGCGATCACGCGGGAGCTCAGCGCTCCCTCGGCCCGTGCCTGCTCGAACAGCGGGAGCTCGGCGAGGGGAACCTGCGGCTCGACGACGGTCGTGATGCCGAGTGCGGTCGCCATGCGCATGCTCGACCGGAGTTTGCGATAGCGACGGGCGGGGGAGTACATCGGGATGTCGCGCTGCAGCTGCGCGAGCCCCGCCTCGGTCATGGCGCTCGTGTAGAAGTCGGTGACCCATCCGGTCGGCTCGCCGGTGAGCTCGTCGCGCTCGGGGCGTCCCCACGCGATGTCGCCGCCGGAGAGGATGCCGAGTGTCTGCAGCGCCGCACGGTTCAGCCACACGGAGTGCTGGTCGTAGGTGGTCACGAAGATCGGGCGGTCGGTGAGTCCCGCCAGGTCAGCGGCATCCGGCCGCCGGTTCTGCACGATCGAGTACACAGCGTTCTCGGCGCAGATCCAGTCCAGGTCGGGACGGCACGCGGCGAACGCGCCGATGCGCCGGCGCACCTCGCCGAGGTCGTGCGCACCCTCCAGGCTCACGGCATCCTCGTCGAATCCGAGCAGGAGGTGGTTGTGGCTGTCGATGACGCCCGGGGTCACAAGGCGACCGCCGGCGTCGATCGTGCGGCGCGCAGCGGGCGCGTCGGCGGCGGAGCCGATGTACACGACGCGGTCGTCCTCGATCCCGACGACCTCGGCCCACGGCTGAGCGGGGTCGAAGGTGCGCACGCGCGCCCGGGTGATGAGCGTGTCGATGGCCGCCATGCCGGTTCGTCCTTCCGTGATTCTTTGACGCTGATGTCAAAAAACACTTCCAGGCTGACACGCTCCTCGGCTAGTGTCAACGGCGTGGGTCGACCGAGGCGGCAGGAGGAGCGGCGTGCCGCGCTCATCGAGGCGACTTACCGCGCCGGCGCCGAGCACGGCCTGCGCACCCTGTCGCTCACCGATGTCGCCGCGTCCGCGGGCCTCACGCGCGGGGCGATCCTGTACTACTACTCCGACCTCGATGCTCTGCTCGTCGAGGCGCACTCGGCGGGCGTCACCCGCTTCTGCGACGAACGGGACGCGCGCATCGCGCTTCTCGACGATCCGCGCGCGCAGCTCGCGGTCGCGATCGACGCCGGCCTTCCGAGCGGTCCCGACGACGCGCTCATGCGGCTGCTCTACGAGTTCGACGTGCTCGCGGGCGGATCGGCGCTGCACGACGAACTGGTGCAGAAGCTCTACGTCCGGCAGCTGGCGACCTACGGGGGCGTGTTCGCCCGAGGCCGCTCAGCGGGCGTCTTCTCGCCCAGGCTGGACGACGAGCAGCTCGCCATGACGATGGTCGCCCTCGAGGACGCGTACGGGCTGCACGTCGTCGGGGGCAATGCCCTCATCACCGTGGATGCCGCCCGCGACGCGATGCGGGCGGTTGCCGCCGACCTCGGCTGCCCGCCCGCCTGAGTCGGGCGGCCGCCGACGCCTCGGCCCGGGCCGGCTCCAGCGCGTCGAGCAGGCGCCGGCGCAGCCCCTGGGCGCGCTCCGAGAATGCGCGCTGGCGGCGCACGTACTCGGCCTTGCCCGCCGCGGTCTCGATCGCGACCGGCTCCGCGCCCCACGCGCGAAGGTCGTACGGCGAGGCCTCCATGTCGAGGCGGCGGATGTCGCTCGCGAGCTCGAACGCATCGAGCAGGAGGTCGCCGGGAACCAGCGGCCCGAGCTTGATCGCCCACTTGTACACATCCATGCCCGCATGCAGGCACCCGGGCTGCTCCATGGCCGCCTGGCGCTCGCGGGTCGGCTGGAGGCGGTTGCGCGGCACGGCCTCGGCGGTGAAGAACCGGAATGCGTCGACGTGCGTGCAGCGCAGGTCGTGTGCATCCACCACCGCGTCGGTGCCCGCCTGCCCGAGCCGCAGCGGAACCTCGTGCCGGTGCTCGTCCTGTCGATACACCATCGCCCATTCATGCAGCCCGAAGCATCCGAAGCCCGCGGGCCGGTGGAGCGTCGACCGCACGATGCGCGCGATCCCCTGGACGAGCAGGGCCTTCTCGGTGAGCAAGCCCGCCGCATCGACCTGCAGCGACCCCTCTTCGCTGCCCGCGACATACCAGCGCCATCCAGCGCGAGGGGCGGCGGCCGCCTCCGCCAGTTCGACGCCCGCGCCCGGGTGCCAGCGGCGGAGTACCGCCGGCTTGTACGAGTAGTAGGTGAAGAGGAAGTCGTCGATCGGATGCCTCTCGCCGCGCGCGGCGCGAGCGCGGTGGCCGGCGGTGAGCGCATCCGCCCGCTGCTCGTGCGCGGCGGCGAGCGCGCGCCACGCGGCGGAATCGAGCCTGCGCCGGGAGGCGGTGTCGCTGTCGATCATCAGGCGGCGTCGTCGACCGGTTCGATGAGGTCCGGGGAGTCGTTGCGGACGTTGCCGACGGCCTTGGACACCACGTGGTTGTCGAGCGTCTCGGCCAGGACGGGAGCGGCGTCGATGGCCGCGTCGAGGATGTCGCCGACGTTCTCGACCGTCGGGTCGAGCCACGCATCGGCGAAGTCGGCGTCGAGGAACAGCGGCATGCGATCGTGGATCGAGCCGAGGTCGCCGACCGAGTCGCGGGTGAGGATTGTGAAGCTCAGCATCCACCTGTTCGGGTCGTCGTCGGCGAGGGCGGGATTGCGCCACCACTCGTAGAGGCCGGCGAAGAAGAGGGGTCCGTCGTCCGCCGGGTGGATGTAGTGCGGGATCTTGCCCGCATCCGTCGCCTTCCACTCGTAGTAGCCCGACGCCGGGACGACCGCACGGCGCTTGACGAGGGCGTTGCGGAACATCGGCTTGTCCTCGACCTCCTCGGCGCGCGCGTTGAACGCCTTGGAGCCGATCGCCGGGTCCTTCGCCCACGCGGGGACGAGTCCCCAGCGGGCAGGCTCCAGGCGTCGCGTGGGCGGCTCGGTCTTGGCCGAGTCGAGCACGATCGCCACCTTCGACGTCGGGGCGACGTTGTACGACGGAGCGGGCAGGTCATCCGCCTCGACGTCGACCCGCAGCACCCCCACGAGCTCGGAGCCCACGTTCGCGACCACGAATCGTCCGCACATGGCGCCAGCCTACGCGCGGGGTCGGACGTCCGTGCCGCCGAGGATGCCGACCTCGGTGAGACGGTCGAGCAGTTCGGCGCCGTCGCCGCCGGTGACCCACGGCA
Source organism: Microbacterium sp. sgz311019 (assembly GCF_056135325.1). Taxonomy (NCBI): domain Bacteria; kingdom Bacillati; phylum Actinomycetota; class Actinomycetes; order Micrococcales; family Microbacteriaceae; genus Microbacterium; species Microbacterium sp. sgz311019. Next base: position 420,109 of record NZ_JBWAXO010000001.1, on the reverse strand, counting down.
CCTCGGCGGCCGAGTGGTCGTCGACGACCGTGCGGCCTCCGGCCAGCACGGCCTCGGCGGGGGAGAGGCGGCGGATGGCGACGCCCACTACGTTGGCGGGGTTCTCGCCGGCGAACGTCGTGTAGATGTCGTCGTCGGCCTGGCCGTCGTCGCCGATGAGCAGCCACCGGATGTGGGGGAACTCCTTCGCCAGGCGCCGCAGGTTGTGGAGCTTGTGCGCCGGGCCGCTGCGGAACCACCGGTCGTGCGTCGGGCCCCAGTCGGTGAGGAGGATGGCGCCTGAGGGGAAGAGGTGCCGCGTGAAGAAGCGCATCAGGGTCGGTGCGATGTTCCACGCGCCGGTGGACAGGTAGACGACCGGCGCTCCGGGGTTCTCGCGCACGATGCGCTCGATCAGCACGGACATGCCCGGAACCGGCTGACGCGCGTGCTCGTCGACGACGAAGGTGTTCCACGCTGCGACGAACGGCCGCGGCAGCGCCGTCACCATGACGGTGTCGTCGACGTCGGAGACGATGCCGAACCGGACATCGGGCCCGACCACGAGACTGCGGGACTCGACCGGCTCGCCACCCTCGACAGCGAGGGTGAACGTGTGCCAGCCGGGCTCGAGCGGCGCCGGCAGCACGACGTCGACGACGCCGCCGCGATCGGCGACGACCTCGTGCGTGACGCCGCCGATCGTCACCTGCACCTGGGCGAAGCCGATCGGCACTGCGGCGAAGCTGCGCCAGCCGCGGACCGACGCCGTGACCTCGCGGCGGCGCCGCGTCGGCACCAGGGGCACGATCATGACCCGGCCGAGGACGCGCACCCAGCCGTCGCCGCCGTAACCGGGGAATGTCATGACGGTGGGGGTGAGGCCCTTCCGCCGCGCACGGCGCTCGCGCCACGCATGGAACCGGTATTCGAGGCGCGCGATCCACAGCACGCGGGCGCGCGTCGGCTCGGCGGTCTCTCGGGACATCCCCTCAGTCTCCCATGCCCGTCTGGGCATTCCCGCCGTGCGGCCGCGTCGACGCGTCGCCGTCATCGGGCTCGAGATGGCGCCGTTCCCGCCGGTGCAGCGCCCACTTCGCCGCGACGACGGCGACGAGAAACAGCGCGATGACGCCGACGAACAGGTACCCGGCGATGTGGAGCTCCTGCGACAGGCTGCGGTAGGTGCCGGCAGCCAGCGCGCTCACCGTCACGTAGAGCGACGCCCAGAGGGCGCACGCGGGTGCCGTCCACGCGAGGAACCGGCGGTACGGGTAGCCGCTCATGCCGACCGCGACGGGTACGACGGAATGCAGCACCGGAAGGAATCGCGAGAGGAAGATCGCCGGCCCGCCGCGGCGCCCGATGTACAGCTCGGCGCGCGCCCACGTGTCCTCCCCGATGCGACGGCCGATCCATGAATGCCGGATGGCGGGGCCGGCCCACCGTCCGAGGCAGAAGCCGATGCTCTCGCCGGCGAGCGAGGCGAGAACGATCGCGACGGCCAGCGTCACGCCTTCGAGAGGCGACCCGACCGCCGTTCCTGCGACGATCACAACGGTGTCGCCCGGCACGACGAGCCCGACGAACAGGCTCGTCTCCAGCAGCATCGCGCCGCCTGCGAGCAGCATCCGCGCGATCGGGTCGACGGACTGAACGGCGTCGAGCAGCCAGGACAGCACGTCGTTCATGGTCCGAGCCTAGAAGGAGCACCTCCGCATCCCCTAGGAGCACCTGCCCCTACCCTGGACGCGTGGAGCTCCAACCCGTGCGCGCGACGTGGCGCGAGCCCGAGCGGCTGTTCGCGGGTGCGGCTGCCCGGCATCCCCACCTCTTCTGGCTGGATGCGGGACCCGCCGCCACGGAGGGCTGGAGCTGGCTCGGCGTGGGGTCGCCCGCCGACGTGGACGACGTGCGTGCCGTCGTGTGCACGGCGTCCGACAAGGCGACGGGCGGCCCGTTCCGCGGCGGCTGGGTGGGGTGGCTCGCCTACGAGGACGGCGCGGCGCGCGCCGGGGCGCCGGTCGCTCCGGGGGACGGCATCCCGTCGCGCTGGATGCGGGCGGAGCGCTACGTCGCCTTCGACCATGCCATGCGATGCACGTGGCTCTTCGCCCCCGATGCGGACGCCTTCGCCCGTGAGCTGGACACATGGGACGCAGAGCCGCCGGTGGGCGGTCCGCAGCCGCGGACGGCGCGAGCCCGGCACACGCCGGGGGAGTACGCGGGGCTCGTCGAGGACTGTCGTGCGGCGATCCGCGAGGGCGACGCCTACCAGCTGTGCCTGACGACACGGTTCGACGTCGACGGCCCGGTCGACGACGTCGGTGCGTATCTCGCGCTGCGCACCGCGACCCCCGCCCACCACGGCGGCTTCGTGCGCATCGCGGACGTGTCGCTCGCGAGCGCGAGTCCGGAGCGGTTCCTCGAGGTCGCCCCGGACCACGAGCGCGGCGGCGCTGTCGTGCGGACCCATCCGATCAAGGGCACGCGGCCGCGCGGGACGGATGCCGCCTCCGACGGGGACCTGCGCACGGAGCTGCTCTCCAGCCCGAAGGAGCGTGCCGAGAACGTGATGATCGTCGATCTCATGCGCAACGACCTCTCTCGCGTCGCGCAGACTGGCACCGTCACGGTCGAGCGGCTGCTGGAGGTCGAATCGTATCCAGCGGTCCACCAGCTCGTCAGCACCGTGGCCGCGCGGCTCGCGCCCGGTGCCACGGTGGGGGAGCTGTGGGATGCCGCGTTCCCCGCCGGCAGCATGACCGGTGCCCCGAAGCTCTCGGCGATGACGATCCTGCACCGTCTCGAGCGCCGGCCTCGCGGTGTCTTCGCGGGCTGCTTCGGATGGGTGGGCGAGGACGGGAGCATGGATGCGGCGATGGTGATCCGCTCGATCGTCGTGCACGCGCGCGGCGCCTACGTCGGAGCGGGCGGCGGGATCACCTGGCTGTCCGTCGCAGCCGAGGAGGTCGCCGAGGTCGGCGTGAAGGCGCGGGCGCCGCTCGCGGCGCTCGGGGCGCAGCTGCCCCCCGGCTGGTGAAGCCACCCGTCCGGTAACCTGGAATGCACGTTTTTTCGCGTGCCACCCCCGTAGGTAAGGATCGGCCCACTCCGTGTCTCAGAACTCCTCGACCACCACCGCAGCCGGTGCATCAGACGCCGCCGGCTTCGACACGCATGCGATGCATGCGAAGTGGCAGGCGCTCTGGGCGGAGAAGGACCCCTTCCGTGCGGGCGGCGACGAGGACACGCGGCCGCGCAAGTACATCCTCGCGATGTTCCCCTACCCCTCGGGCGACCTGCACATGGGGCACGCCGAGAACTACCTCTACTCCGACATCGTCGCGCGCTTCTGGCGCCATCGCGGCTACAACGTCCTGAACCCGATCGGATGGGATTCGTTCGGCCTGCCCGCTGAGAACGCGGCGATCAAGCGCGGGGTCGACCCGCGCGGCTGGACGTACTCCAACATCGACCAGCAGAAGGCGAGCTTCCGCTCCTACGGCGTCTCCTTCGACTGGAGCCGTGTGCTGCACACGAGCGATCCGGAGTACTACCGCTGGAACCAATGGCTGTTCCAGCGCCTGTACGAGCGCGGTCTGGCATACCGCAAGGAGAGCCCGGTCAACTGGTGCCCGAACGACCAGACCGTGCTCGCGAACGAGCAGGTCGTCGACGGGCACTGCGAGCGCTGCGGCGCCGTCGTCATCAAGAAGAAGCTGACGCAGTGGTACTTCCGCATCACGGACTACGCCGACCGGCTGCTCGACGATCTGAACCAGCTCGAGGGCTTCTGGCCGCAGAAGGTCATCCAGATGCAGCGCAACTGGATCGGCCGCTCCGTCGGCGCGGACATCGATTTCGAGATCGAGGGCCGTGCCGAGAAGGTCACGGTCTTCTCGACGCGCCCTGACACCCTGCACGGCGCCACCTTCTTCGTGGTCGCCCCCGACTCCGATCTGGCCTCCGAGCTGGCCGCGGAGGCCGGTGCCGACATCCGCCTGCGCTTCCAGGACTACCTGGAGCGCGTGCAGCGCGAGTCCGAGATCGAGCGCCAGGCGACCGACCGGCCGAAGACGGGCGTGTTCCTGGAGCGGTACGCGATCAACCCGGTCAACGGCGACCGGCTGCCGATCTGGGCCGCCGACTACGTGCTCGCGGACTACGGCCACGGCGCGGTGATGGCCGTGCCGGCTCACGATCAGCGCGACCTCGACTTCGCGCGGGCATTCGATCTGCCGGTGAAGGTCGTGGTCGACACGACCGCGCCCATCACCGGCGCGATCCCGGTCATCGAGCTCGACGAGGACGGCGTTCCCGTCGGGGTCGACCTGGAGGACCTGAATCCCGCGCGCACCGGCATCGCGCTCACGGGCGAGGGCCGCATGATCAACTCCGGACCCCTGGACGGTCTGTCCAAGCGCAACGCCATCGCGCGCGCCATCGAGGAGCTCGAGCGCAGCGGCCGGGGTCGTGCGGCGAAGAACTTCCGCCTGCGGGACTGGCTGATCTCGCGCCAGCGCTTCTGGGGCACCCCCATTCCGATGCTGCATACCGCGGACGGCCGCATCGTGCCCGTTCCCGACGAGCAGCTGCCCGTGTGCCTGCCCGACGCCGAGGGGCTGGACCTGAAGCCGAAGGGCGCGTCGCCGCTCGGCGCCGCCACCGAGTGGGTGCAGGCGACCGATCCCGAGACGGGCGAGCCCGCGCTGCGCGACCCCGACACGATGGACACGTTCGTCGACAGCTCGTGGTATTTCCTGCGCTTCCTGTCGCCGACGGACCCCACCGAGGCGTTCTCCTCGCGGGCCGCCGACACGTGGGCGCCCGTCGACTTCTACATCGGCGGCGTCGAGCATGCGATCCTGCACCTGCTGTACGCGCGCTTCATCACGAAGGCCCTCTACGACATGGGCCTGGTCGACTTCACCGAGCCGTTCTCGAGCCTCATCAACCAGGGCATGGTGATCCTGGGCGGCGCGAAGATGTCCAAGAGCAAGGGCAACCTCGTCGTCTTCCAGGACGAACTGGATGCGCACGGTGCCGACGCCCTGCGCGTGGCCCTCGCCTTCGCCGGTCCCGTGGAGGACGACAAGGACTGGAACGACGTCTCGACGACGGGCGCTCAGAAGTTCCTCTCGCGCGCCCTGCGCGTGGCGCAGGACGTCGCGAGCGATCCCGCTGTCGTGTGGGCCGACGGCGACGCATCCCTGCGTCGCGTCACCCATCGACTGCTGGCGGATGCGCCGGGCCTCGTCGAGCAGACGAAGTTCAACGTCGTGGTCGCCCGCCTGATGGAGCTCGTCAACGCCACGCGCAAGGCGATCGACTCCGGTGCCGGCGCGGCCGACCCCGCCGTGCGCGAGGCGGCCGAGGTGACCGCGATGATCCTCGACCTGTTCGCCCCGCACACCGCCGAGGAGATGTGGGAGATGCTCGGCTACAAGCCCTTCGTCGGTCTCGTCCCGTGGCGCAGCGCCGATCAGACCCTGCTCATCGAGGAGTCGGTGACCGCTGTCGTGCAGGTGGACGGCAAGGTCCGGGCGACGCTGGACGTCCCGGCGCGCGTCGACGAGAAGGAGCTCGAGCGGCTGGCACGTGAGGACCAGCGCGTGGTGCGCGCCCTCGGCGATCGCGAGATCGTCCGGGCCGTCGTCCGCGCGCCGAAGGTCGTCAGCTTCAGCACGAAGTAGCCTCCTCCACAGGGGGCCTGCCGCGGGCCACGTGCACGCGCTCCTCCGCTTGCGGGGGGAGCGCAGGAGCGCGCTCCTAGCGTGGGGCGGGTGACCACCGAGGAACCGGCCCGTGCGCGGAGGCGCCTCGGCGTGGGCGCCGCCATCGTCGTGGCTCTCGTCGCCCTCGCCGTCACTGTGGGCATCGGCATCCTGCGCGGTGCGACGGCGCCGGTCGACGACATCCCGCTCGCCGTCTCGACGACGGGGGCTGTCGTCACCGGTTCGAAGCTCTTCGTGCATGTGTCCGGCGCCGTCCGGTCTCCCGGCCTGTACCGGCTCGACGACGGCGCGCGTGTCGTGGACGCGATCGCGGCAGCAGGCGGATTCGCCGACGGCGCGGCTCAGGATGCGGTGAACCTCGCGCGCCCCCTGACCGACGGCGAGCAGTTGATCGTGCCGATGGCCGGTGCACAGGCGGCGTCGACGACGGCGGCCGCGGCCCCCGGCGACGGCCGCGTGAACCTCAACACGGCGGACGCCGCCGCTCTCGACGCCCTGCCGCGGATCGGTCCGGCGATGGCCGCGCGGATCGTCGCCTGGCGAGAGCAGAACGGTCGGTTCACGAGCGTCGACGACCTCCTGGCCGTCCCGGGGATCGGCGACAAGATGCTCGAGAGCCTGCGCGAGCTCGTGACGGTGTGACATGCGCGATCTGAGGCTCCTGCCGGTGGCGGCGGTCGTGTGGGGCGCGGCGATCGTGGCAGTCCTCCAGCCCGACCGCGCCGGAGTGTTCGCGTGGGCTGCCGGAGCCGCATCGGCGGCGGCCATCATCGGCGCCGCGCTCACGCTGCGCCGCACCGCCCGGATCACGGTGCTCTCGCTGGCCGCCGTGTCCCTCGCTCTCGCCGCGGCGGTGTGCGGACAGGTGGCGCTCGCCCAGCCGGCGCGGGCGGCGGCGTCCGCACTCGGAATCGACGGGGGACGCGCGATCGACGTGCACGCGATCGTCGTCGGCAAGGTCGAGCGTGATGCGACCGGCACTCTTCGCCTCGACGCGCTGGCGAGCCGGATCGACCGGGGGCGCGAGCGGCACGGCGTCGACGTCCCGGTGTCGATCGCCGTGGCGCCCGAGGACGTGTCCGGCGAGCGGCTGGACGTCGGCTCCACGGTCGTCGCCTCCGGTACGGCGTTCCGCGCGGACCTCGGGGAGCGCGCCGTGCTCGTTGTGCGCGCCTCGCGCGGGATCCGCGTCGAGCGCGGCCCCACCGGCCTTCTGGCTGTGGCATCCGATCTCCGACATGGCCTGGTCGCCTCCGCAGAGGGTCTTCCGCAGCCCGGCGCCGGCCTCGTGCCGGGCCTTGCGGTCGGCGACACGTCGGCCGTCGACCCTGAGCTCGTGGCAGCGATGAAGGTCACGTCGCTCACGCACCTGACCGCCGTCTCGGGCGCGAACTGCGCGCTCGTCGTCGGCATCGCCTTCGGGGTGGCCGCGCTGTGCGGTGCGCGTCGCGGCATCCGGGCAGCGGCCGGACTGGGGGTTCTGGGCCTGTTCGTCGGCATCGTCACGCCCGAGCCGAGCGTCGTGCGCGCGGCGATCATGGCTGCGATCGCGATGATGGGCGTCCTCCTCGGGCGGACGGGCGCCGGCGTCTCGCTCCTGAGCGCGGCGGTCGTCGTCGCGCTGGTGGGCGATCCGACGCTTGCACTCTCACTCGGGTTCGCGTTGTCGGCCGGCGCCACCGCCGCTCTCCTCGTGCTTGCTCGTCCGCTCGCCGCGGGTCTGTCGAGATGGATGCCGCGTGCCCTCGCCCTCGCGCTCTCCGTCCCGCTGTCGGCCGAGCTCGTCTGCGGTCCGCTGCTCATGACGATCAACCCCGCGATCCCGCTGTACGGAATCGTCGCGAACCTCCTCGCCGATGCGGCCGCGGGGCCGGCGACGATCCTGGGACTGGCCGCCTGTCTCGCAGCGCCGTTGCCGCTCCTTCAGTCCGGACTCACGGCGCTCGCGTGGATCCCCGCCGCCTGGATCGCCGGCACCGCCGAGACGACGGCGTCCCTGCCCGCGCACCTCGTGCCCTGGCTGACGGGGATCGTGGGCGTCGCCTCATTCGGCGCGGTCGCGGTCGCGGTGGCGCTTGTGGTCATCCGTCCGTCCCGGCTGCGCCGTGCGATCGCGCCCGCGGCCGGCATCCTGGCGATCGCCGTGGGCGTCGTCGCAGGCACCGGCTTCTCGTCGGCGGCGACGGCACGGATCGGACTGCCCTCCGCCTGGGCCATCGGGGCGTGCGACGTCGGGCAGGGTGACGGGCTTCTCGTCCGCTCCGACGGGCGAACCGCACTGATCGACACAGGACCCGAGCCTGCCCCGGTCGAGGCCTGCCTGCGCAGGCTCGGTCTCGATCGCGTCGACCTCCTCGTGCTGACCCACTACGACAAGGACCATGCCGGCGGGTACGAGGCGCTCCTCGGCCGCGTCGGCACCGTCCTGCACGGACCTGTCGGAAAGCCGTCCGACCAGCGCGTGCTCGACCGTCTCCAACGGACGGGCGCGAGACTCGTCGATGCGCACACCGGGATGTCGGGGAGTCTGGGTGACGCGACGTGGACGGTGCTCTGGCCGCAGCCGCGCAGCCGCGCCTTTCCGCCGGGCAACGAGTCGTGCATCGTGCTGGACGTCCGCGGCGGAGAGGTGCCTCCGTCGCTCTTCCTGTGCGACACGGATGCCGCGGTTCAGCGAGCGCTCCTGCGCTCCGGCGCCCTGCGACCGCCGTACGCGGTCGTCAAGGTCGCGCACCACGGCAGTGCCGATCAGGAGCCTCGCCTCTACGCCGCGCTGCACGCATCGCTCGCGCTCATCTCGGTGGGCCTCGGGAACGACTACGGTCATCCGCGTGCACCGACGCTGGCGTTCCTCATGGCGCTGGGCGCGCGCATCCATCGCACCGATCGGGAGGGGATGCTGCTCGTCACGGCCGTCGGCGCGGGGGTCCAAGTGTGGCACGAGCGCGCTCCGCCATCGGGTGGGGCGCCGAGCCCGACGCCTTCGCACGGCGGGAGGCGTGTCGGCGGCGCCGGATAGGCTGAAGCCATGGCCCCGGCACCCCGACGCACCCCCGCGGCGAAGCCGGGCACGCGCTCGACCGCGGCGAAGGCGACCATTCCGCAGCTCTCGTGGCGCAGTCCTCAGCCGGCGCCCATCGTGCTCGTGTCGGGGCCTGAAGAGGTCTGCGCCGAACGGGCCATCGCGTCCATCCGCGATTACCTCCGTGCCGAGGACGAGAGCCTGGAGATCTCGGACCTGCGCGCCGACGATTACACGTCCGGATCGCTTCTCGGGGTGTCCGCGCCATCGCTGTTCGGAGAGCCTCGACTCGTTCGCGTCTCCGGCGGCGAGAAGATGTCCGACGCGTTCCTCACCGAGGCCCTCGCGTACATCCAGGCGCCGCAGGACGGGGCGACGGTCATCCTCCGTCACAACGGGGCGAGTGTCCGCGGCAAGAAGCTCCTCGACGCGATCCGCGCGGGCACCGGTGGCGGTGTCGAGGTGGCCTGCCCGGCGATCAAGCGCGACTCCGACCGGTTCGACTTCGCCTCCGCCGAGTTCGCGTCGGTGAGGCGACGCATCGCGCCCGCGGCGCTGCGCACTCTCGTCTCCGCCTTCACCGACGACCTCACCGAACTCGCGGCCGCGTGCCAGCAGCTCATCTCGGACGTTCCGGGGGACATCTCCGCCGAGATCGTCGAGCGCTACTACGGCGGACGCGTGGAGACGTCGGCGTTCACCGTTGCCGACACCGCCATCGCGGGCCGCTACGGCGACGCCCTGGTCGCTCTGCGTCAGGCTCTCGACTCAGGGGTGGATCCGGTGCCGCTTGTGGCCGCCATCGCCATGAAGCTGCGGACGATGGCTCGGGTCGCAGGCAGCCGTGAGCCGGCAGGCACCCTTGCGACCCGGCTCGGCATGAAGGACTGGCAGGTGAACAACGCCCGCCGCGACCTCAGCGGTTGGAATGAGCGGAGCCTCGGCCTCGCCATCATGGCGACGGCGCAGGCGGATGCCGATGTCAAGGGGGCGTCCCGTGACCCTGTCTACGCGCTCGAGCGGCTGATCACGATCATCGCGACTCGCGCGCCGTACGGCGGCTGAGCCCGGCCGCCCGGCGGGCATCAACCCGAGCCCTCGAAACGCCGAAGGCCCGCCCCACGTGGGGACGGGCCTTCCGAAAAGGTGGGGCAGCTCAGAGAGCGGCGACCTGCTTCGCGATCGCCGACTTGCGGTTCGCGGCCTGGTTCGGGTGGATGACGCCCTTGCTCACGGCCTTGTCGAGCTTCTTCGACGCCTTGCTGAGCGCCTTCTGAGCGGCGGCCTTGTCACCGGCGCTGACGGCCTCGCGGGTGCGACGCACCTCGGTCTTCAGCTCGCTCTTGACGGCCTTGTTGCGCTCGCGCGCCTTCTCATTGGTCTTGTTGCGCTTGATCTGCGACTTGATGTTCGCCACGTGGACGCTCTTTCGTTCGAAAATGGATCGGTCGTTTGCCGGCGGACACGAGAGGGGCGCCGCGCGGCGGTCGTGAGGGTTGGGACCCCACACGCAAGCCAAGAATCGAGTCTACCAGGTCGGTCCGAGCAACACGTGCGCGGGCATCCGGATGTGGGGCGGCGCATCCCGGATGGGACTGAGTCGCAGAATCGGTGGCACGGGGTGCACAATCTTCAGGTACCACCGACGACGACGTCCGAGGAGTTCCATGCACGCGCACCCGACCGCATCCGTCCCGAAGGGCCTGCGATGGTCTGTCGCGACCGCCGCGTTCCAGATCGAGGGCTCACGCGCCGCCGACGGACGCGGCAGATCCATCTGGGACGACGCGGTCGACACGCCCGGTGCGATCAAGGATGGGTCGACGGCCGACCCCAGTGCCGACAGCTATCGCCGCTCGGCCGACGACGTGGCTCTCCTGCGAGGTCTCGGTGTGGACCGCTACCGGTTCGGGATCTCGTGGGTGCGCGTCCAGCCCGACGGCGTCGGACCGGCGAACGACGCGGGTCTGGACTACTACTCGCGTCTCGTGGACTCTCTGCTCGGGGCCGGGGTGACGCCGTTCCCGACGCTGTATCACTGGGATCTGCCGTCGGCCCTCGAGGAGCGGGGCGGGTGGCTCGCGCGTGACACGGCGTCGCGCTTCGCCGACTACGCGTCTCTCGTCGCCGACCGGCTGGGCGACCGCGTCCACGACTGGTACACGATCAACGAGCCCGCGATGACGACGCTCCAGGGCTACGGCATCGGGTCTCTCGCACCCCTGAAGCAGCTGCTCTTCGGTGCGCTGCCCACCGTGCATCACCAGCTGCTCGCGCACGCGCTCGCCGTGCAGGACCTGCACGCGCGCGGCGACCACCGCGTCGGCATCGTCAACAACCACACTCTGGTGCGTCCCCTGCGGGACGACGACGAGGATGCGATGTCCGCCGCTGCATACGATCTGCTCCACAATCGGGTCTTCGCCGATCCGCTCCTCACCGGCGCCTATCCGGATCTGGCGGCGTTCGGGCTGCCCCCGATGCCCGTCCACGACGGCGACATGGAGCTCATCTCCGCTCCGCAGGACTTCTACGGCGTGAACTTCTACAACCCGACGACCGTCACGGCCGCGGAAGGCGGGAGCCCGCTGCCGTTCGAACTCGTGCCCACGCCGGACGCCCCGTACACGGGGTTCGGACCCGAATGGCCGATCGTGCCCGAGGCGCTCACCGCGCTCCTGGTCGGGATGCGCGAGCGGTACGGCGAGCACCTTCCGCCGATCGTCATCAGCGAGAACGGCGCATCCTTCCCCGAGCCGGCACGAGCCGAGCGCATCGAGGACGGGGAGCGGATCGGCTACCTCGCCGGCCACATCTCCGCGATCGCCGACGCGATGTCAGCGGGAGTGGATGTGGAGGAGTACACGGTGTGGTCGCTCCTGGACAACTTCGAGTGGCTCGACGGATACACGCAGCGCTTCGGCCTCGTGCACGTCGACTTCGACAGCGGGGAGCGCACGCCGAAGGCGTCGTACGACTGGTACCGCGCCCTCATCGCGGAGTCCCGCGCATGATCGCCCGCGTCGGTGCGCGATGGATGACGCTGTTCACCCTGGCATGGCTCGTCATCTGGACAGTTCAGCTGACTCCCGTTCAGCTGCTGCTCCCGCTGCAGCTGAACACCACAGGAAGCGACTGGATCTGGGGGGTCGTGGCATCCGGGCTCGTCCTCGGGATCGGCGGTCTCGCCGGAATCGTCGCCGGACCGCTCGCCGGGGCCCTGTCCGACCGAACGCGCGGCCGCGCGGGTCGTCGGCGCCCCTGGGCGCTCGGGGGCATCTGGCTCACGGCGCTGTGCCTCGTCGCCACCGGCTTCACGAGCGGCCCCTGGGCCGTCGGCGCGGCGTGGGTCGGGGTGTCGGTGGGCGTCGCGGTCGCCTCCGCGGCCTTCACCGCTCTGATCGCCGACCAGCTGCCGCCCTCGCAGCGGGGTGCGGCCTCCGCTGCCGTCGGGTCCAGTCAGGCCGTCGGCATCGTGCTCGGGGTCGGACTCGTCGTGCTGCTCGGGCTCGGTGTGCTCGCCGGCTACCTCCTGCTCGCCGTCCTCATCGCGGTCGGCGGCACGGCAGCTGCGCTGCTGCTGCCGGATCCGCCGGCCGCGGCATCCGATTTCCCGCCCCACGTCGACTCAGCCTCGCGTCGGCGCGGCAGACTCGCCTCGCTGCGGGATCGGGACTTCGCGTGGATGCTGGGTGGACGCCTCGTGACCAATATCGGCAACGCCCTCGGGACGGCCCTCTTCCTGTTCTTCCTGCTCCACGGGCTCAACCAGAAGGAGGCCGAGGCGCAGGACAACCTGCTGCTGCTCATCGTCGTCTACACGGTGTTCGTCGTGATCGCCTCGGTGGGAACGGGCATCGCGTCCGACCGCACCGGCCGCCGCCGCAGGCTCACGGTGATCAGCGCCGTCGTGCAGGCCGCCTCCGGCGCGGTGATCGCCATCTCGCCGACGTTCACGGTGACTCTCATCGCCGCCGCCCTCATGGGGCTCGGGTACGGCGGCTTCTCGACGGTCGGCCTCGCGTTCGCCACCGATCTGCTGCCCGACGAGCAGGATCACGCCCGCGACCTCGGCATCGTCAACGTGACCGCGGCGCTCGGTCAGCTCATCGGACCGATGATCGGTGCGGCCCTGGTCGCCCTCGTCGGCGGATTCTGGCTGGTCTTCGTCGCGGCGTGCGTGCTGTCGCTCGTCGGGGCGGCGATGACGTGGGCTGCGCGCGAGCGCGTCAGGGGACCCGAGCCGGCTGCTGCGCCTCGATCGTCGTGAGGGCCACCGCGAGCAGGGCGTTGAACACGCGAGGGCGCATCACCGTCACGAGGTGACTCGTGCGCGGCACGACGATGAGCTCGGCGTCGGGCTTCAGCGCCAGGAACTGCCGTTCGTTGACGCGCAGCTGGTCGAACTGGCCGTTGATGAACCAGGTGGGCACCTGGATGCGGGGGAGTGCGGCTGCGAGGTCGAGCGCCTCGAGGCTCGCCAGCGCGAGATGCTGGGCATCGTAGGCGTAACCGCCTGCCGAGACGTCACCGCGGGTCGCCTCGGGCAGGGTCAGCTCCAGGACGCGCGCGGCGAGCCAGTCGCCGCGATCGGGCAGCGAGTCGAACGCGCGGATGAACAGGCGATACGTCGCGAGTGCGTTGTGGCGTGGGATCGCCGTGCAGGACGCCCCGATGAGCCCGGCGATGGGCGGCGGAGTCTCCTGACCGGCGTACTCCACCGTCAGGAGCCCGCCCATCGAGTGGCCGACGAGGAGCACCGGGCCCCTCTCGGCCGCCGCCCGGACCGCCTCGTCGATGGTGCCCAGCGCATGGTCGAGAGTGAAGTCCTCCGCCATCCGGCCGCCATGGCCAGGCAGATCGAGGGTGGTGAACGGGTTGCCCCGCGCGGTCAGGAACTCCTCCTGCGCCCGCCACATCGTCGCGGACGTGCGGATGCCGTGGACGAGCACGACCTGGACCACCACATATCCAGGTTATGCCCGCCTCGGCGCCGGAGGCCGGTGCGGTGCCTATCCGTGGTGCGGAAGGCCTCCGGCACCCGCGGGATGCCGGAGGCCTTCGCCCTATCGCGCCGCCGTCAGCTCAGCGGCTTCCACGGCTGCTTCTTGAGGGATGCGCCGGGCACGTCCCCCTGCGTCCACCACTGGGCGACATAGCTCACGCCGTTGTATTCGACGACGTCGCCCGTGTGGAAGATGCGCGTGGGAGTCCACTCGACGGAGCCGTCCGGCGCGGTGGCGAGCTCGGCCCACACGACCTTCTTGGATGCGCCGGGCACGTCGCCCTTCGTGTAGAACTGCGCCTGCCAGATGGATCCGCCGTAGGTGACGAGGTCGCCCGTGGTGTAGGCCACGTTCGACTGCCATGCGGCGGGTGCGGGGAGGTCGAGCCCCACCACGACCGGGTCGTGATCCGACGCGGCGAAGGGGTCGCCGCCGTCGAACAGCAGCGTCGCGTTGTAGTTGTAGCGGCTGTAGTTGTAGGCGACGGCCTCCTGCGCGTTGATCTGCCACACATCGGCACCCGTGACCATCTTCAGGGCCTCGGCGTTGGCGAGCACGTGGTCGAGCGAGCCCTCGAGCCCGTTGTACGAGTACGTCTGCTCGCTCGGGTCGAAGGTGCTGCCGAGGTCGGTGTAGCCGCCCGCGTAGAGCGCCTCCAGCGGGTCCTCGTGCGTGTAGGCGTTCAGGTCTCCGAGCAGGAAGATGCGCTGCGTGCCGAGGCCCGCCGCGACCTGGTTCGCGAAGGCCATCGTGTCCTTCGCCTCCTGGACACGCGTCGCGTTGTATCCGCCCTGGTCGACGGCAGGCGAGGAGGTGTTCTCCTCGTCTCCCGGGTAGAGCGGCGTGCCCGTGCCCTTCGACTTCCAGTGGTTCGCGACCGCGACGAAGGCGTCGGCATCCGTCGTATTCGCCCGCTTGAAGCCCTGTGCCAGCGGCTCGCGCGCGATCGAGAAGGACTGACCGGGGCCGGATGCGCTGGTGAGCACCACCGAGGAGCCCACCGGGGTGACGGCGCCCGGCTTGTAGATGAACGCGGTGCGGATGACGTCCTGGTCGGCGAGCGCCGGCAGCTGGTCCGCCGAAGGCGACGGCACGTAGGCCCACACCTTCGCGCCGACCGCGGTGTTCAGTGCGTCGACGAGGCCGGCGAGGGCGGTGTCGCGCAGCTCGCCGAACCTGACCGAGTTCTCGATCTCCTCGAGCGAGACGATGCTGGCACCCAGGCGATTGATCCCCGTGACGATCTTCTGCTGCTGGCGCGCGAAGCTCGCATCGTTCGCCGCTCCGCGGGGGCCGGCCTGACCATCGGTCGTGGTGCAGGTGTTGACCGCGATGCGGTTGCCCTGACGGTCCGTGTAGTACGTGCACGAACCGAGCCCGCTCGCGACGAACTTCTCACCCGTCATCGGGAAGTAGTTCTCGACGTTGAAGGTCGCCATCCGTACGCCGCCACCGGTGCTGGCCGGCTGCTGGTTGGCCGCGCGGCGGTCGCTGAAGGTGGCGACGGCGGCGCCGTCATCCGTCACCGGCGTCGTGGGCTGGAAATTCCACAGGCTGTTCCGATAGTCGAGCACCACGGGCGCGTGGAACGTGACGGATGCGCCGACGCTCACCGTGTTCCCCGCGGTGAGCCACGGCAGCGGGATGCCGGTGTTGGACGACGAACTGAAGTTGGTGCTCGCGCCGTCGTCGAGCGTGATCGTGCGCGCGGAGTTGTCGGCCGCCGTGGCCATCGCCTCGGCCGAGCCGGCGGTGCCGGCATCCGTCGGCTGCCGAAGGGGGGTGTCACCTGCGGCCAGCGTGAAGGAGCCGTACCAGTTCGCGTCGTAGTTGTCGGTGACGGTGAAGGTCCCCTGCGGGGCCATGAGCTCGCCCTCGTGCGCCTCCTTCTGCGCGTCCGTCGTGAGGTCCGTCCACGCGAGCGTGTCGGGCGCGACCGCGGGCAGCGCGGCCGGGAGCTTCGTCACCGTCGGCGAGGTGATCTCGGTCTCGCCCTTGAACTCGGCGACCGTGCCCGTGACGGAGACGCTGTCGCCGACGCTCACCTGGCCGGCCGAGATGGAGCCGAAGACGAACACCGCGTCCGACTTGCCGGGCGTCGCATCGTCCGCCGGCGCGCCGCCGGCGCCGCCTGTCTCGAGGAAGAAGCCGTTGAATCCGCCGGTCCGGTAGTCGGCGGTCACCACGCCTGTCGTGGTGACCTTCTGACCGACGTACGGAGAGGTGTCGGTCGAGCCCTGGATGTCGGCGATGGCCAGCGTCGGGGGAGTGTCGCCGCCGGGGGGAGTCGTGTCGCCGCCTGCAGCCTGCGGGGTCGGTGCGGCGACCGTGAAGTCGGCGGCGTTGTTGTCGGTGTCGAGGCCCGTCGCCGAGCGCTGGTAGCTGAGGACGACCGAGTTGCCCGAGGCCGCGGTGCCCTCGGGGGAGTTGCTCGTGCCCCAGCCGATCTTGTCGATCACGCTCGCGGCGCTCGGGAGGACGCCGGTCGTGCTCGAGGCGATGAAGAGGGTGCCTCCACTCCCGCCCGGGTTGATGCTCGTGCCCGTGTCGAGGTCCGGCGTCGGCAGCGCCGCCCCGTTGGCGCCGTTGCTCGGGAGCTGGATCAGGAAATGCCCGTGCGCCGGAACCGTGCCGCTCAGCGCGTACACCTGGGATCCGGCGGGCGTGACCGTGCTCGTGGCGGCGCGGTACTGGAGCGTGTCGCCGGAGAGGCCGATCGGCGCGGACGTCGGGTTGTACAGCTCCACGAACTTGTTGAGGTACGACGCGCCCGCCGACCCGCCGTTGACATAGGCCTCGCTGATGACGAGGCCCGATCCGGCAGTGTTCGCGAACGCCGGTGCCGAGAGCCCGGCACTGAGCAGACAGGCCGCGGTGGCCGCCGCTGCAGCGACGGCGAGGCGTCGATTCTTGGTCAAGGGCATCGGAAGCCCACCTCCATGGATGATGGATCGGAAGAGAGGAGCCGCGGGTGACACGACTCCGGACCCACCCTGCCCCTGGCCGCAGACAAAGAAAAGGATTTGCTGGGAAATTCCGATGAATTCTCCGCAGCCGGCTGCGCCGCGCGATCGCTGCCGGCAGACCCCGCATCCTGCCGCCGCTCCTTTGCCCCGTAGAATCTTCAGGACATGTCACCGCGCGCCCTGAAGCCCCTCGAGCCGTCCGCCACGCCGCCCGAGCTGATCCGCAACTTCTGCATCATCGCCCACATCGACCACGGAAAGTCGACGCTGGCCGATCGCATGCTGCAGATCACCGGCGTCGTCGCCGACCGCGATATGCGCGCTCAGTACCTCGACCGCATGGACATCGAGCGCGAGCGGGGCATCACGATCAAGTCGCAGGCCGTCCGCATGCCGTGGTCGGCTCAGGACGGCACGTTCGCGCTGAACATGATCGACACCCCCGGTCACGTCGACTTCACGTACGAGGTGAGCCGGAGTCTCGCCGCGTGCGAGGGCGCGATCCTGCTGGTGGATGCCGCGCAGGGCATCGAGGCGCAGACGCTCGCCAACCTCTACCTGGCCCTCGAGAACGACCTCACGGTCATCCCGGTGCTGAACAAGATCGACCTGCCCGCGGCGGACCCGGAGAAGTTCGCGCTGGAGCTCGCCAACCTCATCGGGGGCGACCCCGATGACGTGCTGCGGGTGTCGGGAAAGACCGGCCAGGGTGTCGAGGAGCTGCTCGACCGCATCATCCGCGACATCCCGGCGCCCACCGGCCAGGCGGACGCCCCGGCGCGCGCCATGATCTTCGACTCGGTCTACGACTCGTACCGCGGCGTCGTCACCTACGTTCGCATGGTGGACGGCAAGCTCGAGCCGCGCGAGCGCATCCAGATGATGTCGACGAGGGCCACGCACGACCTCCTCGAGATCGGTGTGTCGAGCCCGGAGCCGGTGCCGACGAGGGGCCTGGGCGTCGGCGAGGTCGGCTATCTGATCACGGGCGTGAAGGATGTGCGCCAGTCCAAGGTCGGCGACACGATCACGAACCTGCGCAAGCCGGCGAAGGACGCCCTCCCCGGGTACACCGACCCGAAGCCGATGGTCTTCTCGGGCGTCTATCCGATCGACGGCAGCGACTACGGGGATCTGCGCGAGGCGCTCGACAAGCTCAAGCTCTCGGATGCGTCGCTCCAGTACGAGCCGGAGACGTCGGTGGCGCTCGGCTTCGGATTCCGCTGCGGCTTCCTCGGCCTTCTGCACCTCGAGATCATCACCGAGCGCCTCGCACGCGAGTTCGGCCTCGATCTCATCACGACCGCTCCGAGCGTCATCTACGAGGTCACGACCGACACCGGCGAGCACGTGACGGTGACGAACCCGAGCGAGTACCCGGACGGTCGCGTCGCCACGGTGTCCGAGCCTGTCGTCAAGGCCGCGATCCTCCTGCCGAAGGACTACGTCGGAACCGTCATGGAGCTCTGCCAGGGCCGGCGCGGACAGCTGCTCGGCATGGAGTACTTCAGCGAGGAGCGCGTGGAGCTGCGCTACAACATGCCGCTCGGCGAGATCGTCTTCGACTTCTTCGACCAGCTCAAGTCGCGCACGCAGGGCTATGCGAGCCTCGACTACGAGCCGGCCGGGACCCAGGAGGCCGACCTCGTCAAGGTCGACATCCTCCTGCAGGGCGACAAGGTGGATGCCTTCAGCTCGATCGTGCACCGCGACAAGGCGTACGCCTACGGCACGATGATGACCGAGCGGCTGCGCAAGCTCATCCCTCGGCAGCAGTTCGAGGTGCCGATCCAGGCCGCCATCGGCGCGCGCATCATCGCCCGCGAGAACATCCGCGCGATGCGCAAGGACGTCCTCGCGAAGTGCTACGGCGGCGACATCACCCGCAAGCGCAAGCTCCTCGAGAAGCAGAAGGAGGGCAAGAAGCGAATGAAGATGGTCGGCCGCGTCGAGGTCCCCCAGGAGGCGTTCATCGCCGCGCTCTCGGGTGACGTCGAAACAGGCAAGAAGTAGCGTAAGAGACCTCTCACGAAGCGGTCAGGCGCGTCTGGGTAGGGTGGAGATCATGCGGCGCGGGACCTTCCGAGACGAGACGGTGGACTATGCGGCCGTGGGGGCGACGCAGGCATCGGACCTGATGCAGTACCCGCCTGAGCGCAGCGTCCCCGCCCACGAGTCGTGGCGGATCGGCAGCGGCGAGGCCCGCTTCCACAGTGCGGGGGAGGCGCTGCTGTCCTGGCGCGCGCTCCGCGACGGCGGACTCACCGTGTCCGATGTGCGTCCGGCGGCAGGTCCCATGTACACGGGTGTGAGCTTCGATGACGAGGGCAAGCCGATCGGCGCGTCCAAGTTCGAGGCCGATCAGCGCTTCGACGCCGACGGCACCCCGTACGTCAGCGCGGGCGAGACGATCCACGTGCGCGGCCGCGTCAACGGCCTGAAGGCCGACGCAGAGCTGCGCGTCATCTTCGTCGTCGAGGAGCCGCGACGCATCGGCTTCGCGCTCGGCACGGTCGACGGCTCCGTCGTCAGCGGCGAGGAGTCGTTCATGCTCGACTGGCGCACCGACACCGATGAGGTGTGGTTCACCGTCCGCGCCTTCGACGCGCCGGCATCCTTCGTCTACAAGCTCATGCCCAGCCTCGTGAAGCGCCGCCGCCGGGCGCTGTTCCAGCGGTATCTGCGCGCGATCTCGCCGCTCTACACGACGCCCGCCTGATGGGCTCCGCCCTTCCGATCGGCGATCCGGCTCCGGCGGACGGCGCGCTGCCCGACGACCTTCCCGTCGACCCTGCCGTCGACTTCGGCGTGTACCTGCACGTGCCGTTCTGCCGTGTGCGCTGCGGGTACTGCGACTTCAACACGTACACCTCGGACGAGCTTCGCGGCGCCCGCCAGGATCAGTACGCCGACACGCTCCTGCGGGAGGTCGAGCTGGCACGCGGAGCGATGAGGGATGCGGGCGCCCTGCGACCGGCATCCACCGTCTTCTTCGGCGGCGGCACCCCCACGCTCCTGCCTGCCGGCGATCTCGCCCGGATGCTCGCCGGCGTCCGCGACGCCTTCGGCATCGTGGACGGAGCGGAAGTCACGGTCGAGGCGAACCCCGACACCGTGACGGATGCCGTGGCGGACGAGCTGGCCGGGGCGGGCGTCACCCGCATGTCGGTGGGGATGCAGTCCTCCGTGCCGCATGTGCTCGCGGCGCTCGACCGCACGCACGACCCCGCGAACGTTCGGACCGCCGTGGCTGCGGCGAGGCGAGCCGGGCTGCAGGTGAGCGTGGACCTCATCTACGGCACCCCGGGGGAGTCGCTCGGCGACTGGCGCGACTCGGTGGAGACCGCGATCGCACTCGAGCCCGACCACGTCTCGGCGTATGCGCTCATCATCGAGGACGGCACGAAACTCGCACGGCAGATCCGCCGCGGTGAGGTCGCAGCGCCCGACGACGACCTGCAGGCCGACATGTACGAGCTCGTCGACGAGCGGCTCCAGTCCGCCGGCTTCGACTGGTACGAGGTGTCGAACTGGGCGCGCGACGCCGATCTGCGGTCACGGCACAACCTCGCGTACTGGCGCGGCGCCGACTGGTGGGGCTTCGGCCCCGGTGCGCACAGCCATGTCGCCGGCCTGCGCTGGTGGAACGTCAAGCACCCCGCGGCCTACGCGCAGCGGCTCGCGGCCGGCGAGTCTCCCGCGGCCGGACGGGAGCGCCCGGATGCCGCGGCCCGCACCCTCGAGTCCGTCCTGCTGCGCTCGCGCATCCGCGAGGGGCTGCCTGTGTCGGAGCTGCAGAGCGAGGGGCGCCGGGCCGTCGCCTCCCTCATCGCGGACGGGCTGATCGACGGGCATGCGGCCGTCCGCGGAACCGTCGTGCTCACGCTGCGGGGCCGCCTGCTCGCCGACGCCGTGGTGCGCGCGCTGACGGAATAGCGGATGCGGCCTCAGCGCATCAGCGCATCCAGCGCGTGTGCGCGCGGCAGCGGAACGTCTGTCGTCTCGGTGTCGTAGCGCCGCACGGTCCGGCTGTCGTCGAACGGGGGCCAGCCGGCATCCTGCGTCTCGATGAAGCGGATCCAGTCGTCGTGCATGCGGTCCGCGAGCGCCTTCGGCGCGCCGGGTCCCGCCATCCGAAGGGCATCGGGAGTCCCACCGCGATGGAAGACGAAGCCGATCTCCATCGCGTGCGCCGCCCGCAGGCCGCGCACCGGGCTCGGCCATGCGAACTCGTAGACGTAGGTGCGTCCGGCTCGCGTCTGCGCGGCGCGGATCGCCGGAGCACGCAGCAGGCGGTCCGTCACCATCTGCCCGAGGATCTCTCCGGGGGTCGAGCCGGGAAGCTCACGACGGTAGGCGGCGGCGGTCGACCGCGGGATGCGCAGCGCGGCCCGCGCCAGGAACACCTGCATCCTGCCGATCTTCGCGAGGGCTGCGGGCGGCAGCCACAGCCGGTACTCGTCCGTGTTCGTGCCGATGACGATCGGCAGGCTGAGACGTCCGAGACCGACGTCGGGCGAGACCGGCAGCGATTCGGGATCGAGCGCGAACGCGAATCCCGGGGCGCCCGACAGCGGCGTCGATCCGGCGGACTGCGCGGCCCGTGCCTCGAGCAGGGCGCGCGGCGTCACGGCGGCGAAGGCGTCGCGCGTGGCCGGGATGCCGAGGCGCTGGGCGAGCTCGCGGGTCACGCGCCCCGCCTTCTCGGGTGCGACGGCCTCGAGCGGACCGCTCTGGATGATCGCTCCGCGTACGAGCGCGCGGCTCTCGCTGCGCATGAGGAGCCCGGCCACGATCGCGCCGCCGGCCGACTCGCCGACGATCGTGATCCGGTCCGGGTCGCCGCCGAAGGCCGCGATCTCCCGGTGCACCCAGTCGAGCCCTGCCGCCGCATCCTGGAGCCCGAGATTGAGCGACGCTCCCTCGAGCACCGAGAAGCCCTCCGAGCCGAGCCGGTACGCGATCGACACGAACACGACGCCGTCACGGGCGAACGTCGTCCCGTCGTACGAGTCGAGCGCCGGGGTTCCGCGCTCGAGCGCGCCCCCGTGGAACCACACCATGACCGGCAGACCCATGCCCATGCCGATGACGTCGGCCGGCGTCCAGACGTTGGCCGTCAGGATGTCCTCCCCGGGGATCTCGACGCAGTCGAGCAGCTCGGCGAGAGCCGCGGGGTACGGGTCCTGCGGTGCCGTGGGACCGAAGGCGGTCGCATCCCGCTCCCCCTCCCACGACGCGGGCGGGGCGGGTCGCGCGAATCGCAGGTCGCCGAACGGCGGTGCCGCGAAGGGGATGCCGAGGAACCGCAGGATGCCGTCGTCCCCGGCGCCGCGCAGGGTCCCGGTGCTGATCGAGATCGTCGTCGTCGACGGATGCGTGTCGCTCACGCTGTTCAGCGTAGAGGCCCGCCAACGTCGTGAGTGGGTGGAGCCGGGGTAGAATTGGCACTCTGCAGATCCGAGTGCCAGACGTGGACGGAGGAGGTGGGCATGGTCAGCGAGCGGGGACTTCAGGTGCTGCGCGCCATCGTCGAGGACTACGTCGAGACGCGCGAGCCGGTCGGCAGCAAGACGATCGTCGATCGCCATGCCTTCGGTGTGTCCGCGGCGACGATCCGCAACGACATGGCCCAGCTCGAGGACGAACAGCTCATCGTCGCGCCGCACACGTCCTCCGGACGGGTGCCGACCGACAAGGGGTACCGCGTCTTCGTCGACCATCTGGCCGAGCTTCGCCCGCTCTCGCCCGCACAGCGGCAGGCCATCGCCTCCTTCCTCGACGGACCGGGCGACGACCTCGACGACGTGCTCGTGCGCACGGTGCGCGCGCTGACACGGCTCACCGGCCAGGTCGCGCTCGTTCAGTACCCGTCCTTCGCCCGCGCCGCGGTCTCGCACGTCGAGCTCGTGGGTCTGGGCGGGGGCCGGGTCGTCGTCATCCTCGTGACCGACACGGGTCGCGTCTCGCAGCGGATGGCGGCGTTCCGCGAGGATCTCAGCGAGATGGATGCCTCGCGCCTGCGCGCGCAGCTCGCGGCCCTCGTCACGGGACGCCGCGTGGGCGAGGGTGCGCAGCGGGTGGCCGAGGCGCTGGCGGCCGAGCAAGCCAGACCGGCGTCGGATCCGATCGCGACGGCGCTCCTGCGGATGGTGGGAGAGGAGCTCGACGAGTTCCGTCAGGACCGGCTCGTCATGGCCGGAGCGGCGAACCTCGCCCGACGCGAGGACGACTTCCGCGGCAGCATCTATCCGCTCCTGGAGGCGATCGAGGAGCAGGTGACGCTGCTGAGGCTCATGAGCGAGATGGTCGCCGACGAGCATGGGCTGTCGGCGAGCATCGGCCGCGAGAACGCGGCCTTCGGCCTGGCCGAGGCATCCGTCGTCACGAGCGACTACGCGCCCGGCGAATACGATGCGGCCGGACTGGCCCGCGTCGGCGTGCTGGGGCCGACGCGCATGGACTATCCCACCAACCTCGCGGCGGTCCGCGCCGTCGCGCGCTACCTCAGCCGGCTGCTCGAAGACGACGAGCTCGCCCGCTGAACCGCTCCACCCGAACGAACCGCGCCCCGACGCGGCAGGAAGGCGATTGTGGCTGACCATTACGAGGTCCTCGGCGTCTCGCGCGACGCCTCACCCGACGAGATCAAGAAGGCGTACCGCCGGCTCGCGCGCGAGCTGCACCCCGACGTGAACCCCGGGGCCGAGGCCGAAGAGCGCTTCAAGCTCGTCACGCACGCGTACGACGTGCTGAGCGACCCGGAGCAGCGCCGGCGCTACGACATGGGCGGCGACCAGCCGTTCGGCGGCGGAGCCGGAGGCTTCGGCGGGTTCGGCGACATCTTCGAGACGTTCTTCGGCGCGGCCGCGGGCGGTGGCCGCGGCGCTCGGCCGCGCTCTCGCCGGGAGCGCGGACAGGACGCGCTCGTGCGCGTCACCATGGAGCTCCGCGACGTCGTGTTCGGCGTGCATCGCGAGATCGAGGTCGACACCGCCGTCCTGTGCGACACGTGCGAAGGCTCCTGCTGCCAGCCGGGGACGTCGCCGGTCACCTGCGACATCTGCCAGGGGACGGGGCACATCCGACAGACCGTGCGGAGCCTTCTCGGCAATGTCGTGACGACCCAGCCGTGCAACGTCTGCCAGGGTTACGGCACGACGATCCCGTACCCGTGCGCCACCTGCCAGGGCCAGGGCCGCGTCCGTGCGCGTCGCACGGTGTCCGTCGACATCCCCGCCGGCGTCGAGACGGGCCTGCGGCTTCAGCTTCCCGGCTCCGGCGAGGTCGGCCCCGGCGGCGGCCCCAACGGCGACCTCTACATCGAGGTGTCCGTCGCCCACGACGAGGTGTTCAGCCGCGAGGGCGACGACATCCTGGCCACCCTCGAGGTGTCGATGCCCGACGCGATCCTCGGCGCCGAGACGACGATCCAGTCCCTCGACGGCCCGGTCGACCTCGAGATCCGCCCCGGCGTGCAGAGCGGCGACGTGCTGACGATCAAGGGCCGCGGCATCACGCCGCTGCGCGGCTCCCAGCGCGGCGACCTGCGGGTCGGGGTGCACGTCATCACACCGACCCGTCTCGACGGCAAGGAGCGCGCGCTCATCGAGGACTTCAAGAAGCGGACGAAGGCCCCCGGGCCGCAGCTCGCGCAGTTCCATCAGGGCCTGTTCGCCAAGCTGCGCGACCGCTTCCGGAACGGCTGAGCCGGTGGCCCTGCATTTCCTGCTGACCGGAGCCGCGGGCGCTCCGCGGGACGAGCCCCTCGACGTGGGCGTGGGAGACGCCGTGATGCTCACGGGCCCGGAGGCGCATCATGCCGCAGCCGTCCGCCGCGTCCGCGTCGAGGAGACGGTGACGGTCGGCGACGGCCGCGGCGTGTGGCTGACCGGCGTCGTCGAGTCGGTGCAGCCCGCGCAGGTGGTGGTGCGGGTGACCGCCCGGCGCGACGTGCAGCCGCCGGCGCCCCGCATCCTTCTCGTCCAGGCGCTCGCGAAGAGCGACCGCGACGAGCTTGCTGTGCAGGCGGCGACGGAGCTCGGCGTGGACGAGATCGTGCCCTGGCAGGCCGAACGCTCGATCTCGCGATGGGATGTGGCCAAGGCGGCCAAGGGCCGCGCGAGGTGGGAGACGATCGTGCGCGAGGCGTCGAAGCAGGCGCATCGGGCATGGGTGCCTGTCGTGGCGCCGCTCGCGTCGACGACCGACCTCGTCGAGCGCGCCCGCGGCGGTGCGACCGTCCTCGTACTGGAGCCGACGGCGGAGGACGCCCTGAGCGCCGCCGACCTGCCGCGCGAGGCCGACGTGGTGCTCGTCGTCGGGCCGGAGGGCGGGATCTCGCCGGCGGAGCTCGCCACCCTCGAACATGCCGGCGCGACGCTGGTGCGGCTCGGCGACACCGTGCTGCGCACCTCGACCGCCGGACCCGCCGCGCTCGCCGTCGTGAGCGCGCGCCTCGGCCGGTGGTGACGGCTCGGCGATCCCGGAGCCTGTCTCAAGGCCGCGGATAGACTTGACCGCATGACAGAACCGTCGATCTTCACGCGCATCCTCGCGGGCGAGATCCCGTCCGACATCATCGCGCAGACCGACAATGTCTTCGTCATCCGCGACATCGCGCCGCAGGCGCCCCTCCACTTCCTCGTCATCCCGAAGACGCCGAAGTACCGCGACGTGGTCGAGCTCGCCGCAGGCGACCCGGCGCTGCTCGCCGAGGTGGTCTCCGTGGCGAAGAAGGCCGCTGCCGATCACGACGGAGGCGACTTCCGCCTCGTGTTCAACACCGGCGCGCGTGCCGGCCAGACGATCTACCACGTCCATGCCCACGTGCTCGCGGGCGACCTCCACGAAGCGGGGCTCGGTGCCTGACACGTCCGACGATTCCACCCCTGCCGTCGCGCACGTCTACGCCGACGGCGTGGCGATGGTCCAGCTGCTCGGCCCCCAGGACCGCCTCCTCCGAGTCGTCGAGCGCGAGCATCCGGATGTCGATGTCCACGTGCGCGGCAACGAGATCACGCTGCGCGGGGATGCGGCGGCCGTCGCGACCGCGCAGGCCCTCGTCGAGGAGCTGATCTCGATGGCGCGCGCCGGTCAGGGCCTGGATCCGGTCGACGTCGTCTCCTCCAGCCGCATCCTGCAGTCCGACAGCGGGTCGCGGCCCTCCGACGTCCTCGGCGAGGCGATCCTCGCGTCGCGGGGCAAGGTGATCCGTCCGAAGACCGTCGGCCAGAAGTCGTACGTCGACGCCATCGACGAGAACACCGTCGTGTTCGGCATCGGTCCGGCGGGAACCGGAAAGACCTACCTCGCGATGGCGAAGGCCGTGCAGGCGCTGCAGCGCAAGGAGGTCAGCCGCATCATCCTGAGCCGCCCCGCGATCGAGGCGGGCGAGCGGCTCGGGTTCCTCCCCGGCACCCTCAACGACAAGATCGACCCCTACCTGCGGCCGCTCTACGATGCCCTCAACGAGATGATGGACCCCGAGCTGGTCCCGAAGCTCATGGCGACGGGGACCATCGAGGTCGCGCCCCTGGCGTACATGCGTGGTCGCACGCTCAACGACTCGTTCGTGGTGCTCGATGAGGCGCAGAACACGACGCCCGAGCAGATGAAGATGTTCCTCACGCGACTCGGCTTCGGCACGCGGATGGTCGTCACCGGCGACATCACGCAGATCGACCTGCCGCAGGGCGCCTCCGGGCTGCGGCTCGTGACGCGCGTGCTCAAGGACATCGACGACATCTTCTTCTCGTACCTGACGAGCCAGGACGTCGTGCGCCACAACCTCGTCGGCCGCATCGTCGACGCCTATACGGAGTTCGACGAGAGCCGGCTGGCCGCGCGGCGCGAGCGCGACGAGGCGACGGAGTTCGCCAACCGCGCCGAGCGTCGCAGCACCCAGCATGCTCGAAACCAGGGCGGGGCCGGCCCGCGCGATCACCTGCCCGGAAGGCCACGCCGATGACCATCGAGATCACCAATGAGTCTGGCTACGAGGTCGACGAGACCGTGCTGCTGCGGCTGATGGAATACGACCTCGCCCAGCTGCACGTGAGCCCCGACGCCGACCTCGCGATCCTGCTCGTGGACGAGGGCGCGATGGAGGCCCTCCACGTGCAGTGGATGGACGAGCCGGGGCCCACCGACGTTCTGAGCTTCCCGATGGACGAGCTGCGGCCGGGCACCGAGGACACGCCGACGCCGCCCGGGCTCCTCGGCGACATCGTGCTGTGCCCGCAGGTCGCCGAGACGCAGGCGGCGGCCGCGAAGCACACGACCCTCGACGAACTCGTCCTGCTGACGACCCACGGGCTGCTCCATCTGCTCGGCTACGACCACGCCGAGCCGGACGAGAAGCGTGAGATGTTCGGTCTCCAGGGCGAGCTGATCTCGGGATTCCAGGCCGCGGAGCGTCGCCGGCCGCGCGCATGACCGCGGCCCTCCTCCTCCTCGCCGCACTCGCTCTCGTCGCCTTCGGCGGTCTCATGGCGGCGGATGACGCGGCCCTCGGTGTGACGTCCCGCCAGGACATGCTCGACCTCGCCGACGACGGCACGCGCAATGCGGAGTCCCTGCGGCGCATCGCCGAGGACACGCCGGCGCACGTCAACGCGGTCGTCTTCATGCGCGTGTTCGTCGAGACCGCGGCCGCGGTGCTCGTGACGGTCGCGTTCATGCTGCTGTTCGACAGCATCTGGTGGGCGATGCTCGCCGCCGTCGTGCTCATGACCGGCACCTCGTTCGTCGTCGTCGGCGCAAGCCCCCGGCAGACCGGCCGGCGGCACGCCAAGGCGCTGCTGCGGGCGACCGCCCCCGTCATCCGCGCCGTCCGCGTCATCCTCGGTCCGCTCGCGCACGGACTCGTCGCCCTCGGCTCCCGCGTCTCGCCCGGTGGCCGCAGCGACTCCTTCACGACGGAGGAGCAGCTGCTCAGCATGGTGGACGAGGCCGCCTCGAACGACCTCATCGAGGAGGACGATCGCGAGCTCATCCACTCGGTCTTCGACTTCACCGACACCTACGTTCGGGCGGTCATGGTGCCGCGCACCGACATGGTGACGGTGGATGCCGCGGCCCGCACCCGCGAGGCGATGGCGCTCTTCCTCGAGCGCGGCGTGTCCCGCATGCCCGTCGTCGACGCCGACGACATCGTGGGCGTGCTGTACCTGAAGGATCTCGTGCAGTTCGGCTTCCGCGACGAGACCGGATGGCGGGACGCGCCGATCGCGCCGATCGCCCGGCCGCCGGTGTTCGTGCCGGAGTCGATGCGGGCGGAGACCCTGCTGCAGCAGATGAAGCGCGAGGCGGTGCACGTGTGCATCGTCGTGGACGAGTACGGCGGGATCGCCGGGCTCGTCACCCTCGAGGACCTCATCGAGGAACTCGTGGGCGAGATCTCGGATGAGTACGATCCCCGCCTGCGCGAGGTCGTGAGGCTGGAGCCTGGCCGCTATCGTGTGAGCGCGCGCCTGCCTCTCGACGAGGTCGGCGAGCTGTTCGGACTCGACCTCGACGACGAGGACGTGGACTCGATCGGCGGGCTGCTCGGCAAGGCGCTGGGCCGCGTCCCGCAGACCGGCGCCTCCGCCGAGGCCTATGGGCTGATGCTCACGGGAGGGGCGTCGCGCGGCCGCGGCCGCGGCATCGCCACGGTGTTCGTCGAGAGAGCGGCGGCCGACCGGCATCCGCGCTCGGGAGAGATCAACACGCCGAAGAAGGATGACACACATGACTGACGAGAACTTCCGCTCCGGCTTCGTGACGTTCGTGGGCCGGCCGAACGTCGGCAAGTCCACTCTCACCAATGCGCTCGTGGGCGAGAAGGTCGCCATCACGAGCGACAAGCCGCAAACCACGCGACGTGCCATCCGCGGCATCCTGAACCGCCCGTCCGGTCAGCTCGTCATCGTGGACACCCCGGGGCTCCACCGGCCGCGCACGCTTCTCGGGCAGCGGCTCAACGACCTCGTCGAGCAGGTGCTCGGCGACGTCGACGTCATCGCGTTCTGCGCGCCGGCGACCGAGAAGGTCGGGCCCGGCGACCGGCGCATCGCCGAGTCGCTGACCGGGTATCCGCGTGCGAAGAAGGTCGCGATCGTGACGAAGACGGATGCGGCGGCGCGCGATCAGATCACCGAGAGGCTGATCGAGGTCGACAAGCTGCGCGACGACTGGGCTGCCGTCATCCCGCTCTCTGCGCTCACGAACGATCAGCTCGACGTGCTGACCGACGAGCTGCTCGCGCTCATGCCCGTGGGACCCGCGCTCTACCCCGAGGGGGTCGTGACCGACGAGACGACCGAGGACCGCATCGCCGAGATCATCCGGGAGGCTGCTCTCGAGGGCGTCCGCGACGAGCTGCCGCACTCCATCGCCGTCGTCGTGAGGGAGGTGTCGGAGCGCGAGGACAGCGACCTCACCGATGTGTACGCCGATATCGTCGTGGAGCGCGACAGCCAGAAGGCCATCATCATCGGCAGGAAGGGCTCTCGACTGAAGGATGTCGGGGCCCGCGCCCGGGCCGGTATCGAGCCGCTCATCGACTCGCGCGTCTTCCTGTCGCTTCACGTGAAGGTGGCGAAGGAATGGCAGCGCGACCCGAAGCAGCTCGGACGGCTGGGCTTCTGACGGGTGTTGTCGGGCTGCGCATTATGCCCCCGATATCCGGGCGGGTCGCTTCCGATCTGAGCATCCTGCTACGATCAGTGCATGCGCTTCGGCCAGCTCCTTCTTAGCTGCCGCGACGAGGCCTCGATCTAAGGGCCTTCCTCGTCGCGGAGCTCGGTGTTGGCCCGCCTCATCTGACGAGAGAAAAGCGACATCATGGACAACACCCAGAAGCCCTCGGGCATGCCGATCCACAAGTACCGGCCGTTCCACGAGCAGATCCGCGTCGAGCTGCCCGACCGCACGTGGCCGACGAAGCGCATCACCACCGCGCCGCGCTGGTGCGCCGTCGACCTGCGCGACGGGAACCAGGCGCTCATCGACCCGATGAGCCCCGAGCGCAAGCGCATCATGTTCGACCTGCTGGTGAGCATGGGCTACAAGGAGATCGAGGTCGGGTTCCCCTCGGCGAGCCAGACGGACTTCGACTTCGTGCGCCAGCTGATCGAGGACGACCTGATCCCGGAGGACGTGACCATCCAGGTGCTGACGCAGTCGCGCGAGCACCTGATCGCGCGCACCTACGAGGCGATCGCCGGTGCCGCGAAGGCCATCGTGCACCTGTACAACTCGACGAGCATCCTGCAGCGCGAGGTGGTCTTCCGCACCGACAAGCAGGGCATCATCGACATCGCCGTCGAGGGCGCCCGCCTGTGTCGCCAGTTCGAGAAGCGGATCCCCGAGACGCAGGTGTACTACGAGTACTCGCCGGAGAGCTACACGGGCACCGAGCTCGAATTCGCCGTCGACGTGTGCAACCAGGTGCTGGACGTCTTCGAGCCGACCCCCGACCGCAAGGTCATCATCAACCTGCCCGCCACTGTCGAGATGGCGACGCCGAACGTCTACGCCGACTCGATCGAGTGGATGAACCGGCACCTCGCCCACCGCGAGAACGTCATCCTGTCGCTGCATCCGCACAACGACCGCGGCACGGCAGTCGCGGCCGCCGAGCTGGGCTACCTGGCCGGGGCGGACCGCATCGAGGGATGCCTGTTCGGCAATGGCGAGCGAACCGGCAACGTGGATCTGGTGACCCTGGGCGTCAACCTGTTCACGCAGGGCATCGACCCGCAGATCGACTTCAGCGACATCGACCAGATCAAGCGCACGGTCGAGTACTGCAACCAGCTGCCGGTGCCCGAGCGCAGCCCGTGGGGCGGCGACCTGGTCTTCACCGCGTTCAGCGGCTCGCATCAGGACGCCATCAAGAAGGGCTTCGAGGCGATGGAGGCGCGTGCCGAGGCGGCCGGCGTCACCGTCGACGACATCGAGTGGGCCGTGCCGTACCTGCCCATCGACCCGAAGGATCTGGGCCGCTCCTACGAGGCGGTCATCCGCGTGAACTCGCAGTCGGGCAAGGGCGGGGTCTCCTACCTGCTGAAGACCGACCACGCGCTCGACCTGCCGCGCAGGCTGCAGATCGAGTTCTCGGGCGTCGTGCAGGCGAAGACGGATGCCGAGGGCGGCGAGGTCACGAGCGACCAGATCTGGGCCGTCTTCCAGGACGAGTACCTGCCGTCCGCGAACCCGGCAGATCGATGGGGCCGCTTCGAGTTGCTGTCCACGCGCACGCAGAGCGACATGACCGGCGATGTGCGCCTCGACGTCGCGCTGCGCGACGACGACGAGCGGATCGAGACGACGGGGAACGGCAACGGACCGATCGCGGCGTTCCTGGAGATCGTCCGCGGGCGCGGCTTCGACATCGCGCTGTACGACTACGTCGAGCACACGCTCTCCAGCGGCGGCGACGCGCAGGCCGCGGCCTACGTCGAGCTGCAGGTGGACGGCGATCGCCTGTGGGGTGTCGGCATCGACGGTGACATCTCGACGGCGTCGCTGAAGGCTGTGGTCTCGGCCGTCAACCGTGCCATCCGTGCCCGCCGCGGTGCCGCGCAGGAGCTCGCCGCCGTCTGAAGGTCAGGAGGTTCCGCCGCGGTCGTGGGCCGCGGCGGCTCCGCTCACTCCTTCGGGGGCTTGACGATCGGGATGGCGCTCGTCTCTACCGCCACCTTGCGGCGGTAGAGCATGCGCTGCTCGGGCAGCGACAGGTCGAAGATCACCGCGAGGAGCCGCACGACGGTGGTGACCGAGACCCCGGCGATCGCGGCGACCACCGGTGTCGCCCCGAGCTCGTGCAGCACAGTGAGGACGATGCAGCCGCCGCCTGCCGCCACCGCGTAGAGCGAGCCGACGTGCATGATCGCGACGGGGAGCCCGACCAGGATGTCGCGGAGCACACCGCCGCCGACGGCCGCGCAGACGCCGACGAACACGGCGGGCACCACGGGGAGGCCGAGGCTCAGAGCCTTGCTGGTGCCGAAGGCGCCGAACAGGCCGATGACGACCGCGTCGAGCGCGATGATCGCCGCATTGAGACGCTGGAACACCCCCGCCAGCAGCATGCCCGCCAGCGCTGCGCCGGTCGCTGTGAGCAGGTACCAGTTGCTCTGCAGGGAGGCGGGCCGCACGGTCAGCAGGAGGTCGCGGATGAGACCGCCGCCCATCCCGACCATGATGCCGATGATCGCGACCCCGAGGAAGTCGAGGCGGCGCTGTCCGCGGAAGCCGGACGCGAACAGTGCCCCCTGGAGTCCTCCGAGTCCCACACCGAGAAGATCCGCCCACAGCGGGATGACGAATGTCGGCTCGTTCACGCCTCCATTGTCCTGCCCGCCCGGGATAATCGATGTGTGCCCACCTACCGTGACGAGATCGTCGTGCTGCGCACGCACAAGCTCGGCGAGGCGGATCGCATCGTGACGATGCTGAGCCGCACCCACGGCAAGGTGCGCGCGGTCGCCAAGGGCGTGCGCCGCACGACGTCGCGATTCGGCGCGCGTCTGGAGCCGTTCATGGTGGCCGATGTCCAGCTCTACGTGGGACGCTCGCTCGACATCGTGCAGCAGGCCGAATCGCTCGGCTCGTACGGCGCCGAGATCGCGGCGCACTACGACCGCTTCACATCCGCGAGCGCCATGGTCGAGGCGGCCGACCGTCTGAACGAGGCCGAGGCGACGCCGCAGCAGTATCTTCTGCTCGTCGGCGGCCTGCGCGCGCTCGCGCGCGGTGAGCATGCCGCCCGCAGCATCCTCGATTCGTACCTTCTGCGCGCGATGGCGCTGTCCGGCTGGGCGCCGGGGCTCGAGGATTGCGCACGCTGCGGCAAGACCGGTCCGCACGAGTGGTTCGTCGCGCAGCTCGGCGGCATCGTGTGCCGGGACTGCGCGCCCGCGGGTTCGGCCCGCGTTACCCCGGAGGCGGGAGCGGTCATGCGCGCGCTGCTCTCCGGGGAGTGGGATGTGGTGGAGGCGGCGCCCGAGCAGGCGACCGCGGCGGCATCCGGCATGATCGCCGCCTACGTCCAGTGGCATCTGGAGCGCGGCATCCGTTCGCTCGAGCACGTGGAGGCGGGATGACCCCGAAACCGTTCACCAGCAAGGAGGCGGCTCCGTATCGCCCCCTCGACTGGACGGGGGTCTCTCCGCCGAGCTTCCCCAAGGGCTCCGTGCCCGGACACGTCGCGATCGTCATGGATGGCAACGGTCGCTGGGCGAACCGCCGCGGGCTCTCACGCATCGAGGGCCACAAGGCGGGGGAGGAGGTCATCCTCGACGTGGTCGCCGGCGCGATCCAGGCCGGTGTCACCCACCTGTCGCTGTACGCGTTCTCGACGGAGAACTGGGCGCGCTCTCCCGACGAGGTGCGGTTCCTCATGGGGTTCAACCGGGATGTGCTGCGCCGACGCCGCGACCAGCTCAACGAGTGGAATGTTCGGGTCCGGTGGGCCGGGCGCAAGCCGCGCCTCTGGGGCTCGGTCGTCAAGGAGCTGCAGATCGCCGAGCAGCTCACGCGCCACAACACGGGCCTCACCCTCACGATGTGCGTCAACTACGGCGGCCGCGTCGAGCTCGTCGATGCCATGCGCTCGCTCGGCGAGGAGATCGCGGCGGGCCGGCTGAAGCCGTCCGCGATCACCGAGAAGCTCATCCGGCGCAACCTCTATGTGTCCGACATGCCGGACGTCGACCTGTTCGTGCGTTCGAGCGGCGAGCAGCGGACATCGAACTTCTTGCTCTGGGAGTCGGCATACGCCGAGTTCGTGTTCCTCGACACGCTGTGGCCGGACTTCACGCGTGGGGAGCTGTGGAGCGCCATCCAGCTGTACCTCGACCGCGACCGCCGGTTCGGCGGGGCTGTCGACGCACCCGCGCTCTGACGATCGCCCCGCCGCGCGCGCGACCGGAGTATCTTCTGCCCTGACTGTATCTTCTGCATGCCGTGGGCCCTCTCCATGGTGAAGGCCCCGGGGCGACTCGGCTCCAGCAGACGGGGGGTGCCCGCATGACGACGCTGCGCAGATACGGCGCGACCGCGGTGATCCTGTTCGCGCTGGCGGTCTTCCCGCTGGCCGTCGGGTGCTCGCCGCAGCCGACCCCCCGCGATGTGCCGGTGGCCACCCAGCAGGGCAATCCGGACGCCGGCGGCTCCGACCAGGGCGGTACGGACCAGGGTCAGACGGAGGGCGCTGCCGACCCGAGTCAGCCCACGAAGGACGCCGGGATCGCGACGACGTTCGGCGGCCCGTCACAGGGCGACCAGGGGACGACGATCCTCTCGGATGACAGTGTGTGCAAGACGGTCGCCCTGTTCTGGGGTGCGGACATTCCCGCAGGTGTCACCTATCGCATCGACTCCGCCGTCGGAGCCGATGTCACCGGGGCGCGTCCGGTCCAAGTCGGCGGTCTGCACGCGGAGCCCGGACCGTGCGATGACCAGGGGTCGCCCGACTGTCTGAGCACCACCCTGGACGCGAAGGGGCAGCCCGGCGCGTGCAGCGTGGTCGTCCGCGTCGACTCGTCACTGCACGAGGGCACCGCCCTGCTGTTCGTGGGGACGCTCACCTGTCCGGACGCGGGCACGTGCCACGCCGTGGAGACGAGGGATGCCCAGCAAGGACCGGCGGTGTTCGTCTGCAGTCCGGCCTGGCTGCAGGCCGACGACACGCGGCAGTGCGATGCGGGTACCTGGAAGGCCACTGGGTGATGGCCCGCACGCGGGGCCGCGGGTCGGCATCCCCTGCTCCAGCAGAGCCGGTCGCGGCGACCGTCGCGGAAGAGCCCCAGCCCCCGCCTGCACTGGGCTTCGAGAAGTGGATGGGCTTCCTGTCGACGTTCGTCGCTCCCGCCACGCTTATCACCGCGCTGCTGTTCTACTTCGGCTACGTCTCGTCGCGCACGTTCTTCCTGTACTTCGGCGTGGACGTCGACATGCTGGGCCTCAGCACGCAGCAGTTCGTCATGCGCAGCCCCGGTGCGCTGTTCATCCCGGTGATGGTGCTGCTGCTCCTGGCGTCCCTGCTGATCCTGGCGCACCATCTGCTGCGCCGACGCCTGCTGCGACGCCCCGAGGCCTCCCGTCGGCGAGCGGTGCGCGCCTTCGCGTGGGCGGGCGGCATCCTCCTCGCGATCGGGCTCGTGCTCGCCTTCAGCTACGCGTGGATCGGGACGTGGAACCTGTATGCGCTCGCGACCTCCGTGTGCCTCGCCGCCGGCGCAGGACTCGCAGCCTATGCCGTCTCCACGTCCCGGGCCGTCGCCGGCGGAACGCAGGGCCGCGCCGTCGTCGTCCTGCTCGTGGCCGTCATGGTCGCGGGCACATTCTGGGCGACGGCCACCGTCGCCGAGTTCTGGGGGAGGGGCCAGGCGCGGATGCTCGCCGCCGACCTCGCGACGCTGCCCGCCGTCGTCCTCGACACCAAGGAGCGGATCTTCCCCGGCAACGACGCCATCACCGTCACCTCGCTCGCACCCGATACGAAGGACAACGCCGGCCAGTACCTGTACCGCTACTTCGGGCTGCGGCTTCTCGTGCGCGGCGGCGACTACCTGTTCCTCGTGCCCGATCGCTGGTCGAAGGATGCGTCGACCCTCGTGATGCCGATCGGCGACGAGATCCGCGTCCGCTTCCGGTTCTTCCCCGACGCGAATCCACCGGATTGAGCCCGTCGGCGGGGGAATACCTCGCGCAGACGGTCGCGTTGCACGGAGGTGTGACGGATGCCATCAAGATCGACGTGTGGTCGGACATCGCCTGCCCCTGGTGCTACATCGGCAAGCGCAACCTCGAGAACGGGCTCGCCGCCGCCGCGGCTGATGACGACACCCCGCAGGTGGAGGTCGTGTACCACTCCTTCGAGCTCTCGCCCGACACCCCCGTCGACTTCGAGGGCGGCGAGGTCGACTACCTC
This sequence comes from Microbacterium sp. sgz311019, assembly GCF_056135325.1. NCBI lineage: Bacteria > Bacillati > Actinomycetota > Actinomycetes > Micrococcales > Microbacteriaceae > Microbacterium > Microbacterium sp. sgz311019. The sequence continues at coordinate 384,473 of NZ_JBWAXO010000001.1, read as the reverse complement.
GCGGCCCACAAGGGCATCACCGCCGCCCAGGCCGAGCAGATGCTCCGCCGTGTCACCGGTGCGGCCGCCGAAGCGGGCCTGACCTACCGGTTCGACCTGCTCAAGCACACGAACACCGTGAAGGCCCACGAGCTGCTCCATTTCGCCAAGGCGAAGGGGATGCAGCTGCCCCTCGCCGAGCGGCTCATGGCGGCGTACTTCACGGAGGGTCGTCACCTGGGGTCGGACGACGAGCTCGTGGCGCTTGCCACGGAGGTCGGCCTCGACGCGGACGCTGCCCGCCGTGCACTCGAGGAGCACGAGTACCTCGACGACGTCCGCGCCGACGAGGAGCAGGCGCGCGCCTACGGCATCAACGGCGTGCCGTTCTTCGTCATCGACGGGAAGTACGGCGTGAGCGGCGCTCAGCCGGCCGACGCGTTCGCGCAGATCGTCCGCCAGGTGTGGGCGGAGCACGCGGATCCCGCCGACGACGAGGCCGTCGCGTAGAGCTACTGGCGGCCCAGCGCGTCCTCGATCACCCGCACGATCGCGGGGTCGTCCGGCTTCGTCTGGGGGCGGAAGCGGTGCAGCTCGCCCGACGGTGTCAGCACGAACTTCTCGAAGTTCCAGTGGATGCGGCCGGTGACGCCCTCGGCATCCGGAGTCGTCTTCAGTGCCTTGTACAGCGGAGCGGCCTTCGGCCCGTTGACCTTGATCTTGTCCGCGATCGGGAAGCTCACACCCCAGGTGGCGGAGCAGTACTCGAGGATCGCCTCCATCGAGCCCGGCTCCTGCCCCATGAACTGGTTGCACGGGAACCCCAGAACCGTGAATCCGCGCTCGCCGTACGTGCGCTGCAGCTGTTCGAGCTGCTCGTACTGCGGCGTGAGGCCGCACTTGGAGGCGACGTTGACGATGAGGATCACATCGTCGGCGTAGTCGCCGAGGGTCGCGGTGGAGCCGTCCGCAGTGGTGAAGGGGATGTCGCGCAGCGCAGCGAGAGTGGCCTGAGGCATGTCTTCAGGCTAAGCCCGCCCGGACGGGCCGGGCGCCGCGCCGATTCCTCCCTGTGTGGGCGAACAGCCGATGCACGCCCGCGTCTGGGAGAATGACCGGGTGACTTCTGCGCTCGCGCCCGCCCGTGCCCTGCGCATCGGGCCGATCGAGCTCGATGCGCCCGTCGTGCTCGCCCCGATGGCCGGCATCACCAACACCGCTTTCCGGCGCTTGTGCCGTGAGTACGGGGCCGGTCTCTACGTCAGCGAGATGATCACCTCACGCGCGCTCGTCGAGCGCAACGCCACCACGATGCGGCTCATCCGGCACCACGAGTCCGAGACGCCGCGCTCGATCCAGCTCTACGGCGTCGACCCGAAGACGATCGCGGATGCCGTGCGCATCATCGTCGCCGAGGACCATGCCGACCACATCGACCTGAACTTCGGCTGCCCCGTGCCGAAGGTGACGCGCAAGGGCGGCGGATCGGCACTCCCCTGGAAGACCGGACTCTTCCGCGACATCGTCACGGGGGCCGTCCGCGCGGCCGGCGACGTCCCGCTCACGGTCAAGATGCGCAAGGGCATCGACGCGGATCACCTGACGTACCTCGATGCCGGACGCATCGCCGAGGACGCGGGTGTGGCCGCCGTCGCCCTGCACGGGCGCACCGCGTCGGAGTTCTACTCGGGCACGGCCGACTGGTCGGCGATCGCCAAGCTCAAGGAGACCGTGACGAGCGTCCCCGTGCTCGGCAACGGCGACATCTGGTCGGCGGACGACGCCGTGCGCATGATGGCGGAGACCGGATGCGACGGCGTCGTCGTGGGACGTGGATGCCTCGGCCGCCCGTGGCTGTTCGGCGAGCTCGCGGCCGCCTTCGGCGCACCGGGCGTGAGCGTCGACGCGACGCTCGGCTTCGTCGCACAGGCCTTCCGGCGCCACGCGGAGCTCCTCGTGGAATTCTTCGAGGACGAGGGCCGCGGATGCCGCGACATCCGCAAGCACGTCGCCTGGTACTTCAAGGGGTATCCCGTTGGCGGAGACACGCGTGTGCAGCTCGCGACGGCGTCCAGTCTCGCCGAGATCGACGAGCTGCTGGCCACCCTCGACGGGGAGGCACCCTATCCGGGCGCCGCCGCCGAGGGTCAGCGCGGCCGCGCCGGCACCCCGAAGCGACCGGCGCTGCCCGACGGGTGGCTCGACTCGCGCGAGCTCGGCGAAGACGCATCCTGCACGCTCCTCGAAGCGGAGCTCGACACCAGTGGCGGCTGAGCTGCCGGCGTCCACGGCATCCCGCCCCGCCGGCTACGGCGATGCCGACGCCGAGCGCTTCCATTCCGAACGGCACCGCTCGCAGCGCGATGACTTCGCGCGCGACCGCGCCCGGGTGCTGCACTCCGCCGCCCTGCGGAGGCTGGCGGCCAAGACGCAGGTCCTGAGCCCCGCGAGCCCCGCGGACTTCGCGCGCAACCGCCTCACGCACTCCCTCGAGGTCGCCCAGGTCGGTCGCGAGCTCGCCACCGCGCTGCAGCTCGCCCCCGATGTCGTCGACACGGCCTGCCTCAGCCATGACCTGGGGCATCCGCCGTTCGGTCACAACGGCGAGCGCGCCATGAACGAGTGGGCCGAGGACATCGGCGGCTTCGAGGGCAACGCCCAGACGCTGCGCATCGTCACCCGCCTCGAGCCCAAGGTCTTCGATGGCGAGGGGCGGAGTGCCGGACTCAACCTCACGCGGGCAAGCCTCGACGCGACGTGCAAGTACCCCTGGACCGCCGATCATCCGCTGCCCGATCCGGGCGGGCGGCTGAAGTTCGGCGTCTACCCCGACGATGAGCCGGTCTTCCATTGGATGCGTGCCGGTGCGCCCGGGCGCGTGCGCTGCATCGAGGCGGAGGTCATGGACCTGTCCGACGACATCGCGTATTCGGTGCACGATTTCGAGGACGCGATCGTCAACGGCTACCTCGATCCGGCGCGGCTCACCGCCCCCGGCGAGCACAACACTCTCGTCACGGCGATCCAGTCGTGGGTGGGCTTCGACTTCGCGCGCGACGAGCTCGCCGATGCGCTGCACCGCCTGACGAGCCTGCCGGAGTGGATCGGCTCGTTCGATGGTTCGCGGCCGGCTCTCGCCAGGCTCAAGAACCTCACCTCCGACCTCATCGGCCGTTTCGCGCGTGCCGCCACGGGCGCGACCCGTGACACCTTCCCGACTTCCGAGCTCACGCGGTACCGCGCGCACGTCGTCGTGCCGCGCGTCGTCGAGGCCGAGATGGCGGTGCTCAAGGGAACCATCGGGGCGGCGGTCGTCACGATCGAGGGTCGCAAGGAGCTGTACCGGGAGCAGCGCCGGGTGCTCAAGCGCCTCGCGACGGCGCTGTGGGAGCGGCCCGAGGAGCTCGATGCGGTCTACGCGGGCGATTTCGCTGCGGCGGAGACGGATGCGGCGCGCCGCCGTGTCGTCGTGGATCAGGTCGCGAGTCTCACGGACCAGCTCGCGATCGCATGGCATCGGCGACTCGTCGCCGATGTGGATGCCGCGTCCCTCGGCATCTGGGCGCCGGAGCCCCGTCGTCGGTTCCCGTCCGCGGGGGCCGTCTGATGCCCGGCCGGATCGCGCAGGCCGACGTCGACGAGGTCAAGTCGCGCACGAACATCGCCGACATCGTCGGAGAGCGCGTCGCGCTGAAGTCCGCCGGCGTCGGCTCACTCAAGGGCCTGTGCCCCTTCCATGACGAGCGCAGCCCGAGCTTCCACGTGCGACCGCAGGTGGGCTTCTACCACTGCTTCGGCTGCGGCCAGTCCGGGGACGTGTACACGTTCCTGCGCGAGATCGACCACGTCAGCTTCCAGGAGGCCGTGGAACGGCTCGCCGGGCGTATCGGCTACACCCTCCACTACGAGGACGGGGGAGCGGCGCCCGAGACGTCGGGTCGGGCGCGCCTGTACGCGGCGAACGCCGCGGCATCCGAATACTTCCGCGCCCAGCTCATGACTCCCGAGGCCGACATCGGCCGGCGTTTCCTCGGCGAGCGCGGGTTCGATGCGGGCGCTGCGGCGCACTTCGGCGTCGGGTACGCGCCCAAGGGCTGGTCGGGGATGCTCGACGCTCTCACCGCGCAGGGCTTCACGCGCGACGAGCTGCTTGCGGCAGGGCTCGTCTCGCAAGGGCAGCGCGGGGTCTACGACCGATTCCGCGGGCGCGTGATCTGGCCGATCCGCGACGTGACCGGGCAGGTGCTCGGCTTCGGCGCGCGTCGGCTGTTCGACGACGACAATGGCCCCAAGTACCTCAACACACCCGAGACGCAGCTCTACAAGAAGACACAGGTGCTCTACGGCCTCGACCTCGCGAAGCGCGACATCTCGCGAGGCGACCCGCGCCGGGTGGTGGTCGTCGAGGGGTATACCGACGTCATGGCGTGCCACCTCGCGGGAGTGACCACGGCTGTGGCGACGTGCGGCACCGCCTTCGGCGCCGAGCACATGCGCATGCTGCGTCGCATCATGGGCGACGAGGCGGCCGCCGAGGTGGTGTTCACCTTCGACCCGGATGCGGCAGGCCAGAAGGCCGCGGTCCGTGCCTTCGCGGAGGCGCGGGGCGAGCAGGCGCAGAGCTTCGTCGCGGTGGCGCCGGATGGACTCGACCCCTGCGACCTTCGCCTGCAGCGCGGCGACGGAGCCGTCGCATCCCTCATGGACACCAAGGTGCCCATGTTCGAGTTCATCATCGACCAGCGGCTGAAGGGCTACGACCTGGGCACCGTCGAGGGGCGCGCGGGGGCGCTGCGCGCCGCTGCGCCGATCGTCGCGGAGATCCGGGACGCGGCGCTCCGGCCGGGCTACATCCGTGTGCTGGCGCGCCGGATCGGGCTGGAGATCCCGGAGGTGACGGAGGCGGTCAACCGGGCCGGCCGTGCCGCGCGCGCCGAGGGCGCGACGACCGAGGAAGGGCGCCCGGCTGCCGGTCGCGACCCCCGCCGTCCAGTGGCGGGCCGGCCGGACGAGGGGCGTCGCGACAGCCGAGGACCCGAGTCGGGACGGCCCGGTGAGCCGCGACCCCAGAACGTGCGGCCGGATGCCGGTCGCCCGGGTGCGCACGACGGCGGGTACGACGCGCATCCCGAGCCGCCGGATGCCTACCCGCCCGACGATCAGCCTCCGATCCGGGTCTCACTGGCGACGCTGCCGAAGACGAAGGATGTCGCCCTCGAGCGTGACGCCGTCATGGGATTCCTCCAGTACGGTCACCGCATCGAGCCGGACCTGCTGCAGCGGGCGGTCGACCTGCCGTTCCGCACGCCGGCTCTCGACGCCGTGCGTTCGGTCGTGGCATCCATCGCCGATCGTCGGCGCGCCGGCTGGGCCGTGGATGCCGTCTCCGCGGTGCGCGAGCCCTACCGGACGCTCGCAGCCGAGCTGCTCACCGCGGATTTCCCGGCTCGCGATGACGAGCATGCGGTGGCCTCGACTCGGGACCTCGCACGCCAGCTGGTGCTGCGGGCGCATGATGCCGACAAGGCGGAACTGCTGCGGACGATACAGCGCCTTCCGGCCGATTCCGAGGAGGGGCGGCGCGTGCGGGTCATGCTGCGCGAACTCGACGCCGACCGCCAGCGCCTCCGGGAGGAGATGCAGTAGCGGAGCGCCCGCCCGACCGGCAGGATGAGCACATGCTCCGCGCCGACGATGACGCCGTGATCCGCTGTTCCGATCTGTCCCTGCTGCGCGCCTCAGCACGCGGCGGCGCAGCGCACCGTGTCATCGACGGCGTCTCGTTCGTCCTGCGGCCGGGCCGGACGCTGGCCGTCATGGGGCCGACCGGTGCGGGCAAGTCGAGCCTCGCGACGATCCTCGCCGGGGCGGACGACGCCGGCATCCGCATCGCAGGTGGACAGGCGAAGGCGTTCGGCGCGTCGGTGGAGCGCGGCGGGCGCGCGCGCCGCGCGCGTCTGTATGCGACGGGTCTTGTGCCGCAGGATGCCGACTCCGCTCTGCCCCCGCGCCTCAGCGTCGGGGAGATCATCGGCTCTCCCGTGACGAGCCGAGATCGGCGGGTGAACAGGCGCGCCCTCTCGCTGCGCATCGCGCGCCTTCTCGATGAACTGTCTCTTCCGCTCGGCTGCGCCGAGAAGTACCCCTACGAGCTCAGCGCGGGCATGCGGCAGCGGGTGGCCCTCGCACGTGCGCTCATGCTCGAGCCACGGCTCCTGGTCGCCGACGAGCCGCTGCGCGGCCTCGATGTCACCGCGCGGCGCGCGGTACTGGCGGCGATCCGGAGGCGGACGGATGCCGCATCCCTCGCCGCCCTCGTGGTGACCAACGATGCCGAGGTCGTCGCAGCGCTCGACTCCGATGTGCTCGTCCTGCACGCCGGACATCCGGTGGCACTCGGCCACGGCATCCACGATCTCGTGTGGACGCCGAGCACCGAAACCGAACGCCCGCTGATCGCCTCCTGATTTCGTTTCACCTGCGACGGCTTGCTAAGATGTATGAGTTGTCCGCCGCAGGGTGGTGCACATTCCTCCATAGCTCAATTGGCAGAGCAATCGGCTGTTAACCGATAGGTTCTTGGTTCGAGTCCAAGTGGGGGAGCGAAGGCCTCGGGCTCCACCCCGGGGCCTTTTTGCTGTGTTTGCGCGGTTTTCGGGCTCTCAGGTTCGCCGTCAGACGCGCTCAGAGCGCGCTCTGCGAACATCGCTCAATGAGCGGGAGCCGCTGCCGGTCACCGTGAGGTCGAGGGGGAAGCGTCCAGGCCCGGTGACGGCATCGACGAATCTCGGTGCCGCGGTGGGAAGGCCCGAGGGAGACGGTGGTCACCATCCAGACCTCAACGTCGTCACGTCGATGACGCCACCGGGGTCTGGGGCAGCAGTCATATTTTACGAGCCCTCGCCCGAAGCCGCCAGGGCGAGTTGCGTGGCGGTTCCGTGCGATCGCCGTTCTGCTGCCACCAGGGAGCCAGATCAGAAGCCGCCCGGGACAGGAAACCCGACCGAGTCGACCGTCCCAGACGCCACGCCGTCGACGACAGCCTGCGCCGTGACATCCACGTACTGGGTGAGCTGCGAGAGATCAGTCGTCATGGTGGCGTTCGCGTAGCCGTCGGAGCCGATGACTGTGGTGCTGACGAGCGCAGGCACCCCCGTGCCGCCAGTGCGGGTCACTGCCACCTGAACGGTCGAGCCCGGCTGGCCCTGCACGGAGACGGTGAAGATCGCCGTTGTGCCGCTCAGGTCGAGCGCGACGCTCTGTATCGACACGGGCGCGGGCGCGGGTGTCGGCGTCGGTGTCGGTGTCGGTGCAGGCGTGGGCGTCGGCGGCGGTGGGGGGACTGGCGCAGGCGCGGTCGGGGGCGCCGCGCCGGGAGCAGCTGCAGGAGGTGCGGGGGCAGGGATCGCAGGCGATGCCTGGGGAGTGGGCCGTGCCTGCCTCAACGGCGGCACAGCATGCCGGACCGTGGTGATCGGCGTCTGCACCGGGGCCGCCGGGTGCGTCGGCAACGGGGGGTTCGAGGCGGAGGTGCTCGCCGACACGGACGGGAGCGGTGCCGCTGCAGACCCGGTCGGGAGCGGCGGAGCCACGTCGGATCGCGGGGGCGAGACCATCGCGGATGCTGTGGAGACGTTCGTTTCGGAGAGCGCACGCACAGCGGTGACCGAGACGCCCACGAGCAGGAGAGCGGCCGTGGCGGCGACCAGGATCTTCCCTGCACCGACCAGGGACGCGTGTGTCACGGTTGGCGAGGACTCGTGCTGCACCCGCGCCGGCATCTCCGGGATGCCCGCGCTGATCCCCGTGAGCAGGTCTCCGCCGCGCACCCAGGCGAGATAGCCGACGGCGCCGGTGACACCGAGAGCCAGGGGCAGGAGGATCATGCCCAGGCGCGCGGACCCGAGCTGGTCGCTGACGAGGGAGGCCTCCTCGACGATGATCATGCACGAGGCGCAGTCCCGCAGGTGCTCGTCGATCCTGGCGGTGTCCCGGCGAGATGAGTTGTTCCGGGCGTACGCGCCGAGCCGCTCCACCACCCAGCGGCATTCGGAGTCCTCGGACAGCGTGCGCAGGTGCGCCTGAATCCATGCCTCACGCAGGCCCTCACGGGCGCGGAACGCCAGCTGGGCGACCGCGACCGGCTTCAGGCCGAGCAGTGGGGCGACCGCGGCCGGCTTCATGCGCTCCACCGCGGTGTACCAGAGCACCTCCTGCCAGCGGGTGGGGAGGCTCCGGAACGCGGTGGCCGTGATCGAGCGGTTCAACTCCGCTTCGGTATTCGCCGCGAGGTCGATGTCGGCGGCGACGTCGTCCATCTGGTCATTCGCGACCTCGCGGCGGGAGCGACCCCAGCCTGCGGCGACGTTGCGCACCGAGGTGAGCAGGTACGCGCGGAACCCGGAGGTCGGGCCCCCGCCGCGCTTGATCGCGGTGTAGACGCCCGCGAACGCCTCCTGCGCGATGTCGTCCGGGTCGAAGGCCGCGGTGGTCGCACGGGCTGCAGCGACTGCCGCCTTGTAGTGGCGTCTCCACAGCTGCCCGTACGCGTCGGGGTCTCCGGCACGGGTCGCTTCGATGAGGGATGCATCCGACATCTCCTCGTGGGCGACAACCACGCCGCCTTCGCCAGCTGAAGCCATCGACATCGCGTCTCTTCTCCTTCGACCGCCTCATCACCTGCTCAGCAGGTGCCGGTCATCAGTACAGACGAAGCTGAGGCCGAACTATGACGCCGGTCGGGGCGTGAGTCAGTCAACTCACAGGTGGGTTCCCGCAGCGATGCGGCATGGAACTCACGGACGCCGCGACCTCGCCAGGATCACTCCGGAGAGATTGAGCGCGGAGATCGCGTAATGGATCGGCCGATCCTGCGTCTCTCCCATGTCGGTGATCCGTCTCCAGCGGCCCACGCGGCACTCGGGCGGCTGGCTCCCCAGCCCACGCCGCCCGCCGTCGAGACGGGCGCACCCCAGAGCGCCCGCCTCGACGGCACAACGTCTGAAGAGACCGATTCGCTCGAGAAGGACCTCGCACATGCGCAAGATCGTCGGCATCACGGCCGTGGCCGGTTTTCTCCTCGCGGCCACCGCCGTCACGGGCTGCACCAGCGCCTCCTCGTCGGTCGGTGAATCGTGCGCCGCCGCGGAACATGCCCTGCACTCGCTGTCGTCGGACATGTCGACGGCGCTGGCGGGACTCTCTTCCAACGACCTCGATGGTGCGGCGGCGTCGGCTCATGAGATGCATGATCGTCTGGCTGCGAAGTCGACGTCGATCAGCGACCCGCACGTGCGGCGCGTCTATGAACGGCTCGTCGGCGACTTGGGTGCTCTTGCCGACGGTATCGAGGATGCGGCCGCAGCGCAGGGTGACACCACTGCGCTGCGCAAGATCAGCGATGACCTCACCGCGAAGGCTCGTGACATCCAGGCGGACGTCCAGGCCGTGCAGAAGGTGTGCGTGAGCTGACAGCTCCGCACCCGGCCCCACAAACTCGACGACGTTGCCTTCGACGCAGGAGACGGACACCACGATGACGCTCAACACACGCGGCCCGCTGATGGCGAAGACGGGCCGCCGCGCGCCGCGCGCCATTACCGCCGTACTGGTGGCAGCCCTGGCTGTTGCGCTGGTCGCGAGCCCCGTGCCGGCGATGGCAGCGAATGCCACCGTGGTCCACCCCGTCACGGTGTATCTGACGACCACCACGGGCAGCGCGGCCACGGCTGACCAGACCGCCGTCGAACAGCGGATGCGGGACGCGTTCCAGGGCTTCTCGGACTACTGGTACGCCGAAACGCGCGGTGGAGTGCGGTTCGAACTGAGTACCATCCACTACGAGCCGGGCAAGGGGGTCTGCGACCAGAATGCGGCCAGCTCATCCTGGACGGCTGCGGAGACTGAGCTCGGGTACACAGGTGGAGCCGACAAGCACTTCCTGGTCGTGGTCGACGACTGCGCATCCTCCTCTGGCGTCGGCACCATCGGCAACACGCTGAACTCAGGCGGCAGCGCGTGGATCGGCGGGTATTCGAAGGGCGTGTGGGCGCACGAGATCGGCCACAACCTCGGCTTCAACCACGCCAACATCCTCGACTGCCCCGGGGCCGTCGTCGACGGCGCGACCGTCGCCCAGGGAGGTTCTTGCGTCTCGCGCGAGTACTGGGACCAGTACGACGTCATGGGGGGCAGCCTCAGCGGCATCTACAAGGGGCTGTCGACTCCGCAGTTGGTCAGGACCGGGCTGCTCGGTTCGTCGGAGTACCGCGCCGTCAATGGCAGCGTCGATGCGAACGAGACGGTGACGGTCAGCTCTCGCGACCTGTTCACGGGTGTGCAGTCTCTGCAGGTCACCGACCCGCAGACGGCGCAGGTCTACTACGTCGAGATGAACAGCAACGACAACTACAGCGCAGGCATCGGAGCGGGCAACACCGGCAAGGCGACATACTCGAGGTTCCAATACGAGTTCGGTGTCCGGGTGCTCCGTCTCGACGGGCGCTACACGCAGCTGCTTGCCGCGCCGGTCGGCGCCAACGGCATGCGGCCGACGGCGTGGCCCGTGGGGTCGACCTTCACCACCCCGAGCGGGGGCGTCTCCGTTCGAGTGATCTCTGAAACGGCGACCACGGCAACCCTCCAGGTCATCACCCGCCACGACTTGAGGGCACCTGCCGCACCCGTCGTGGCCAGCACGGATGCGACAGCACTGACGGGTGTCGCCGAGCCCGGATCCACGGTGACGGTCTCCGGCCCCTCCGGGGGGCTGGGTACCGCGCTCGCCGGCCCGGATGGCGCGTTCACAGTGACCTTCGCGGCCCAGGCGGACGGCACGTCAGTGACGGTCACCGCCACCGACTCGTCAGGCAACGTGTCGCCGGCGACGCCAGCCACGATTCGCGTCGTGGCCGTCACGCCGCCGGACCCGGCCCCGCCCGTGCAGACGCCTGCCGTGCAGACTCCTGCCGTGCAGACGCCTGCCCTGCAGCCTGTCGTCGAACGGCCCGTCAAAACGGCGCGACTCCACGTCACCCCGCCGGCCGCACTCCAGACTGCGGTCTCTGCGCCCGCCGTTGGTGACGGCCCCGTCGCACAGCCGGCTGCACCCCCGGGTGTACAGGCCGGGACGGGGGATCTGCCCGTCTCCTGGGTGTACACGCTCATCCAGGTGACACTTTGGTCTCTGCCCGCCACGCTCGGGCAACCCATCACCCACTGACGCGAGCACAGCGTGTCGCGTGTGCCGGGCGGGGCTGGCCGCTCGCTGGGGGAGCAGCCGGTGCGGCGCGATATCGTCCATGCACTCCGCGGGCTACTTCGCAAAATGCCCGCTCGAGTCGCGTAATGGATCGCGCCGTCGTGCGTCTCTTCATGGGAGGGGTGTACCTCCGGCATCGGGGAGGAACGCAGCCATCGTCCCCAGGGGGAGTGATTCGTGGAGTCCGGGAAGTCGGATGCGCTCGAGCCGACGACACGTCGCGCACGCACTGCCGCGCGTGCGCGGCATCGTCGGCGCAGGATGGCATGGATCATCGGCGCGATCACCGGCGCCGCTCTGCTCGCCGCAGGCATCGTCGTCGTCGCGGTGAACCTCGGCAGCAGCAGCGTCGACCATGACGGTCCGGCGGTCAGCAGCTCGTCGGAGCGCACGCTGCGCGGTGGGTGGTACCCGATTCAGCTCACGTCGTCGCACTCATCTGTCGCCGACGAATCCGGCGGTGGCTGCCAGGCGAGCGGCGCGGCGATGAACGCATCCGATTTCGACAATGAATTGAGAATCAGGATGGTCATCGCCAAGGCGCACGGTACGGTGATCGGCACCGGGGAGACGAAGCCGAATGTCGGCAAGGGCGACCGCAAGAACTGGATGGTGGCGGCGAAACCGGCGCCCGCTCCAGCGACGCGTTGTGTCCTGCGCGGAGTGGGGGAATAGGCGATCATGCGCATTTCGGAGAGTCAGCGAGGTCCGCAGCGCGGCGCCCGCGTTCGGCGCATCACTGTTCCAGCGGTGATCGCAGCGCTCGTGCTGTCGGCGCTTCCCGCGCTGGCCGTCCAACCCGCCGATGCCGCACCTGGCTTCCCTGGCACGCCGAGACCAGGAACCCTCGTGTACTACGACGACTTCGCGAACGGACACACCGTCACCCAGACCGTGCCCATCACCTCCTACGTCGGGGGCGCGTTGGCCAACAACGCGACGTACACCGCGGACGCGTACTGGGCGGACAGCAACGCCTGCAACGGCTTCGTCCTCACGCCCCAAGCCCCGTACAACGCCGCCTGCGGTTCGCCGACGGTCTGGGCCCGCTTGACCGGAATGGTGCAGGCCCTCGGCCGCTTCAACGGCGCGACAGCGGCCGCGGAGCGGACTGTCTCGGCATTGTCGGAGATGACCGGACCGAACGTGGCGAACAGCGGAACCGTCATGCTGCAGACCACGTCTGGCGCGGTCCCCACCGCGCAGGGGCATTACTACACGGTGTCGGCCCAGTTCGCGACGGTGACCTACACCGGCACGACGGGGAGCGGGTGCGACTCGCTGAACGGAGTGCCCTCCGACCCGACTCTGACGTTCGCGCTGCTGAACGGATCAACGGCCATCCCGCTCGCGTCGAACCTCGATCCGTGTACCGCCCCGGGGGCCAGGGTGTACACCGTTGTCGGCACGGACAGGCCTCTGGTCGTCGCGAACCTGACCACCCCGGCGCTGAAATGGACGAGCACCACGGCGCGCGCCGACCTCCTTCTTACGAACACGAACACGCAGAACTCCAACGGCAACGATGCCGCGTTCACGAACCCGCAGGTCATCGATGTGACGCCGCAGCTCGACAAGTCGTTCAGCCCGTCGAGCATCACGCTCGGACAGACATCGACGTTGACCTACACGATCACGAACACGAACGAGCTCGGCGCGAAGAACGGCTGGAGCTTCCACGACAGCCTGCCCGACGGCATGACGGCCACCGGCGTCAGCAGCACGACGTGCGCCTCGGGAGTCGTGACCGCCGCGGCGGGTGCCGCCACGGTCGGCGTCACGGGCAACCTGAACCTGAACCAGGGATCGTGCCAGGTGACGGTGCAGGTGACTGCGGACTCCGTCGGCTCCTACACGAACGGACCGGACAACTTCCCTGCCGGCATCGCGGGCTTGGATGGTCTGCTGGCCCCGGCCACCGCCACCTTGAAGGTCGTCGGGCCGGGAACCATCAGCCTCGTCAAGACCTCCTCGACCACGGCGATCACGGCGGTCGGTCAGGTCGTCACCTACAAGTTCCTGGTGACCAACAAGTCGCAGGGCACCCTGAACGGACTGACCGTCGCGGACGTACAGCAGGCGCCCGCATCGCAGAGCGGCCTGTCGGCGATCAGCTGCCCGAGGACGACTCTCGCCGCCGGTGACTCGACGACCTGTCTCGCCACGTACTCGGTCTCCCAGGCCGACCTCGACAACGGCTCCTTGGCGGACACCGCCACCGCATCAGCGCAGAACTCGACCGGCGGCACCGTCACCTCGCCGCCCTCAGCGCTCACGATCGGTACTCCGGCACCGTCTCTCTCACTGGTCAAGGCGTCCTCGACGACCCTGGCGACAACCGTCGGCCAACGCATCCCGTATACGTTCACGACCACCAACACGGGCAACGTGCCACTGTTCAATGTCGGCGTGACAGACACCGAGATCGCTCCGGCGACGCAGGCGAACATGTCTGCGGTCACCTGCCCGCAGCCGACCCTCTCGCCAGGCGCGTCCGAGGACTGCACCGGCACGTACACGGTGACGCTGGCCGACCTGCAGAACGGATCGATCAACGACTCCGCCGTGTCCACCGGTACGAGCAACGCGGGTGCGAACGTCACCTCCGACCCGTCGACGCTGACGATCGCGGCGACCCCTCCGGCCGCCCTCACGCTCGTGAAGAGGTCGACTCTCGCGAACTTCACCACTGCCGGCCAGAGCGTGCCGTACCAGTTCGTGGTGACGAACAGCTCGGCGGTGACCGTCAACAACATCACCGTGACCGATGTCGTCTCCCCGCCAGGGCTGCCCGCGAATCTGACTGCGCCGACCTGCCCGGTGACCCCCCTCGCTCCGGGCGCGTCTACGACCTGCAACGGGACTTACACCGTGACGCAGGCCGACGTCAACCAGGGGTCGATCACGGACACCGCACATGCAGACGGCACGGACCCCGCGGGAACTCCCGTGCATTCCGTCCCGGCGTCGCTGACACTCTTCGTTCCGACCTCGTCCATGACGATCGTGAAGGCCTCGCTCAGCACGAGCGCGTCGGCAGTCGGCCAGCAGATCCCGTTCACCTTCAGGGTCACCAACACCGGCAACACGAACCTCACGGGGCTGACGATCCTCGACACCCCGGTCGCGCCGTCGGTTGCGTCCGGCATGAGCGCGATCACCTGCCCGAGGACGACCATAGCCCGAGCCACGACCGTCACGTGCTCGGGCACCTACACGGTGACGGCGGCCGACATCGCAAACGGCTCCATCAACGACTACGCCGTCGCGCAGGCGATTGACCCGGCGAGCACGACGATCACCTCGCCCCAATCCGCGGCGAGCGTCCCGGTCGAAGTGCAGCCGCTGACGATCGTCAAAGCATCCTCCGACGACGTGTTCGACACGATCGGGCAGCGTGTGCGGTACTCGTTCACGGTGACGAACACGTCCGCGGTCACATACACGAACGTGCAGGTGCAGGACACGCCACAGGCGCCGGCCTCGGCCTCGAATCTCGGCGGTGTGATCTGCCCGACATCTTCCCTCACACCGGGGGGATCGATGACCTGCTCGGTCACCTACACGGCCTCCGCCGCTGACATCGCGAACGGGAATGTCGTGAACCTCGCCGCAGCGACGGCGACCGATCCTGGCAGTGCGAGATTCACCACGGCCCAGTCGAGTGTCATCATCCCGGCCCGCCAGATCCCGGGGATCTCCTTGTCGAAGACGTCGACGACGCAGATCATCAGCGGTGTCGGCGAGCAGGTGCCGTATGGGTTCACGGTGACGAATACCGGCAACGTGCCCGTCCAGAACATCGCGGTGACCGACACCCAAGCGGCGCCCGCCGCTCAGGCGAACATGTCGGCGGTCACCTGCCCGAGCGGCCCGGTCGCGGCGGGCCAGTCGGTGACGTGCACGGGCACGTACACGACCACGGCCGCCGACCTGAACCAGGGCTGGCTGACAGACACCGCCGTGGCTCACGCGTCCACCGCGCAGGGTGCCAACGCAGACTCGAACGAAGCCGCCCTGACGATCACCGCCAACCCCGCGCTGTCGATCGTGAAGACGTCGACGACCGCCCAGATCACGGCCGTCGGCGAGCGGGTGCCGTATTCGTTCCTCGTGAAGAACGTGACCGGTGCCCGGGTCGACAACATCGCGGTCACCGACCAGCAGGTGGCTCCGGCCAGCCAATCGGCGCTCAGCCCGATCGTCTGCGCGGCGACGTCGCTGACCGCCGGCCAGTCGACGACCTGCACGGCGACTTACACGGTGTCCGCCGCCGACATCAACAACGGCAAGGTGGACGACACCGCGACCGCTTCCGGCACGAACCCGCTCGGCCAGAGGCTGCCTCCGTCGGCTCCATCGGTCCTGTCGATCCCGGCCGCGCAGCAGCCGGCCATCACGATCGAGAAGACGTCGAACACGTCGGTGATCACCGCCGTCGGTCAGGTCGTCCGCTACTCGTTCACTGTCACCAACACGGGAAATGTGCAGCTGACGGGCATTTCCATCACAGACACGCAGACGCCGCCGGCGTCACAGGCGAACCTTGGGGCCCTCGCGTGCCCCACGTCGAGCTTGGGTGCCGGGCAGTCGATGATGTGCAACGCCCAGTACACCGTCACGCAGGCGGACCTCGACCACGGCTCCGTCGCCGACACGGCGGTCGTCTCCGGCATTGCGCCGGACGGCTCCTCAGTGGCCTCTGTCGGCTCGAGCCTGTCGGTCCCCGCGCCGGCGATCGCTCCGGCCCTCACAATCGTGAAGTCGGCGAACGCCACCAGCATCGGCACGAACAACCAACAGGTCGTGTACTCGTATTTCGTGACCAACACGGGCACGGCCACGGTCGCCAACGCGTTCGTGACGGACACGCAGATCGCTCCCGCATCTCAGGGCAGCCTGTCACCGGTGACGTGTGTCGCCAAGTCGCAGCCGCAGGCGACATGCTCGGGCACGACAGCGAGTCTCGCGGTCGGCCAGTCTGCCCTGTTCCGCGCCACCTACACGGTCACGCAACCTGACCTGGACAACGGTGGCGTGAGCGACACGGCCACGGCGTTCGGTGTGGCGGTACCCGGAATCCCGGTGCAGTCGTCGCCGTCGGCGCTGACCATCCCGGCCGACCCGATCATCAATCAGGTCTCCATCACGAAGACGTCATCGACGACGACGGTCACCGCCGTGGGACAGCAGGTACCGTACACGTTCACAGTGCGCAACGACGGCAACCAGACCATCACGGGCGTCGGCGTCAACGACACCGTGACGGCGCCGTCGGTGCAGTCGAACCTGTCGGCCGTGACGTGCGGGAACACGACTCTGCTCCCGAGTGCGTCTACCACCTGTGCGGCGACGTACACGGCCACACGGGCGGACCTGAACAACGGGTTCCTCGCCGACTCGGCGGCGGCCCACGCCACCACCCCTGCGGGCGCGCCGGTGAACTCGGGCCTCGCGAAGCTGTCCATCCCGGTAGACCGGACGGCGACGATGTCCATCGTGAAGGCCACAACCGTCCCGCAGGTGACGGGGGTGGGCCAGCGGGTGCCGTATACGTTCACGGTGACCAACACGGGCAACCAGGCGCTCACGGGGGTGAAGGTCGTGGACGTGGTCTCCGCTCCGTCCGATCCGGCGAACCTGTCGCCGGTCGTCTGCCCGGTCACCGATCTCGCCTCCGGTGACCAGGTCGTGTGTACGGCGACGTACACGGTCACCCAGGCGGACATCTATCACGGCACGGTCGCCGATCAGGCGACCGCGTCGGCGGTGGACGCGGTGGGCTCGAGTGTCAGCGCAGGCTCGTCGGCGGTGTCGGTCCCGGTCGTGGCGTCGCAGCTGACGATCGTGAAGCGCACCACGACGACGACGGTCACCGCGGCGGGCCAGCAGGTGCCTTACACGTTCACAGTGACCAACATCGGCAACACGACCCTGACCGGCGTCTCAGTGCTTGACTCGCTCGCCGCACCGTCTGACCAGGCGGACTTGTCGACGATCACCTGTGTGAAGCTCGTCGGCCCAGACAGTGGATGCTCGGGCACATCGGTGACGCTTGCGCCGGGCCAGGTGGCGGTCTTCGCCGCGACCTACACCGCCGCGGAGCCGGATCTGAACTTCGGGTCCGTCACCGACACGGCCAGCGCAGTCGGCACCGACCCCGAAAGCAACCCGGTCATGTCGGCGAGCCCCTCCATCGTGACTCTCGCAGCCCGCGCCACGCACCTGCCGGTGGTCTCCGGGTAACCGGCACCGACGCCCGGGCGCGCCCCTTCAGCCCTCGGGTCGAGGGGGCGTGCCCGTGTCGAAGCGGCGCGACGTCGCGGTCAACGATGCGTCGAGTCGTGATCGGGAAGTATGCCCTACTTCAAGAGTGTCGGGCCGTCCGCCGGAACCCCGTTCACGAGCAGCTGAGTCCGACCATTCGGCCCCCCGGCGGGGATCACGGTGGTGGACTGGATCGTGACGATGAGGGTGCTGCCCCCTCCACCCGCGACCGCCGGTGCAGTCGGGGCGGTCGTCGGCGCGGGAGCCACGGCGACGACGGCCGGCGCCGCAGAGGTCACGGGAGCCGGTGCGGCGCTCGTTACGGGAGCGGGCGCTCGAGTGATGAGGCCGGTGATGATGCCTGCGGCGTTGGGTAAAGGGGCGATCACCGCAGCGATCGGGTCCGGAATCGAGACGACGAGCGTCACGTCGGGCACCGAGACGGACACGGACGCGATCGGTTCGACGGGAGCAGACGGCGGCTCTGGCGGGGTGCGGGCGGCCCGCGGGGGAGACGCATCCCGAGTCGCGATCGGAGCGATCGCACCCGGCACCGTCGACGCGGTGGGGAGCTGTTCCGCCTCGGCATCCCGAGGCGGAACTCTCCACGCCGCCGACGGGGGATCCGAGCGCACCGTCGCGGGGGCGCTGCTCCCGTGCGATCCGCGATCCGGGCCGATGACGGCAGCACCGCCGACCGTGCTCACGACCGCGAGAGCCGCCGCGGCGAGTGTGATCTTCGCCCCCAGCGAGGCGAAACCGCCGACGGCCGCGTTCAGGCCGGAACTGTACGACGCGCCGGCAGAGACGGATGCCGAGATCCCCCCGTCGCCGACCGGTGCAACTCCGCCCACTCCCATCGCTACGGTCACCGGGGCCGCGCCATGCTGGCTCCATGCGAGGGATCCACCTGCGCCCGCGCCGAGGAAGATCGGCGGCAGCGCCCGGGCGAGGCGGCCGCCGACCTCCTCGGCCTCGGCGGCGGCCGTCGTGCACGGGGGACATGCGTCGAGGTGCTCTTCGATGCGGGCGGAGTCCCTTCGAGAGGCGTTGCCCCGGGCGTGGGACCCGAGCCGGCCCAGCACCCAATGACACTCGGAGTCTGCGTTGAGGGCGCGAAGGTGTGCCTGGATCCAGGCCTCCCGCAGCCCCTCCCGTGCACGGAAGGCGAGTTGTGCGGCGGCGTTCGCGGTCATGCCCAGAAGCGGTGCCACATCGAGGATCTTCATCCGCTCCACTTCGGTGTACCACAGCACCTCCTGCCATCGCGCGGGAAGACTCTGGAACGCACGGCAGGCCAGGGATCGGTTCACCGCATCATCGCTGTGGGCCTGTTCCCAGACCGGGTCGGCGTGCAGCTCGATGTGCTCGTCGGGCTGCTCCCGGTGCTGCCGGGACCAGCTGACGGCGATGTTCCTGACGGCGGCCAGGAGGTAGGCGCGAAAGCTCGCGCGGGGGCCGTCCCCTCTCTGTATGGCGGCGAGAGTGGTCGCGAACGCCTCCTGCGCGAGATCGTCGGCGTCGTATTTCGACGTCGTCGTGCGAGCCGCGGCCAGCGCAGCCGAGTAGTGGCGCCGCCACAGTTCTGCGAAGCACGAGTCGTCGCCCGCTCGCGTCGCCTCGACCAGGTCGGCATCCGACCCTTCGATGGATCGTTCCGAACGGTCGCCGTCAATCGCGGTCATGTGTGCTCCGTCGTCGGTGTGAACGGCAGGCGATGCAGCAGCCTCTTGAAAACAAGTATGCAACCTCAGCTCGGAAAGCGCTTGTACGGAGGGCAATCGGAAGAGTGCACGCGCCGGCGGAGATCCCGGTTCCAAGCGGGGTGGACTGATCGGGACGGATTTCATCCGCCCGGTCGGGCGACCGGTGCAGCCCCCCGCGTCATGCCCGAGCGGACGGCCTCATCCGGATCAGGGGAGTCGGAGCCTCTCCGGCGACGCGCCGGTCAGGCGTCGATGGCGTCGATGCCGGGCGTCCAGAACTGTCCTGGGCGCCCCCACCCTCGCTTGCGGGCGAGCTTCTGCACGGTCTTCCAATCGCTGTCGCTCAGACGGTCGATGTACAGGATGCCATCCAGGTGGTCGAACTCGTGCTGCATGATGCGCGCGCGCCAGCCGTCCACTTCGAAGCGCACGGCCTCGCCCTCGAGATCGGTGCCGGTCACGAGCACCGCGTCCGAGCGTCGCAAGGGGAAGCGCTCACCCGGGAACGACAGACACCCTTCGGACTCCTCGTCCGGATCGGGCTCGCCGGGTTCGAGCGGCCGCATCCACAGCTCGGGGTTGATGATGACGCCGCGCCAGGGCGCGCCGTCGTCGTCCTGGTACGTGTACGTGTATATCCGCAGGCCGACGCCCACCTGGGGCGCGGCGAGCCCGACGCCGGGCGCGGCATCCATCGTCTCGAACATGTCGGCGACGAGCGTGCGGATCTCGTCCGTGATCTCGCCGACGGGGGAGGCGGGGGCGTGCAGAACAGGATCGCCCATGATGCGGATGGGAAGTACGGCCACGTCTCGAGCCTATCGAGCGGCCTGCCGATAGGGTCTAAGGGTGATTGCGCAGGGAGTTCCGCTGGGCGACGTCACCGATCATCTGGTCGGCGTGTTCCGTGACCCCGCCATTCTCCTCGGCATTCCGCTCGCGCTTCTCGGCGCGGTGTTCATGTCGTTCGGTGCGCAGTATCAGTACCGCGGCGTGACGAAAGTGGAGCAGCTCACGGGGACCTCCGGGAGCGCGGGTCTCAACGGGCGCCAGCTGGTGAACCTGCTGAAGCGCCCGTCATGGGTGTTCGGCACGCTCATGCTCGCCGCGGCGATCACCTGCCAGCTGTCCGCGCTCGCCGTCGCGCCGCTCATCATCGTGCAGCCGATCGGCGCGGTCTCCCTTGTCATCACGACTTTGCTGAACGCCAGGATCTCCGGCCACAAGCCGACCCGGAAGTCGATCCGCTCGATCGTCGCCTGCATCACAGGCATCGTCGTGTTCGTGACGATCGCGGCGCTCTTCGCCACGGAGACGCCGGTGTCGAACCTGCAGCTCATCATCATCCTGAGCCTGCTGTTGATCGTCCTGATCGCGCTTCTCGTGCTGTGGCTCGTGCTGCGCAAGCGCGGGCACCCGCTCTTCTACATCGCCGCCGCCGGCATCATCTACGGCTTCGTCGCGACCCTTGCGAAGGTCGTGATCTCACGCCTTCAGGCGCGAGACTTCAACTGGCTGACCCTGCTGTGCGTCATCGGCCTGATCGTCGCCGTCGTGCTCGGCGCGTACTTCGTGCAGACGGCCTATTCGGTCGGCCCGCCCGACCTCGTGATCGCGGGGCTCACGGTGGTCGACCCGATCGTGGCCGTGACGATCGGCCTGACGATCCTGCAGGAGGCAGCTGACGCGCCCCTCTGGGCGTTCGGAGGATTCCTCCTGGCGGGTGCGGTCGCCGTCTATGGCGTCATCACCCTCGCGCGGTACCACCCTCAGGTGATCAGCGACAGCCAGGAGATCCCGCTTCCGCGGGGCGGCGGAAAGGGCTGACGCCTCAATCCCGCAGAGGCGGTGCGTCGATCGTGATCCGGCCGCCCTCGATGCGGCCCGGCTCGCGGCCCTTGTCGCCCGGCGTGGGGGCGGGTGCCGGCACCTCGACCTGAGCGCGCCACTCCGCGTTCGCCTCCTCGGCGCTCGGGCGCCATACGGCATCGAAGCCCGCGCCGAGACCGCCCATGCCGCCGCCGGAGATCCGGCGCTCGCGCTCCACGCGCGCGACACGCGGGGCGATCGCCACGGCGACCACCACCGCGATCAGCGCGGCAGCCGCGACCATCCAGGCGATGGCGTCCATGTAGGGCGGGTGGGACTTGAACCCACGATCGTCGGGTTATGAGCCCGCTGCCTTGACCAGCTTGGCCACCGCCCCCTGTGCTTCGAGCCTACCGGGGACGCCGGAGAGGGTCGTCACATGTGAGCGGCGATGTACGAGTACTTGACGAAGACCTCCGCGGCGAGCCCCGCCTCCTCGAGCACGCCCTGCACGGCGGTCAGCATGTACTTCGCGTCCCAGCCCATGTAGAGGAAGTGGGTGTCGTCGAGGGTGTCCCAATGGCCGTTCCAGGCCTGCGCCTCATAGATGGGGCCGCCCCGCCGGGCGCTGAAGGCCTCGACGTCGCTGCGCGAGTCGGCCCACAGCCGCTTGAAGACACGGTTGAACAGGGCCTTCACGTCGTGCACCTCCCAGTGCTCGCCCCGATACTCGGTGTACTCGAACTCGCGCTGCCAGCCGCGCGGCCAGCCGCGTCGGCGCACCGCATCCAGGACCGGGGTGAGGCCGTCGTCGTCGATGCCGTCGATCGCCGGACGCGCCCACACCTCGACGAAGCGGTCGGCGAGGCGCGAGGTGCGCTCGGAGATGGCTGCGGTGCCCCAGCTCTCGGGTGCGACGGCCTCACGGGAGGCGGCGATGGCGCTCCGCCCGTACAGACCGCGGGCTTCCGGATACGTCGCGCCGAACGCGCGCTCGGCGAGAGGAGCCTCGAGGAGCACGAGGTTGCCGAGGGTCTGGGCGAGCGCGCGGTGGCTGTTCTGCTCGTCCTCGGTGTACTCGCCCCAGGTGTGCACGCCGTCCGGGGACCATCCGTCGCTGGGGGCGAGGGGGAGGATGTGCGCGACCTCGAGGTCTGCGGCATCCGCCACGTCGCTCAGGCGGGAGAGGATGTACGCGGGATGCGGCAGCTCACCGTACTTCAGCGCCATCCGTACGCGCTCGTCCGACGGAGTGATGCGCGCGATGGCGCGGACCAGCTGGGACGGGCTCTCCATGCGGGCGCGGCACAGCCGCGCGACGATCCGCTCGTTCCCGATCCCGACGACCGTGCGCCGCAGGAGCAGCGACTGCACGAGCTCGAGGAGCTCGGTGAGATCCGCCTTCGACAGGCGGCCGCGTGCATGGTCGCGGTAGCCGCGCATAGTCAGAGGCGAGATCGCGCGCCCGAAGGTGTTCACGTAGGCGAGCTGGCGGGCGATGTCCGGGTCGCTCTCCTGCGTCGGGTCGGACAGGATGCGGTACGCCTCGGAGTACTCCCGCCATTCGGCGGCGTGCCCGCGCAGCGTGTCCAGGTCGAGGCGCGGGAACTCGTGGCGGAACGCGTCGTACACTCCGTGCTCGCCGGCGACGGCCACCTCGCGCCCCGTCTTCATGACGAGGTAGTGACGCCAGAACGGGCCGATGGCGTCACCGGTGTTGCGTTCGATCGGGATCCAGTACTCGTCCTCGATCTCGCTCTGCTCGGCGTGCGAGAGGCCCATCAGCACGTAGTTGTGGATGAGCTCGTGGTCGCGCAGCGGTGCGCCCGTCGAGTTGAGGCTCTCGAAGATCTGCTGGGCGTTCGCATCCGCGCCCAGGGTGATCGACACGTGCTCGAGCTTCTGCAGGCCGCGCCAGATGCGGGGCACCTCGTCGAGGCCCACCTGACTGCGGAAGAACGCGTAGTTGTCGTCGAAGCGCGAGTCGCGCAGGTCGTCGCCGTCGTCCCGGACGTCGAGGACGACGCTGCGGAAGACGTCCGCCCACTCGCGGTGCGGACGCAGCTTGGTGCCGTTGTCCCCGTCGTGCACGAGCACCCGAGCGAGGTCCGCCGCCAGCGCCACATCGTGCTCCCGCACAGTGTGGTGCAGCGCGGCGACCAGCAGCATCAGCGTGGTGATCCGCTGCTGGCCGTCGATGAGCACGAGCTCGGTGGTGCCGCTCGCGGCGCTCTCGGTCGAGAGGATCGAGCCGATGAAGTGCGTGTGCGCGTCGTCGGAGTCGCCCACGGCGCGGATGTCCGCGAGGAGCTGCTCGCACCCGCCGATGTCCCACCTGTACTGGCGCTGATAGACCGGGACGACGATCGTCGAGTGGCCTGCTGCGAGCCATCCGATCGTGTTGACAGCGGTGGCATCGACATTCGCAGCAGTGGCCATCGTGGTGCTCGTCTCCCGGCTCTCGTGTGTGCTCTCCGTGCCCGCTCGCGCCGGCCATGCCGCCTCCCAGTCTATTCGGGGGCATTCCCGAGCCCGTCCGAGCGGCCTTTTTCACGGTTCCCCGTCCCAGGGCCCGAAAGGTGCCCGGGATAGGCTTGCCTTACCCGGGGCGTGTAAAAACTTCGCTCGCCCCCGACGAAAGGTGATCCGCACATGGGTTACATCAAGTCCGCAGCTCTCGAGGAGACCGGTTACGTCGTCCTCGACAGCTACAACCAGGAGCTGGACCCCCAGGAGTGGCTCGACATCGAGTACAACGACTGGAAGTCCTCCGGAGACACGCGCTTCGCGCCGCTGGCCAGCGCCTTCGGCGAGATCGAGTGCAACGGCTTCTGGAACCACAAGCCGCCGCGCACCGACAAGGACGGCGTCTGGATCCCCTCGCAGGTCGAGAAGGCGCCGAACCTCACGCGTCGCGCGCAGGAGCCGGGCGCTAATGTCGGCCGGTGCCGCGTCATCGAGCTGCAGCCGAACACCTACGGCGAGTGCCTCTACAACCTCCACCAGGACGACAACAACCGTCTGAACCCGGACGGCACCGGCTGGGTCGTGCGCGGGTTCTTCAACCTCACCGACGACAAGGACAGCTACTTCGTCCTGCGCGAGAACCGCACGGACCCCGCCGGCGAGGTGCGCATCGCGCTTCCGGCCGGGGCGCAGCTCATCGTCGACACGCAGCGTCTGTGGCACGCCGCGACCCATCCGGGTCCCGACCCGCGCTACTGCCTCATCACCTCGTGGACCTCAGGCCCCGAGCTCGACGCGTACATCGAGAAGCACCACGGTGTGAGCCGGGTGGAGAGCTACCCCGTGGCGCAGGAGATCCTCGATGCCGGCTACGCCGAGCAGGCGCGGAAGGATGCGGCGCGCGCCGCGTACTACGCCGCCAAGGGCCAGGCCGAGGTCCAGGCCATGAGCGAGGCCTGAGCCTCGCATCCCGCGCCAAACAGCGGCCCCGGTCCGAGGACCGGGGCCGTTGTTCCATGTGAGGTGCGGACTACGGAGCCGCGGTGAGCCATCCGGCGCGCGCACTGCCCCAGCCGGTCGAGGGGTCCCACCCGGTGTAGACCTTCAGCGACGTGTCGGCCCCGTTGAATGTGCGCACCGAGTAGAGGTAGCCGCCCGATGCATCCAGGCCGTTCGCGAAGTCGACGCGGATGTTGCCCTGGTCGACCCCCGCGCCGGTCACGTCCTGGAATCCGGAGTGGTTCTTGTAGATGAGCGGGTTCAGGAGGCCGAGTCCGCCTCCGCTCGCCTGCACCTTGATCGCCGTCATGCCGGCGAAGAGGGGCGCAGCGAGGCTCGTGCCGCCGATGCGGTAGGTGTCGTAGGCCGCCGTGCCCGTGAAGGACTGCGTCTGGCCGACGAGCATTCCCGTCGTGGGGTCGGCATCCATCGAGACATCCGGAAGCGCGCGCCCGCCGTTCGGGCTGACGATGCCGGCATCGCTCTGGTACTTCGGTTCCGCGAAGTTGGACGAGTAGCCGCCGCCGCCCCCGTAGAGGAAGCTCGTGACGAGTGACCAGCCGGTGGCGCCCTTGGGGAGCGAGTACTTGCTCGTCTGCCAGCCCGTCTCACCGACGACGCCGGCGCGGGTGATCTCGGTGGACGTGCCGCCCACGCCCGTCACGTACGGGTCGGATGCCGGGTAGTCGGTCTGTGGCGAGCCGAGCGATGTTGCCTCGTCGCCGTTGTCGCCGGTCGAGAACACGTAGCTGATGCCCTCCAGGGCGCCCTGCAGGAACGCGGCCTCGTAAGCGAGCGCGGTCGACGGCTTGACATTGTCTCCGGCGTCGCCCCACGAGTTGGACACCACGCTCGCCGTGGCTTCGTCGTTGATGCGCGCGAAGGTGTCGAGGAAGTCGGTGTCGTAGCAGCTCTTGGATGCGTAGTACCGCACGTTGGCTGCCGGCGCCATGGCGTGCACGGCTTCGACGTCGAGGGTCTGCTCGCCGTACCAGCCCGAGGCGTCGCACTGGCGCTGTCCGGTGTTCACACGCGTGAACGAGCCTGGCAGGCTCTGCGTGAACTGACCCTGGGCGAATTGGCTGTCGCCGGTGTCCCTCGCGTAGCGGTTGGCGTCCGCTTCGATGGTCGGGGATGCATACGCGTCGACGATGGCGACGGTCACACCCGCACCGTCGGCGCCGGATGCAGCGCCCGCCTCGTACGCGCCGCGCAGTTGCGGTCCGGTGTATCCGCACGGCGCGAAAGCGAGCGCAACGCCGTTGAACAGCGGAAGCGTCGTGCCGTCCGGTGTCGGCGTATTGGTCTGCGTCGCCGATCCGTACCACTGGGAGCACGGTGTTGCGTTGCGGAATCCGTCCGACGGAGGCGACGGCTTCTGGGTGTGCGGAACGTTCGTCTCGGGCGTCGTGTCCAATCCGGACACCGCGAGGACGGCGTCGGCGACCGAGTCGGGCGCCTGCAGCGGACCGGTCGGCGCCTGGACGCTCAGCCCATCGTGGGTGTAGTTCGCCATCGAGACGTTGAACGCCTTGGTCGCGGCCGCCACGTTCCCGGTGACGTCGACGTAGCGCGAGTTCGGCTCGACAGCGACGACGCTGAGGCCCGCACCGGTGAGCCAGGCGCGTACGGCGTCGACCGTGGCCGACGTGGCGTCGTAGCGTGCGTGGAATGCGGCAGGGGAGAGGTAGTGGTGATAGCTGCGGGAGCCGGGAGTCGAGACCGCGGTGGCAGCGGCAGCAAGATCAGCCAGTCCGCCGTTCGGCGCGAGGTACACGCGCGCCTGGACCGCGGCGGAGGCCGAAGGAGCGCCGGTCTTCTTGCCGTGGCTGAGCCAACCCGGAGCCGAGTTGGGAATGGTCTTCTCGGTCGGAGCGGCGTTCGCCGCCATCGGTACGGAGAGGGCAGCGACGACGGCCGCGACCGCGACGAGCGCCCCTCCCATCATGGTTCTGCGCATCCAGGATCCTCCAGATGTTCCCTGTGCCGTCGCGCGGGTGCACGACGATGCGACG
This sequence comes from Microbacterium sp. sgz311019, assembly GCF_056135325.1. Taxonomy (NCBI): domain Bacteria; kingdom Bacillati; phylum Actinomycetota; class Actinomycetes; order Micrococcales; family Microbacteriaceae; genus Microbacterium; species Microbacterium sp. sgz311019. The sequence goes on along the minus strand of NZ_JBWAXO010000001.1, from coordinate 357,972 downwards.
GTACGCCGATGCGGCGAGTTCATTCAGGAGTCTCGGCATTTCCATAGGGACGGAACTACACTCTTGTGATTCGTGCGGCTCTTGGGCGATAATGGCCGCGAGAACCGAACAACGCCACGTGACTCCGATCAGGTCGTAGGGGAAGACGCACCTGACACAAGGAGGGAACATGGCGACGACATCAGCGCGCGGCGTGATCTTCATCCACTCCGCGCCGAAGGCATTGTGCCCGCACCTCGAATGGGCCGTCGGCCGGGTGCTGGGCCGGGGCACCAGCTTCGAGTGGGCCGATCAACCGGTGTTGGCGGGCAGTCGACGCGCGGAGTTCTACTGGGAGGGCCCCTCCGGCACCGGAGCGGCGCTGTCCACCGCGATCCGCGGCTGGGAGCATCTGCGGTTCGAGGTGACCGAGGATCCCACGCCGCGCAGCGACGGAGGCCGCTGGCTGCACACGCCGGGGCTCGGCATCCATTACGCCCAGACCGACACAGCGGGCAACGTCGTGATCGGGGAGGACCGCATCCGCTACGCGATGGAGGTCGCGGCGGGCGACATGCGCGAGCTCGAGCGGGAGCTCGACGTCGCGCTGGGCGCCGCCTGGGATGAGGAGCTCGAGCCATTCCGCCACGCGAGCGATGACGCGCCCGTCGTCTGGCTTCACAAGGTGGGCTAGGCCCACACACAGCGGATATCGAGCGAACGTCACGAGGATTCAGGAAGGTGGAGGCGCCAGTATCGGCAGTCGGAGGACGACATTCCCGGAAGCCGACAACACGTATCGCCTGCCTGACACGGAAGAAGCCCCCGGGGAACCGGGGGCTTCTTCCGTCTGCGGACGCGGATCAGACGTTCGTGAACGCGGCGACGGCGTTGTGGCCGCCGAAGCCGAACGAGTTGCTGATCGCCAGCTGGTCGCCCGAGCCGAGCTCCTGGACCGAGCCGGACACCCGGAACGGCACGGCCGGGTCCTGCGTCGAGATGTTGATCGTCGGGGGAGCCACCCGGTCACGGATCGCGAGGATCGTGAAGATCGCCTCCAGTGCGCCCGTTCCGCCGAGCAGGTGTCCCGTGGAGGCCTTGGTTGCGGAGACGGGGATGTCGTCGACCCGGTTGCCGAACACCGCCTTCAGCGCCTGGTACTCGTTGGGGTCGCCGACGGGCGTCGACGTCGCGTGGGCGTTGATGTGCGTCACGTCGTCGACGGATGCGCCGGCCATGTCGAGCGCGAGGTTGACGGCACGGGCCGCCCCGTGGCCCTCGGGGTCGTTGGCCGTGATGTGGTACGAGTCGGCGGTGACACCGCCGCCGACGACCGCGGCGTAGATCTTCGCACCGCGCGCACGCGCGTGCTCCTCGGTCTCGAGGATGAGGACGGCCGCACCCTCGCCCATGACGAAGCCATCGCGGTCGACGCTCGTCGGACGGGACGCGGTCTCGGGGTCGTCGTTGCGGCGCGAGAGCGCCTGCATCGCCGAGAAGGCTGCGATGGTGACCGGGTGGATCACGGACTCGGTGCCGCCGGCGATGACGACGTCGGCCTTGCCCTCGCGGATGTGCTCGATGGCGTTCACGATCGCCTCGGTGCTCGACGCGCAGGCGCTGGCGACGGTGCGGGCGTAGGCACGGGCGTTGAACTGCAGCGAGAGGTTTCCAGCGGCCGCGTTGGGCATGAGCATCGGGACCGACATCGGCATGACGCGCCGGATCCCCTTCTCCTGCAGCGTCTTCCAGCCGTCCAGCAGCGTCCAGAGGCCGCCGATGCCCGTCGCGAAATCGACCCCGAGTCTCTCGGGCTCGACGTCGGGGCTGCCGGCGTCCTCCCACGCTTCACGGGCGGCGACCAGCGCCAGCTGCGCCGACGGGTCGAGGCGCTTGGCGATGGGCCGCTCGAGGACTGTGTCGGGGCGGACCTTCGCCGTGGCGGCGAAGCTGACGGGCAGCTGATACTCGTCGATCCAGTCGACCTCGAGGGTGTGCGTCCCGGACTCGCCGTCCAGGAGCGCAGACCAGCTGTCGGGGACGGTGCCGCCTAGGGGCGTGCTGGCGCCGATGCCGGTGACGACGATGCGGGAGTTGCTCATGTGGTGGAGGATCCTCGGGATCGTGGGTGGGGGCCGAAGCCCCCACCGGTCGTGATTACGCCTGGTTCGACGTGATGTAGGTGACGGCGTCGCCGACGGTCTTGAGGTTCTTGACCTCGTCGTCCGGGATCGTGACGCCGAACTTCTCCTCGGCGTTGACGACGATGGTCATCATCGAGATCGAGTCGATGTCCAGGTCGTCCGTGAACGACTTCTCGAGGCTGACCTCGTCGGCCGAGATGCCCGTCTCGTCGGTGATGAGCTCTGCGAGTCCGCCGAGGACCTCGTCGTTGGTGTATGCCATGGGGTTCTCCTGTTCGTAGGGGATCTGAGGCCTGGGGCAGGCCGGTGTTCAGTTTAGGGTCGGGGGTCCGCCGCTCAGGGAAGGACGACCACCTGTGCGCTGTAGACGAGTCCGGCGCCGAATCCGATCTGCAGGGCGAGTCCGCCGCTCAGCTCTGGGTGCTCCTCGAGAAGCCGGTGGGTGGCCAGCGGGATCGAGGCCGCGGATGTGTTGCCGGTGGTCTCGATGTCGCGGCCGATCACGACGGTGTCCGGAAGCTTCAGCTGCTTGGCGAACTCGTCGATGATGCGCATGTTGGCCTGGTGGGGGATGAAGGCGGCGAGATCGGATGCCTCGATCCCCGACACTTCGAGCGCCTGCCGCGCGACCTTCGCCATCTCCCAGACCGCCCAGCGGAAGACCGCCGGACCCTCCTGCCGGAGCGTCGGCCACGGCGATTCGCCGTCGCGGAACTCGGTGAGGGTGTGGTTCATGCCGACCACGTCGGCCTTCGAGCCGTCCGAGCCCCACACCGTGGGGCCGATTCCGGGCGTGTCGCTGGGGCCGACGACGACCGCGCCGGCGCCGTCGCCGAGGAGGAAGGAGATGCTGCGGTCCGTGGGGTCGACGATGTCGCTCAGCTTCTCGGCGCCGACCACGACGGCGTAGTTCGCGACGCCGCTGCGGATGAGCGCATCCGCCTGGGCCACGCCGTACGAGAACCCGGCGCAGGCCGCGTTGACGTCGTAGGCGGCGGCCGGCGTGGTGCCGATGCGATCGGCGACGATCGCGGCCACCGAGGGCGACTGCTTGGGGTTGCTGATCGTCGCGACGATGACTGCATCGATCAGAGACGGGTCGACACCGGATCGCTCCACGGCCTCGCGGGCGGCATCCGTCGCGAGGTCGACGGCGGTCGTGTCGTGGTCGGCGCGAACGCGGGTCACGATGCCGGTGCGCTGACGGATCCACTCGTCGCTCGAGTCGATCGGCCCGACGAGATCGTCGTTGGGGACGTAGTTCTCACCGCGGGCGGCGCCGTACGCGTAGATGCGGGTGTGCGCCGGGCCGGTCGTCTGGTTCAGTGTGGCGGTCATGCATTGCCTTCCGAGAGCAGGGCGGCCGCGGCATCCAGGTCATCCGGCGTCTTGACCGCGACCGAGGGAACGCCGCGAAGCGCGCGCTTGGCGAGACCCACGAGCGTGCCCGCGGGAGAGAATTCGATGATGCCGCTCACACCGGCCCGAGCGAAACCCTCCATGCAGAGGTCCCATCGCACGGGGGACGCGACCTGCCCCACGAGGAGATCGAGCGCGCGCCGTCCGTTGTCGACGATCGAACCGTCGCTGTTCGTCCAGAGCGTCAGCTGCGGGTCGTACGCCTCCGTCTCCACGGCGGCATCACGCAGCGTTTCGACTGCAGGCGCCATGAAGCTCGTGTGGAAGGCGCCCGCCACCTGCAACGGGATGACGCGGGTGCCCGTGACGGGCTGCTCTGCGAGCGCGGCCAGGGCGACGAGGCTGCCCGCCGCGACGATCTGACCGCCGCCGTTGTAGTTCGCGGGCGTCAGGCCGAGCTCGGTGAGGCGCGCGACGACCGTCTCCTGGTCGCCGCCGAGGACCGCGCTCATCCCGCTGCCCTCGACCGCAGCGGCATCCGCCATCGCGCGGCCGCGGATGCCGACGAGCCGCATGGCGTCGTCCGGGGAGAGCACGCCCGCCGCAGCCAGTGCGGCGAACTCGCCGACCGAGTGCCCGGCGACGCCCGACGGGGTCGCGGCCGTCCGCTCGCCGAGCGCGCCCCACGACAGAAGACTGGCGGCCACGATCAACGGCTGGGCGACGCTCGTGTCCCTGATGTCGTCGGCGCCCCATTCGGTGCCGGCGGCGACGAGGTCGACCTGAGCGTGCTCGGAGAAGACCTCGAGACGCTCGCGGGTCCCCTCGAGCTCGAGCCAGGGCGAGAGGAAGCCGGGGGTCTGAGAGCCCTGTCCAGGGAAGACGGCGACGATCACCTCACCATCCTGTCAAGGATTGCGGGCGGCGGCTGGCTATCTGGTCACAAGAATCCGGCAGACGTTTGTACTGATTCGACAGAAACGTCAGCGAGGTCGCCGGTTCGTTGGCGACCGCCGGCGCATGCCGTCCGCCCCGACCGCACCCAGGATGAGCGCCGTCTGGAGGATGAGCGCCTCCCGGGGGCCCGTGGCATCCCATCCGATCACCTCCGACACGCGCTTCAGGCGGTAGCGGACGGTGTTCGGGTGCACGAACAGCTCGCGGGCCGTCGCCTCGAGCGAGCGGCCGTTGTCCAAGTAGCTCCACAGTGTGGCGACGAGGTCCGGGCTGTGGTCCTTGAGCGGCCGATATACCTTCTCGACGAGGGTCTGTTTGGCCAGCGGGTCTCCGGCGAGCGCGCGCTCGGGCAGGAGGTCGTCCGCCTCGACCGGCCGGGGCGCGGAGCGCCACGCCTGGGACACGGCGAAGCCGGCCAGCGCGGCGCGGGCGCTCTGGCTCGCATCGACGAGCGCCGGCACCGTCGGGCCGAGGACGAGGTGACCGGGGCCGAAACTCGGCTCCAGGTGCCGGGCGATGTCCGGGAACGGGAGGTCGACGGGTTCCTCCCCGGTGCGCGCGGGCGGGTCGGAGCGGCCTATGACGAGCACGAGTCGCGAGCCGTGCACGCCGATGAGGACGTCCACGCCGAGCTTGCGGGCCGTGCGGCGCACCTGGTCGATGTCGAATTGGTGGGGAGTCGTCCCCACGAGCACGGCGACCTCGCCATGGCCGTGCCATCCCAGCGCGGCGATGCGGCTCGGCAGCTCCTCGTCGGCCTCGCCCGTCAGGATCGAGTCGACGACGAGAGCCTCCAGTCGCGCGTCCCACAGGCCGCGCGCCTCAGCGGCGCGGGCGTAGACGTCGGCGGCGGCGAACGCCACCTCGCGCGAGTACAGGAGGATCGCCTCGCGCAGCTGCTCGCCCTTGCCCGTCACCCGCTCCTCGGTGATCTCCACCGTGACACGGATCAGCTGGAGAGTCTGGGTGAGGCTGACGCTGCGCAGCAGCTCGCGGGGAGCGGCGGCGAAGATGTCCGCGGCGATCCACGGCGTGGAAGCCGGGTCGTCGTACCACTGGATGAACGACGTGATGCCCGCCTGCGCCACCAGCCCGACGGCGGACCGTCGGGCCGGCGGCATCTCGGCGTACCACGGGAGCGTATCGTCGAGGCGCTTGATGGTGGCCGTCGCCAGATCACCCGCGATGCGTCGCAGCCAGGCGAGGGTCTCGGCCTTGTCCATCGTCGGCGTACCGGCGCTCACAGGGGGGTCAGCTCTCCCCGCCGGCGCTGCCGCTCGTGCCCGCGTTGACATCGTGCAGGCGGTACTTCTCGATCGCCTGCGCCGAGAGCCCTGCGTCCACGACGCCGTCCTCGGCGAGGGCCTGGAGCGTGCGGACCACGATCGACGGACCGTCGATCTTGAACCACCGTCGCGCGGCCGCACGCGTGTCGGAGAATCCGAAGTAGTCCGCGCCGAGGGTCACGAAGCGGTTCGGCACCCACGGGCGGATCTGGTCCTGGACCGCATGCATGTAGTCGCTGACGGCGACCACCGGACCTTCGGCCCCGCGCAGCTTCTCGGTGAGGTACGCCGTGCGGCGCTCCTCGCCCGGGTGCAGGAAGTTGTGCTCGTCCGCATTCAGACCGTCGCGGCGCAGCTCGGTCCAGGAAGTGACGGACCAGACATCGGCGACGACACCCCAGTCGTCCTTGAGGAGCTTCTGCGCCTCGAGAGCCCACGGAACGCCGACTCCGGACGCGAAGAGCTGGGCACGGGGACCCTCGCCCTCGCCGGTCGAGATGCGGTGGATGCCGCGGACGATCCCGTCGACGTCGACACCCTCCGGCTCCGCCGGCTGGACCATGGGCTCGTTGTACACCGTGAGGTAGTACATGACGTTCGGATCCGGGTGGTGGCCGCCGTACATGCGGTCAAGGCCGGTGCGCACGATGTGGGCGATCTCGTAACCGTAGGCCGGGTCGTACGACACGGTCGCCGGATTCGTCGCCGCGAGCAGCTGCGAGTGTCCGTCGGCGTGCTGCAGCCCCTCGCCCGTGAGCGTCGTGCGGCCTGCGGTCGCGCCGATCACGAAGCCGCGCGCCATCTGGTCGCCCGCTGCCCACTGCGCGTCACCGGTGCGCTGGAAGCCGAACATCGAGTAGAAGACGTAGATCGGGATCAGCGGCTCGCCGTGCGTCGAGTACGACGTGGCGGCGGCGGTGAACGCCGCGAGCGCGCCGGCCTCGTTGATGCCGACGTGGACGATCTGGCCCTGCGGGCTCTCCTTGTAGGCGAGGAGCAGCTCGCGGTCGACCGACGTGTAGTGCTGGCCGTGCGGGTTGTAGATCTTCGCCGTCGGGAAGAAGGCGTCGATGCCGAACGTGCGAGCCTCGTCCGGGATGATGGGCACGATGCGGTTGCCGAAGTCCTTCGCGCGGAGGAGGTCCTTCAGCAGACGCACGAAGGCCATGGTCGTCGCGACCTCCTGCGTGCCCGAGCCCTTGCGCGGGATGGCGTAGGCGCTCTCGTCGGGGAGGGTGATCGGGACGTTCGTCGACCGCCGCTCGGGCACGAAGCCGCCGAGAGCGCGTCGACTCTCGAGCATGTACTGGATGGTCTCGTCCTGCGCGCCGGGGTTGAAGTACGGCGGCTGGTACGGGTTCTCCTCGAGCTGCGCGTCCGTGACCGGGATGTGCATCGCGTCGCGGAAGTGCTTCAGGTCGTCGAGGGTCATCTTCTTCATCTGGTGCGTCGCGTTGCGCCCCTCGAAGTGCGGGCCCAGGCCGTAGCCCTTGATGGTCTTCGCGATGATGACGGTGGGCTGGCCCTTGTGCTCCAGCGCCGCCTTGAAGGCCGCGTACACCTTGCGGTAGTCGTGGCCGCCGCGCTTGAGGTTCCAGATCTGCTCGTCGCTGTAGTCCTTGACGAGTGCGAGCGCTCGCTCGTCGCGCCCGAAGAAGTTCTGCCGGACGTACGCGCCGTTCTCGGCCTTGTACGTCTGGTAGTCGCCATCCGGCGTGACGTTCATGAGGTTCAGGAGCGCGCCGTCGGTGTCGCGAGCGAGCAGTTCGTCCCACTCGCGGCCCCACACGACCTTGATGACGTTCCAGCCCGCGCCGCGGAAGAAGCTCTCGAGCTCCTGGATGATCTTGCCGTTGCCGCGGACAGGCCCGTCGAGGCGCTGCAGGTTCGCGTTGATGACGAAGGTGAGGTTGTCGAGCCCTTCGTTCGCCGCCACCTGCAGCTGACCGCGGCTCTCGACCTCGTCCATCTCGCCGTCACCGAGAAACGCCCAGACGTGGGCGTCGGAGACGTCCTTGATGCCGCGGTTGGTGAGGTACTTGTTCGACATCGCCTGGTAGATGGCGTTGATCGGGCCGAGGCCCATCGACACCGTCGGGAACTGCCAGTAGTCGGGCATGAGCCGGGGGTGCGGGTACGACGGGAGGCCGTTCGGCGCCTGCGACTTCTCCTGACGGAAGCCGTCGAGCTGCGCCTCCGTGAGACGCCCCTCGAGGAAGGATCGGGCGTAGATGCCGGGGGAGGCGTGACCCTGGATGAACACCTGGTCGCCGCCCGACGGGTGGTCCTGGCCGCGGAAGAAGTGGTTGAAGCCGACCTCGTAGAGCGCGGCTGACGACGCGTAGGTCGAGATGTGCCCACCGACCCCGATCCCCGGGCGCTGCGCACGGTGCACCGTGATGGCGGCGTTCCAGCGGATCCACGCGCGGTAGCGGCGCTCGATCTCCTCGTCGCCCGGGAACTCGGGCTCGTTCTCCGGCGCGATCGTGTTGATGTAGTCCGTGGTCGGAACCATCGGAACGCCCAGGTGGAGCTCGCGCGACGTGGACAGCAGGCTCAGCATGATCTCGCGCCCGCGCTCGTGGCCCTTGGCCGCGACGAGCTGCTGGAGCGACTCCTGCCACTCCGACGTCTCCTCGGGGTCGCTGTCGAGGGGCTCCTGGGAGTAGGGATCCTGATCGTGGACAGTCACGGGTGACCTTTCGTCGACTGGCAGATCATGCCAGGGGGTGATCTTTGCGGCGGGTCCGGGTTGTACGGTCTCGACAAACACCGCGCTGATCAGCCTACCCAGTACCGATGCCACCCGGATCTCGCCCCATAGACTGGCAGCGAGGACTTGTAGCTCAGTTGGTAGAGCGCCACGTTTACACCGTGGATGTCGTCGGTTCGAGCCCGGCCGGGTCCACGTGAACGCCAGCCCCGCCGACCAGCGCCGTCTCCTCGAGCTCGCGGAGCTCGACGTCCGCATCCGCCAGGCGGAGACCGCGCGGACGTCGCCACCGCAGGCCGCCCGCGTGCAGGAGCTGATCGCGCAGCGGCAGACGCTCTCGCAGGAGCTGTCCACCCGTCTCGGCCTCCGCGACGACGCCACGGCGGAGCTGAAGCGGATCGAAGCGGACGTGGCGGTGGTCGATGCTCGCGCCGCCCGCGACACCGAGCGGCTGCGCACGGTCTCGAATCCGAAGGATGCGCAGGGGCTGGAGAGCGAGCTCGCCTCGCTCGCTCGCCGCAAGAGCGATCTCGAGGACACCGAGCTCGAGGTGATGGAGCGGCTGGAGACGGCGAACGTCGCCGTCGCCGAGCAGGAGGCGCTCATCGCCGAGACGAACGCGGAGGGCGCGGCGCTGTCCGCAGCGGCGAAGCAGCACGTCGCCGAGGCGACTGCGCGGGTCGAGGCATCCACCAGGGACCGGTCGGCGGTCGTCGCGACCATTCCCGCCGAGCTCGTCGCGCTCTACGACAAGCTCGTCACGCGCAATGCGGGTGCGGCCCTGCTGCGTCGTCAGACCTGCGAGGGCTGCCGGATGGTGCTCTCGGGCACCGATCTCGCCGCCCTGAGGCAGACCGCCGAGGATGTCGTGGCCACCTGCCCGGAATGCGGCTGCATCCTCGTGCGCACCGAGGAATCGGGGCTCTGAGCCCGCGCGCGGACCCGCTGCCGGCGGCCTGGATCGTCGTCGGACGCGAGGACGCGCACATCGTCGCCGTCCGGCTCGACGCCCACGGCGACGAGTTGTCGCGCACGTCGTTGCCGACCGGCGAGTTGCCGTCGCTCATCGCGGAGGAGGACGCCGGATCACGCTGGGTCTGGCACGACACGCCGACCTGGTACCCGCAGCTGCTGGATGCCGGCGTGCGCGTCGCCCGCATCCACGATCTCCGGCTGTGTCATGCGATCCTGCGCGACAGTGCGCTCGTGGCCGATGACCACGGGCTTCGCGCGGCTTCGGACTGGGATGCGGCGGCCGTCGTCGAACCGGCCCAGGCCGCTTTGTTCGAACTCGATGCGGGAGTCGCGGGGCCTCCGGACGACGTCGCATCCGTCCTCGCCGAATTCGCCCGCCAGCGCGCCGCACTCGACGCGTCGGACGATCCCGGGCGCCTGCGCCTGCTCCTCGCGGCCGAGTCGGCGGGCGCTCTCGTCGCCGTCGAGATGCGCGCGGCGGGCCTCCCCTGGGACTCGGACGCGCACGACCGCCTCCTCAGCGAGGTCCTCGGCTCGCGTCCCGCGGGCGGCGGGATGCCGCTCCGGATGCAGCAGCTGGCTGCCGAGGTGCGCGCCGAACTGCGCGACCCGGCCGCGAGCCTCGATTCGCAGCCGAAGCTGCTGCGCTCTCTCCACCGCGTGGGCATCCTGGCCGACTCCACCAGCCGCTGGGAACTCGCGCGCTACGACCACCCCGTCATCGAGCCGCTGATCCAGTACAAGCGGCTCGCGCGCCTGCATGCCGCGAACGGCTGGGGGTGGCTCGCCGAGTGGGTGCACGAGGGGCGGTTCCGGCCGGTGTACGTCCCCGCGGGAGTCATCACGGGCCGCTGGGCCTCATCCGGCGGGGGAGCTCTGCAGATCCCACGGCAGCTGCGTCCCGCCGTGCGCGCAGACCCGGGATGGGCCCTCGTCGTGGCGGATGTGGCGCAGCTGGAGCCTCGCGTTCTCGCGGCGATGTCGGGAGACACGGCGCTCGCCCGCGCGGCCCGCGGGCAGGACCTCTACGCGGGGATCGTCGACAGTGGCGCCGTGCCGACGCGGGCCGAGGCCAAAGTGGCGATGCTCGGCGCCATGTACGGAGCGACGACGGGAGACAGCGGACGGCTCCTGCCCGCGCTGCGGCGCACGTACCCACGGGCCATGGCGCTCGTCGACGACGCAGCCCGGGTGGGGGAGCAGGGCGGGGTGGTGTCCACGTGGCTGGGGCGAACCTCTCCCACGACCTCCTCCGGCTGGCGCGACGTCCAGGCCGCGGCCGCCGAGCCCGAAGCATCCGGGGCCGACGAGGCCCGTGCGCGGCGGCGCGCTGCGGATCGCGGACGCTTCACGCGGAACTTCGTCGTGCAGGGGACCGCGGCCGAATGGGCGCTGGCTTGGCTCGCCGACCTCCGCACGCGCCTCGCCGCGATCGACCCGGTCGACGAGGATCGCGGCGCGCCCGCATCCGGAGCCGTCTTCTCCACCCGGCCGCACCTGGCCTTCTTCCTGCACGACGAGATCATCGTCCACACACCTCTCGAGCGGGCGGACGAGGTGGCCGCGGCGGTGCGGGATGCGGCGGCCTCCGCCGCGCGCCTGCTGTTCGGGCGGTTTCCCGTCGATTTTCCGCTCGACCTGCGCATCTCGCAGACCGCGGCCAAGGACTGACGGACCCGCCCCGTAGAATCGAAGGGCGAATGGGTCGGCCGGACGGTCGCGTCGCGGGATTCCGCGCCGAGGAACGTCCGGGCTCCACAGGGCAGGGCGGTGGGTAACACCCACCCGGAGCGATCCGCGAGACAGTGCCACAGAGAGCAGACCGCCCCGGCTGTGCCGGGGTAAGGGTGAAAGGGCGGTGTAAGAGACCACCGGGATCGTGGTGACACGATCCGCACGGCAAACCTCGCCCGGAGCAAGGCCAGACAGGGGATGACGACGCGGCCCGCCGAGTCCCCGGGTAGGCCGCTGGAGCGGCACGGCAACGTGTCGCCGAGAGAGATGACCGTCGAAGGGGCTCCGGCCCCGGAACAGAACCCGGCGTACAGGCCGGCCCATTCGCCTCAGTCGGCGGCCAAGGCGGCCGCCCGGTGTTCGTCTGTCGCGGGGTTCCCCCGCGAATCGCGCATCCGGAGTTCAGTCGGCGGCCAAGGCAGCGGCCCCGATGATCCCCGCATTGTTCCGATGCTTCGCCGGGACGATCGGGGTCTTCAGCGTGAGCAGGGGGAGAAACCGTTCGGGGTTCTTCGACACGCCGCCGCCCACGACGAACAAGTCGGGGCTGAACAGGAACTCCAGGTAGTCGTAGTACCACTGCAGGCGCTCCGCCCAGTCCTCCCACGACAGGTCGGAGCGCTCCCTTGCCGAGACGGAGGCGTAGCTCTCCGCATCGCCGTCGTGCCCGGCACGCTGGAGGTGTCCGAGTTCGGAGTTCGGAACGAGCAGGCCGTTGTAGATCATGGCCGAGCCGATTCCGGTGCCGAGCGTCGTGAGGATCGTCAGCCCCTTCGCGCCCTTCGCGGCGCCGTATCGGACCTCGGCGATCCCGGCGACGTCGGCGTCGTTGGCGAAGTGGATGCTGCGCCCCAGACCTTTCTCGAAGAAGTCCTCCGCCTCGAAGCCGATCCACTCGTGCGAGACGTTCGCGGCCGAGAGGGTTCGCCCCTCTTTGATGATCGCCGGGAAGGCCACGCCGAGCGGCACGGACGAGTCGACCACTCCCAGTGTCGTGACGACCTCGCGAACGGCGGCGAGCACATCGTCCGGTCGGGCGCCCTCCGGCGTCGACACGCGCACGCGGTCGCTGACCAGCTCCCCCTTGTCGAGATCGACGAGACCGGCCTTGATCCCCGTTCCGCCGATGTCAACGCCCACTGCGAGAGTCGCCTTCGCTGCCATGGCCTCAGCCTATCCAGCGGCTCGGGGTCGCTAGGATCGACCACACGGACACGGTCCACGAGGGAGGACGTCATGACCAGCGGAACGTTCGACGGCGACGAGAAGTACTGGTACAACCTCAAGACCGGTGACGTCGAGTTCGGATACAAGACCCCCGCGCCCGACCGGGCGGGTCCGTTCGACACGGCGGAGGAAGCCGCTCGAGCACCCGAGATCATCAAGCGGCGCTCGCAGGACTGGGCCGACGAGGACGACTGACCGCTGGATCGGCGACGGCCGACCGCACCCCGGGAGAGGGCATACATGGACAAACAGCGCGACTTCGTCCTGCGTACGATCGAAGAGCGGGGGGTGAAGTTCGTCCGCCTGTGGTTCACCGACGTCGTCGGCACCCTGAAGTCGGTCGCCATCGCACCCGCCGAGGTCGAGGGAGCCTTCAGCGAGGGCCTCGGCTTCGACGGATCGGCCATCGAAGGCCTCACCCGCTCGTACGAATCCGACCTGCTGGCGCATCCGGATCCGACGACGTTCCAGATCCTGCCGTGGCGCGGGGAGGTCGACCCGACGGCGCGCATGTTCTGCGACATCACGACGCCCGACGGCGAACCGGCTGTCGCCGATCCGCGGCATGTCCTGAAGCGCACCCTCGCGAAGGCGAGCGACGCGGGGTTCACGTTCTACACCCACCCGGAGATCGAGTTCTATCTCCTGAAGTCCTCGCAGTACGGCCCCGACGGCCCCGAGCCCGTCGACTCCGCGGGGTACTTCGACAACGTCCCCGGTGGCACGGCGCACGACTTCCGCCGGCGCTCGGTGCGCATGCTCGAGGATCTCGGGATCTCGGTCGAGTACAGCCACCACGAGGGCGGCCCGGGCCAGAACGAGATCGATCTGCGGTACGCCGACGCGCTGTCGACGGCCGACAACATCATGACCTTCCGCACGGTCATCAAGGAGGTGGCGATCGAGCAGGGCGTGTATGCGACGTTCATGCCGAAGCCCCTCGGCGGACATCCGGGCAGCGGCATGCACACGCACATGTCGCTGTTCGAGGGTGAGACGAACGCCTTCTACGAGGAGGGTGCCCAGTATCAGCTCTCCACGGTCGGCCGCCAGTTCATCGCCGGGCTGCTGCGCCACGCCAATGAGATCGCGGGAGTGACGAACCAGTTCGTCAACTCGTACAAGCGCCTGTGGGGCGGTGACGAGGCGCCGAGCTTCGTCTGCTGGGGTCACAACAACCGCTCGGCGCTCGTGCGCGTCCCGCTCTACAAGCCGAGCAAAGGCCAGTCCTCGCGCGTCGAGTACCGCGCGCTCGACTCCGCCGCCAACCCGTACCTCTCGTACGCGCTCATCCTCGCGGCCGGGTTGAAGGGCATCGAGGAGGGCTACGAGCTTCCTCCGGAGGCGGAGGACAACGTCTGGTCGCTGACGGATGCGGAGCGCCGCGCCCTGGGGTACGAGCCGCTGCCGGCGAGCCTCGATCACGCCCTCGAGTACATGGAGGAGTCGGAGCTCGTCGCCGAGACGCTCGGCGAGCAGGTGTTCAGTTATGTGCTGCTCAACAAGCGGCAGGAGTGGCAGGAGTACCGCGCACAGGTGACGCCGTTCGAGCTCAAGCGCAACCTCGAGATGCTCTGACCGGCGGATGACGACGGGTGATCGAACCAGCGGGCTGACCGGCCTCGCCCGCCTCGGCTTCAGCGGGCTGGAGGCGGCTGAAGTCGCCCTGGCAGAGCTGGAGTCCACCCTCGGTGTGAGCCGCGGCATCCTCCTCACGGGCGCCGCGCGTGCCGCCGACCCCGACGCCGCGCTCGACGCGCTGCTGCGGATCGCGCGGCGACGCACCGAGCCGCTGCGGACGGTGCTCGCGGACGATCGCGGGCGACCCGCGGTGTGGGCGCTCCTCGGCGCGTCGCAGGGCTTCGCGGATTTCTACCTGCGCCATCCCGACGAGCTCGCCGATCTCACGACGGCTGGCGGTTCGCTGCCGAGCGCGCAGACTCTGACCGCCGAGCTCCTGGACGCCGTCGGGGCGAAGGACGACTTCGCTGCCGACGGCAGCGAGAACGCCTGGGTCGCCCTGCGGGTCCGCTACCGGGGACTGCTCGCCCGGATCGCCGCGTTCGACCTCCTCAGCGAGGATCCTGTCGAGGTTCTGCCGGCTGTCTCGGCGAGACTCGCGGATGCGGCGGGCGCGGCGCTCGAAGCATCCCTCTGCGTCGCGCGCACCCGCATCTCGGGCGGTGCCCCGGGGGCGAAGTTCCCCCGAGAGCAGGTCGCGGCCACGCGGTTGGCGATCATCGGCATGGGCAAGACCGGTGCCCGTGAGCTGAACTATGTGAGCGACGTGGACGTCATCTTCGTGGGCGGTGCCGACGAAGAGACGCTCGCGGAAGTCGGCGAGAGCCGCATCATCGACATCGCCACGAAGCTGGCGTCCCACACGATGCGCGGCATCTCGGGCGTCGAGCGAGAGCCCCCGCTGTGGGAGGTCGACGCCAATCTGAGGCCCGAGGGCAAACAGGGCGCGCTCGTGCGCACGCTCGAGTCCCACCTGTCCTACTACGACCGCTGGGCGCGCAGCTGGGAGTTCCAGGCGCTGCTGAAGGCGAGGCCCATCGCGGGAGACCCCGAGCTCGGCCACCGCTATGTCGCCGCCGTGCAGCCGAAGGTGTGGACCAGTGCGGCGCGGGAGAACTTCGTCGACAGCGTGCAGCGCATGCGCGAGCGCGTGACCGAGCACATTCCGGCAGCCGAGGTCCCGTTCCAGATCAAGCTCGGCCCCGGCGGGATCCGGGACGTCGAGTTCACCGTGCAGCTGCTGCAGCTCGTCCACGGACTCTCGGACGACCGCATCCGACAACGCGGCACGCTCGAGG
The DNA here is from genome assembly GCF_056135325.1 of Microbacterium sp. sgz311019. Taxonomy (NCBI): domain Bacteria; kingdom Bacillati; phylum Actinomycetota; class Actinomycetes; order Micrococcales; family Microbacteriaceae; genus Microbacterium; species Microbacterium sp. sgz311019. The sequence goes on along the minus strand of NZ_JBWAXO010000001.1, from coordinate 342,779 downwards.
CCCTCGACGCGCTCGTCACGGAGGGATATATCGGGCGGGCGGATGCCGGCACCTTCGCGCGCGACTACCGGATGCTGCGCGTCCTCGAGCATCGCATGCAGCTGAGCGCCCTGCGCCGGACGCACCTGATGCCGTCGCGGCCCGAGGAGCAGCGCGTGCTCGCGCGCGCGTCCGGCCTCGCCGAGAACGGTGCGGCGGTGTGGGCACTGTGGGAGTCGATCAAGCGCGAGGTGCGTGAGATCCACGTCCGGCTCTTCTACCGGCCGCTCCTCTCCGCCGTCGCCGCGCTTCCGGAGGAGGAGCGGACGCTGTCGGCGACTCAGGCGCACGATCGTCTCGCGGCGATCGGATTCACCGACCCGGCCGGCGCGCTTCGTCACATCGGGGCGCTCACGAGCGGCCTCAGCCGCACGGCGACGATCCAGCGCCACCTGATGCCCGTGATGATCCGCTGGTTCGCCGACGGCGTCGACCCGGACTACGGTCTGCTGGCGTTCCGCCGCATCAGCGAGCGGCTGGGTGACACTCCATGGTTCCTCCGGATGCTGCGCGACTCGTCCGGCGCGGCGGAGAGCCTCACCCGCGTGCTGTCGAGCTCCCGGTTCATCGGCGAGCTGATGGAGTGGATCCCCGAGTCTGTCGCCTGGCTCGACTCGGAGGAGCAGCTGCGGCCGCGCACGGGCGTCGCGCTGCAGGACGAGGCCCGCGCGATCCAGACGCGTCACCAGACCGTGGACGACGCCATGAGGTCGGTGCGCGGACTTCGCCGCCGTGAGCTCCTGCGCATCGCGATGGCGACGGTGCTCGGCATCCTGTCGCTCGAAGAGCTCGCCGAGGCGCTCACTACGATCACCGAGGTGACCATCCAGGCGACGCTGCGCGCCGTGCGCCGGGAGGTCGTTCCGCCGCAGGACGAGGCCCTCGACTTCTCGGTGATCGCGATGGGACGGTTCGGCGGGGCGGAACTCGGATTCGGCTCGGATGCCGATGTCCTGTACGTCTACCGTCCGAACGGCGTCGACGAGCAGCGCGCGCACGAGCTCGCGCTGCAGCTCGTGGCCGCCCTGCGCCGGCACTCGGAGGACCACCGCGTCCCGCTCGATCTCGACGCCGATCTGCGGCCGGAGGGGCGCAACGGACCGATCGTGCGTTCCCTTGACGCGTACACCGAGTACTACCGCAGGTGGTCGGTGTCGTGGGAGGCGCAGGCGCTGCTGCGCGCCCGCGGGGTGGCGGGCAGCGTGAAGCTCATCGGCGAGTTCATGAAGCTCGCAGACGCGGTGCGGTATCCGGCGGATGTGGGCATCCAGGCGCTCCGCGAGATCAAGCGCATCAAGGCCCGCGTGGAGAACGAGCGCCTGCCGCAGGGCGTCGACCGCCACCGCCATCTGAAGCTCGGGCCCGGCGGCCTGAGCGACGTCGAGTGGCTCGTGCAGATCACGCAGCTTGCGCATGCCCGCGACGTCCCGGCACTGCGCACGACGTCGACGCTCGAGGCGCTCGGTGCTGCCGTCGAGGCCGGACTGATCCCGGATGCCCAGGCGGCCCGCCTCGCCGAAGCGTGGCGCCTCGCCAGCCGTCTGAGATCCGCCAACACGCTGCTGTCCGGCCAGACGAGCGACGTCCTTCCGACGGACCGGCGGCGCCTCGACGGTATCGGGCGCCTGCTGGAGTATCCGCCACGCTCCGCGACCGCCGTGGACGAGGACTGGCTGGGCACGTCCCGACGGGCACGCCGCGTCTTCGAGAAGCTGTTCTATGGGTGAGGTCTCGTCAGCGGCGGACGGCGTGTCGACGTCGACCGACGGACGACAGCGGGGAGGGCTGCCCTCAAGGGAAGAGCCCCCCGAGCGATGCTCGGAGGGCTCTCCACCCGCTGGAACGGGTCAGACGCCGTAGTACAGCTCGAACTCGAACGGGTGCGGACGCTGCGCGAGCGGCTGGATCTCGTTCTCGATCTTGTAGGCGATCCACGTGTCGATCAGATCATCCGTGAAGACGCCTCCGGCGATGAGGAACTCGCGGTCCGCGTCGAGCGCGTCGAGTGAGTCCTGCAGCGAGTTCGGCACCTGCGGGATGCTCTTCGCCTCCTCCGGGGGCAGCTCGTAGAGGTCCTTGTCGACCGGCTCGTGCGGCTCGATACGGTTCTTGATGCCGTCGAGGCCCGCCATGAGCTGGGCGGCGAACGCCAGGTAGGGGTTGCCCGAGGCATCCGGAGCACGGAACTCGATGCGCTTCGCCTTGGGGTTGGTGCCCGTGATCGGGATGCGGATCGCGGCCGACCGGTTGCCCGCCGAGTAGACGAGGTTGACCGGCGCCTCGAAGCCCTTCACCAGACGGTGGTAGCTGTTCAGCGTCGGGTTGGTGAACGCCAGCAGCGCCGGAGCGTGGGCGAGGATGCCGCCGATGTACCAGCGCGCGATGTCCGACAGCCCGCCGTAGCCCTTCTCGTCGTAGAACAGGGGCTTGCCCTCGCTCCACAGCGACTGGTGCGTGTGCATCCCCGAGCCGTTGTCGCCGAAGAGCGGCTTCGGCATGAACGTAGCCGTCTTGCCCCACTGCTCGGCCGTGTTCTTCACGATGTACTTGAACTTCAGGATGTCGTCCGCGGCGTGGACCATCGTGTCGAACTTGTAGTTGATCTCGCCCTGGCCGGCCGTGCCGACCTCGTGGTGCGAGCGCTCGACCTCAAGGCCGGCATCGATGAGCTTGAGGACGATGTCGTCGCGCAGGTCGGCGTGCTTGTCGACCGGCGAGACCGGGAAGTAGCCGCCCTTGAAAGGCGTCTTGTTCGCCAGGTTTCCGCCCTCCTCCTTGCGTCCCGAGTTCCAGGCGGCCTCGTCCGAGTCGACCTCGTAGAAGCTCTTGCCCTGACGCACCTCGTAGCGCACGTCGTCGAAGATGTAGAACTCCGCCTCGGGCGCGAAGAACGCCGTGTCGGCGATGCCCGTGGAGGCGAGGTACTTCTCTGCCTTCTTGGCGACCTGGCGCGGGTCCTTGCCGTAGATCTCGCCTGTGCGCGGGTTGTAGATGTCGAAGACCATGATGAGCGTGGTCTCCTCGCGGAACGGGTCGACGTACGCGGTGGTCACATCCGGGATGAGCTGCATGTCCGACTCGTGGATGCTGGCGAATCCGCGAATCGAGGAGCCGTCGAACAGCTGACCGACGGTGAAGAACTCCTCGTCGACAGTGGCCGCCGGGATGTTGAAGTGCTGCTGCACACCAGGGAGGTCGGTGAACCGGATGTCGAGGAACTTGACATCGTTATCCTTGATGAACTTCAGCACCTCGGATGAATCTTTGAACATGGAGTCTCCAGGATCGGGGTGCGGAACTCGCCTGCGAGGGGCAGGCCCTGACTGAAACTAGCCGTGGGGCGTTGCTCGTCAGTATCGCCCATGTTTCGGGCATGTTACACGGGCGCATTAGGCTCGAAGGATGGCCGACTCCGACATCACCAGCTCCTATCCCGGCGAGCGCCTCGGCCTTCCGGAGTCGGGGCCGGGAAGCGTCGGGCGTCTCGGACGTCGCATTGCCGCGATCGCGATCGACTGGGCATGCGCGGTCGTCGTGTCGCTGGCGTTCTTCCACTACGACGGCTTCGCCACGCTGACCATCTTCGCCATCGTGCAGATCGTCTTTATCCCGACGATCGGCGGCAGCCCGGGTCACCGCATCATGCGGATGCGCCTGCAACTCGCCCACGGCGGATGGCCGGGCCTCTGGCGGCCGCTCGTGCGTACGGCCCTGCTGTGCATCGTCATCCCGGCGGTCATCTGGGACGCTGACCACCGGGGCCTGCACGACAAGATCGCCGGCACGGTCCTCGTCAGGTCCTGATCGGCTGCGTGCCTGCGCGACTCACCGCGGGCGCGGCGCGCGGGCCTTCGTGGGGTCGATACCCTTCGGGATGGGCAGCGATGCCAGCGACTGCGACACGGAGTCGAGGCGCTTGATGACAGCGGCCTCCGTGCCGCGGTCGATCTTCTTGGGCAGCTTCTTGATCGTCTTCGCGAGCTGATCGATCGGCACCTCGCCTTCGCCGTGTCCCACGTAGAGGACCGTCACGGGCACGCCGGAGGCGACACGCTGGACCTTCGAGCGCTCATCGTTGATGAGGCGGGTCAGACGGCCCCGCGCGCCCTCGCCGACGATGGCGACACCACCGCGACCGACGGCGCGGTAGACCGCCTCCTGCGTCTTGGGGTTCACCCCGACCGGCATCTCGCTGCCCTGCCAGTTGCGGCCGAGCGACGTGGACAGGACCTGGCCGGCGGCACCCGGCATCCCGTCGATCTTGATGTACATGGCGCTGGTCGACAGTCGCGTGAGCGTCATCGTCGCGGCGAGGATGCCGAGCAGGAGACCGGTGACGCCCCACAGGGCGATGCTCCAGATCGCGACCGGCGGGATCAGGAATCCGATGAGCACGCCCACCCAGACCCCGACCACGAGAATCCCGGCGAGCAGCCACGGCAGCCACCGGAACTCCTTCTGCGTGAAGGTGTAGAGGGAGCGGATCTGAGAGAAGAATCCGGGACGCTTCTCGGCCGTGGTCGTGCGCGATGCCATAGCATCCAGCCTACCTTTCCGGCGGCTGCGGCGTTTCCTGCACAGTCGCGACCACGGCGTCGCATTCCCCCTGGCATCGGCCGCCCCGGGACGACCGCATCGCTCCGCCGAGACTGGGCGGGTGAGTGAGGAAGCGAAGGCGATGGATGCGGGCTACCACCCGATGCGTCAGGTGACCGCGGGGGAGTCGCCCTGGCCGGGGATGCTCGTTCGGGATGCCGACGGCGAGGGGCTGCTCCTCGTGGATGCGGCGGACCTCGACGGGTTCGCGGGCTGGGACGCCGACCCCGCCGGCCACGTCTTGGCTCCGATGGACATCGTGCGGCGCAGGGAGGGGCACGATCTCGTGCTGCCTGCCTGCTCCGAGCGTCTGGATGCGTTCCTCGCGAGACGCAGGGATCGGCGTGTTCCGCCGACGTCGGGGGAGCGTGTCACGATCGCGATCAGCCTGCTTCGCGGTCTCCGCGACGCCCACGAGCGGACGCCGGAGCCCCGCGGCAGCTGGTGGCTCACCGCCGACGGGCGCCCCGTGATCGCCCTCGCGGCGGGTCCCGACGCGGATGCCGTCGATAGCGCGTCGGCCGCCACGGCGCGTCTGATGAGTGCTCTGGGCGGCGGCGCCGAGGGTGGTCTCGGTCTGGTGCTGGCACGCGCGGCTGCGCGGTCGGAGCATCCGCGCGCGTTGGCACGCGAAGGCGACGAGCTCGAGGCTGAGCTGTTCGCCTGCGCGGTGCCGGAGCCGCTGGCGACAGCCGGTGCCGAGCCGGCCCGGGAGCCCGAGAGCCTGCGCGTCATGGACGAACTCGACGTGCAGGACCCGCAGGCCGAGCGCGCCGGTCTGCTGGCGCGGATCGCCCCGCTGGTGGATGCGGATCTGGCGGATGCCGTCTCACAGGTGCTGACGTCGGTCTGGCGGCGCTTCCACCGTGCAGGCGATGCCCCCGCAGTCCGACGACCGCGGCGGAACAAGCGCGGTCCGCTCCTGCTGGCCGGTGCTGCGGCAGCGGCTGTCGTCGGCATCGGGATGGCATGGCCGGGCGGCGCCCCGAGTCCCGCACAGGCTGGCGCGCCCGCACCATCCGGTTCGCCGAGTCCGGCCATCTCGCGTCTTCGCATCGAGACGTCGTCGACGCCGTCGCCGTCGCTCGGCGCGGTGCGGGAGGAACCGTCCGAGATCGTACGGGAGGTGGACAGACTGCTCACGAAGCGTTCGGCGTGCGCTGCAGACGAGACATGCCTCTCCGCCGTCCAGGAGGACCCGCGCCGAAGCTTCGCGCGCGGTGCTGCCGACCTCGGAAGCGGTGAGCGCCGCATCACTCTGCTGGATTCATTCGGGGGAGCGGCGGTCGCCATGGTCGCACCCGCCGCGAGCGGTCAGGGTGGGCGAGGCGCTGTCGCGCGCGAAGACGCAGACGCGCCCGCTGCCGAAGCAGCGGGCGCGCAGCTGGTGGTCGTCGTCCGGGACGGTGAGCGTTGGCTGATCCGCGACGTCTACGGTGCGGACCAGCCGTGAGTCATTCGCTCAGATGCCGAGATTGCCCTCGAACGCTGCGGCTTCAAGGCGGGCCTTGACGGCAGCGAGGTAACGGGCGGCATCCGCACCATCGACGATGCGGTGGTCGTAGGAGAGCGCTAGGAACACGTAAGAGCGGACCGAGATCGCATCCTTGCCGTCGACAGTGACCACACCCGGGCGCTTCACGACCGTGCCCGTGCCGAGGATGGCGGACTGAGGCAAGAAGACGACCGGCGTGTCGAAGAGCGCGCCGCGCGAACCCGTGTTGGTAAGCGTGAACGTGCCGCCGGCAAGCTCGTCGGGCTTCAGCTTGTTCTGACGGGTGCGCGCTGCGAGGTCGGCGATCTCGTGGGCGATGGCCGCGAGCGTCTTGGACGCGGGGTCGCGCAGGACCGGGGTGAGCAGGCCGCGCTCGGTGTCCACCGCAATGGAGAGGTTCTCGACGGCAGGGTAGACGATCTGATCGCCGTCCACCGTGGCGTTGATGACCGGGTACGCCTGGAGCGCCTCGGACGCGGCCAGCGCGAAGAACGGCAAGAACGACAGCTTGTCGCCGGTCTTGGCCAGGAAGTCGCCCTTCACCTTGTCGCGCAGGTTCGACAGCTTGGTGACATCGACCTCGACGACCGTCGTCAGCTGAGCTGTGCTCTGCATGGAGGCCACTGCACGTTCGGCCAGCACCTTTCGCAGCCGCGACATCGGCTGGGTCGTTCCGCGCAGCGGTGACACCTCGATGGGCGTGGGAGCCGCTGGTGCTGCTTCGGCCGAGGGCACGGCCGCGGGAGCGGCGGCAGCGGCGAGCACATCCTCCTTGCGGATGCGTCCACCGACACCTGTGCCCTTCACAGAGGCGAGGTCGATGCCCTGCTGCTGTGCGAGGCGGCGGACGAGGGGAGTGACGTAGGTCGGCCCTTCGTCGTCGGAAGCCGATAGCGATCCGGCCGAAGGGATGGCGGGCGCAGCCGGGGCGGCCGCTGCAGCAGCGGGCGCGGGCTGCGGCGTCGGCGCCGCCTGCGGTCGCGGAGCAGTCTGTGCGGGAGCCTCGGCTTGCGGGGCCGGGGCGGGCTCACTCTGCACAGACGGCGTCGGCGCGACGGGTGCCGGGGCTGCGGGTGCCGGGGCTGCGGGTGCGGCGCCGGCGGCTCCGATGCGCGCCAGCGGAGAGCCCACGGCGACCGTCTCGTCCTCGCCGACGAGGATCTCGGTCAAGGTGCCGGCGACAGGCGACGGAATCTCCGTGTCGACCTTGTCCGTCGAGATCTCGAGGAGCGGCTCATCCACTGCGACGTCGTCGCCGACCTGCTTGAGCCAGCGGGTGACCGTGCCCTCGGTGACGCTCTCCCCGAGCTCAGGAAGGACGACCTCCCGTGCGTCCGCACTCCCCGTGCCCGTTGCCTGCGGGGCCGCCGCGGTCTGCGGGGCCGGTGCCGCAGCCGGCTCGACAGCTGCCGCCGCCGGTGCGGGCTCGGCTGCCGCCTGAGGCTCTGCGGGAGCACTGGTGGTCCCGCTCCCGTCGCCGATGCGGGCGAGGATGGCGCCGACTTCGACTGTCTCGTCCTCCTGGACCAGAATCTCCTCGATCACACCGCCCACGGGCGACGGGATCTCGGTGTCGACCTTGTCTGTGGAGATCTCCAGCAATCCCTCGTCGGCGTCGACGGTGTCACCCACCTGCTTCAGCCAGCGGGTGACAGTCCCCTCGGTGACGCTCTCACCGAGCGCGGGAAGGACCACGGAAGTGCTCATGGGCTTGTCTCCTTCAGGATGCCGATGTCTTCTACCTTAGCCTCGATCCACGATGTGGCCCGAGGGCGGGGGGCGTTCTCCGACCGAGGGGGCCGAGGGGGTTCCGCAGGCTCTCCGAAGGCCATCTCGGCGACGTCGGCCGAGATGATCAGCGGCCCGGTTCGAATTCCTCGACGCGCGTAGCCGCCGTGGCCAGGTCCGTCGAGGCGCTCTCGACCCCATCGTGCTTCATCGCCCTCATCTCGCCTTTGAACACCCGCGCCGACTGGCCGACGCTCTTCGCGAGAGCCGGAAGCTTCGCCGCGCCGAACAGCAGCACGATGACGGCGAGGACGATCAGCAGGTGCCAGCCGTTCAGGTTGCCCAGCATGTTGCGCTCCTTCGGTATGTGGTCGGAAGTGTGGTCGACGAAGGGCCGGGCCTCAGTCGAATTGGTACAGCGAGCAGCCGCCGTCGACAGTGAGCACCGTTCCCGTCATGTACGTCGCGCGCTCTGATGCGAGGAAGCCGACGGCATCCCCGATCTGATCCGGCGTGCCCAACTCACCCATCGGTACGACCCGGGCGACGCGCGCGGCGTACTGCGGTTCGGTGTCGAGTTGGTGCTTCGCGAGGCCGGCTCTGACGATGCCCGGCGACACCGCGTTCGCGCGGACGCCCAGCGGCGCGAGCTCCCGCGCGAACGACTTCATGAGCATCTCCAGTCCGGCCTTCGACACGGAGTAGGCGCCCATTTCGGGCCAGGGGATCTGTCCGATCCACGACGAGGTGAACAGGAGCAATCCGCGCGTGCCGTCGGCGACCATCCGGCGCGCCGCCGGCTGCGCCGTGTTGAAGGCGCCGGTGAGATTGACGTCGATCTGCTTCCGCCAGTTCTCGGCAGTGATCTCGAGCACCGGAGCAGAGATCCCGACTCCGGCGTTCGCGACGGCGAGGTCGAGGTGGGGGAGCGATGCGAAGAGCGCTTCCATGGCGCCGCGGTCGACCACATCGGCCTGTACCGGCACCACTCGATCAGGAGCCACCTCAGCGTTGTCCGCGATCTCCGCCGCCGCCGCGGAGATCAGTGCTTCGTCGATCGCGTCGCAGACGTAGACGGTGAATCCGTCACGCGCGAGCCGCGTCGATATCGCTCGACCGATGTCTCCCGCGGCACCTGTGACCACAGCCACCCGGGTCCGAACCGACATGTGCAACTCCTTCGTCGCGGTCGATGCTACCAGACCAATGACATACCGGTATGACCGGTGTGTCCGCAATTTGGTCTGACCAGTCGGTCGGTGGCACGGCTATTCTGTGATCATGGCAGATCACGAGGGCACGGCGATCCCGTTGACGACGCAGGCGCTGCTCGACCGTCTCGAGTCCACGATCCTCACGAAGACCTGGGCTGTGGGGCAGCGTCTGCCCTCGGAGCGCCAGCTCGCCGACGAGTACCACGTGAGTCGTCCCGTCGTGCGTGAGAGCCTGCGCCGGCTGGAGGAGCGCGGACTGATCGTGATCCACCCCGGCCGCGGCAGCTTCGTGACCGAGATGAACCCGACCAAGGGCGGGACTTCCGTCGAACAGCTCGCCCACCTGGGCGACGTCACCTTCCGGCACCTGATCACCGCGCGGCGCATGCTCGAAAGTGAAGCCGCCGCTCTGGCCGCCGAGCATCGTACCGATGCCGACCTGGTGCGCATGTACGAGATCCTCGACGCACTCGACAGTGTCGAGGTCGCTGACAACATCGAGGTCTGCTCGGGACTCGACGTCGCGTTCCACGAGGCCGTCGCCGTCGCGTCGGGCAATCCGGTGATCCAGATGATGTTCGGCAACATCCGCAGTCTTGTCGTGGGAATGGTCTATCGCAGCATGACCGACAGGGCCGTCCGGCAGCACGGGGTGCCGATCCACCGGCACGTGCTGAATGCGGTGAAGGATCGCGACGTCGCCGCCGCGCGCCGCGCGATGGAGGAACACCTCGATCTCGCGTTGGATCAGTACGGCTCGGACCTCGATCGTCCGGTGGCGAGCGTGCTGAACGGAAGAGCGGAAGATCTCCCCGAGGTCGCCGATCTCCTGCGCCGCGTCGGTCGCTCGCTGGCCTCGCCGTACCGACCCGGTTCGGTTTCGCCGTAGCAGCGACCGCAGTCTCGGTCTGGAACTACCCGGTATGCGGCTCGACCGCCTGAGGCAGTTCGGATCCACACTCCTGCCCGGCTGACCGCGGTCAGGAGGATGGCGTCGCCACCGGCGTTTCCACGCGTTCTGGCAGTCAGCTGTGCGCGCCGCGCCGCACTGCGCCGCGCCGCACCGGCGCCGCACAAGGTCTTTGCGCTGAGCGCCTCGGGTCGCAGACGGGCAGCCGTCGGTCTGTCGATGCAGTGGCCGGGAACTGCAGGGAGCCCGGCCGGGCGATGTGTGCGCAGGCCGCGGATCGACGTGCGGCCGGCGAGGTAGGCGGAATCCAGCTTGACAACCTGTGGTGTCCTCGGGAGACTACCGGTAAGAGTGGTAAGACCAGTAAGGATCGTGACAGTGCCAATATTCGAACTTCGCAACGTGCGCAAGCGGTTCGGTGCGGTGGAAGCGCTGAAGGGCGTCTCGTTCTCGGTCGACGCGGGCGAGGTCGTCGGCCTGATGGGCGACAACGGTGCAGGCAAGTCGACCCTGATGAAGACGATCGCCGGCGTGAACAGGCCCGACGAGGGCGAGGTCTTTCTTCGCGGCGAGCAGGTCTCCTTCAGAAGCCCGCGGGACGCGAGCGACGCGGGTATCGCCACGGTCTATCAGGATCTCGCGCTCATCGACCAGCGTACGGTCGCCGAGAACGTCTTCCTCGGGCGCGAGCTGCGCAAGGGCCCCTTCCTCGACAAGAAGCGCATGCGCGTCGAAGCCCGGCAGGCGATCGACAAGCTCAGCATCCGAATCGCCTCAGTGCGGCTGTCCGTCGGCAGGATGTCGGGTGGTCAGCGCCAGTGCATCGCGATCGCGCGCGCAGTCCATCAGGGCGGCGATCTGGTGCTCCTGGACGAGCCGACCGCTGCGCTCGGTCCCGAGCAGCAGGCCAATGTGCTCGAGGTGATCCGCGACCTTCGTCGGCACGGCAAAGCCGTCGTCGTCGTCTCGCACAACGTGGATCACGTGCTGGCAGTGGCCGACCGCGTCGTCGTCATGCGCAATGGGCGTGTGCAGGGAGAGCGACGAGTGAGCGAGACCAGCGCTGCGGAGATCGTCGGCCTGATCCTGGGCGATACGGCGGCCGCGGTCCTCGACCCCACCCACCATCTGCCCGACCTGAACCAGGAGGACGCGAAGTGACGACGCTGGTCGACCCCAACACCGAGTCCATGAGGGCTGTTCCGTTCGTCGTCGACGACGGAGCGGGCTCCATCGTCGCGAGGATCGTCCGGGCGCGGGAGTTCGGCGTGGTCCTGGTCTGCGCCGCCTTCTTCACGATCTTCTCCGTGTTCGCGGACGGCTTCCTCTCCGCAGACAATCTTCTGACGATCATGCAGCAGGTCGCGATCCTCGGCGTCGTCGCGGTGGGCATGACCTACATCATGGTCGCCGGCGAGATCGACCTCTCCGTCGGGTCGATGTACGGCCTGCTCGGAATCGTCCTCGCACGACTGGTGACCGGAGTGGGTATTCCCGTGTGGGGTGCCCTCCTGATCGTGATCGTGTTGGGGATCCTCCTCGGCACGTTGAACGGCTGGGTCGCCGTGCGGTTCAAGATCCCGTCCTTCGTGGTCACGCTTGCGGGCCTCGTCATCTACAAGGGCGCCGGCCTCCTGCTCTCGGGCGGTCTCCCCGTGCTCGGGTCGAAGATCCCTGAGTTCAAGGCCGTCTTCGCCGGATTCCCGTTCCCCAACCTGTCGGCCCAGACCGTCTGGATGATCGTCGTCGTCGTCATCGGCGGGATCGTGCTCTCGCGCACCAAGTTCGGCAGCGACGTGTTCAGCACCGGCGGCAACCGCGAAGCCGCCCAGGGCGCGGGCATCAACACGGGCTTGATCAAGATCAAGGCGTTCGCCATCACGGGCGGCCTGTGCGGTCTCGCCGCCGTGATGACCGTCGCACTGCTCGGCAGCGCCACGCCGCTCGCAGGTCAGGGTCTCGAGCTCAGCGTCATCGCGGCGGTGGTGATCGGCGGCGCAAGCCTGTACGGCGGGATCGGCACTGTGTGGGGATCGTTCGTCGGCGCCGTCCTGACCGGCATGATCGCCAACGCCCTCGTCCTCTTCGGCGTGGACAGCAGCTGGCAGTTCATCGCCACCGGCTTCCTCATCCTCGGCGCAGTCCTCATCAACACGGCCGTGTCGAAGCGGGCGAGTCAGTAGCTCGATCCTGGACGCCCTCGCCGGCTCAACAGTCCCTCACAAACCCGTATCACCAATGGAGGAATACATGTCAGAGAACATCGCCCCCGAGGAGCCGAAGCGCGGATTCTCGCGCCGCGGGCTCCTGACCACCGCAGGCGCCGCCTCGATCCTCGGCGCGCTCACGCTCACCGGATGCACGAGTGAGAAGGCGCCGGCCGCGAGCGCGGCAGCCCTGGCGGGGAACGGCGCAGGGCCGCAGAAGGGCAAGAAGGTGATCATGGTCGTGCACGACACGAATCCGTTCTTCGCGCCCGTGAAGGCAGGGTTCGAGTCGTTCGCTGCAGCGGCCGGCTGGCAGGCCCAGTGGGTCGAGCCGAAGTCGAACGCGATCCCGGACGTCGTCGCGGCCCAGCAGAACGCGATATCGGCGAAGCCGGACGGCATCATCATGACGCGCATCGATCCGAGTGCCTTCAACGACAACATCGACAAGGCCAAGAGCAGCGGCATCAAGGTCGTCCTGTCGAACGTGGCGAGCGACGGCTATCAGGACCTCGGTGTCGGCTTCGTCGGCCAGGAGTTCGTCGCTGCCGGCAGCATCTGCGGTCAGGAGATCGCGAAGTACGCGCACACCAAGCTGGGGCGCAAGGACGGCACCATCGTGTGCGGCAACGGTGCTCCCGGCAACTCGGCGCTCGAGCAGCGCATCCAAGGCACCAAGCAGGGTGTCGAGGCGTACAACAAGGCCAATGGCACCAGTTTCACCGCCGAGAGCTTCGTCAGCTCGTTCGACGCGAACGAGGCCATCGGCAAGATCTCCGCGAAGTACACCGCGGACGGGGACAAGATCGTCGGCTGGGCGATGTCGGCGTTCGATCACCAGTACGTGGCCCAGTGGGCCCAGCAGAAGAACCTCGTGGGCAAGTTCGCGGTCGGCGGATTCGACCTCATCAAGCCGGTGCTCGATCTCATTCAGAGCGGCGACATTGACTTCTCGCTCGGTCAGAACCCCTATGCGCAGGGCTGGATCGCCGGAGCGCTGCTGGCGATGGAGATCAACCCCGGCTACCCGGCGTTCACCTACGACACCGGCGCCGAGATCGTCGACGCGTCGAACATCAAGGACGTGCAGAAGCGCGAAGCCGCGTTCGCGTAGTCGGCACTTGCTCCCGGTTCCGGGTGGGCGGGCCCCAGCCGCTCACCCGGAACCACGTCCGCGTCCGCCTCTTCCACGGGATACTCAGTGAAAATCATTGCCATCGACACCTTCCGGCCGGCCGCCCAGGAGAGCGTGTGCTTCGTTCAGCTGCACACCGACTCCGGTCTGATCGGCCTCGGCGAGGCGTTCATGGGGGCTTCCGGCGTCGAGTCGTACATCCACGACGTCGCTGCCGCGAAGCTTCGCCGCATCGACGACCCGACTCCGGAACGTGTCGCTGCCCTTCTGCTGCCCTACGTCGGCTACCAGGGATCCGGCGCGGAGACACGGGGCAACGGCGCCATCGACGTCGCCCTGTGGGACATCCTGGGACAGCGCGCCGGGCTGCCCTTGGTCGACCTGTTCGGCGGCGCAGCGCGCGACCAGATCGATGTGTACAACACGTGCGCCGGCCCGGGCTACGTGTCGAACGGCGTCGGACAGAGCATCTCCAACTGGGGCCTTCCCGCGCGCGGCGCGGCCGACGCACTCCAGGACCTCGACGCCTTCTTCAACCGTCCAGCCGAACTCGCCCGGGATCTCAAGGCCAGCGGCGTCAAAGGCATGAAGATCTGGCCGTTCGATCTCGCGGCCGAGCGCAGCGGCGGTCTCGAGATCACGGCGGCTGAGATGCGTGCAGCACTGGACATCGTGGAAGCGGTCCGCAGCGAGGTCGGCATGGACCTGCACCTCATGATCGAGCTGCACGGTCTCTGGTATCCCCGCGCCGCTCGGCAGATCATGCGCGAACTGGAGCCGTACCGCCCGTTCTGGGTCGAAGACCCACTTCGCGTCGATGCCGTCGACGCGATGATCCGCCTGCGTGGCGACGTGGATGTCCCTGTCGCTCTCGGCGAGACGGGAACGGGGCGCCGTGGTCTCCTGCCTCTCATCTCCCAGGGTGCTCTGGACGTGCTCACCCTCGATATCGGCTGGACGGGAGGGATCACGGAGGCGCGGAAGCTTGCTTCGCTCGCAGACACGTACCTGACCCCGATCGCCCCCCACGACTGCACAGGACCGGTGTCGCTCGCGATCGACACGCATCTGGTCTGCTCTGCGCCGAACGGCCTCATCCAGGAGACTGCGCGTGCGTTCCTCGCGACCTGGTACCCCGAATTCACCACGGGCTATCCTGAGCCCGTGGATGGGGTGATCCGCCCGACGCGGGCTCCGGGTCACGGGGTGAAGCTGCGACCCGAATTCGTCACGCGCGCGGACGTCACCCGCCGCACCACCACACTGTGAACGACACCATGCGCGCTGCGCGGTTCCACGGCCGCGGTGACGTCCGCATCGAATCGGTGCCGAAGCCCGTACCGGGACCGGGCGAGGTGCTCGTCGACGTCGAGTACTGCGGGATCTGCGGCACGGACGTCGAGGAGTTCCGCCAGGGACCGCTCGTGGTCAACGTCGAACCGCACCCGATGACGGGGACGAAGGCACCGCTTGCGCTCGGGCACGAGGTGGTCGGCATCGTGGTCGCACACGGGCCGGGAGTGGATCCCGCACGCGTCCCCGTGGGCACCCGTGTGATCCCCGACGTCGTCTTGGGCTGTGGCGAGTGCTGGTGGTGCGCGCGCCACGAGGAGAGCATCTGCGAGCGTCAGGCGGTGCGAGGATTCAACCTCGATGGAGGCCTCGCCGAGTTCATGATCGCCACGGAGGCGACGCTCGTCGTCGTACCGCCGTCCGTGGATGCCGCTCGTGCGGCCTTCGCCGAGCCGGTCGCGGTCGCCGTGCGCGCGGTGCGCGCGGCAGGCGACCTCGGAGAGGGTTCGGTCGTCGCCGTGATCGGCGCGGGAACCATCGGGCTTCTCATCGCACAGGTGGCGCGGACAGCGGGCGCGGTGGTGATCTGCTCCGAGGCATCCGAGGCCCGCATCGCGGTGGCGCAGGGAGCAGGCTTCCAGACAGACACGCCGGACCGATTCGGTCCGCTGCTGCACCGCATCTCGGACGGGCGCGGAGCGGATGTGGTCTTCGAGTGCACAGGGTTGGGCCGGGTGGTCACCGCATCGATGGACCTCGTGCGCCGCGGCGGCACCCAGGTGCAGGTCGGGATCTCGGGCGGGACCGCGGGGATCGACATCGCCCCCTTCGTCCTCGGAGAGAAGCGACTCGTCGGCACAGCAGCGCACCTGTGGGACCTCGACGTGGCGCCCGCGGTGCAGCTCATCGCTTCGGGAGTGGTCGACGTCTCGGTCCTGCCGACGCATGTCGTGCCTCTCGACGACGCCGCGACGGTGCTCGCGCACCCTGACCCGTCGATCTACAAGCAGCTGATCAGCCCAAGGGAGCACTCGTGAAGACCTATACCGCCGATGTCGCCCTCGCGGCCGCCGCGGAGGTCGGCGAAGGTCCCTGCTGGGATGCCGCGACCGGGCGGCTGATCTGGGTCGACATCCTGTCGCACGCGGTGCACGCCTTCGACCCGGTCACCGGTGCGGACACCGCTGTGGATGTCGGCGCGGATGTCGGCGCCGCGCTCCCGACCACCGACGGGTCGCTCATCCTCGCCCTCCCCAACGGGCTCGCCCGCCTCCGCGACGAGGTGGTGACGCACATCGTCGACATCGAGGCCGACCTTCCCGGAAACCGGTTCAACGATGCGAAGGTCGACCCCCGCGGGCGCCTGTACGCCGACACCATGCGGTACGACCTCGCTCCCGGCCAGGCGGGGCTCTACCGCTACGACGGGGTCGAAGTCACGACCGTCGCAGCAGAGGTCGGACTCGGCAACGGCCTTGGCTGGAGCCCCGATGGCGCCGTCATGTACTTCACCGACAGCCTCACGAACCGAGTAGACCGATTCGACTACGACGTCGCAACCGGCGCTGCGACCGGTCGGCGTCCGTTCATCCAGTTCGATCTCCAGCCCGGGCAATTGCCCGACGGACTGTGCGTGGACGACGAAGGATGCCTGTGGGTCGCGATGTTCGGCTGCGGCGAAGTGCGGCGCGTGAGCCCCGACGGAGACGTGATCGCCGTCGTGTCCTTCCCGGCTTCGCAGATCACCAGCTGCGCTTTCGGGCCCCGCGGTGTCCTCTTCGTGACGTCAGCCGCGATGGGCCTCCGCGACCGCGAAGCTCTCGGCGGGGCTCTGTTCGCGGTGACCACCGACACCACGGGGCGCCCAGCGACCCCGTTCCGCTGGGCCTGACGCGCCCACCGCACCCGACCCTCGACCAGGAGACACGCATGCCCGAGAACCTCGACCCCATCGCCGCGCCGGCCACCTCGATCTTCCGCACCGATACGGGAGTCGTCCTCCGTCGACCGGACGGAGATGCCGCACTCGCCGCAACGATGGCGGAGGTGCTCTCGTGGAGCGGCACCGAGCTGGCCGCCCGCGTCGCCGAGGCATCCGTCCCCACGACGTTCGCCCAGCGGATGCCGTTGCTCGACGGCCGGGGCGAGGTGTGGGCGGCCGGGGTCACCTACGAGCGCTCCCGCGATGCGCGTATGGAGGAGAGCGAGACGGCGGCATCCGTCTACGACCGCATCTACGACGCGGATCGTCCCGAGCTGTTCTTCAAAGGCGCTGCGTGGCGGGTGGTCGGCAGTGAGGGGACGATCCTGGTGCGCGCCGACTCGGAGATCGACGTGCCGGAGCCGGAGCTCGCTCTCGTGCTGAACTCGGGGGGCGAGATCGTCGGCTACACGATCTGCGACGACGTGAGCTCACGGAGCATCGAGGGCGAGAATCCGCTGTACCTGCCGCAGGCGAAGGCATATGCGGGAGCGTGTGCGGTCGCGTCATGGTTCGTGCCCGCAAGCGACGTGGCCGACCCCACGGATCTTGTCATCCAGCTCGTGATCGAACGCAACGGCCAGGCCGAGTGGACGGGGCGGACCTCGACGAGCCTGCTGCACCGCTCGCTTCCCGATCTCGCCGATTTCCTGTTCCGAGAGAACGTGTTCCCCGACGGCGCCGTGCTCGCCACCGGGACCTGCCTCGTCCCCGATCTTCCGTTCACGCTCGAGCACGGCGACGTCGTGCGCGTCGGAATCGAGTCGCTCGGCGAGCTGCGCAATCATGTGCAGCGCGGATTCGGCGCCGGAATCGTGCAGGTCTCCCGCGACCTCGCCGCCTGAGCCCCTCGACATCTCATCGACCTGAGGAAAGACGACGTGACCACGACATCCACAGCCCAGGACGTCACCGCACAGGTGGATGCCGCCGTCCGGGCGTTCGATCGACTCCGGCGCATGCATGCCACCGAGCGCGCGGTGCTCCTGGACGCGATCGCTGCCGCCCTCGAGGCGAATGCGGCGACTCTCGTCCCCCTCGCCCACGAGGAGTCGCACCTTCCGCTCGCACGGCTGACGGGTGAACTCGGCCGGACGACGTACCAGCTGCGGTCGTTCGCGGAGCTCCTGCGCGCGGGAGACTTCTCCGAGGCGATAATCGACCGCGCGAAATCCGAGACGCCCCTCGGGCCGACCCCGGACCTGCGCCGGCACCTCATTCCTCTCGGTCCGGTGGCGATGTATTCGGCGAGCAACTTCCCGTTCGCGTTCAGCGTCGCGGGCGGCGACACCGCCTCGGCTCTGGCTGCGGGCTGTCCCGTGATCGTCAAGGCGCACTCGGGTCACCCCGAGCTGTCGGCGGCCACCGTCGCCGTCGTGCAGGAGGCGCTCCGCTCGGCGGGCGCGCCGATCGGCACGCTGGGCGTGGTGTTCGGGCAGCAGGCGGGCGTCCTCCTGCTGAAGGATCCGCGGGTCGCTGCGGGGGCTTTCACCGGTTCGACCTGGGCCGGACGGGCGCTCTTCGACGTGGCCGCGGCACGTCCGCGACCCATTCCGTTCTACGGAGAGCTCGGCAGCGTCAACCCCGTGATCGTGTCCCGCGAGGCGTCCGCGGCCGGTGCCGACGCGATCGCGGTCGGTCTGGCGGGGTCCTTCACACTCGGGGGCGGGCAATTCTGCACGAAGCCGGGTGTCGTCTTCGTGCCCGAGGGCTCGATGATTCCCGCGCTCGCCCGGAACGCGCTGGCGGATGGCCCGGCGCAGGCGCTGCTCAACGACCGCATCACCGATGCCTACGCGGAGGCGGAATCGCATTTCCACGGAGTCCCCGGCGTCGACACCCTCGTCCTCGGTGCGGTGACGGAGAGGGGCGTGACGCCGAGCCTCTTCCGCAGCTCGCTCGAGAACCTGTTGGCACACCGGGAAACACTCCTCGAGGAGCGTTTCGGGCCCAGCGCCATCCTCGTCGAATACCCGGACAGCGCGGCGCTCGCCACGCTGCTCGACCCGTTCGAGGGCAGCCTGACGGTGACGATCCATGCCGTCGGCATCGACGACGCGGGCATCGCCGACGCGCTCGATCAGGCCACCCTCATCGCCGGTCGCGTCGTCTGGAACGGCTGGCCCACCGGTGTCGCGGTATCGCCGGCGATGACCCACGGCGGCCCGTATCCGTCCTCCTCGAATGCCCTGCACACGTCGGTCGGCGTCACCGCCATCCGGCGCTTCCAGCGTCCCGTGTCATACCAGAACGTGCCGGACCCGGCGCTGCCTGCCGCGCTTCGCGATGGGAACCCGCTGGGGCTCGTGCGCACCGAGGTCTGAGCGCTCACGCCGTCCTGGGCCACCACGGCAGCGGTCTCCGGGCGTCGCAATGACAGGGTCGCCTCGCTCCCGGCGGAGTGAGGCGACCCCGCACCGCCGGCATCAGGACGCGTGGAGGGGCTTGCCCGCGAGCGCGAGGAACGCTTCGCCGAGTGCTTCGCTCTGCGTCGGGTGCGCGTGGATGAAGGGCGCGATGTCCTCGGGATGCGCCTCCCAGCCGACGGCCAGCTGGCCCTCGGTGAGGAGTTCGCCGACCCGATCGCCGAGAAGGTGGACGCCGATGATGGGGCCGTCCTTCAGCCGGACGACCTTGACGAGGCCGGCGGTGCCGATGATCTCGCTCTTCCCGTTGCCCGCCAGGTTGTACTCGAAGGCGACGATCCGCTCCGCGCCGTGCTCGGCCGCGGCCTTCGCCTCGGTGAGCCCCACCGATGCGACTTCGGGGCTCGAGTACGTGATCTTCGGGATGAGCGTCTCCGGCACGATGATCGGGTGCAGGCCCGCGATCTCCTCGGCGACGAAGATGCCCTGCTGGAAGCCCCGGTGCGCGAGCTGCAGACCCGGGACGATGTCGCCGACCGCCCACACGCCCGGGAGGTTCGTCCGCAGACGTTCGTCGGTGATGACGAAGCCGCGCTCCATCGTCACGCCGGACTCGGCGAAGCCCGTGCCGTCGGTTGCGGGGCCGCGACCCACCGCGACGAGGAGGTAGTCGGCCTCGAACGTCTTTCCGTCCTCGAGCGTGACGGTGACGGCATCCTCCGTCTGCGTGGCCGACGCGAACCGCACACCGAGGGATGACGCGATGCCGCGCTTGCGGAACGCGCGCTCGAGGCCCTTGCTGAGCGCGAGGTCCTCGTTGGGCACCAGGTGGTCCAGCGCCTCGACGATCGTGACCTCGGCGCCGAACGAGCGCCAGACGCTCGCGAACTCCACGCCGATGACGCCGCCGCCGAGGATGACGACACGCGCCGGGATCTCCGCGAGTTCGAGCGCCTGCTCGCTCGCGAGGATGCGCCCGCCGATCTCGAGACCGGGGAGGCTGCGGCTGTACGAGCCGGTGGCGAGGATCACGTCGGTGCCGCGGAAGACGTCGTCGCCGACGCGGACCGAGCGGTCGGACTGGAGGACGCCCGTGCCGTGGACGGTGGTGATGCCACGAGATCTGACCAGCCCCTCGAGGCCTTTGAACTTCTTGGCGACGATGCCTTCGCGGTAGGCGCGGAGCGCCTCGGGGTCGACGCCGTCGAACGTGGCACGAACGCCCACGTGCGAGGCGCTCCTGGTGTGGTCGGCGACCTCCGCCGCGTGCAGCAGCGCCTTCGTCGGGATGCAGCCGCGATGAAGGCAGGTGCCGCCGACCTTGTCCTTCTCGATCAGGGCGACGGACTTGCCGAGCTCGGCGGCGCGCAGCGCGGCGGCGTATCCGCCGCTCCCGCCGCCCAGGATGACGATGTCGAAGGTCTGCTCGGTCATGCCGCGTCCTCTCCCTTGAGGAGGGCGATGAGCGATCGCACGCTCGCCCCCGTCGGTCCCTTGCCGGTGAACCCGTATGCCGAGCCCTTGTCGTTGTCGCCGCTGCCGGCGATGTCCAGATGCACCCACGGGATGCGCGGCGCATCCTCGGCGTCCGAGGTGCGCCCGACGAAGCGTCGCAGGAACAGCCCTGCGAAGAGCGATCCGCCCGCCGGCTCGCCGATCTTCGCGTTGCGGAGGTCGGCGATCTGGGAGTCCAGCTCGTCCTCCATGTGGTCGGGCAGCGGCAGGGGCCAGGCGAGCTCGCCGGCGCTGCGCGCTGCCGCGAGGTACTCGGCGACGGCGTCGTCCTCGCCCATGACACCCGTATGGCGCGTGCCGAGGGCGACGAGGATCGCACCCGTGAGGGTCGCGACGTCGATGAGCAGGTCCGGGTGCTCCCGGCCGGCGGCGACGAGTCCGTCGGCCAGAACGAGCCGGCCTTCGGCGTCGGTGTTGAGAACTTCGATGCTCGTCCCGTCGAGTGCCCGCAGCACGTCGCCCGGGCGGATGGCGCGACCCGACGGCATGTTGTCGGCGACGCACATCCATCCGGTCACGTGGACGGGCAGCCGCAGTTCGGCGGCCGCGCGGACGACCGCCAGCACCGTCGCGGCGCCGCACATGTCGTACTTCATGCCCACCATGGATGCCGGCGATTTGAGCGACAGGCCGCCGGTGTCGAACGTGATCCCTTTGCCGACGATCGCGACGTGGCGTTGCGCGTTCGCGGGCGCGTAGTCGAGGCGCACGAGGCGCGGCGGTCGATCCGATCCCTGGCCGACGCCGAGGATCCCCCCGTAGCCCTGCTCTGCCAGAGCGATCTCATCGAGGACGGTGACCTCGACCGGCAGGTCGGCGATCTCGGCGACGGCGCGGTCGGCCAGCTGCGCGGGCGAGAGCCACTCGGCCGGCGTGCTGCCGAGGTCCTTCACGAGCGCCACTGCGGATGCTGCGGCGGTGGCGGTCGTGAGCCCCGGGTCATCGAGATCGGTTCCGTGCAGCACCACTCGGGACGCGCGGCGAGAAGGCTCTGACGTCTTGTAGTCCGCGAACGCGTAGCCTCCGAGCGCGGCTCCCTCCGCGGCGGCTGCGCCGTGCGCACCGTCCCAGAGGGGGAGCGTGACCGCGACGCTCTCGAAACCGGTGAGCTGACGGATGCCGGCGCCCACCGCATCCCGGATCGCATCCCGGTCAGGGGACGCACCTGTGCCGACGACGGCGAGCGGCTTCGTCGTGACGTCCGGGAGCGGCACGCGCACGAGGGCGCCGTTCGCGCCGGTGAAGCCCACGGCGCGCAGGACGCCTGCCAGCCCGGGCCAGTCGGGGACCTCCAGAGGGTCCGCATCCTCGCGGTCCGGTTCGGTCAGAGGAGGAAGGGCGATGAGTATCGCGTCGGCTTCGGAGTCGCGGATCGGCGCGCTCGAGCGCGCGAGCTCGGGAAACGGCATGGGCTCCATCCTAGGGACGTGCCAGGGGTCTGTTCGCTGTCAGCGGCACAGGGCGCTTGCGGTGCGAGCGGCTCGTAGAGTGGATGCATGCCGTTCTCCCTGCCGCTCTACGAGTGGTCGACGTCTGCGCCGCCGGTGGCCTCCGGACTGCCGCTCGTCATCGCGCTGACGGGGTTCACGGATGCGGGCGGGGCCGTCTCCGGTCTCATCGACTACATGCGCGACGAGCTGACGTCGCGCGAGCTCGCGACGTTCGAGAACGACATCCTCCTCGATTACCGCGCCCGCCGGCCGCTCGTCACGTTCGATGAGGACCATCTCACGGACTGGACCCCGCAGCGGCTCGAGCTCACGCTCACCTCCGACACGCTCGGACAGCCGTTCCTCCTGCTCGCCGGGTACGAGCCCGACTTCGCGTGGAATGCGTTCGCCGACGCGATCGTGTCGCTGGCCGCCAATCTCGCGGTGTCGTCGGTCACATGGGTGCACGCCATCCCGATGCCCGTGCCCCACACGCGGCCCGTGCCGACGACTGTCAGCGGCACGCGCGACGAGCTGACGGCGGCGCACTCCGTGTGGCGGCCGCGCACCCAGGTGCCAGGAACCGTCGCGCATCTGCTCGAACTCCGGATGGCGGATGCGGGTCTCCCGGTCGCCGGCTTCGCCCTCCTGGTGCCGCACTACCTGGCGGACTCCGAGTACCCGGCGGCGGTGCTCGCTGCGCTGGACAGCATCGCGGTGGCGACGGGACGGGTGTTCGCCGGCGACGATCTGCGCGACCAGAACCGCGAGTACCTCGACAAGGTCACAGAGCAGGTGTCCGGCAACGACGAGCTGACGGGCATGCTCCAGGGCCTCGAGGAGCGATACGACTCGTACATGGCCGGATCGACCCAGGCCACGCCCATCATCCACACGGGCGACCTGCCGAGCGCGGACGAACTGGCCGCCGAATTGGAGCGCTTCCTGGCGAACCGACCGAGCGACGACGACAAACGGGGCTGAGGCATCCGTCCGCCCAGTGGAATACGACGGGCGTGGTGCCGTTGTATCAAGGGTGCAAGGTCGCGCCTCGTCCGTGAGGCCGGCGGGGTATGCGACAATAGAGCACCTGACCCGTTGTCTGCGGGCGTTCGAGGCATTCTCGGCCGCTCCGACTTGACAAGGGTCTTACTAGTGTCCGAAACGAACCGGCGCCGCGAGGTCGGCTCGTACCGGTGAAAGGCGAGACGTGACCGCAGCGAAGACCAAGACCCGCGCGCAGGACGCCGAGACCGAGGAGACCCCCGAGACAGAGGCGAAGGCCCCGGCCAAGCGCACGACGGCGCGCAAGCCGGCGGCGAAGACCGCGAAGGCGCCGGCCAAGGCCGCGCCGAAGCGCAAGGCGAAGTCCGACGAGGACGAGGAACAGCTCGACGACGAAGAGCTGGATGCCGACGACCTCGCCGTGGACATCGCGACCGATGACTCCGCGGATGCGGAGGGCGACGTCGAGGAGGCCCCGGCGGCGGCCAAGGAGGAGTCCGACGACGAGGACGACGAGGATGGACCTGCCAAGCCCGCCTTCTCGGAGCCGTTGCCGACCGGCGCCATCGTCATCTCGTCGAGCGACGACGAGGATGTGCCGGTCTACTCCGCCCAGATCACGGGTGCCACGGCCGACCCCGTCAAGGACTACCTGAAGCAGATCGGCAAGGTCGCACTCCTGAATGCGGCCGAAGAGGTCGAGCTCGCGATGCGCATCGAGGCGGGTCTGTTCGCCGAGGAGAAACTGTCGCACATGTCGGCGGCGGAGAAGTCGTCGCAGCTCGGACTCGATCTGCAGTGGGTGGCCCGCGACGGCCAGCGCGCCAAGAGCCATCTGCTCGGTGCCAACCTCCGACTCGTCGTGTCGCTCGCCAAGCGCTACACGGGCCGCGGGATGCAGTTCCTGGATCTCATTCAGGAGGGGAACCTCGGCCTCATCCGCGCGGTCGAGAAGTTCGACTACACAAAGGGCTTCAAGTTCTCGACCTATGCCACGTGGTGGATCCGCCAGGCGATCACCCGGGCGATGGCCGACCAGGCGCGCACCATCCGCATCCCGGTGCACATGGTCGAGGTCATCAACAAGCTCGCCCGTGTCCAGCGCCAGATGCTGCAGGACCTGGGCCGCGAGCCCACGCCGGAGGAGCTCAGCCGCGAGCTGGACATGACCCCCGAGAAGGTCATCGAGGTGCAGAAGTACGGCCGTGAGCCGATCTCGCTGCACACCCCGCTCGGAGAGGACGGCGACAGCGAGTTCGGCGACCTGATCGAGGACACCGAGGCCGTCGTCCCGGCGGATGCGGTGGGCTTCACGATGCTCCAGCGTCAGCTCGAGTCGCTGCTCGACTCCCTGAGCGAGCGCGAGGCGGGGGTGATCCGGATGCGGTTCGGCCTCGGAGACGGGCAGCCCAAGACGCTCGACCAGATCGGCGACACGTTCGGCGTGACGCGCGAGCGGATCCGCCAGATCGAGTCGAAGACGATGGCGAAGCTCCGCCACCCGTCCCGTTCGCAGTCGCTGCGGGATTACCTCGAGTGAGCGACGAGGCCAACGAGGGCAAGGCGCTCACCGCGACTCTGGACGGGACCGAGTATGCACGGGTCCCGATCCGGACGCGCGTCGTCATGCCCGGCGATGATCTCGACGCGTTCGTGCGCGAGTACGCCGACGGCAAGCTGCAGGGCGGCGACATCCTCTTCGTGACGGAGAAGATCGTGGCGATCACGCAGGGCAGGTCGTACCTCGTGGAGGAGATCAAGCCGCGCAGGCTCGCCTACTTCCTCTCGAAGTATGTGACTCGCACGCCTCACGGCATCGGGCTCGGCATGCCCGAGACGATGGAGATGGCCCTGCGCGAGTGCGGCACTCTCCGCATCCTCTTCGCGTCCGCCGTGGCGGCCGTGACCAAGGCGTTCGGGCGCAAGGGCGATTTCTACCGCATCGCGGGCGACAAGGCCCGCGCGATCGACGGGCCGACCAGCGGCACGATCCCGCCTTACAACAAGGCTGTGGTTCTCGGCCCGGAGCGCCCTCGCGAGGTCGCACAGCGCCTGCAGGCGCTGCTCGGCGGCGTCGCGGACGTGGCGGTGGTCGACATCAACGACCTCGGCGGCAACATCCTCGGGTCGACGCTCGACAAGGCGGGGGAGAAGCGCCTCGTCGCGATCCTGAAGGACAACCCGCTGGGCCAGGGGCACCAGTCGACTCCGCTCGGCATCGTCCGTCCCGCCTGAAGCCCACAGAGAACGCCCCCGGCTTCCCGCCGGGGGTGTTGTCGTCTCAGAACCCGATCGCCTCGCGGTAGCGGGGCTTGTTGCCGGTGCGGATGCCGGTCACGCTCGGCTTGTTCTCGTACACGCCGGCACCCCAGTTGCCCTCTACGAGCACGGGTCCGTCGGGAGTGACGACGATGTCCCATCCGACGTACTGCATCTGCGGGACGACCCGCGCGACCTGGTCGACGAACGCCTTGACGTCCTCGACCATCGGCAGCTGGAAATCGGCGATCCGGAAGCCGGAGTCCGGGTGGTACTCGTGCACGTGGGCGTGCGAGTCGTAGCCGGCGCCCATGGCGTGCCCGTTCTCGTCGAGCATCGTGTAGAAGCCGCCGAACGTCATCTGGTCGCTGACGGCGCCGCGGCCGAACTTCTGTGCCATCGCGAGGATGTGCGTCTGGTCGCCGTCGAAGAACGCCGTCACGCGGGTCGTGTTGACCGTGCCCGGGCACACCGCGGCGAGGTCGGCGTGTTGCACGATGACCTCCTCGATGAGGATCTCGCCTCGTTCGAGGAGACCGCGATGGAAGCCGTCCCAGTCCTCGACGTCCGCCGCGTGGTAGCGGTGCACGCCCGTTCCCGCCTGGCCCACCGGCTCCTTCGTCACGATCGTGCCCTGGCTCTCGGTGAAGGCGCGCACCTCGTCCGCGTTGCCTTCCGCGACGACCATCCACTCGCGCTTCAGGTAGTCGGTGAAGACGCGGTCGAAGGCGACCTTGTCGTGGAACAGATGGCGGAACGCAGGGTCGTCGTAGCGCTGCGACAGCTGATTCGAGACGGGATGGGTCATGTAGGTCGCGCGCTCGTCGCGGCTCAGGATGGCGAAGTCGAAGTCGATGTAGTCCTGGAAGCCCACGTTCCGGAAGCCTGCCTGCCAGAGCATGTCGGCGATGACGGCTGGGGTCCACTTGCCATGCTGCTCGGAGGCCTCCTTCGCGCGCTCCACGACCGATCCGACGTCGATGCGACGGGCGCGAGCGGCGAGGTAGCGGAGGCGGGGGGTGAGGCCGAGGCCGTTCTGAGGCAAGTCGTACTCCGGGTCGGGCGGCGGGGGACCCGGATAGTCTAGAGGGCGTGACGGCGGTGAACCTGGGCGACGACGCGCCCGACGCCGTCGGAGCATCCGCTCCCCGCGTCCGTCTCTCGCGCGTCGCGCTGCATCGCAACGCCCTGGCTCTGGGGAGCCGTCCGGCCGATCTCCGCCGCGATGCCTGGGGTCACGGTATCCTGGCCGTCGCCGAGGTGCTCGTCGACGCAGGGGTGCGCGAGGCGCTCGTCGACGCGGGCGATGAGGATGCCGTGGCGATGGCCGGACTCGAGCCCCGCCTCACCCGTTCCGCCGTCGGCGACGCCGTGTACGGCGTCGCGCCCGGGACGAGTCCCGTCATGACGCTCGAGGGGACGGTGCTCTCGACGAAGGCGCTTCGGGCGGGCGAGGGCGTCTCGTACGGGTATCTGCATCGCGCCACGGCGGACACGCGCATCGCGCTCGTCACGGGCGGCTATGCACAGGGCGTGGTCCGCTCGCTCGGCGGCCGCGCATCCGTGCTCGTCGCCGGACGTCGACTCCCGATCGTCGGACGGGTCGCCATGGACGTATGCGTGGTGGATATCGGGGAAGCCGACATCCCGCGTGGCGCGGCGGCCACGTTCTTCGGAGGCGCAGGCGGCCCGACGGTCGCCGAGTGGACCTCGGCCACCGGCCTGTCCGCCGCCGAGATCCTCACCGCGGTCGGCCTGAACACCACGAGGGAATGGACCGCATGACCGCCCGGCTCGACGTCGACCTCCGCCTCTTCGCCGCGAATCTGCGGGTCGTGCGCGAGCGGATCGCGCCGGCCGAGCACATGCTGGTCGTGAAGGACGACGCGTACGGCCACGGACTCGTGCCGATCGTCCGTGCGGCGCGGGCCGAGGGGGTGCACTGGTTCGGCGCCTTCGACATCCCCACGGGGCTGGCCGTGCGCGACGAGGCGCCCGACGCGCGTGTCTTCTCGTGGCTCGTCGGTTCTCTCGACGACGCGCGGGCCGGCGTCGACGCCGATCTCGACCTCGGGGTCGGCGATGCGGCCCTCCTCGAGGAGGTGGCGATCGCGGCGCGCGAGGTCGGCCGTCCGGCGCGCGTGCACCTCAAGATCGATACGGGCCTGCACCGCAACGGCATCCGTCCCGAGGAATGGGATGCGGCCGTGTCACGTGCCGCGGAGCTGGAGCAGGCGGCATCCATCGTCGTCGAGGGTGTCTGGAGCCACATCGCCGAGGCGTCCGACGCCGAGGACGATGCGGCGCGCGCCGTGTTCGACGACGCGGTCCGGCGTGCGGAGCGCGCGGGGCTGCAGCCGCGCCTGCGGCACCTCGCGGCGAGCGCGGCGTCGTTCGCGCGTCCCGAGTTCCGGTACGACCTGGCCCGCGTCGGCGCCTTCGCCTACGGCATCCGTCCGGCGGGCGGCCCCGCAGAGGATGAACTCGGCATCTGTCCGATCGGCGCCGTGCGGGTGGATGTGCAGTCGGTGGAACGCGACCGGGTCGTCCTGGGGCTCGGAGCGCTCGATGGATTCCCGTCCTCGCTGGCGGGTCGCACCGAGGTCGCGACCCCCGCCGGTCGGCGTGAGGTGCTCGCTGTCGATCTGGACACGATGACCGTGGCGGCGTGGACTGATGCTGGGCCCCCGCAGACCGTGACGGTGTGGGGAGGGGATGCGCCGTCTGCGACCACTCACGCCGAACGCATCGACTCCATCGGCGAGGAGATCGCCGTGCGGCTCTCGCCGCTCGTGCCGCGCGTCTACCGCGAGCGGTGAATCAGTCGTTCGTCTCGTGCAGACGATCGCTCTCGTCGTGCCACGACGTGGCGACCGCGCGAAGCTTCTCCTCGAACTTGCGTCCGTGGTGGGCGCAGTAGAGCAGCTCGCTGCCGTTGACGACGGCGATGATATACGCCTGGGCCCCGCACGCATCGCAGCGATCCGCTGCGGTGAGACGGCGCTCGAGGACGGCGGGCTCGTTCGGTGTCGATAGCGTAGTCATCTCGTCTGCCTCCTCGTGTCGTCGTCCTGGGGCCGGTCATCACATACAACCACGCGCACGTTGCGGTAATGCCACGATCGGCCGTGAGTTCGCTGACCGCGTACGACGGCCCCGCCGGGCCGTGTTCATGGCAGGAGCTGTCGGCACCCACGATTACGCTGGAAGATCGTGACCTCCGAATACTCTGCGCACCACCTCCAGGTCCTTGAGGGACTCGAGGCCGTGCGCAAGCGGCCCGGTATGTACATCGGGTCGACGGACTCGCGGGGGCTCATGCACTGCCTCTGGGAGATCATCGACAATTCCGTCGACGAGGCCCTCGCCGGTCACGGCGACCGCATCGATGTCATCCTGCACTCCGACGGCAGCGTGGAGGTCGTCGACCGTGCGCGAGGCATCCCTGTCGACATCGAACCGCGCACCGGCCTCACCGGCGTCGAAGTCGTGTTCACGAAGCTCCACGCGGGCGGCAAATTCGGCGGCGGGTCGTACGCCGCATCCGGCGGTCTGCACGGAGTGGGCGCATCCGTCGTCAACGCCCTCTCCGAGCGACTCGACGTCGAGGTGGACCGCGACGGCAAGACCTGGGCGATGTCGTTCCACCGCGGCGAGCCCGGGGTGTTCGGAAACGGCTCACCGGACTCGGGCTTCACCCCGTACCTGAACTCGAGCGAGCTGCGGACGGTGGGCAAGGTCGCCAAGGGCGTCACAGGATCCCGCATCCGGTACTGGGCGGATCGGCAGATCTTCACGAAGGATGCGACGTTCACCCTCGACGAACTCGAACAGCGCGCACGCCAGACCGCGTTCCTGGTCCCGGGTCTCGAGATCGTGATCCGCGACGAGCGCGAGGGCGAGCCGCGCACGACGTCCTACAAGTACGAGGGCGGCATCTCGGAGTTCGCCGACTTCCTCGCCCCCGACGGTGCCGTGACCGACACGTGGCGGCTGATGGGCGAAGGAACCTTCCGCGAGACCGTCCCGGTGCTGCAGGACAACGGGGCGATGGTCCCGACCGAGGTCGAGCGGGTCTGCCACGTCGACATCGCCCTGCGCTGGGGCACCGGCTATGACACCGTCAGCCGGTCGTTCGTCAACATCATCTCGACGCCGAAGGGCGGCACCCACCAGCAGGGCTTCGAGCAGGGGCTCGTCAAGGTCCTGCGCTCGCAGGTGGAACAGAACGCCCGGCGCCTGAAGGTCGGCACGGACAAGCTCGAGAAGGACGACATCCTCGCCGGGCTCACCGCGGTGCTCACCGTGCGCCTGCCCGAGCCGCAGTTCGAAGGGCAGACGAAGGAGGTTCTCGGGACGCCGGCGGTGCGGCAGATCGTCACCAACATCATCTCGCAGGAGCTGACCGCCCGCTTCGCCTCGACCAAGCGCGACGACAAGGCGCAGACCGGGCTGCTCCTCGACAAGATCGTCGCCGAGATGAAGGCGCGCATCTCCGCCCGCACGCACAAGGAGACGCAGCGCCGCAAGAACGCGCTGGAGTCTTCGTCGCTGCCGGCCAAGCTCGTGGACTGCCGGTCGAACGACGTCTCGGACTCCGAGCTCTTCATCGTCGAGGGCGACTCCGCGCTCGGCACCGCGAAGCTCGCGCGCAACAGCGAGTACCAGGCGCTCCTGCCGATCCGCGGCAAGATCCTCAACGTCCAGAAGGCGTCGATCAGCGACATGCTCGGCAACGCCGAGTGCGCCTCGATCATCCAGGTCGTGGGCGCGGGTTCCGGCCGGACGTTCGACCTGGATGCTGCCCGCTACGGGAAGATCATCCTGATGAGCGACGCCGACGTCGACGGCGCGCACATCCGCACGCTCCTGCTGACTCTCTTCTTCCGCTACATGCGCCCGCTCATCGAGGCCGGCCGTGTCTTCGCGGCCGTGCCGCCGCTGCATCGCGTGATCGTCATGAACCCCGGCTCCAAGCCGAACGAGACGATCTACACCTACAGCGAGCAAGAGCTCCACACGCTGCTGGCGAAGCTCACGAAGGCGGGCAAGCGCTGGCAGGAGCCCATCCAGCGCTACAAGGGTCTGGGCGAGATGGATGCCGAGCAGCTCGCCTCCACCACGATGGACCGCGCGGGACGCACGCTCCGGCGCGTGGGCGTCCAGGATGCGGAGGCGGCCACCGCGGTGTTCGAGATGCTGATGGGCAACGACGTCGCTCCGCGCCGCGAGTTCATCGTCACCTCCGCCGATCGTCTAGGTCGCGAGCGCATCGACGCGTGAGCGCCGAACTGCCCGAGGGCGTGTCTCTGCGGCCGGCGACGACGGATGACATCGAGACCGTCGTCGCTCTCAAGGAGCGGGTGCTGCGACCCGAGCTCGAGGCGCTCGAGGGCTGGGACCCGGCGCGCTCCCGCGAGCGGGTCATCGCGCACTTCTCGACGGAGCACACACGGATGATCCTCGTCGACGGTGCCGTCGCCGGGACGATCACGCTTCGCGAGGATGCGGATGCGCTCTGGCTCGAGATGTTCTACATCGATGGGGCGTACCAGGGGCGCGGCTTCGGGACGGCGGTGCTGGGGAACGTGCTCGCCGACGCGCCGGACGATCGGCCACTGCGACTTCAGGTCCTCGTCGGCTCCTCGGCGCGCCGGCTCTACGAGCGGCACGGTTTCGTCGACGAGGAGCGGGACGCGGTCGACATCTGGATGCGCCGGCCCGCCCGGCTGGGACGTCGCTTCTGAGCCCCGCTCAGCGGACGGCAGTGCCGACGGCGCCGACGACGGCGTCGAGCGGTGCACCGGATGCATCGCGCTTGGCGCCTGCGGCGGGCAGGTGACGCGTGGCGCCGTCTGTCCCGACGGCGCGCGGTTCGCACCCCACCCAGGCGAGCGTGATGGTGTCCTCGCCGCGCAGGAATCGTTGCGCGCGGACTCCGCCGGTCGCACGGCCCTTCGCCGGGAACTCCGTGAAGGCGGAGACCTTGGCGGTACCCGCATCCGTTCCCGCGAGCGCCGTGGTGGATCCGGCGACGGTCACGACGACCGCGTCGAAGTCGGTCGGGCCGACCACATCGAATGCGACCGCGCGCGCGCCGTCGGACAGGCGAATGCCGGCCATGCCGCCCGCCGTCCGGCCCTGCGGGCGCACGGATGAGGCGTCGAACCTCAGCAGCTGGGCGTCGCTCGCGACGAACACGAGCTCGGCGCCGTCCGAGGCTGGGGCCGCGCCGACGACGCGGTCGCCGTCCTTCAGGGCGATGATCTCGACGTCGTGCTTGTTGCCGAGCTCGCTCGCGGCGACGCGCTTGACCACGCCCTGCTCGGTGCCCAGCGCGATCGGCGGCCCGTCGATGATCGGAACGATCGCCACGACGTGCTCGCCCTTCTCGAGCGGCAGGTACTGGTCGGCGCGTGTGCCGGCCGCGAGCTGCACCGAGTTGCCGGGAACGGAGGGGAGATCGACGGGGGAGAAGCGGACGAGACGTCCGGCGCTCGTGACGGCGCCGATGTCGCCGCGGGTCGTCGTGTCGACGGCCGACCGGATGGCGTCGTGCTTCGACCGGCGCGCGGGAGGCACGATGCCGTTGCCCTGTGCATCCGCCACCAGCTCGGCGCGCACCATGCGTCCCGTGGACGACAGGAACACGCGGC
Source organism: Microbacterium sp. sgz311019 (assembly GCF_056135325.1). Classification (NCBI taxonomy): domain Bacteria; kingdom Bacillati; phylum Actinomycetota; class Actinomycetes; order Micrococcales; family Microbacteriaceae; genus Microbacterium; species Microbacterium sp. sgz311019. The sequence goes on along the minus strand of NZ_JBWAXO010000001.1, from coordinate 310,950 downwards.
AGGGCGCATCGGCGATCTGAAGGTCCGCGGCGATGGCGGCGGCCCGAGAGCGCGGCTGGACCGGCCCGCCGTTCAGAAGGAGCGTGCGGCGCGGCGTGCCGTAGGCCTCGGCCGCGATGTCGAGCTCCCGTGCGACCTGGGCGCGCAGGAGCGCGTCGTCGCCGAGCAGTTCGACGAGCGCGGCGATCTCCGCCTGCAGCGAGTCGCGCTCCGCCTCCAGCTCGATGCGCGAGAACTTCGTGAGACGGCGCAGGCGCAGCTCGAGGATGTACTCCGCCTGCACCTGCGAGAGGTCGAACACCTGCTGGAGTCGCCCCCGCGCCTGCTCGCTGTCGTCGGAGGTTCGGATGACCTGGATGACCTCGTCGATATCGAGGATCGCGATGAGGAGACCCTCGACGAGATGCAGTCGCTCGCGTCGGCGTGCGAGGCGGAACTCGCTGCGCCGCGTCACCACGCTGATGCGGTGATCGAGGTAGACCCGCAGCATCTCCCGCAGCCCCAACGTCTGCGGCTGGCCGCCGACGAGCGCGACGTTGTTGATGCCGAACGAGTCCTCGAGCGGGGTCAGGCGGTACAGCTGCTCCAGGACGGCGTTGGGATCGAAGCCGGTCTTGATGCCGATGACGAGCTTCAGGCCGTTGTGGCGGTCGGTGAGGTCGGTGACGTCCGAGATCCCCGTCAGCTTCTTCGCGGTGACGGCATCCTTGATCTTCTCGATGATCCGTTCGGGACCGACCAGGTACGGCAGCTCGGTGACGACGAGTCCTGTGCGCCGCGGGCCGAGCTGTTCGACCGCGACCTTCGCGCGGGTGCGGAAGGTGCCGCGTCCGTTCGCGTAGGCGTCCTTGATGCCGTCGAGCCCCACGATGATCCCGCCCCCGGGCAGATCGGGGCCCGGGACGAACTCCATGAGCTCTTCGACCGTCGCATCCGGATTGTCGAGCAGATGGATGGCGGCGGCCACGACCTCGATGAGATTGTGCGGGGCCATGTTGGTCGCCATGCCGACCGCGATGCCGGCCGCGCCGTTGACGAGCAGGTTGGGGTAGGCGGCCGGAAGGACCTCCGGCTGCTGGAACTGGCCGTCGTAGTTCGGGATGAAATCGACGACGTCCTCGTCGAGGTTCTCCGTGAGGGCCAGGGCGGCTGGCGCGAGGCGCGCCTCGGTGTAGCGCGGTGCCGCGGGGCCGTCGTCCAGCGAGCCGAAGTTGCCGTGGCCGTCCACGAGCGGCACTCGGAGGGTGAACGGCTGTGCGAGCCGGACCAGGGCGTCGTAGATTGCGGTGTCGCCGTGCGGGTGCAGCTTTCCCATCACCTCGCCGACGACGCGCGCGCTCTTGACGTGGCCGCGGTCGGGGCGCAGGCCCATGTCAGCCATCTGGAACAGGATGCGGCGCTGCACCGGCTTGAGGCCGTCGCGCGCATCGGGCAGCGCCCGTGAGTAGATCACCGAATAGGCGTACTCGAGATACGAGCCCTGCATCTCCGCCGAGACGTCGACGTCCTCGATGCGTTCGAGGGGAGCGTCTTCTGTGGGCGAGGAGGAGCGCGATGAGGGCATGTGCTGTGCGGGACCTTCGGATGTGCGGGCTGGGTTCGGACGCATGTGCGACACTGAACCGATGTCCCTCAGCCTACCGGCGGACCCGCCGCGCGCCCGGAGCCTGGTCCGTGTCCTGCCCGAGGTGATCGACGCGCTGTCGGGCTCATCGACGTGGTTTCGCCCCGTACGCAGCGCGATCGTGCTCGTCGTCGACGGTCTGGGCGCGGCGAACCTTGCGGCCCGTGGCGGGCACGCGCGCTTCCTCGCGGGCGCCGGCGGCAAGAAGGATGTCGTGCGCACGGTCTTCCCCTCCACGACGGCGGCTGCGCTCACCAGCCTCCTGACCGGCGCCCCTCCCGGTGAGCACGGCATCGTCGGCTATCGCGTGCGTGTGCCGGGCGCGCCGGACGCTGTGAACCAGCTGAAGGGCTGGGAGACCGACGGGCTCGACCCGCACTCGTGGCAGCGGCTCGAGCCGCTCATCGCCCGCGAGGCCGCGCAGGGCCGGCCGTGCTTCGTGGTGTCCCACGCGAAGTACGCCGGCACGGGCTTCACGGAGGCGATCCTGCGCGGCGCGGAGTTCGTCGTGGCGGCCGACATCGCGGATCGTGCGCTCCTCGCGGCGGATCTCGCAGGGTCGAACCCGGGCGCTCTCGTCTACCTGTACGCCCCCGACCTGGATTCCGTCGGCCATAAGCACGGCTGGGAGACCGACCGCTGGACGGCCGCACTGGAGAAGGTGGATGCGGCGGCCCGGTCGATGAGCGACTCCCTCGACGGCGGCACCGGCGTCGTGGTCACAGCGGACCACGGGATGATCGACGTGCCGAAGCACCGGCAGGTGCTGCTCGAGGAAGGGGACGCCGTCCTCGACGGGGTGGCGATGATCGGGGGCGAGCCCCGCATGCTCCACGTCTACGCCGAGCCTGGGGCCGCGGACACACTGCTGAGCACGTGGCGTTCATCGGAGTCCGGCCGCTCATGGGTCGCCTCGCGCGACGAGGCGATCGCGGCCGGCCTCTTCGGGCCCGTGGTCGACCCGACGGTGCGCGACCGCATCGGCGACGTGGTGGTCGCCGCACGGGCGGGCATCGCGTACTACGACGACCGCGTGGCCGACAAGGGTTCGCAGCGCATGGTCGGCCAGCACGGCTCGCTCACCGACGAGGAGCGGATCGTCCCGCTGCTGCGCCTCGGCGCGTTCGCGGGCTGAGCTCGGTCACTCCTCGGTTCGCGCTCCGAACACGATCTCGTCCCAGGAGGGCATCGACGTCCGGCCCTTCCGGCGTCCGGATTCCGCTGTCGCTCGGGCCGGCTCCGACGTGGTCCGAGGCGCGTCCGCGGTCGCGCGGACCGGCTCTGCCGGATGCGCGGGGTCAGGCGCGGCGGGGGAGGATGCGGGTGCGTCGAGTGCAGGGTCGAACCCCGGCTCGAGCGCGTCGAACAGGGCGACGGGGGAGTTCTGGCGGTGTGTCGCCGGTGGCTCGACCTCGTCCGTCTCCTCGGGCATGGCCTCCCTCTGACCGCGCCGCCGGCGCAGGGCCTCGAGGAGGTCGGCCGTCTGGCTCGAGGTCTGACTGGCCTCCGGAGCGCGTTTCATGGCGGCGTCCTGCACGGCGGAAGGCGCCGGCTCGTGGACCGCCGGCGATTCGAGGTCGGCCTCGGGGGCCGGCATCCGTCGCGGCCCGAAAGCTCCGCTGTCGAAGCGGCTGTCGTCCTTGAGCGGTGTCTCGAGTGCGCGCAGCCGGGGAATCAGGCTGTCGGGGAGTGATCCCTGCCGCGAGAGCTGTATGGCGTCCGGATTCAGGGGGGAGAGCACTCCGCGGCGCGGGTCGAAGCCCCAGCGGGCGTCGCGGTCGACCTCGGCCGCCGTGAACTCGAGCTTCACGATCCAGCCGGTGTGCTCCTTCCAGCTGGTCCACCGCTCGCCGGTGGCGCCGGCGTCGGCGAGCTTCGCACGCACCGCAGAGCCGAAGGTCGGTGGCGTGTCGCTGTCGAAATCCGTCCCGAGCAGCACGGGCACCGCGAGCGCCTGGCCCACGACGTGCTCGCGCTCGGCGAGGACGGGGCCCTCGAAGCGCGCGACATCCTCGATGCGGGCGCCGAGGAGCGCGGCGACCTCCTCGGTGGACAGGCCGGCGCGGATGTGCGCCTGCACCTCACGCGGACTCGGGCGCGCGGCGCGGTCGCCCGCCTCCCGCTCCCGGCGCGCGCGGCGCAGCTCGGCGCGCAGCACGTCGTCCACGGGGAGGGTGAACCTCTCCCCGGACTCGGTCGCGAGGACGAGCTTTCCGTCCTCCTCGCCGACGACTCTGAGCTGTTCCATGGGGAGAGCGCCTCCGATCTGGGGTCCTGCCCTATCGTGACACGGCTCGTCAGCGCGGCCGGGAATATCGCGCGCGCGCCGCCCGTTTCGTCTACGCGGTTTCCGGACAACCTGCGAATCCGCAGAGGACATTTGCGAAATGTCATACGGTCGTGCAAACTATGGCCGCCCGTACCGGCGGACCCGCATACCGCCGGGGGCGACAGCACTCAGGGAAGTAGAGAAACTCAGGCATGGCAACGGACTACGACGCACCCCGCAAGAATGAGGACGAGAGCGAGTCGATCGAGGCCTTCAAGGAGCGCGTCCCGGACAGCTCCTCCGCTTCGATCGACGCCGAGGACGCCGACAACCCCTCGGGCTTCGAACTGCCGGGCGCGGATCTGTCGGAGCTCGAGCTCGATGTGGTGGTCCTTCCCCCTCAGGAGGACGAGTTCACGTGCGTCAGCTGCTTCCTCGTGAAGCACCGGTCGCAGATCGATCACGACTCGGCGACGGGCCCTATCTGCGTGGAGTGCGCGGCGTAGCCTGCGCACGGCGGATGGCCGCCGCAAGCCGATCCGGCGTCCGAGTGGAGACGATCCACATGGGCGTCGGATCGTCTTCGTCATGGACCGGGATGCGGAGCACTCCGTCGATGCCGCCCCGCACGATGTGCCACGCCCGAGGGTCGAGGTCGCGTCCGCGCGCGACGCGGGCGTCGTCCCCGGTGAGGATCTCCGGCTCGCCCAGCAGATGCGCGTCGATGTGCGCGCGGCCCGCGACGAGCTCCCCGTCCTTGACGGCGACGGTGGGGGACCCGGCGACCAGAAGCCAGACGATCCCCACCCCGACGACTGCGCCGCCGATGAGTGCGACCGTCGTGTCGAAGGGCGCGAGGACGAGTGCCGCCATGGGCCCGCAGACGGCTGCGGCCGCCAGGAACCAGAGCGATGGGCTGAGTCTCTCGCGGTAGATGACGCCGCTGTCGGCGGGAGCACCGCTCATTGTGTTCTGCATTACCCTCGATGCGTGACCGAAACCGTGGACGTCCTCATTATCGCCCCCGAGCTTCCGGCCTACGCGCACCCCGGAGATGCCGGGGCAGATCTGATCGCAGCCGAAGCAGTGCGTCTCGAGCCCGGCGAGCGGGCGCTCGTGGGCACCGGCGTGCGCATCGCCCTCCCCGAGGGGCATGCCGCCTTCGTGGTCCCGCGGAGCGGACTCGCCGCCAAGCACGGCATCACGATCGTCAATTCGCCCGGGACGATCGACGCCGGCTACCGCGGTGAGATCAAGGTCGCGCTGTTGAACACCGACGCACGCGAGGCATACGAGATCGCGGTCGGCGATCGCATCGCCCAGCTCATCGTGATGCCGGTGCCGCGCGCGCGCTTCATCCCGGTCGACGAACTCCCCGACAGCCTGCGCGGTCACGGCGGGTTCGGCTCGACCGGCTACCAGAACCACGAAGGGACCAACGCATGACCGATGCGTCTGCGACACCAGAAGAGGCCAAGTCGGCGCCCGAGGACCGTGCCACGGCCGGTCCGTTCGACGACTCGGAGGCGAACCCCGTCCGCCCTTACATCGACCTCGGCGGCATCAAGGTGTTGCCGCGTGAAGGGCTGAACCTGCGCCTCGAGGTCGAGGAGCAGACGAAGCGCATCGTGGCCGTCGGCCTCGACTACGCCGACTCCACGCTGCAGGTGCAGCCCTTCGCGGCGCCGCGCACGGCGGGTCTGTGGGAGGAGACGCGCGAGCAGATCCGCCAGCAGATCCGCCAGCAGGGCGGCCGCGTCGAGGAGCGCGAGGGCCCGCTCGGCCCCGAGCTGCTCGCCGAGGTGCCGGTGATCGCCGGTGCGGACGGCGCCGCGGGCAAGCGCCTCGCGCGCTTCGTCGGCGTGGACGGGCCCCGCTGGTTCCTCCGGGGCGTCATCGGCGGGGCCGCGACCAGCGACATGGATGCCGCCGCGCAGGTCGAGGACCTCTTCCGGTCGATCGTCGTGGTGCGCGGCGGCAGCCCGATGCCCCCGCGTGACCTCATCCCGCTGAAGATGCCCTCGACTCCGGGCGTCGCGTGAGCGATCCGGACGCGGGAGCGTCGAAGGATGCCGAGCCCCAGCCCTCGGCATCCGACCTGATCGGCGCCGCCCTCGGCAGCGCCGCGCGTCGCGCGGGCATGGATCCTGCGCAGTCCCGCAGCACCGGCCACGTCGTGTGGCACGCGATGGGGGGCGTGCGCGGCGTCCTGGAGTCCATCCTCCCGAGCCTCGCCTTCCTCATCGCGTACACGCTGACGACCAACCCAGCCACGCACCAGGGCAACCTCTGGCTGTCGCTGGCGATCTCCGTCGGTCTGGCCGTCGTCTTCACGGTGATCCGGCTCGTCATGCGCCAGCCGGTGGCCGCAGCGCTCGGCGGACTCATCGCGGTCGTCGCAGCCGCGGCCCTCTCGCTTTTCACTGGCCGTGCGCAGGACAACTTCGTCTGGGGCTTCATCACGAACGCCGCGTACGGCACGGCGTTCCTCGTCTCCGCTCTGGTCGGCTGGTCGCTCATCGGGCTCGCGGCCGGCTTCCTCATGAACGAGGGGACCGCCTGGCGGCAGAGCGCGCGGAAACGGCGCGTCTTCTTCTGGCTCGCCATCGCGTGGGCGGCGCTCTTCGCCGCGCGTCTCGCCGTGCAGCTCCCGCTCTATTTCGCGGGCAACGTCGCGGCGCTCGGAACGCTCAAGCTCCTGATGGGCCTGCCGTTGTTCGCGCCGCTCGTCGCGGTGACGTGGCTCGCGGTCCGGGCGCTCTATCCCGCCCGCGCGAAGTGATACATTTATCTCGACATCAAGATAAATTTCCCCGCGCGGACGCTTAGGCGAGCCTCACTAGCCGAGGGCGCTCGAGCGGGGGAGGATGGGGATCGCGGGCGTCGCGCCCGCTCCCCGCCGCCGATGAAGGAGACGACACGTGTCCACGGTTGACAGCTTCGGTGCGAAAAGCACCCTGACGGTCGGCAGCACCGACTACGAGATCTTCCGCATCGACTCGGTCGACGGCTACGAGAAGCTCCCGTTCAGCCTCAAGGTCCTCCTGGAGAACCTGCTGCGCACGGAGGACGGCGCGAACGTCACGAAGGCGCAGATCCAGGCGCTCGGATCGTGGGATGCGGCGGCAGAGCCCGACACCGAGATCCAGTTCACGCCCGCGCGCGTGGTCATGCAGGACTTCACCGGCGTGCCCTGCATCGTCGACCTCGCCACGATGCGCGAGGCGATGGCCGCCCTCGGCGGCGACCCCACGAAGATCAACCCGCTCTCGCCCGCCGAGATGGTGATCGACCACTCGGTCATCGCCGATCTCTTCGGCTCGGAGGACGCGCTGGAGCGCAACGTCGAGATCGAGTACGAGCGCAACGGCGAGCGGTACCAGTTCCTGCGCTGGGGCCAGACGGCGTTCGACGACTTCAAGGTCGTCCCGCCGGGCACCGGTATCGTGCACCAGGTCAACATCGAGCACCTGGCCAAGGTCATCTACGACCGGAACGTGGACGGCGTGCTGCGGGCCTACCCCGACACGTGCGTCGGCACGGACTCCCACACGACGATGGTCAACGGCCTCGGCGTCCTCGGCTGGGGCGTCGGCGGCATCGAGGCAGAGGCGGCCATGCTCGGCCAGCCCGTCTCGATGCTCATCCCGAAGGTCGTCGGGTTCAAGCTCACCGGCAGCATCCCCACGGGCGTCACGGCGACCGACGTCGTCCTCACGATCACCGACATGCTCCGCAAGCACGGTGTGGTCGGCAAGTTCGTCGAGTTCTACGGCGAGGGCGTGGCATCCGTCCCGCTCGCCAACCGCGCGACCATCGGGAACATGAGCCCGGAGTTCGGCTCGACGGCGGCGATCTTCCCGATCGACGACGTGACCGTCGACTACCTTCGCCTCACCGGCCGCAGCGACGAGCAGGTCGCTCTCGTCGAGCAGTACGCGAAGCAGCAGCACCTCTGGCACGACCCGTCGCACGAGCCGGTGTTCAGCGAGTACATGGAGTTGGACCTCGGCTCGGTCGTCCCGTCGATCGCGGGCCCGAAGCGCCCCCAGGACCGCATCGAGCTCACGCGCTCGAAGGAGCAGTTCGAGCGCGATCTCTGCAACTACGCCGACGTCGAGCACGACCTCGTCGACCTCGAGATCGCGGAGTCGTTCCCGGCATCGGACCCGCCGGCCAACTCGCCGGCCGATGCGAACAGCATCCACGTGCACCACCACCACAGCCACGCGCCCGCGACGGCGTCGAAGCCCACCAAGGTCGTGCAGGCGGACGGCACGGAGTACACGATCGATCACGGCGCGGTCACCATCGCGGCCATCACGTCGTGCACCAACACGTCGAACCCGTCGGTCATGCTCGCCGCAGGTCTGCTCGCGCGCAACGCCGTGAAGAAGGGCCTCAAGGCGAAGCCCTGGGTCAAGACCACCCTCGCGCCCGGGTCGAAGGTCGTCACCGACTACTACGAGAAGGCCGGCCTCACACAGGACCTCGAGGACCTCGGCTTCTACACGGTCGGCTACGGCTGCACCACGTGCATCGGCAACTCCGGCCCCCTCATCGAGGAGGTCTCGGCGGCCATCAACCAGAACGACCTGGCCGTGACAGCGGTGCTCTCGGGCAACCGCAACTTCGAGGGCCGCATCAACCCCGACGTGAAGATGAACTACCTCGCGTCACCGCCGCTCGTCATCGCGTACGCGCTGGCCGGCTCGATGAACTTCGACTTCGAAGTCGACGCGCTCGGGACCGACCAGGACGGCAACGACGTCTTCCTCCGCGACATCTGGCCCGACGCGGCCGAGGTGCAGTCGACGATCGACTCGTCGATCGACAAGGACATGTTCGTCACGCAGTACGAGAGCGTCTTCGCGGGCGATGAGCGCTGGCGCACCCTGCCGACTCCCGAGGGCAAGACGTTCGAGTGGGATGCGCATTCCACCTATGTGCGGCGTCCTCCGTACTTCGAGGGTATGACGATGGAGCCGTCGCCGGTCAGCGACATCTCCGGGGCGCGCGTGCTGGCCAAGCTCGGCGACTCGGTCACGACCGACCACATCTCGCCCGCCGGCTCGATCAAGGCGGACAGCCCCGCGGGCCGTTATCTCACGGAGCACGGCGTCGATCGCAAGGACTTCAACTCGTACGGCTCGCGCCGCGGCAACCACGAGGTGATGATCCGCGGCACGTTCGCGAACATCCGCCTGAAGAACCAGCTTCTCGACGGCGTCGAGGGCGGGTACACGCGTGATTTCACCCAGGAGGGCGGCCCGCAGTCGTTCATCTACGATGCGTCGCAGAACTACCAGGCTCAGGGCACGCCGCTCGTCATCTTCGGCGGCAAGGAGTACGGCTCGGGTTCCTCGCGCGACTGGGCGGCCAAGGGCACGAGCCTCCTCGGCGTCAAGGCGGTCATCTCTGAGAGCTTCGAGCGCATCCACCGCTCGAACCTCATCGGCATGGGCGTCGTCCCGCTGCAGTTCCCGGCCGGTGAGTCAGCCGATTCGCTGGGCCTGGACGGCACCGAGGTGGTGTCGATCAGCGGTCTGGAGCAGCTGAACGAGGGCACCACACCGAAGACGGTGCACGTCGTCGCCGAGCCGAGCGAGTTCTCGCCCGAAGGCAAGCAGGTCGTCGAATTCGACGCTGTCGTGCGCATCGACACCCCCGGTGAGGCCGACTACTACCGCAACGGCGGCATCCTGCAGTACGTGCTGCGCTCCCTCGTCTGAGCACTCACGGCGGGAGAACGGGGCCGGCGGCGCACACGTGCCGCCGGCCCCGTCCTCTTCAGAGCGCGGGAGATCCGAGGGGCCTCACGGATCGCTGACAAAGCGCTCGGCGGGCCCCGGAGGATCCGCTCGCTCGAGACCGCCTCGCGTAGAATCGAGGGATGAGCCTGCTCGAGACGATCACGGGTCCCCGAGACCTCGATGCACTCTCAGATGAGCAGATGGATCTGCTCGCCGCCGAGATCCGGGCCTTCCTCGTCGCCAACGTCGCACGCACGGGCGGCCACCTCGGACCCAACCTCGGCGTCGTGGAGCTGACCCTCGCCATCCATCGGGTCTTCTCTTCGCCGCGCGATGCGGTGGTCTTCGATACCGGCCACCAGTCGTACGTGCACAAGCTGCTCACCGGCCGCCAGGACTTCTCGACGCTCCGCCAGACCGGTGGCCTCGCCGGCTATCCGCAGCGCTCGGAGTCGGTGCACGACATCGTGGAGTCGTCGCATGCCTCGAGCTCGCTGTCGTGGGCCGACGGCATCTCTAAGGCGTTCGAGATGACGGGGCAGTCCGACCGGCACGTGGTCGCCGTCGTCGGTGACGGAGCCCTGACGGGCGGAATGACGTGGGAAGCGCTAAACAACATCTCCGACGACAACACCCGCAAGCTGATCATCGTCGTGAACGACAACGGACGCTCCTACGCGCCGACCATCGGCGGCATGGCGCGGTTCCTGAACTCCGTGCGCACGAAGCAGAGCTACCGCAATCTGCACCTGTCGAGCAGCCGCGCGTTCGAGCGGCTCGGCGACCCGGGCAAAGCCTTCTACAACGGCGTGCGCGGCGGCCTCCACGGCTTCCTCGCGCGCTTCACCGACAACGAGGCGCTCTACTCGAACCTCGACATCAAGTACGTCGGACCCGTCGACGGCCATGACGAGCATGCCCTCGAGGCGGCGCTCCGCCAGGCGAAGAACTACGGAGCCCCTGTGATCGTCCACGCGATCACCGAGAAGGGCCGCGGTTACGAGCCGGCGCGTCAGGACGAAGCTGATCAGTTCCACGCCGTCGGTATCATCGACCCGGAGACGGGCGAGCCGCTCGACGGGCCCTCGGCGCCGTCGTGGACGTCGGTGTTCGCCGACGCCCTCGTGACGCAGGCCGAGCGGGATCCTCGGCTCGTCGGTATCACGGCCGCCATGCTGCAGCCCACGGGCCTGCACCGCATGGCCGAGCGCTTTCCCGACCGTGTCTTCGATGTCGGCATCGCGGAGCAGCACGCGGTCACCTCGGCCGCGGGACTCGCGTTCGGAGGGCTGCATCCCGTCGTCGCGGTCTATGCCACCTTCATCAACCGCGCGTTCGATCAGGTTCTGATGGATGTCGCGCTCCATCGCGCAGGGGTCACCTTCGTCCTCGACCGTGCCGGTGTCACCGGCCCAGACGGGCCCAGCCACCACGGTGTGTGGGACCTCGCGATCCTGCAGGTCGTCCCGGGCATCCGCATCGCGGCTCCCCGCGACGCCGAGCGTATCGTCGAGGAGCTCGCCGAGGCCGTCGTCGTCCAGGACGCCCCGACGGTGATCCGCTTCCCGAAGGGCGCCGTCGGCGCAGAGCTGGCCGCCGTCCGCCGCACAGACGACGGCGTCGACGTGTTGCGCGAGGCCGATGTGAAGGACGTGCTCATCGTCACCGTCGGCCCCATGGCCGTCACCGGTCTCGCGGTCGCCGATCTCCTGGCCGCGCAGGGAATCGGCGCGACGGTGATCGATCCGCGCTGGGTGGTCCCCGTCGCTCGCAGCGTCGTCGAGATGTCCGCCGCGCATCGGCTCGTCGTGTCGATCGAGGACGGCGTGCGCGTCGGCGGCATCGGCACCCGCATCCGTCAGGACCTGCGTGAGGCGGGCGTCGACACCGCCGTCACGGAGCTCGGACTGCCGGACGAGTTCCTCGAGCACGGCGCGCGCGGCGACATCCTCGCTCGCGTCGGCCTGACGCCGCAGCAGATCGCACGGGACGTCACCGCCATGGTCTTGGGTGCCAAGCTGCCCTTCGCCCGCGGCGTCTCCGGCGACACCGGCGTACTGCCGGTGGTCCGGCCGATCGAGCCGCGTAAATGACGTGACGAAGGGCGGCTCCCCGCGGGGAGCCGCCCTTCGTCGTTCCGCCGATCAGCTGTTCGCGACGCCCCGGATCACCGGGTGGTGGAACGTGTCGCCGAAGACCCGCTCCGACGCGCCCTCGCGATCGAGGTAGGGCGACGCGCCGCCGTCGATGAATGGCCAGCCCGCGCCGAGGATGAGGCAGAGGTCGATGTCCTCGACCTCGGGGACGACATCCTCGTCGAGCATCAGCTTGATCTCCTGCGCGAGTCCGTCCTGCACACGAGAGAGGATCTCCGCCTCGGATGCGGGGGTCGAGCCGACGGCGCCCTTGAGCGTCTTCTCCGCCGCCTTCGACCAGCCGGTGACGCGGCCGTTCTTGTCCTTCTCGACCACCTCCGGCAGCTCGGCCAGCGCGTGGAAGTTCTCGTTGGCGTAGAAGCGGTCGGGGAATGCGTGCGCCATCGTGTCCTGGACGTGCGCCGCGACCCTCCACCCGACGAGATCGATGAGCTGGAACGGCGTCATCGGCAGTCCGAGCGGCGCGAACGCCTTCTCGACCGTCAGCAGGGGTGTGCCCTCGTAGACCGCACGCGCCGCCTCGCCCATGACCTTCGCGAGGAGGCGGTTCACGACGAAGCCGGGCGCGTCGGCGGTGAGCACCGCGTTCTTGCCGAGGCCCCTTGCCACGACGAATGCCGTCGAGAGGGCCGCATCCGTGGTCGACGGCGTCTTCACGATCTCGATCAGCGGCATGAGCGCCACCGGGTTGAAGAAGTGGAAGCCGACGAGCCGCTCGGGGTGGGCGAGCTTCGCGCCGATCTCCTCGACCGAGAGCGACGAGGTGTTCGTCGCCAGGATCGCGTCCTCTGCGATGATCGGCTCGATCTCGGCGAACACCTGCTGCTTGACGCCCACCTCTTCGAAGACGGCCTCGATGACGAAGTCGCAGTCCGCGTACTCGCTCTTGTCGGTCGTGCCGTGGATGAGCGCGCGCAGCCTGTTGGCCGAGTCGCTGTCGAGGCGCCCCTTGGCCTCGAGCTTGCCGATCTCGTCGTGGATGTAGGCCACGCCCTTGTCGACGCGCGCCTGATCGAGATCGGTGATCAGCACCGGCACCTGGAGCTTCCGCACGAACAGCAGGGCGAACTGGCTCGCCATGAGGCCCGCGCCGATGATGCCGACCTTGGTCACCTTCTTGGCGAGTGTCTTATCGGGGGCGCCGACCGGACGCTTGGCGCGCTTCTGCACGAGATCGAACGCGTACATGGATGCGGCGAACTGGTCGCCGGTCGCGAGGTCGGCGAGCACGTCGTCCTCGCGCGCGAAGCCCTCCGCCTTCGTGCCGCCCTTCGCCTTGTCGAGCAGTTCGAGGGCCGCGTACGGCGAGCGGGGAACCGTGCCGATGCGACTTTCGAGCATGCCACGCGCCATCTTGATGGCGATCGGCCACTTGGTGAGGCGTTCGATCTTGCCCGGCTCGTTCTTGCGCTCGACCTTGAGGGTGCCCGCGAGCACCTTGTCGGCCCACAGGAGCGAGTCCTCAAGGTAGGTCGCCGGCGGGAAGATCGCGTCGAAGATGCCGTAGTCGAACGCCTGCTGCGGCTTCAGCATGCGGTTCTGCTTCAGCGGGTTCGAGATCACGACCTCGAGGGCGTTCTCGATCCCGATGAGGTTCGGCAGCAGATACGCGCCGCCCCAGCCCGGGATGATGCCGAGGAAGACCTCGGGCAGCGCGATCGCGGCGGCCGAGGCATCCACGGTCCGGTACGTCGAGTTGAGCGCGATCTCAAGGCCGCCGCCGAGCGCGAGCCCGTTGACGAAGGCGAACGAGGGGACCCCGAGCTCCGACAGCGAGCCGAGCACTTTGTGCCCGAGTTGCGCGACGAGCTTGGCGTTCTCCTTCGATCCGACTCGGGCGATGTCGCTGAGGTCGGCGCCCGCAGCGAGGATGTACTGCTTGCCGGTGATGCCGACAGCCTGGATCTCGCCGGACGCGGCGCGCGCCTTGAGGCCGGCCAGCGTCTCGCCGAGCTGGGTGATCGTCGCTGGGCCCAGCGTGTTCGGGCGCGTGTGATCCCGACCGTTGTCGAGCGTGATCAGTGCCAGCACGTTGCCCGACGGGAGGCGGATGTCGCGCACCGCCGAATTCGTGATCACCTCCCCGTCGGTGAGGGCGTGAATGGGCGAGAAGTCGATCTGCGCGTACTGATCTGAAGCGGTGTTGGTCATTCTCTGCTCTCTACTTCTTCCGCTTGCCGTTGTAGTGCGGGTTCTCCCAGATGACCGAGCCGCCCTGGCCGAGGCCGACGCACATCGCCGTCAGGCCGTAGCGGACGTCGGGGCGCTCGGCGAACTGAGCCGCGAGCTGGATCATGAGGCGCACGCCGGATGCGGCGAGCGGGTGGCCGAGGGCGATCGCGCCGCCCCACTGGTTCACGCGCGGGTCGTCGTCGGCGATGCCGAAGTGGTCGAGCAGCGAGATCACCTGGATGGCGAAGGCCTCGTTGAGCTCGAACAGACCGATGTCCTCGATCGTGAGACCCGCCTTCTTCAGGGCCTTCTCGGTCGCGGGGATCGGGCCGATGCCCATGATCTCGGGCTGCACGCCCGCGAAGGCGAAGGAGACGAGACGCATCTTGGGCCGCAGGCCGAGCTCCTTGACGGCGGCGCCGCCGGCGAGCAGGCCGATCGTGGCGCCGTCGGTCAGCGGTGAGGACGTGCCCGCGGTCACCCGCCCGTGCGGGCGGAAGGGCGTCTTCAACGTGGCGAGACCCTCCATCGTCGTCTCGGGCCGGCGTCCCTCGTCCTCGGTGGCGAGGCCCCAGGCGCCGTCGGCATCCTTGATCGCGACGGGCACGAGGTCGGGCTGGACCTTGCCGGCGTCGTAGGCGGCCTGCGCCTTCTGCTGGCTGAGCATGCCGTACCGGTCTGCGCGCTCCTTGGTCAGGTGCGGGAAGCGGTCGTGGATGCGTTCGGCCGTGACTCCCATGTTGAGGGCACCGGGGTCGACCATGCGCTCGGCGACGAAGCGCGGGTTGGGGTCGGCGTTGGCGCCGATGGGGTGGCGCCCCATGTGCTCGACTCCGCCTGCGAGGGCGAGGTCGTACATGCCGACGCCGATCGAGCCCGCCATCGTGGTGACGCTCGTCATCGCGCCCGCGCACATGCGGTCGATGGCGAAGCCCGGCACCGTCATCGGCAAGCCGGCGAGGATCGCCGCGGAGCGGCCGAGGGTGAGCCCCTGGTCGCCCGTCTGCGACGTCGCGGCGATCGCCACGTCGTCGATGCGCTCGCCCGGGACGTTCGGGTTGCGCGCCATGAGCCCGATGATCGACTTGACGACGAGGTCGTCAGCGCGGGTGTTCCAGTACATGCCCTTCTCGCCGGCGCGCCCGAAGGGGGTGCGCATTCCATCGACGAAGAAGACGTCCGAAATCTCGGCCACTCTGCCTCCAAAGCTAGGGATGACGCCAGCCTAGGAGTGCGGTCCGACCGCCTCGAATCGGTTGGATCGAACCTACGAAGCGGTTTCGGTCGCCTCGTCAAGGCCATGCACGGAATCCACAAAGGCATCGGCGATCAGCTGTGCAGTCTGCGCAATCTGCCAGTCGCGAGCCCCAAGGTCGGCGAGCGCGCGCCCGATGGAATCCGCATCCACCGGCTCCGGCGGCTGCCAGGCGACGCGACGGAGCAGCTCGGGAGTGAGCAGATTCTCCGTCGGCATGTTGAGTTCGGCGGCGCGCTGCTCGACGAGCGGACGCGCGATCTTGAGGCGGGCGTCCGCCTCGGGGTTCCGGTCCGCCCAGGCGCGCGGCGGCGGGGGAGTGTCGCTCGGGATGCGCTCCACCGGAAGGTCGATGGCGGCGCGGCCCTCCTCGATCGCCGTCCACCACCGGTCGAGCTGCGTGCGCGAGGCGCGGCCATTGAACTCCTTGACCGCGGCCAGGTCGCGCTTGGTCGCGGGCTCGGCGCGGATCGCGGCCACCAGCGCGCGATCGGGCACGAGTCGGCCCGGTGCGATGTCCTGCTCGCGGGCGTACTCCTCGCGAGCGAGCCAGAGAGCGCGCGCGACGGCCAGGTTGCGGCGTCCACGCACGGTGTGCAGCCCGCTGAGGCGCCGCCAGGGGTCGCCGCGCGGCGGCTTCGGAATGCGTGCGAGCACCGCCGTGAACTCCTCGCCCGCCATGAGCGTCTTGCCCTGCTCGATGAGCTCGAGCTCCAGCGCATCCCGCACATCGACGAGGTACTCGACGTCCAGCGCCGCGTACTCCAGCCAGCTCTGGGGGAGCGGCCGCGTCGACCAGTCGGACGCGGAGTGCTCCTTCGCCAGCGTGATGCCGAGGGTGTCCTCGACCACGGCGCCGAGTCCGACCCTCGCGTGACCGAGGAGACGAGACGCCAGCTCCGTGTCGAAGATGGATGCGGGCTCCAGGCCGAGCTCCCGCAGCGAGGGGAGATCCTGACTCGCCGCGTGGAGGACCCACTCCTCAGCGCCGATGGCATCCTCGAGCGGGGTGAAGTCGCCGATCGCGGGCGGGTCGAAGAGGAAGACACCGGCTCCGCGGCGGAACACCTGCACCAGATACGCCCTCTGCGAGTACCGGAACCCGGATGCGCGCTCCACATCCACGGCCACCGGTCCCACCCCCTCCGACAGGCGCGATGAAGCATCGCGGAGGCCAGAGCCATCCACGATCACGTCATACTCAGCCACGCGACCTCCGTGCGCCGAACACCTCGATGCCCTCCGATCCGGGCGGCAGCCCTGCCAGCATGCAGACGAACTCCGCCCAGGCTTCCACATGAGCCGTGATGCCGCCATCCGGCGACCAGGACGCGCGCACCTCGATCTGCGAGCCGTCGCCCTCGTGGGCGAGCGAGCCGAAGCCCTTCGAGATGGTCTTGGTCGCCGTGCCCGCGGCGGCGTGGAACTTCGCGCCGTGCGCGCTCAGGGCATCGACGAGCCACGACCACGCCACGTCGGCGAGCACCGGATCCACGCCGATCTCGGGCTCGAGCGGCGCCTGCGCGAGGCAGACGATGCGCCACGCGCCGTCCCACGCATCGGGCTCCTCCGGGTCGTGGAGCACGATGATCCGGCCCGTGCCGAAGGGGGAGTCGCCGTCGCCCTCCGGACGCACGTCGCCGGCGAGCGCGATCGCGTACGGCGCAAGCCCCGTGGGAGCGGGGATCTCCCTGACCGCCAGGTCGGCGCGCAGCACCGCGGCCCGCACTTCTGCCTCAGCCCGGGCGAACGATGCCTCGCCAGGCGGACGGCCGTCACTCACGTGCACAGACTAGAGTGAAGCCCCTATGAAGCCCCTCAGGCGCGCCGCGGCGCGCGACGCCGCCGCCCCTGGCCTCGTCGCCGGAATCCGCGTCGCGCTGACACTCCTGAGCACTGCGCTCGGAGTGGTGCTGGGAGCCTTCGCCCTCGTGTCGCTCAAGGTGGCGCGCGATGTCGTGACGCCGGCCCCGCGCCGGGCCGACACGAAGATCGTGAAGCTCGACGTCGCCGCGCAGACCATCACGCTCTCGCGCACCCCGGACACCGAGCTTCCCGGTCGCTACGGCCTGTTCACGAGCGGCACGGAGAACTACGTGAAGCTCGGCTCGGTCCTCTCCCAGGACGCGACGACCGTCAAGCGCAAGCTGCTCACCCAAGTGGATGCGCAGTCGCGCCTGGGTGCGGACGCGGCCTTCAGCGGGTGGTATTACGACCGACCGGAGCAACTGCACCTCCCGTACTCGTCCGAGCTGATCGGCTCGGGGGTGGGTCCGTGCCCCGCCTGGCTGTTTCCGGCAGGCGACGGCGACACCTGGGTCGTGCAGGTGCACGGTCGCGGCACGACCAGGGCGGAGTGCCTGCGCGCGGTGCCGGTGTTCCACGGCCTGGGGATGACGACGATCATCGTCTCCTATCGCAACGACGGGGAAGCCCCCCGAAGCCGAACCGGGACCTACGCGCTCGGCGCCACCGAGTGGCGGGACGTGGATGCCGCGATCGGCTTCGCCCGTCGCCGCGGAGCGAAGCGCGTCATCCTCATGGGCTGGTCGATGGGCGGCGCGATCTCGCTGCAGGTGGCCCTCGGGTCTGCGCACCGTGATCTCATCGCGGGCGTCATCCTCGAGTCGCCGGTGGTCGACTGGCGCGTCGTCCTCGACTACCAGGCGCGGCTCAACCACATCCCGAACTCCGTCGCAGGTATCGCGATCGGCGCGCTGAAGGCGCCGTGGGCCTCGCCCCTCACGCGGACGGGAGGCGCCATCCCGTTCGACCGGCTCGACGTGGTGGCGCGCGCGGCGGAGCTGCGGCATCCCATCCTGATCCTGCACAGCGACGACGACGGCTTCGTGCCCTCCGATGCCTCGCACCGCCTGGCGCAGGCCCGCCCCGATCTCGTCGAGCTCGACTCGTTCGACGTCGCGCGCCACACGAAGCTGTGGAACTACGACCAGGATCGGTGGAGCAGCGCGATCACATCCTGGCTGCGCCGTCACGAGCTCGCCCCGCAGAACGGATAGCGGGCTCAGCCGCGGAGCTGACTCAGCCGGCGTGACGCTTGGCCGCGACCTGGCGCTTGGTGCGGAGGAGCATGCCGGTCATCCCGGAGATGCGCAGCGGCGACACCGCGCGCGTCAGCCCGATCGACTGCGGGTAGTCGTCCGGGACGGCGAGCACCTCGTCGGCCGTGAGACCGGTGATCCCCTGCGCGAGGATGCTGGCGAAGCCCCGCGTCGTCGGCGCCTCGCGCGGCGCCGTGGCGTGCATCGAGACGATGTCATCGTCGTCCACGTCCACGATGATGTACACCGGGGACTGACATTCCACGACGCGCTCCTGCAGTTCCGGGTGACCTTCGTACTCGGCGGGGACCGGAGGAAGCTCGTTCGAGAACTCCAGGAGCAGCTGCAGGCGCTCCCCCTCGGGGAGTTCGAGGAACTCGTCGCGGATCTCGGCGAGCGAGGCGGGCAGCGCTGTTGCGGTCATCACGGCCATTGTCCCATGGCTCACCACGCAGGCCTCTGGTCAGCGCCGAGCGGGAGCCTCGCCGGGCTCCGCACCGGTCGCGATCGGCACGCGAACCGCGCTGCCCCACTCGGTCCAGGAGCCGTCGTAGTTGCGCACGTCGTGGAAGCCGAGCAGATGCTGCAGCACGAACCACGTGTGGCTCGACCGCTCGCCGATCCGGCAGTAGGCGACGACGCTGTCGCCGTCGGCGAGGCCGGCTTCGCCGCGGTAGATCGCATCCAGCTCGTCGCGGCTCTTGAAGGTGCCGTCCTCGGCCACCGCGCGACCCCACGGGACACTGCGCGCCGTGGGGATGTGCCCGGCGCGGAGCGCTCCTTCTTCGGGGTACGCGGGCGCCGAAGTGCGCTCGCCGGTGTACTCCTCGGGGGAGCGCACGTCGATGAGCGGCGAGCCGAAATGCGCGAGGACGTCGTCCTTATAGGCGCGGAGCACGCTGGCGTCGCGCTCGACGACCGGGTAGTCGGTGCGCTCGCGCACCGTCGGCTCGGTCGTGATCGGGCGGCCCTCCGAGATCCAGCCGTCGCGCCCGCCGTCCAGCAGGCGCACATCCTCGTGATCGAACAGCGAGAAGACCCACAGAGCGTACGCGGCCCACCAGTTGTTCTTGTCGCCGTACACGACGATCGTGTCGTTGCGGGAGATGCCCTTGCGGCGGAAGAGCTCGGCGAAGCCCGCACCGTCGACGTAGTCGCGGACGACCGGGTCGTTGAGCTCCGTGTGCCAGTCGACCTTCACCGCTCCGGGGATGTGCCCGGTCTCGTACAGGAGGACGTCCTCGTCGGACTCGACGACGACCAGTCCGGGCTGTCCGAGCCGTGCCTCCAGCCAGTCCGCCGTGACGAGACGCTCGGGGTGCGCGTACTCGGCGAACTTGGCGGACGACGTGTCGAGATCGACGGTCACGGTGGTGCTCCTCGGATCGGGTTGACGGGCGACGCGGCTAGGGTTGATGGCGTCGTCTCGACCCTATTCCGCCGCGCGCGCGTCGCGCCCGATCGTTAAGAACAGCGTCACACGAATGGCCAGCGCCTCAGCAGCATCCGGACAAGCCGGAGTCGTCCACCTCGCCGAGCGCATGCCACAGCTGGGCGGCGCGGACATGATCGCATCGCTTGTGCCGCCGCCCCAGTTCGCCGACGCGACGTTCGAGTCGTATCGCGCCGACGCCGCATTCCCCTCGCAGCAGTCGGCGAAGGAGACCCTCCTGCGCTTCGCGGGGATGGGCGCCGAGCCCGCCAAGGGCGGGTTCTTCCGCCGCGCGAAGAAGGACCCCGCGCCCAAGCCCGGCGTGTACCTCGACGGCGGCTTCGGCGTCGGCAAGACGCACCTGCTCGCCTCGATCTACCACGCGATGCCGGCACGCCGGAAGTACTTCGGCTCGTTCATCGAGTACACGGCCCTGGTGGGCGCGCTCGGCTACCAGAAGACGGTCGAGCTGTTCCGCGGTTCCGATCTGCTGTGCATCGACGAGTTCGAGCTCGACGACCCCGGCGACACGATGGTCATGACGCGTCTGCTGGGCGAGCTCGTCGCGTCAGGGACGCGCCTGGCCGCGACATCCAACACCCCTCCGAACGCCCTCGGCGAGGGTCGGTTCGCGGCGCAGGACTTCCTGCGCGAGATCCACGCGATGGCCGAGAACTTCGACACGATCCGCATCGACGGCAACGACTACCGACACCGTGCACTGGACGGACACGCGGCGGTGCTCGAGGACTCCGCGTACGAGACGGCGATCGGGGATGCCGCCACCCGCGGTCTCGCATCCGACGACGCGTTCGCCGACCTGATCGCGCACCTCGCTCGCGTGCATCCGTCGCGCTACATCCGCCTGCTCGACGGGCTGGACCTCATCGGCCTGCGCGCCGTCGCGCCGCTGGACGACCAGTCCGCGGCGCTGAGGTTCGTCGCCTTCGTCGATCGCGCGTACGACGCGCAGATCCCGATCCGGGCCACCGGAACCAGCCTCGATCTCGTGTTCGGCGAGGAGATGCTCGGCGGCGGCTACCGCAAGAAGTATCTGCGCGCGATCTCGCGTCTGGTCGCCCTCACGCTGGATTGACGCGCGGGGCCGCGAAACAGGATGTTCACACATGTGAGGGTCTCGTAACCGGCCCGAAACACAGACACCGGCCACTCGAAACCTCCTCTCAGGAAACTCGCATCACCAGGTCGCGGACTCCCGCACCCGGTGGTTTACCCGAGATCCACCTGAGAGGCAGTTCCCGATGCATCTACTGGCAGCAGCCGCCGCCTACGACGCCAAGACCGCAGTGAACTCGCTGTGGCTCCTCGTCGCCGCGGCGCTCGTACTGCTCATGACCCCCGGGGTCGCGTTCTTCTACGGCGGCATGGTCAAGGCGAAGAGCGTCATCTCCATGATGATGATGAGCTTCGGCGCGATCGCGCTCGTGGGTGTCCTCTGGATGCTCTACGGCTACGGAATGGCGTTCGGCACCCCGCTCATCCCTCACGTGCTCGGCAACCCGTTCGACGGGTTCATCGGGCTCCAGAAGTTCCTCGGCATCGGCGCAGACGGTGCGATGAACCCGGACATGAATTCCCTCGCATTCGTCGGCTTCCAGGCCACGTTCGCGATCATCACCGTCGCGCTGATCTCCGGTGCGATCGCCGACCGTGCGAAGTTCGGCGCCTGGATGGTGTTCGCCGGCATCTGGGTCACGGTCGTCTACTTCCCGGTCGCGTTCTGGGTCTTCAACCTGCAGGACGGGTGGCTCGCCAGCGTTCTGCACGTGAACGACTTCGCCGGTGGTACGGCGGTGCACATCAACGCCGGCGCGGCGGGCCTCGCACTCGCACTGGTGCTCGGCAAGCGCGTCGGCTTCCAGAAGGGCATCCAGAAGCCGCACAACGTGCCGCTGACGCTTCTCGGCGCCGCGCTCCTGTGGTTCGGCTGGTTCGGCTTCAACGCCGGCTCCGAGGCCGCTGTCGACGGCGTCGCCGCGATCGCCTGGATCAACACACTCGCGGCGCCCGCCGCGGCGACGATCGGCTGGCTGATCGTGGAGAAGATCAAGGACGGCAAGCCCACCTCGATCGGTGCGGCATCCGGTGCCGTCGCGGGCCTCGTCGCGATCACCCCCGCCTGTAACATCCTGACGCCCGGGTGGGCGATGGTCCTCGGCCTCATCACGGGTGCGATCTGCGCGATCGCCATCGAGATGAAGTGGAAGCTCGGCTTCGACGACTCGCTCGACGTCGTCGGCATCCACCTGGTCGGCGGTGTCATCGGCACGCTGTACATCGGCATCTTCGGCGCCGGCATCGGCCTCCTGGACACCGGTTCGTTCCAGCAACTCGGCGTGCAGGCGATCGGCGCCTTCAGCGTCATGATCTACTCCTTCGTCCTCGCCTACGTCATCGGGTGGATCATCCAGAAGACGATGGGCTTCCGCATCACGAACGAGGACGAGATCGCCGGCGTCGACACCGTCGTTCACGGCGAGGAAGGCTACCTGCTCGACGCGAACGTGTGAGGTCTCTGTCCTCGACGTGACGAGGGGCGCTGCGTACCCGACGCGGCGCCCCTCGCGCGTGTTCCGGCGGCCGCGGCCGATATCGTGAACTGGTGGCCCGTGGCATCCTCTCGGCGATCGCCGACTTCTTCCGACCCGCTCGACGCGGATCGCGGCAGGCTGCGCCCACGGCACCGTGGGGAGAGAACCTTCCCGGCAGCTCCGGGCCGTCTGCCACGATCGAGATCGCTCCGCCGGGCCGCTCCGCGCTCCGCATCACGTACGCGCCCGCGCGGGACTCCGATCCCGACGCCGGCGAAGTGGTGTGGACCTGGGTCCCGTACGCCGAGGACGACGGACGGGGGAAGGACCGTCCGGTGCTCGTGATCGGGCGACGGGACGCCGACACCGTGTACGCCGTGAAGCTCACGAGCAAGGCGCACGACGGGCAGCGCGACTTCCTGCCGATCGGCTCAGGACCGTGGGACTCGCAGGGGCGACCGTCGTGGGTCGATCTCGACCAGTTCTACCTCGTGCACAATCAGGGGATGCGTCGCGAGGCCGCGGCCCTGGACATCGCTCGGTTCACACGCGTCGCCGCCGAGCTCCATCGCCGGTACGGCTGGGCGGCGGGGAACTGATTCAGAGGATGCCGCGGCGGTGCGCCGCATCCACCGCCGCCGCGCGGTCGGATACCCCGAGCTTCGCGTAGACGTTGAGCAGATGCGTTTTCACGGTCGACTGCCCGATGAAGAGGGCACGGCCGACAGCGGCGTTCGTGTTGCCCTCCGCCACGAGGCGGAGCACCTCGCACTCCCGCTCGGTCAGAAGGTCGGCCGCGGGATCCGGATGCACTCCGCGAACGAGCATCGCCGCGATCGAGGGCGCCAGAACGGGCGCCCGTTGTGCTGTGGAGCGCACGGCCGCGATGAGCTCGTCGCGACCCGCATCCTTGAGCAGATACCCCGTCGCCCCTGCTCGCAGCGCGGCGGTCGCCTCGTCGTCGGAGTCGAAGGTGGTCAGGACCAGGATCGGCGTGTCATCACCGTCGGCGCGCAGAACCCGGATCGCCTCGGTCCCGGTCATGTGCGGCATACGCAGATCGAGAACGAGGGCGTCCGGACGCAGCGTGCGCGCCAGGTGGACCGCATCCGACCCGGTCTCACCCGTGCCGACCACCTCGATGCCCGTCGCGGCAGAGAGCATGCCGACGAGCCCATCCCGGACGACCGGGTGGTCATCGACGACCACGATGCGGATGTCGTCTGTCATCGTTCGGCCCTTCGGGTTCGGGGCGTCGGAGGAGCGAGAGGGGCGCGTGCCGTGACGACCGTTCCACGCGATGAGCTCTCGATGTCGACGCTGCCGCCGACGGCCGCCATGCGGTCTCTCATCGCCGTGAGCCCGTAGCCGCCCGCTGCGTGCGGGCCGTGTGTGGCCGAGGGATCGAATCCGCAGCCGTCGTCCGCCACGTCGAGGACCAGAGCATCCGGGAACCACGTCAGCGTGACCGATGCGAGGCTCGCGTGAGCGTGCCGCGTGACGTTGGCGAGCGCCTCCTGCAGGACGCGCACGATCGCCGCCGCGACCTCGGGGCCCGCCGTGCCCGTCGCGTCGGGCAGCGAGAGGCGCGTGGCGATCCCTGCGCGAAGGCCCCAGTCCTCGGTCGTGCGTCGAACGGCGGCCGTGAGGTCCGCGCCTTCCAAGACGGAAGGTGCGAGCTCGACGACCGCACGGCGGGTCTCGCGCAGGCTCTCGCGCGCGATGGCTGCCGCCTGTTCGAGATGCCGGCGGTCGTCGGGGGACAGCATCCATTCGTCCGAACCGGAGATCGCGTCGAGCTGGGTGATCACGCCGACGAGGCCCTGGGCGACGGTGTCGTGGATCTCGCGGGCCAGGCGCTGACGTTCGTCGGTGCGCGCTTCCGCCCGCGCCTGGGCGATGAGCTGCTCCCGGAGGCGCTCGTTCTCGTCGAGTGCGCGACGCCGCTCATCCGCGAGAGAGCGCATGCTCTGGTAAACCCAGGCGAGAATGCACATCCCGCCGACGTTCACGAGCAAGATGGCCGCGGAGACCGCAAGGTGGGCGGCATCTGGACCGCGCAGCCCGTCCGCCTGGGCGACTGCGGCCAGCACCGCGAACGCCGAGACGGCGACCAGACGCCACGGCCAGACGACGACCGCGAACGAGTACACGTAGCCCACCAGCGCGAGGGAACCGTACCAGGGGGCGATCGCGGTGAGGGCGCAGAACAGGGCAAACAGTCCCGCGACGAAGAGTCCCATCGCACCGGGGTTCGTCCGCAGACGGCGCGGGAGGGTGAACATGCCCAGCATCCAGAGCAGGCTGCCTGCGAGCAGCACGTACGTGGCCGGCGTAGCGGATCCGTCCGAGAGGGTGAATCCGACGACGACGGCCACGATGACGTAGGGGACGCCTTCGACGACGATCCGGCCCATGCGATCGCCGCGTGCGCCGCTCAGATACTGGACCGACGTCATCCCTCTCCCTTCGGCGAGCCGACGGATGCCGCCGCACGACGCGACAGGACGAGAACGCACACGGCGAGGAGCAGCAGTCCGCACATGATCTGCTCGACGACGAACCACAGGGGCAGCAGGCCGGGGATCGAGACCACCACCGCAATGGCGACGACCATGACGATGACGACGATGCGCCACCGGAGGAGGCCAGGAGAGCTGCCGCGGACGGCCTGCGTCGCGAACACGAACATCAGTATGCCGGTCGCGGCGACGATCGAGCCACGGATCCACGCACCCGCGCCGGCCTGCGCAGGTGCAAGAGAGGACAGGATTCCGAGGACGACCAGGGCGAGCAGGCTCAGGACGACGTAGCAGGCGACGAGCGCGCGGGCGATCGAGAGGCGCGAGGTGATGTTCATGCCTCCAGCATCGACAGCGACCGTCCGAATCGGATCGACCACAAGGCCCGACGCCATCCACCGATCGGTTGATGGAGCCCAGGCGGGGAATGACAAAACCCCCGGTCATCCGGGGGTTTCAGTGGTGGGCGATACCAGACTCGAACTGATGACCTCTTCCGTGTGAAGGAAGCGCGCTACCAACTGCGCCAATCGCCCGTGGCCCTCAGGGCCGAGACTCGATGCTACCCGAAGTCATCCTCCGCCGCGAACCGAGGGTGAGACACGCGCGAGGTGCGTCCGGTTTTGCGCCGACGCGAGAATCGTCTAAAGTAAAACAAGTGCCCGGCGGAAACGTCGGAAACAGAATGCGGATGTAGCGCAGTTGGTAGCGCATCACCTTGCCAAGGTGAGGGTCGCGAGTTCGAGTCTCGTCATCCGCTCGAGTGCGGGGATCTCCACGGAGATCACGCCGTGGGGTTCGCACCACACGCGGTGGCGTGGCCGAGCGGCTAGGCACCGGCCTGCAAAGCCGTTTACACGGGTTCGAATCCCGTCGCCACCTCCACTCCCGGTCATGACCGGACAACTCAACAGCCTGTACAGGCGCGATTGGCGCAGCGGTAGCGCGCTTCCCTGACACGGAAGAGGTCACTGGTTCGATCCCAGTATCGCGCACCAAGAAACCCCCGGAAATCCGGGGGTTTTCTCGTTTCGGGATGACACGTGCAATATACGTGCAATAGCGCGCGTCTTACGCAAGGGGTCTGATCGTCACTCCGGCAGCGGCCCACACCTCGAGTTCGCCGGACCGCTCGATCGCGTGGTGGAGTTCGCCCGCCTCGTAGAAAGCGGCCCCGATCGCGAGGTTCATGTTTTGTGCATCGGCGGGGAGCTGTGAGCGCGGGATCCGCCGAGACGTGCCGTCTTGTTGGAAGCAGAGCACTTCGTTGGGGTTGATCATGGCGCCGACGCTACAGGGGGCGGGCTAGCGTCGGACAGCATGAACCAAGCTCCTACCTAGGCGCGCCACGCATCATGCTGCTGAGCCTCTTCGAGAGCGATGATGCGGTCGTGCAGCGCGACGAGCGCTTCGGCGAACGCGGTGTCGCCCCGCGAGTGAGTATGCGCATTGATCGCATTCCTGATTCCGTCGTCAGTGATCATGGATCACCTTCCTGACGGAGGTACTTCCTCCGTCGTTTCGGAGTGTAGGTGAGGGTCTCCGTGGTCCGGCGCGCATAGCAGGGGCTGTCGGGGATCATGTGACGGGGGAGGAGATCCGTCTCGAGGCTTGGCGGTTGCCCCGGGGGTTACAAGCGCTGGGAGCGGCGATAGGTAGAGATCTACCAGGCGTCTCGTCGCTCATTGAGCGGTTCACACGCAGACCTCCAGATCCATCCGCGGTGCTCATGCCCGTCGATGTCCACGACCACATCGACCGCATTATCGGTCCAGCGGCGGATCCTCACGGTCGCTCTGACATCGGCGTCCCCGAAGCGGAGCCAGGCAAGACCCCACACGTCTGTGCGGTCGGGGACCGTTGTCAGCGGGACCGCACCGTACCGGACCTGGCGGGGTGTGAGGGACTGCATCGGGCCGCTCTGCGCTGCCTCGCGTAGCTGCCGCTCCTCAGCGAGTTGCCCCGCGTGGTGCGGGTAGCGTCTGTTCGTCCCCACGAATGTCCATTGTGCCGCGGTTCATTCGGCTCGAACATCCGTACGCCTCAAGAGCCCCAGACCCGTACACGGGCTTTTGTTTGACTGGCGGGTCATTGGCGATGCCGAGGCCGGTCGATCGAGGGATGGCCCCCCGTGCCGTACGGCCTACTCCTTGTTCGCCAACGCCTGCGCTAGGTCGTACTGCGAGTGAGCGAGCTCGGCCACGGCCTTCGCTAGGTTCATGGTCGCCTGATCGTTCGTTTGGCCCATCGCGCCCTCTGCCCACCTCTTGGACTTCGCAGCGTGGTCGCGCGCCGTCATATAGCTCATCGCGATCTCCTTCCTCTGACCGCCGATCGTATCGGCTGACGCGGATTGTCCGGCCCGAGCCTTACGACCAGCGGCTCACGAGGTTGCTGATGCCCATACGGATTGATGACGCCGTATCGGGCGACGTGGATCGAATTTGTAAGCGCCTACTGGCCGGACTATCCGTGTCCGTGGTTCGTGTGCATAATGGCCCCATGACGATGATCGCGAGCTTGCCAGAGGTCGCCGAGGTCAGCCAGGTGGAGGGTCGTGCTGCGCTCGACAGCCTCGCGCGCCGCGATCTCGGGATCAGCTTCGACGAGTTTCTAGTGCGTTTGAACCGAGGCGAGTACCAAGGATCGCGAGACCGATCGGTCCGCCGCCTGATCATGATGCTCCCACTAGCCGTGTAGGCGAGTTGCCTGGTCGCAAGCCGTACGAGGCGTACTCAGAGTTTGTGGCGCCGATCCAGCGCGCGGTGTCGTGTGTGTCCCACGAGCGCGTAGTCGTCTCGCATGGGGGCAGAGACGAACTGGACAAAGACAAGCTCCTCACGGTGGGGAGCCTTGACGGAGACGGGATCGCGCTCGGCGACCTGACGCTCTCTGTCAAGCTGCACTATCGCATCCTTCGTGTCGAGGGTCAGCGCCGCCCCTATAAGGTGCAGACGACGTCGTACCAACACGAATTGCAGCGCGGCGACGTGCCGCTCTTCGCCATGCACTGGCATCCAGACCGGAACAGTCCTTACACGCTCACCCACGTCCATCTCAACCTCGTGGGTTGCCCGCGTGACGCCTACGATATGCACTTGCCGACGAGCAGACTCAGCGTCGAGGACGCGATCGAGTGGGCGATTTGTCTAGGAGCGCCTCCCTTGCGCGCTGATTGGAGCGAGATCGTCGGCTCTTCGCGCCGGCAGCACATGTCGCATGCAAGCTGGCTCGACCGGGGACCCGTGCGCTGAGGCGGCCTCGAGGTCATCAGCGCCGGGGGTGAGGGGTCGGAGCGGACCCCCGCCCCCCGGTGCTGCTGCGGCGCAGGTCGGGTCTACGGGCTGAAAGGACACCCTCGCCGGCCTTCGCTCCCCTGTCGGCTCGGATCAAGGTACAAGCCGTGGGGTGACGTTGACGCCGTGTCGGGTGACTCACTGGACGGTGAGCACCCGGAACTGCGATGCGTCGAGCACGTCGGACCCGACGCGCCAGTAGGTGAACCATCCGCCCTGGCCGCTCGGGCGTCCGGTGGCCTGGTCCTGGAGCAGCGGCTCGAAGATCATGACGGTGCCGATGCGGTCGACGATCTGGAACTTATCGAAATCGCCGGCCACGAGGATCTTGCTGCCCGTGGTGGTCGTGGCGACCATGCTGGACGCTTCGGCCACCTGGAGCCCGAGGACCTTCGCCGGCGAGCCTTCGCCGAGGTTCGTCCAGTACGACGAGCCGCCCGCCGTGTCGAACTGACGGGTCTTGTTGATGATCGCGATGTTCCCGACAACCGCGGGGCTCTTGCCCATGCGTGCGCGCGCGGGAAGGGCCTGCTGGAGGGCGTAGATGTCGGCGAGCGCGTACGTGTTCGCAGCGGCGGTCGTGACCGAGGTCGTCGCTGCGGTGACGATGCCCTTCGGCACGCCGCCCGTGCCGGCGCCCGTCGCGAACGCGGCGCTCTCGAGAAGGTTCTTCGCGTCCGCGAGGAGCTCCGGCAGCTGGTCGCCGATGTTGGTGTCGGCGATCGCCTCGTATGAGCCGAACATCCACGCGGCGGCCTTCTGAGGAACGATGGGAAGCTGCCCGAATGTCGGCGTCGCATCCGCGGCGACGCCGTTCTCCGTGAGCCACTGGGCGGTCACACCGGCCGACGCGACGCCATTCCACGAGTTCGTCGTGGTCTCCGCGTGGCGGGCCAGCTGACGGAACGGGTTTGCCGCGCCGTTGTTCTGGACCACGATCGACGGGTCCAGGGTGAACGGCACCAGGTAGCCGCCGTTCGCGCCTGCGCCGACCGCGAGGGCGGTGCGGGCACTCTCGGTGCGCTGGAAGGCGAGCTGCTCGTCGATCGTCCACATCAGATGTCCGGTGACGGGATTCTTGAGCGCCTTCTCGAAGGCGCTGCGGTAGTTCGGATCGCTCGCGGCGATGACGAGCTCGGCGGCCCCGGGCTCACGTGGGTTGTCGACCATCTCGGACAGCCGGTTGCGCGCCGACTGCGGGATGCCGACGACAACCTCGAGGACGTCCTGCGCGCGTGCGCGCAGACCGTCCGGGCTGTCTGTGCGTGCGATGTCGGTGCCGAGGTCGCGCCAGGGGTTCGACCGGTTGCGGCGGACGTCGGCGTAGTCGCCTGCGCGGAATGCGCCGTCCTCAACATGGGCGTTCTGGTAGGCCTCGCGGAGCTTGTCGACCGCCGCGGCGCGCGCCTGGGCGGCTGCCTCGCGATCCATTCCGCCGTTGGCGGCGGCGATGAGATCCTTGAGCTCCTGCCCCTTCGCGCGTGTGCCACGCTCGAGACGGTCGAGACGCTGGGCCTGGCCCGCGGGCATCTTCGACGGGTCGTCGCCCCATGTGGCGCGGATCTGTTCGGCCTCGTCGTGCATCGTGGAGATGGTGTCGCCGAGGCGGTCGATATCGGTCTGGGTGATGGTCATGATGTCCTCCTGGACATGCTGCGCACACCGTCAATCCGGCGTGCAGCGGATATGGATCGACCGGTCCGGGGCAGGCCACTGATGGGCGAACCGCAACGGACTCTGTCGAGGCTGGCATATCCAGGCGATTCGGCAGACCCTCCGTGGGTGAACCTAACGCGAAGACGCAACGGCGACTTGTCGAGATTCATTCTACCGCTCACCTCGGACATTTGTACGAGCGGCGCGCTGGCGGGCCTGATAGTCCTTGACGCGGGCGAGGAGCACGTCGCGGTCGCGCGCGTAACGCTCACGAGCGGCGCGCAGGGTGCAAGCCTTGCAGATCGAGCCATTCGATCGACCGCGCTTCCGATAGAAGTCGGACAGCGGCTTCGCCTCGCCGCAGCTAGTACAGCGCTTCACGAGATCGCCCCGTCGTTGAGCCAGGCCCAGGTGGTCACGCCGACGACCGCGCCGCCCCACAAGAGTTCGACCGCCTCCGGGTCGTCCGCGCCCGTCCGCAGGCGCATGCCCGGCTCGACTCTGGCGAGGAGCGCGCACTCCGCGCGGCGTTCCGGCGTCAACGCCTCGAGAGCGCCCTCGGTGAACTCCCGGATGCGGTCCTCAACCGCGTTCTGCTGATCCATCTCGATCCCTTCAGCTTGAAACTTGGACACGTAAAAAAAGCGGTTTGACTGGCGGGTCACGACGAACCGGCGGTGACCGGTCGAGGACCCCCGCCCCCGGGTCATGGCTCCTCCGGGCGCGGCTGCCGCATGCTGCGAGGGTTGTAGTACCTACCTGCCCACATGCCGGCGGTCGGGTGTGCTGCACGCGCGTACGCGGCGCAGGCGGCTCGGAGCGGGCAGTGTGCGCAGATGATGCGCATGCCGTCCACGTCGGCCGGCTCGAGGTCGTGCTCGTCGAGGACGAACCGGTCATCACCGCGGCATGGTGCCCGCTCCTCGTCGAGTGCGGCGGCCAGCATCGCGTACTGCTTCGCTCCCGGGTTACGCACGGGGACCGCCGATCACAGCACCTGGCGCATCCGGACTCAGCCACTCGTCGGGCACACCAGGCATCGCCGCAGGCCAGTCGTCGAGAATTTCGCCTGTGCGCTCGTCGAGAGCTTTGCTGTTGTCCTGGCCTTGCCTTGCCTGGCCTTGCCTAGCCTGTGCAGTACCGGGGTACGTGTCCCCGGGTACGTCCTCGGGGACAGTCCGCCTGGCAGCGCGTTGGCGGGCCTTCTTCTCGCGCTGAACGCGCCGGGCGTTCTCGAGGATCTGGAACTCGGAGCGCGTCGTCTGCGTCGGCTCGTAGTCCGTCATCATCCACCCGTCATCGGTGACCGTCCATAGGCCGGCGGCGATGAGGCGCGGGATGCTGGCCGGGGTGAAGCGGGGGATGAACTCGAGGTCTTCGGCGACGATGCGGCCGTCCGTTCGGTTTTCGACCATGAACGCGCCCGCCGTGATGAAGGCCTTAAAGTCGTCACCCGAAAGCGTCATCACGCGACGGTCGTTCAGCCACCGGCCCGGAAATCGGAAGTCGCTCATGAGGCGGCCCCCGACATCGCGTCGAGCCAGTTGCGCAGCGTCCTCACGTCGGGGGCGACGATCTGCAGGCGGACCCCGTCCGGAAGGCTCAGGCCGTAGGTTGGGGTGGTCGCGCTGACCACGAGCTGCACCGTGGTGCCCGCAGTGATGCCGGCTACGCCTCTGTGGATGCGACGCCCGACCTCGCCGAACCCCCACCCGTCGATAGGCGACCCCGTGTCGGGCGCTCCGGGGTTCGTGAGATCGATGCGGATGCATCCGAGGACGTCGGACGGCCGGAACTCCACGGTAGAATGGCGGTGTCGCTTGCCAGCAGACGTACCGAGCCCTCGCCCCCGTGCGGGGGCTTCGGCGTTCACGGTGCACCTACCGCGCGACCGGAGGCGATGAGGCTCTCGAGGTTGACGCGGATGAGGCGGGGGCCGAAGCGCTTGGCTTCGACCTCGCCGCGCGAGATCATGCGGCGGATGGTGTCAGGGCTGGTGTCGATCGCGGTCGCTGCGGCGGGGATCGTAATCCAGCGCTGAGAGCCGGAGACTGAGAAAGGGTCCACGAAATCACTCCAAAGTGTTGGAAGTGATCAAGTGGTGCCAGAGTCTGAGGGCCGCGCCTCCCGCTGGAAGCGATTGCCCCAGGTCCTCTACCGTCAGCTTTGACGAATCTCAGGGTCCGGATTGATCAGGCTGGGCGTACGCCCCTGTGCCATGTCTGAAGATTAACACGCGGGAGAGTGCACAAGCTGGTTTGTCCAGGCAGGTCGGGGGGAATACCCAGGTCGGGCGGGCGAGTCGCCCGGAAGACAGCGAAAAGGCGCCCCCCTTCGTCTGGGGCGCCTTTCGATCCGTGGCCCGGTCAGGCCGCGGCCTCGTGGAGCGCTTGCCAGGACACGGTGACCTCGTGTACATCCACGCCGCCGATCGCGTCCTTGAGCACATTGTTGGCCAGGCAGCAGGCGTGGATGAGTGGCAGGTCGATGATCTTGTTCTCGGACTCGCTCCAGATCGTGCACTCCATCGCCCCGCGTGTGAGGATCCCATGCGCGTAGCGATCGACGCGGCTCACCCACGCTTCGAGCCGAGGGATATCCGCGGGAACGCCGATATCCGCGTGCCTGCCTTCCAGCTCGTACTGCCACGAACCGTCTGTGTCACTGAAGGGCTCGACGCTTACGGCCCAGTCGGGCAACTCGCCGGGGTATGCGGGGGCGTCGGGTGCGACAATGTTGTCACTCATTGGAATCAACTCTCCTCTGGGGTATAGCCCTCGTCGCTCTTGCCAGCGGCGCGGCTTCTTTCATGGCGGCGAGATGCCGCCAAGTCTCACGCGAGGTCAGACATGCGCCGCGCAAGCTCTTCGTCACGGCCAGCCGTGTGTTGATACCGCATGGCAGCTGCGACGGTCGCATGTCCGAGCCGCGCCTGTAGTTCCTTCAGCGTTGCGCCCGCCAGAGCGGCCCGTGTGGCCCCGTAGTGGCGTAGCGCGTGCCACGGCATGTCCGGGCGGCCTGCGGCCCTCCTGGCCGAGTTCCAGTGCTTGTAGAACGACGACTGTGACAGGTGCGTCACACCATCCGCCGCGGGGAACAGCAGAGACTCCGGGAACCGTCCGACGTTGTCGCGCAAGTGCTGCTCGACAATCGCGTTCACGTGCGGCGGAAGCACGATGGTTCGGACGCCGGCCTCACTCTTCGTCGCTCCGACGATGAACCCTTGCCCCGTGACGTGGGTTACCGCGCGCGACACGTTAACGACGATCACCTCGAGCCGGTCGGACTCCATGACGAGCTCAAGATCCTTGCGACGTAGCTCCGTCAGTTCGCCGTACCGGACACCGGCCCAGGCGGCGAGGATCACCGCGGCCCGATACTGCGGGCCGATCGCATCCACGATGGCTTGCAACTCGGCCGCGGTGGGCGGTTCGACCTTCTTCCCTGTCGACGCGGACGCAGCGCCCTTGATCTGGCACGGGTTCGACTTCAGCCGCCCATCCTGCACGGCGGTCGTGAGTATCGCCTTCAGTAGCTCGTAGGCGCGAGCCGCCTGCGTCTTCGTGCCCGCCTTCACGAGATTCGAGTACCAGAGACGCACACCGTCGGGGGATATGCCCTGCAACCGCATGTCACCGAACTCAGCAAGCGGCCCCGCAACGAGTCGCCGGTACTCCGCGGCGGTGCGCGGGCGTAGGTGGTCGCCGTGCCGGTTCGTGCGCGTCGAGATCCACTGCTCCGCGTAAGCCGCGAACGTGTCCGCGACGGTCTTCTTCGCCGTGGCCTTCGCCTCGTGCGAGGCCCATGCGCCGTCTGCGATTTCGACACGACGGTGCGCGAGCCACCCGCGGGCATCGTCAATCGCGTCGAACGTCTGCGGTGCGGTGTACCGGTTGCCGTCAGGGCCGACGTACGACGCCTGGTATCGGCCGGATGGCAGCTTGCGCACTGCGCCGAACGACTCGCGTCGCTTCCGCGTCTTCGCCATGACGACGCCCCCCATCGTGCAACACCGTGCAATATCTCGTGCGGTGTCCTGCTGTTTCCTGCTATCCAGTGACCTTAACACTGGATCGCGTTAACCCGCAAGATTACCGGGAAAATCCGGGTGTCATAAGGGATCGCGGCGGGTCGTGACAGTAACGCCGATACAGTTTCGATCCCAGTATCGCGCACCAAAGAAAGCCCCGCTCAGCGGGGCTTTCGTCGTTCATGAGGCTGTTCTCCTGCAGGGGATGCGGGAGGCGTGTCGACGCCCTGGCCGCTGTGCAGTATGCGCAGATCACAGGTGGCCGCTCGCGGGGGATCTTGTCGTTCCCGCGACGCTGTCGACGGGAAGGCGCACTCCTGAGCTTCACACCGGACGTCCACGAGGCGTCCAGGGTGGGTCGGTAACGTCCGAACCACCGCCAAGCACCATCCGGTCGCCCACCGGCGGGTCGCTCTCGGAGTGATATCGGGTCGACCGGCCGTGATGGCTGGGAGGCTACCGATGAGCACCGCGACCACGACGATCGAGCGCAGCGAGCGGGTCGCGCCGGATCCGAGGCCGAGTGCCGTCGCAGCGGCAGACGCTCCGAAGTCATCGAGCAGACTTGCCGCCCTCGACGGGCTGCGCGGGCTCGCATGCCTCGTTGTGCTCGTCCATCATGCGTTCCTGACGACCCCGATCTTCTCCGCCGCATCCACGAACCCGGTGGCCGCGCGCGCTGCTGCGAACCCGGTGGAGCTGGCCCTGACCTGGTCACCCCTGCACATCGTGTGGGAGGGGGCGGGTGCGGTCTGGGTCTTCTTCGTGCTCAGCGGCTACGTGCTGGTGCGACAGGTGCGGGAACCGGCATCCTTCGACTGGGTCGCTTACTATCCGCAGCGCCTGGCGCGCCTGTATGTGCCGGTGCTCGCGGCCGTCGGCCTGGCCGCCGCGCTCATCACGGTCTTCGGCAACGCGGATCACGGCACGATGGCGAGCGCGTGGATGCAGCGCCGTGCCGACGACATCACCGTCAAGGGCGTCCTCTACGACGGGACACTGCTCGATGGCGCCGGCTTCACCGCCTCACCGCTGTGGTCGCTGCAATGGGAGGTCTGGTTCTCGCTGCTGCTGCCGCTCTTCGTGTTCGCGGTCCACCCGCGCCAAGGCGCGCGTCGCCCGATGTGGCTGGCTCTGGCGGCTCCGCTCGCCGCCGTCGCGATCTTCATGCTCGGTGGTGCGCAGTACCTCGCGGTCTTCCTGGTCGGCGCGGTGCTCGCAGCGGCGAAGGACCCCATCGCGGCGGCCGTGGAGCGGCTCACGCGCGCTCGCTGGTCCGCGGTGCTCGTGTGGTCGGCGTGCGCTGTCTGGGTGCTTGTGATGCTTCCCGCACGGTGGACGCTCGCCGGCATCCCGGCGGTGCCGAGCTCGAGCTATCTGCCGCTCTCCGTCTC
This sequence comes from Microbacterium sp. sgz311019, assembly GCF_056135325.1. Classification (NCBI taxonomy): domain Bacteria; kingdom Bacillati; phylum Actinomycetota; class Actinomycetes; order Micrococcales; family Microbacteriaceae; genus Microbacterium; species Microbacterium sp. sgz311019. Next base: position 275,777 of record NZ_JBWAXO010000001.1, on the reverse strand, counting down.
TGCGGCGGCCGTCGTGCTGGTCATGGCGCTGCACTGCCGCGTCGCCACCCGTGCCCTGACGACCCGCGTGCTGCTGTGGTTCGGCGCGGTGTCGTTCAGCCTGTACCTCGTGCACGAGCCGATCCTCGTGTCGATCGCGAAGGTCTTCGGCGACGGGCGGCTGTGGATCGCGCTGCCGCTCGGGATGGCGACCGCGATCGCGGTGGCGTCCGGGTTCTGGATGGCGGTCGAGCGACCGGCGACCGCGCTGTCGCGGTGGATCGGGCGCGCCGTCGCGAGCCGCCGCACCGCACCCGAGCCCGTCCGCGTGCCGTGAGCCAGCGGGTGTCGCGGGTGCCCGGACACCTGTGAAGGGGATGCCGCGGCCCCTATGCTCGGTGCCATGGCCAAGCTCGTGCTCACCGTGGTCGGCGACGACCGTGCCGGTCTCGTCCAGTCCCTTGCCGATGTCGTCACGGCGCACGGAGGCAACTGGGAGACGAGCGAGCTTGCCGAGCTTGCGGGGGCTTTCGCCGGCATCGTCCTCGTGTCCGTCCCGGACGGGCGCGTCGAAGAGCTGACCGCGGCGCTGGACGGACTCGACGGCATGATGCAGGTCGCTCTCCACGCGGGACGTGCGACGGCAGAGCGCGACGCCGGTCGCCGCATCACGTTCACCGTGCTCGGGAACGACCGTCCCGGCATCGTCAAGGACGTCACCACCGCCCTCACCCGGAGGGGCCTCACGATCGACCTCTTCTCCAGCCGCACGCGCGAAGCGCCGATGGCCGGAGGCACGTTGTTCGAGGCGTCGCTCGCCGCGCGCGTGCCGGACGGCGTGGACGAGCTCGGCGTCGTCCAGGAGCTCGAGCAGCTCGCGGCGGAGATCCAGGTCGACATCGCGTTCACGGACGAGTGACGCGGCACGCCGAGTAGGGTGGGTTCATGCAGACTCGCCGGATCGTCTTCTTCGCGACCACCCTCGCGGGTGCGGTCGCGGGCGCCGGCACGCGAACGCGTCAGGCCTGAGCGGGCGGGATGCCGCGGCATCCGAAGCTGAGCCATGCCGGGCCGGAGCCTTTCTGCGCCGCCCGGTAGCCTTGATCCGAGCCACATCTCTGGAGAGTTCCCGTGTCTGAAAACGCCCAGCCGTCCTATCCGACAGATGGCTTCGCCCTCTTCCCCGATCGCTCCGTCGTCGCCATGCGCGTGGACGGCGAACTCAAGGACCTCGCCGCGGTCCTCGACGAGACGGACGAGGTCGAGCCGGTGACCATCGAGAGCCCCGAGGGGCTCAGCATCCTGCGCCACTCGACCGCGCACGTGCTCGCGCAGGCGGTCCAGCGCATCAAGCCCCAGACGAATCTCGGCATCGGGCCGCCCATCACCGACGGGTTCTACTACGACTTCGGCACCGAGCACCCCTTCACCCCTGACGACCTCAAGGCCATCGAGAAGGAGATGCAGCGCATCGTCCGCGAGGGTCAGCGGTTCGTCCGGCGCGTCGTGACGGATGACGAGGCACGGGCCGAGCTCGCCCACGAGCCGTTCAAGCTCGAGCTGATCGGCCTCAAGGGCGGGGCCGACAAGACCGAGGGCGCGTCCGCCGAGGTCGGCGCCGGAGAGCTGACCATCTACGACAACGTCGACCCGCGCACCGGGGAGACCGTGTGGAAGGATCTCTGCCGGGGTCCGCATCTGCCGTCCACCCGCCTGATCGGCAACGGCTGGGCACTGCAGCGGATCGCGGGTGCGTACTGGCGGGGCAGCGAGAAGAACCCGCAGCTGCAGCGCATCTACGGCACAGCCTGGCCCACCAAGGACGAGCTGCGCGCCTACCAGCAGCGCCTCGAGGAGGCTGCCAAGCGCGATCACCGCCGCCTGGGCAAGGAGCTCGACCTCTTCTCGTTCCCGGACGAGATCGGCTCGGGCCTCTCGGTGTGGCATCCGAGGGGCGGCATCATCCGCCAGGAGATGGAGCAGCACGCGCTGCGCCGCCACCGAGAGGGCGGATACACCTACGTGTACACGCCGCACATCACCAAGCGGGACCTCTTCATCGAGTCGAACCACCTCGTCACCTACAAGGAGGGCATGTTCCCGCCCATCCGCCTGGACGAGGAGCGCGACGAGCACGGCGAGATCACCAAGCAGGGCATCGACTACTACCTGAAGCCGATGAACTGCCCGATGCACATCCTCATCTACCGCGAGCGGGCCCGCAGCTACCGAGACCTGCCGATGCGGCTGTACGAGAACGGCACCGTCTACCGCTACGAGCTGTCGGGCGCGCTGCACGGGCTCACCCGCGTCCGCGGCTTCACCCAGGACGACTCGCACCTGTTCGTCACCCCGGACCAGCTGGAGGAGGAGGTCGGGCGCGTCCTGGAGTTCGTCCTGTCGATGCTGCGCGACTTCGGCCTGACCGAGTTCGAGCTCGAGCTGTCGATGCGCGACGACGAGAAGGAGAAGTGGATCGGCGACGAGGAGCACTGGGCCCTGGCCACCGACGCGCTCCGCCGGGTCGCCCAGGCATCCGGACTGAAGCTCACCGAGGTGGAGGGCGAGGCCGCGTTCTACGGTCCGAAGATCGACCTGAAGACCCGCGACGCGATCGGTCGCACCTGGCAGCTGTCGACGGTGCAGCTCGATTTCAACCTGCCCGAGCGCTTCCACCTCGAGTACACCGGCCCTGACGGCGAGAAGCACCGACCGGTGATGATCCACCGCGCGCTCTTCGGCTCGGCCGAGCGGTTCTTCGCGATCCTGCTCGAGCACTACGCGGGCGCATTCCCCGTGTGGCTCTCGCCGATCCAGGTGGTCGGCATCCCGGTCGCCGAGGAGTACGCGGACTACCTCGGCGGCGTCGTCGAGCAGCTGAAACTCGCAGGCGTCCGCGCGGAGCTCGACCACAGCGCCGACCGCATGCAGAAGAAGATCCGCACCCACACCACGCAGAAGGTCCCGCTCATGCTCATCGCGGGCGAGCAGGACCGCGCCGCCGGCACGGTCTCGTTCCGCTTCCGCGACGGCTCTCAGGAGAACGGCGTGCCGGTGGATGACGCCATCCGCCGCATCCTCGATGCGATCTCGTCGCACGCGCTCGTGGACGCCGCGGAGGATCTCGCGTGACCGATTCCGGGACGCCTGCCGAGCACGTCGTGGGGCTGGACGACACCTCGCGGCCGGCCGGCGTCCCGGACGGCTTCCAGCGGCTGTGGACCCCGCATCGGATGGTCTACATCCAGGCGGGGCCGGAGCCGCTCACGCACGACTGCCCGTTCTGCTCCGCGCCCGCGAAGCCGGACGAGGAGGGGCTCATCGTGGCCCGCGGAGAGCACGCGTATGCGCTGCTGAACCTGTTCCCGTACAACTCGGGGCACCTTCTCATCTGCCCGTATCGCCACGTCGCCATGTACGACCAGGCGACGAAGGACGAGGTCGCGGAGATCGCAGCCCTCACCCAGCAGGCGATGCGCGTGCTGCGCACGGTGTCGCGCTGCGACGGGTTCAACATCGGCATGAACCAGGGCGCCGTCGCCGGCGCCGGCGTCGAGCAGCACCTGCATCAGCATGTGGTGCCGCGGTGGAACTCCGACGCCAATTTCTTCCCGATCATCGCGCGCACGAAGGCGCTGCCGCAGCTCCTCGGCGAGGTGCGCCAGGCCGTCGCCGACGCCTGGGCTTCGGCCTGAGACAGCGGAGCGCAGGCGACGCGGTGCGAGTCAGCGCACCTGCGTGACCTCGAACTGCATGCGGGGGTGGGCGTACGACTCCTGCGCTTCGACGAGCTGCAGCTCGCGCTCGCCCGACCGGTGGGTGCGCTCGAGCAGGTCGAAGACGCTGGATGCCGTGCGGGCCAGGGCCGTCGCCGCATCCCCCGTCGAACGGTGGTGCGCCGTGAACAGCGCCGCCGTCACGTCGCCGGAGCCGTTCGCCTTCAGCGGCAGCAGGGGAGTGCGCACGATCCAGGCGCCCTTGTCGTCGACCGCGAGCATCTCGATCGTGTCCGCAGGGCGGTCCGGCCGCTCGACGCTCGTGACGAGCACCGTGCTCGGGCCGCTCGAGCGGACTAGGTCGACGCTTTCCAGGGTCGCCTCGAGCGTGTACGGCGACGTCCCCGTGAGGTAGCCGAGCTCGAACTGGTTGGGTGTGACGATGTCCGCCGCGGGCACCACGCGGTCGCGCAGAAGGTCCGGGATCGCCGGGGCGACGAAGCATCCGGACTTCGCGTTGCCCATCACCGGGTCGCAGGCGTAGATCGCATCCGGGTTCGCCGCCTTCACGCGGGCCACGGCTTCAAGGATCACATCGGCGATGCCCTCGCCGCCCTGGTATCCCGACAGCACGACGTCGATCTGCGGCAGCACGCCGCGCTCCTCGATGCCGGTGATGACGTCGCGCACGTCGTCGGGACCGATCAGGGGCCCGCGCCACGCGCCGTAGCCGGTGTGGTTCGAGAAGTTCACCGTGTAGACCGGCAGCACCTCCACTCCGATGCGCTGCAGGGGGAACACGGCCGCGGAGTTGCCGACGTGCCCGTAGGCGACGGCCGACTGGATGGAGAGGATCTTCACCTCTCGATCATTTCATCAGCGGTCGAGAGTCATCCTCGCGGTCAGGCGACGGCGCGGACGGATGCGGCGATGTCCGCGGCGAGCTGTCGGGCATCGTCGTCCGACAGGTCGTGCACGGTCAGGCGCAGGCGGTGCGACGGCCCGGTGGGAACCAGGTCGAACTCGTCGCCGGCGCGTGCGAGCCAGCCGCGCCGCATGAGCTGCTCCGACACCGCGCGCGCAGGGACGGGTGCCGTCACCCACAGATTGAGCCCGTCCTGCGGACGGACCGGGATGCCCTCCGCCGCGAGCAGCTCGGCGAACGCGGCGTTGCGCGCCGCATAGTGCTCGGCCGCCGCATCCACCCGATCCCGGGCCTCCGGATCTGTCACGAGGGCGTGCGTCAGCCGCTGCAGGAGGTGGCTGACCCACGTCGTCCCCGGGGTGAGACGCAGGGCGAGCCGCTGGGCGGTCTCCGGATCCGACGCCGTCACGGCCAGGCACATGTCCGGTCCGAGGAACTTGGACACCGAGCGCACCAGCGCCCAGCGCCGGTGCTCGGGGCCGATCAGCGAGTGGTAGGCGGTGCGGGAGAGCATCGAGTAGTGGTCATCCTCGATCACCAGGACGTACGGGTGCTCGTGCAGCACCTCGCGCAGCGCCGCCGCGCGCTCCGCGGTGAGGCTCGCACCCGTGGGATTCTGCGCTCGCGGCGTGCAGACGATCGCCCGGACTCCGTGGGCGAGCGCGGCGCGCAGTCCGTCGACCGTCATCCCCTCCGCATCCACCGGGACGGGGACCGCCCGGTACCCGCCCATGCGCACGGTGTGGATGCTGGCGAGGAAACACGGATCCTCGAGGGCCACGGCATCCTCGCGGGTCAGCGCCTGGGCGAGGAGCCGCTCCACCGCGTCCGCCGCCCCGCTCGTGATCGTGAGACGGATGGATGCCGGCGCCAGGCCGGCGCTCATCCACTCGTCGGCCCACCGTTCGAGATCCGGATCGATCACCGGCTCGCCGTACAGGACCGGTCGGCCTGCGATGGTCGCGAGCGCTCGCGACGGATCCGGGATGAACGAGGGATCTGGGTTGCCCGTGCCGATGTCGCGCAGCACCGTGTCGGCGAAGCCCTCCTGAGCGACGGGCGCCGGTCCGGCCACCCGCGTGCCTCCGCGCCCGAGTGTGACGACCAGCCCGGCGACCGTGAGCTGGCGGTAAGCCGCGGCGACCGTGTTGCGGTTCACACCGAGGCTTTCGGCGAGCGTCCGCACCGGCGGCAGGGCATCCCCGGAGCGCAGACCGCCGCGCTCGACGAGGGCGCGCAGGCTGTCGGCGATCTCGGATGCGGAGCTCCCGCGGATGTCGATCGTCATGGATCCTCCCGGGTGGGGACGGCTGTCCCTGCCATGCTATCTTTTGGCCTAGGCCAATGTTCCGCATTGTCAGCGGGCGTTGTCCGCCTCACCGTGTAATCGGCCGCCCGCCCGTGCGGCCCACCGAAGGGAATCCTCGTGACTGCACTCGATCTCGCAGGAACCGACACCGGTACGAGCCGCGTCAAGCGCGGCCTCGCCGAGATGCTCAAGGGCGGCGTCATCATGGACGTCGTCACGGCCGACCAGGCGAAGATCGCGGAGGATGCCGGCGCCGTCGCCGTCATGGCCCTCGAGCGCGTCCCGGCCGACATCCGTGCGCAGGGCGGCGTCTCGCGCATGAGCGACCCCGACATGATCGACGGCATCATCGAGGCGGTCTCCATCCCGGTCATGGCGAAGGCCCGCATCGGCCACTTCGTCGAGGCGCAGGTGCTGCAGGAGCTGGGCGTCGACTACATCGACGAGTCCGAGGTGCTCTCGCCCGCCGACTACGTCAACCACATCGACAAGTGGGGCTACACGGTTCCCTTCGTCTGCGGCGCCACGAACCTCGGTGAGGCCCTGCGCCGCATCAACGAGGGTGCGGCCATGATCCGATCCAAGGGCGAGGCCGGCACGGGCGACGTCTCGGAGGCCACGAAGCACATCCGCAAGATCACCGGGGAGATCAACGTCCTCCGCTCGATGTCGAAGGACGAGCTGTACGTCGCGGCCAAGGAGCTGCAGGCGCCCTACGACCTCGTCGCCGAGGTCGCGGCCACGGGCAAGCTCCCCGTCGTGCTCTTCGTCGCCGGCGGTGTGGCGACCCCCGCGGACGCCGCGATGATGATGCAAATGGGCGCGGACGGCGTCTTCGTCGGCTCCGGCATCTTCAAGTCCGGCGACCCGGCCAAGCGCGCTGCGGCGATCGTGAAGGCCACGACGTTCTACGACGACCCCAAGGTCATCGCGGACGTGTCGCGCGGCCTCGGCGAGGCGATGGTCGGCATCAACGTCGCCGACCTCCCCGCGCCGCACCGGCTCGCCGAGCGCGGCTGGTGAGCAGAGCTCCACGCGTCGGGGTTCTCGCTCTGCAGGGTGACGTGCGCGAACACGCCCGCGTGCTCGACGGGCTCGGCGCCGAGGTGACACTCGTGCGCCGGCCCGGCGAGCTCGCGGCGGTGGACGGGCTCGTCCTGCCGGGCGGGGAGTCCAGCGTCATCGACAAGCTGAGCCGCGCGTTCGGGATGCAGGCACCCCTGCGCGACGCGATCGCCGGCGGCATGCCCGTCTACGGGACCTGCGCCGGTCTGATCCTCCTCGCCGATCGCATCACGGACGGCATCGAGGGGCAGGAGACATTCGGCGGTCTCGATGTCGTCGTGCGCCGCAACGCGTTCGGCAGCCAGGTCGACTCCTTCGAGACCGACCTGGATGTGCCCCTGGTCGGCACGGCGCCTGTGCACGCCGTCTTCATTCGCGCGCCGCTCGTGGAGAGTGTCGGCGCGAGCGTCGAGCCGCTTGCGGCCCTCGAGGACGGACGGATCGTCGCCGTCCGGCAGGGCTCGCTCCTCGGAACGTCCTTCCATCCCGAGGTGACGGGCGAGCTGCGCTTCCACGAACTCTTCCTCGACATGGTGCGGGCCGCCTGAGGGGCGGCCCGGCCTGCATCCGAATACCCTGGCAGGCATGGCCATCAACGAATGGTGGGGTGACCGGCCCGAGGAACGCTACTGGATGATCGCGCCCTCGCGCGGTCAGGTCGGTGAGGCGCTGTCCGCGCCCAAGGCCGACGACGTGCGGCGCTTCGAGTGGTCCCACGAGCTCGTGGCATACACCGAGCCCGGCGACACGCTGTTCGTGTGGGACCGCACGCTGGCGCAGCCCGGCTTCGGCGGCTGGGGGCGCGTCGTCGGGCCGCTCGGCCAGGAGACGCGCCATCGCGACGGCGAGGACCTGGCGCACTGGCGGATGCCGGTCAGCGACACGCTGCGCCTCGCGAAGCCGATCAGCCTCGTCTCGCTCCGCCGCGTGGGCGGCGAGATCGTCGAGATCCGCAACCGGCTCGAGCGCGATGTCGACGGGCCCATCTACTTCCCGTTCATCGGCGAGGCGGAATCGCTCGTGCCCGCTCCGGCGTACATCGCGAAGATGCCACGCGACCTCGTCGCCCTGCTGTCCTCGCGATTCGGCTTCGAATTCGTGCTGTGACGCCGTGACCGCCTGGGTCGCGCTGCTGCGCGGAGTCAACGTCAACGGCGTCACCGTGCGCAGTGCGGAGCTCGCCGAACTTTTCCGCGCGCTCGGTCTCGAGGGCGTGCGCACGGTGCTCGCGAGCGGCAATGTCGCCTTCGAGACGGATGTCGCGGCCTCCGGCCGCATGAAGCTCAAGGCGCGGATCGAGACGGCGCTGCGCGAGCGCTTCGGGTACGACGCCTGGATCCTGCTGCCCACGATGAAGGAGCTGGAGCGCGTCGTCGACGCGTTCCCGTTCGACGAGAAGGATGCCGGTCGCCAGCCGTACGTGATCTTCTGCGTCGACGACGCGACGCGGGACGAGATCCTGGAGGCGGCTGCATCCTTCGACGCGGACGCCGATCCCGTCGCAGCCGGAACAGGCGCCGTGTACTGGAATCCGCGCGTCGGGACGACCGTGGACACGTCTCTCGGCCGACTCCTCGGAAAGGCGCGGTTCAAGCCGTCCACCACCAGCCGCAACCTGCGAACGCTCCGGAAGATCATCGGCTGAGCTCGCCGTCGGCGGCCCGCGCAGGCCGCTGTTCTAGAATGGTCCGTCGGTGGGAGACGCCGCCGAGGAGATTCAGGAGCACCATGTCCGGGCATTCCAAGTGGGCAACGACCAAGCACAAGAAGGCCGTCATCGACGCGCGCCGTGCCAAGTCGTGGGCCAAGCTCATCAAGAACATCGAGGTCGCCGCGAAGCTCGGCGGCCCTGACCTCGCCGGAAACCCGACCCTGTTCGACGCCGTCCTGAAGGCGAAGAAGACCTCGGTCCCGAAGGACAACATCGACCGCGCGATCAAGCGCGGCGCCGGCATCGGCGGCGAGTCGGTCGAGTACGCGTCCATCATGTACGAGGGCTACGGTCCCAATGGCGTGGCGCTCATGATCGAGTGCCTCACCGACAACAAGAACCGCGCCGCCGCCGAGGTGCGCACGGCCCTCACCCGCAACGGCGGCACGCTCGCCGACCCGGGCAGCGTGGCCTACAACTTCACCCGGAAGGGCGTCATCGTCGTCAGCGGCGAGGGCGCGAGCGAAGACGACGTCATGCTCGCCGTGCTCGAGGCCGGTGCCGAGGAGATCGAACCGCACGCCCAGGGCTTCGAGGTCATCACCGAGGCCTCCGACCTCGTGCCCGTGCGCAGCGCGCTGCAGGAGGCGGGCATCGAGTACGAGTCGGCCGATGTCGAGTTCGTGCCGAACCTCAAGGTCGAGATCGACGCCGACACGGCCCGCAAGATCTTCCGGCTCATCGACGCTCTCGAGGACAGCGACGACGTGCAGAACGTCTTCAGCAACTTCGACCTGTCGGCCGAGGTCCAGGCGGAGCTCGAAGAAGACGAATGACCGGGGCGCGCCTCGGCCTCTCGCGGCTGCGGCTCGCCTAACGTGGGGGAGTGTCCACCCTCCGTGTGCTGGGTATCGACCCGGGTCTGACCCGCTGCGGCATCGGCGTCGTCGATGTCGCGCCCGATCGGTCGGCCGTGCTGGTCCACGTGGGCGTCGTGCGCTCCGCGACGGATGCGCCGATCGAGCGCCGGCTCGCGGCGATCGCCGCAGGCATCCGTGCGGTGCTCGAAGAGCATCATCCCGACGTCGTGGCGGTGGAGCGGGTGTTCGCGCAGAACAACCGCTCGACGGTCATGGGCACCGCCCAGGCCAGCGGCGTGGCGCTGCTGCTCGCCGCCGAGCGCGGCCTGGCCGCGGAGACCCACACGCCGAGCGAGGTGAAGGCCGCGATCACGGGCTACGGCAACGCCGACAAGCGGCAGGTGCAGACGATGGTTGCCCGCATCCTGCGCCTCGACGCCCTGCCGAAGCCGGCGGATGCGGCGGACGCCCTGGCCCTCGCGCTCTGTCACGCCTGGCGCCGCGGATCGGCGGTCGCGCAGCAGGGGCCGCTCACACCGGCGCAGCGCGCCTGGGCGGACGCCGAGCGGCTCGCGCGGCGCTGAGCGACCGCTTCTCCCGCGTCGGGGAGTGTCGCTCGAACATAGGTCCGAAGTGCCGGATAGGGTGAACGCATGATCTCATCGCTGCGCGGCTCGGTGCTGCACGTGTCCGACGACGGCGTCGTCATCGAGGTCGGCGGTGTCGGCCTTTCCGTCGCCGTCACTCCGCAGGTCGCACGCACGACCCACGTGGGCGATGACCTGCGCCTCCACACGACTCTCATCGTGCGCGAGGACGCGCTCTCGCTGTTCGGCTTCTTCGAGCGTGAGGAGCTGGAGGCGTTCGGCCTGCTCCTCGGCGTCACCGGGGTCGGCCCGAAGTCCGCACTCGGCGTGCTCTCGAGCCTGACCGTGACGCAGATCGCCGAGGCCGTGGCCGCCGAGGACGACGCGCCGTTCCGCCGGGTATCCGGCATCGGGCCGAAGACCGCGAAGCTCATCGTCGTGCAGCTGGCGGGCAAGATCGTCGCGCCGGCGGGCTCCGCACCTGCCGGACGGACCGACGCGGGCGTGGGTGCCATCGCCGTGCAAGTGGTGCAGGCGCTCGTGGGCCTCGGCTGGTCGGAGAAGGTCGCGGCGGAGGCTGTGGCCGCTGTCGCCGAGACGGCACCGGATGCGAGCGTCCCCGTGCTCCTGCGCCAGACGCTGGCAGAACTCGGCCCCGCGCGGAAGGAGTCCGTCGGTGGATGACCTGCGCGACACCGGCACGCCGGAGGACGAGTCCGAGCTCGCGATCGAGGGCGCGCTGCGCCCGGCGTCGCTGTCCGAATTCGTCGGTCAGCAGAAGGTCCGCGGGCAGCTGCAATTGCTCCTGGATGCTGCGCGCATCCAGCAGCGCCCGGCCGACCACATCCTGCTCTCCGGCCCTCCCGGACTCGGGAAGACCACCCTGGCGATGATCGTCGCCCATGAGAGCGCGCGGCCCCTGCGGCTCTCGAGCGGGCCTGCCATCCAGCACGCCGGCGACCTCGCGGCGCTGCTGTCGAGCCTCACGCCGGGGGAGGTCCTGTTCATCGACGAGGTGCACCGGATGGCGCGCTCGGCCGAGGAGATGCTGTACCTCGCGATGGAGGACTTCCGCATCGACATCATGGTGGGCAAGGGCGCAGGGGCGACGAGCATCCCGCTCGACCTCGCCCCGTTCACGCTCGTCGGCGCGACCACGCGCTCCGGCCTCCTTCCCAATCCGCTGCGAGACCGCTTCGGATTCACCGGACACCTCGAGTTCTACGAGCCGGAGGAGCTCGAGCGGGTCGTGCAGCGCTCGGCCGCCATGCTCGGCATCACGCTTCCCCCCGCGGCGCGCGCGGAGATCGCCCGCCGGTCGCGCGGCACACCCCGCATCGCGAACCGCCTGCTGCGACGCGTGCGCGACTACGCCATCGTCCACCGCACGGAGGCCGACGAGCAGTCGGTCGCAGCCGCTCTCGAGCTCTACGACGTCGATCCGATCGGACTGGACCGCCTCGACCGGGCGGTGCTCGAGGCGCTCGTCCGCCGCTTCCGCGGGGGGCCTGTCGGTCTGTCCACCCTCGCCGTCGCGGTCGGGGAGGAGCCCGAGACGATCGAGTCCGTCGTCGAGCCCTACCTGGTCCGCATCGGGTTCATGGGGCGCACACCCCGCGGCCGCGTCGCGATGCCGGAGGCATATGCGCACCTGCGGGTGCCGCACCCCGACGGGGCCCTTCGACTGGATGACCTATAATCGGGGAGGCCATCGGCCACCCCACAGCCCCCACGGCGACGACGCCTCGTCGATCGCCGTTATCGAAAGGTGCGATCTTCGCATGCAGTTCATTCAGCAGTACGGCCTGATCATCCTGTTGGCCGTCCTCCTCGTCTTCATGTTCTGGAGCTCGCGCCGTCGTCAGCAGAGGCAGAAGGCCGAGCAGGAGGCCAAGGCGAAGCAGACGCTTCCCGGTGCCGAGGTCATGCTCCAGGGCGGGCTGTACGGCACCATCGTCGAGTACGACGCCGAGAACCTCGACCGGCCGGCGATCGTCGAGATCGCACCCGGTGTCGACATCAAGGTGCACAGCCAGGCGATCCTTCGCGTCGTGACGCCCACCGAGGAGCCCGGAGCCCACGAGGCCATCGACGACGAGCCGGTGGCCGAGGAGCCCCACATCGAGACGCCCGAGGAGACCGCCGAGCGTCTCAAGGGCGAGAACGACTCCGACCAGAAGTGATCGTGGCGGCGTGAGCGCCGCCCGCAGAGAAAGCTGACCCTTCGTGGCCACATCCACTCCCGTCCGGCACGCGTGGCGCGCGCTGATCGGACTTCTCGTCGTCATCGCGGTGCTGTTCGGCATCAACGCGCTCGGCGTCTACGTCTTCAAGCAGAGTTCCTGGACTCCGTCCCTGGCCCTCGACCTCCAGGGCGGAACGCAGATCATCCTCGAGGCGCAGACGGCGAACGGCAGTGCGCCGACCACCGAGCAGATGGACCAGGCGGTGACGATCATCCGTCAGCGCATCGACGCCTCGGGCGTCGGCGAGTCGGATGTGACCACAGAGGGCGGCAAGAACATCGTCGTCCAGATCCCGGGTCAGGCCGACGAGCAGACGCGCAAGCGCATCGAGGCCTCGGCCCAGCTGCAGCTGCGCGCCGTGCTGTACGCCGGTGCCCCCGCGACCACGTTCGTGGGCACGGACGGGAAGACGACGCCGTATCCGACGCCCGATCCGTCGCTGCGCGCGACGCCGACGGCTGCGCCGACGAACGGCAGCGACACGAACTGGATCACGCCCGAGCTCCAGGCGCAGTTCCTGGCGTACGACTGCAAGGACCCGAAGAACGATCCTGCCGATGCGCCCAAGGACAAGCCCCTGATCACGTGCGACGCCAGCGGCCAGGTGAAGTACATCCTGGGTCCGGTGGAGCTGGACGGCTCCTCGATCAGCGACGCGACGTCCGGACTGAACCAGCAGAACGGTCAGTGGACCGTCAACCTGAAGTTCGACGACGCCGGCACGAAGACCTTCGGCGAGATCAGCCAGCGCCTCTACGGCGCGAAGGCGCCCCTGAACCAGTTCGCCTTCGTGCTCGACGGCACGGTGCTCTCGGCACCGTCGATGAACGCGGTCATCCTCGACGGCAACCCGAGCATCTCGGGGAGCTTCACGCAGACGTCGTCCCAGACGCTCGCCGACCAGCTGAAGTACGGCGCGCTGCCGTTGAGCTTCAAGGTCGTCAGCTCCGACACCATCTCGGCGACCCTCGGTTCGCAGCAGCTCATGATCGGCCTCGTCGCCGGCCTCATCGGTCTGGTCCTCGTGGCGATCTACTCGCTGATCATCTATCGCGCGCTGGGTTTCGTGATCATCGCCTCCCTCGCCGTGATGGGTGTAATCACGTACCTGATGCTCTGCATCCTCGCGTGGCGCATGGGCTTCCGTCTGTCTCTCGCCGGCGTCGCGGGTCTGATCGTGACGATCGGATTCACCGCCGACTCGTTCATCGTCTACTTCGAGCGAATACGAGACGAGCTGCGTGACGGAAAGACGATCACGGGAGCCGTCGAGGACGGCTGGGGGCGTGCGCGCCGCACGATCTACGTGTCCAAGTCGATCAACATCCTCGCCGCGGTCGTGCTGTACATCCTGGCGGATGCGACGGTCAAGGGCTTCGCGTTCACGCTCGGCCTCACGACCCTGATCGACATCATGATCTTCATCCTGTTCACGCACCCGGTGATGCAGCTCCTGGCGCGCACGAGGTTCTTCGGCTCCGGCCACAAGCTTTCGGGCATGGACCCCGAGGCCCTCGGCGCGGTCTACCGCGGCCGCGCCGAGTTCCGCGCGCCCGTGCCCACCGTCTCGAAGGGCCGGGTGGCGCGTTCGCGCGGTGAGGCCGAGCGGCGCCAGACGATCGCCGAGCGCAAGCAGGCGCAGGAGCTCGCCGAGGCGGGCAGCGTGAAGGCCGGCGGATCCTCCGGCGACGCGACGAAGAACTCCGCGAAGGGCGACGACTGATGGGCCGCATGAGCCAGTTCGGCAACGATCTCTACTCGGGCAAGGTCTCCTTCCCGTTCATCGGCCGGCGCCGGCTGTGGTTCATCATCGCCGGGACGCTCGTGCTCGCGTCGGTGCTGGTGCCGCTGTTCCGTCCGATCCAGTTCTCGATCGAGTTCACCGGCGGATCGCAGTTCACCGTGTCGAGCGTCGCGAACCCGAGCCAGGCGACCGCGACCGAGGCCGTGCACTCCGTGGTCCCGAACGCGACCACGAAGGTCACGACCGTCGGCTCGGACACCGTCCGCGTGCAGACCGACCAGATGACCTCCGCGCAGACCCAGGCGGTCTCCGACGCCCTCGCCACGGCGTACCACGTGGACAAGAGCAAGGTCACCGCATCCTTCATCGGCCCGAGCTGGGGTGCGGACGTCACGCGCCAGTCGCTGTATGGTCTCGCGATCTTCCTCGCGCTGACGTTCCTGATCCTCGCGCTGTACTTCCGCACCTGGAAGATGTCCGCGTCGGCCATCATCGGCCTGCTCGACGTGCTGATCATCACGGTCGGGGTGTACGCGGCGTGCGGCTTCGCGATCTCGCCGGCGGCCGTCATCGGCTTCCTGACGATCCTCGCCTACTCGCTGTACGACACGACGGTCGTCTTCGACAAGATCCGTGAGAACACTCAGGCGGACGGCGAGGGGATGACACGCACCTTCGGGGAGTCGGTCAACTTGGCCGTGAACCAGACGCTCATCCGCTCGATCAACACGACGGTCGTCGCCATCCTCCCCGTCGGCGCGATCCTGTTCATCGGCGTGTTCTGGCTCGGCGCCCAGACCCTCAGCGACATCTCGCTGTCGATCTTCGTGGGCATCATCGTCGCGGCCTACTCCACCCTGTTCGTCGCCGCGCCGCTGTACTCGCTCTTCCGTGAGCGCGAGCCCGCGATCAAGTCGCACGACGTCAAGGTTCGCTCCGCGCGTTCGAAGGCGGTCGCGGCAGTCTGAGGGGGATGCGCTGGCGCTACGATGAGAGAATCGTGCTGAGGGCGGGGGTGACGGGATGACCGAGACCGTCCCCTCTTCCGGCCAGTCCTCTCTCCGGCGCCTGGTGCCCAGGATCTTCTCGCGCTCTGCGCGCCGCGACGGCGTCGACCAGTTGCTGCGGACTGTCCGCGCGCATCATCCGAAGGGCGACCTCGCCGTCATCGAGCGCGCATACTCGGTCGCCGAGCGCGCCCACGATGACCAGAAGCGCCAGAGCGGCGAGCCGTACATCACGCATCCGCTTGCTGTCGCGCAGATCCTCGCGGATCTGGGGCTGGGTCCGCGCGCGATCGCGGCGGCGCTCCTCCACGACACCGTCGAGGACACCGACTACACGATCGAGGCACTGGCCGCCGACTTCGGCGACGAGGTCGCGATGCTCGTTGACGGCGTCACCAAGCTCGACAAGGTCAAGTACGGCGAGAGCGCGCAGGCGGAGACCGTTCGCAAGATGATCGTCGCGATGTCCAAGGACATCCGCGTTCTGCTCATCAAGCTCGCCGACCGGCTGCACAACGCCCGGACGTGGGGCTTCGTCCCGCCCGAGAAGGCGCAGAAGAAGGCGACCGAGACCCTCGAGATCTACGCGCCGCTCGCGCATCGACTCGGCATCCAGACCATCAAATCCGAGCTCGAGGATCTCTCGTTCGCGGTGCTGCATCCGAAGCTCTACGCGGAGATCGAGAGCCTCGTCCGACAACGCACGCCGCAGCGCGAGCAGTATGTGCACACCGTCATCGATTCGGTCGAATCCGACCTCCGGGAGCTCCGCGTGCGCGGGCGCGTCATGGGTCGTCCCAAACAGCTGTATTCGGTGTATCAGAAGATGGTCGTCCGCGGTCGCGAGTTCGACGACATCTACGACCTCATCGGCATCCGGGTCATCGTCGGGACCGTCCGCGACTGCTACGCGGTCCTCGGCGCCATCCACGCACGCTGGACACCGCTTCCCGGCCGGTTCAAGGACTACATCGCCACGCCGAAGTTCAACCTCTACCAGTCGCTGCACACGACGGTGATCGGTCCGGGCGGCCGCACCGTCGAGATCCAGATCCGCACCCACGAGATGCATCAGCAGGCCGAATACGGGGTCGCGGCGCATTGGAAGTACAAGGAGCGGATGACCGGCGGCAAGACCGACTCGAAGGCGCTCGACACCGACATGGCGTGGCTCGCGCGCATCTCGGACTGGCAGGCCGAGACCGCGGACCCCGGTGAGTTCCTCGACTCCCTCCGATTCGAGATCGGCGCCAAGGAGGTCTACGTCTTCACGCCCAAGGGGCGCGTCATCGGCCTGCCCACCGGCGCGACTCCCGTCGACTTCGCATACGCCGTCCACACCGAGATCGGGCACCGCACGATGGGTGCCAAGGTCAACGGCCGGCTCGTGCCGCTCGAGTCGACGCTGTCCAGCGGCGACGTCGTCGAGGTCTTCACTTCGAAGAATCCGGATGCAGGCCCCAGCCAGGACTGGCTGAGCTTCGTCAAGAGCACCCGTGCGCGCAGCAAGATCCGCGGCTGGTTCACGAAGGAACGCCGTGAGGAGGCGATCGAGCAGGGCAAGGAGGCCATCGCCCGGGCGATGCGCCGCCAGAACCTGCCCCTGCAGCGTCTGATGAGCCAGGACTCGTTCACCGAGGTGGCGCACCAGCTGCGCTACGAGGACGTGTCCGCGCTGTATGCCGCCGTGGGAGAGGGACACGTCTCCACGCAGTCGGTGATCGAGAAGGTCACGGCGCTCGTCAGCGTCAACGAGGTTGCGACCGGTCCCATCGAGATCCCGCATGTCGGGCGCAGCCGCCAGCAGCGCGCCGGCGATTCGGGGGTGCTGGTCCGCGGGGCTCCCGACATTCTGGTGAAGCTCGCGAAGTGCTGCACGCCCGTGCCGGGCGACCCCATCGTCGGCTTCGTCACCCGCGGGAGCGGTGTCTCGGTGCACCGGGCCGACTGCACGAACGTGAAGTCGCTCATGTCCGACCCGGAGCGCCTGATCGACGTGGAGTGGGCGCCCACCTCGAAGAGCGTGTTCCTCGTGCAGATCCAGGTCGAGGCGCTCGACCGCTCCGGTCTGCTGAGCGATGTGACCCGGGTGCTCAGCGAGCACCACGTCAACATCCTCTCGGCGACGGTGTCGACGACGAACGAGCGCCTGGCGCTCAGCCGCTTCGTGTTCGAGATGGGCGACATCGTTCACCTCGACCGCGTGCTGAACGCCGTGCGACGCATCGACGCCGTCTACGACGTGTACCGCGTCACCTCGTCCTGAATCCTGGTCCGCAGGATCTCACGTCCGACGCGCTTCGCCCAGATCGGCCCCTGTGCGTCCAGCCACTCCAGGGCACGGGGCGCCAGTCCTGGCTCCGCATCAGCGAGCAGTTCGAAGGCACGCCGGTGCCGCGCGTCGTCGACGCGTGCGAGGTCCGCCAGTGTCCGCTCCGGCGTGGTCACCCGTGCGCCGCCGATCAGGACGAGGTCGGTGTCGGGAACCTGCAGGTCGCGGTACTGAACGCGCACGTCGAACGTGCTGTGCGGGCGGCGCTCGGAGGCCCGCTGCACCGTGTGCCGCGCGGGCGGCTCCGGCATGGCGCCGAGCACCCACGCGGCGGTGAGGTGGGTTGCTGCCAGCGCGCTGCCGAGGAGCGGCAGCAGGGAGGCACCGCGCAGCGCCGCGGTCTCTACGGTGTCGGCGGGCGCGTACGCGTCGCCGACCTCGATGACGTGGCCGTCCAGACGTGCGGCGCACAGCTCGGTCGAGGAGAGGCGGTCACCGGGGTAGAAGAGGAATGCGCGGTGCATGCTCGGAAGCATGCCGCATCCGCGGCGGCGAGGAGTCGCCGCATCCCTCTGCTGTGGAGAACCGGCTCAGCCGCCCAGGGCTCGCAGCCACGCCTTGCGGGCGTCCAGCGCTTCGCGTGCCTGCGCGATGGCAGCGGTGTCGCCCGAGGCCTCGGCCGCGGCGAGCTCGGTCTCGAGCTTCTCGATCGCGTCGGTGAGCTGGCGGGTCATGTCGTTGGCGCGCGCCTTGGTCTCGGGGTTGTTGCGCTTCCAGTCGGCGTCCTCGCGGGTGCGCAGCGCCTGCTCGATCTTGCGGAGGTCGTCGTCGAGCGCACGCTCCTTGTCGCGCGGGAAGATGCGCCCGATCTCGTCCCAACGGCGCTGGATGCCGGTGAGCAGCGTGCGCGCCGCGGCGAGGTTCGACTCGTCGGCGACGGCGGCGGCCTCCACGAGCAGCTCCCGCTTCTGAACGATCTTCTCGCGGGATGCGTCTGCCTCCGCGGTCTCACGCTCCGAGCGGGCCCCGTACAGTGCGTCGCCGGCGGCCTTGAAGCGCGCCCACAGGGCGTCGTCGACCTTCTTGCCCGCACGGCCGGCGTTCTTCCACTGGTCGAGCAGCTCGCGGTAGGCGCCGATGCCGTCCTCGCCGCGCGGGGCGAGGGCTTCGGCCTTCTCGACCAGCCGGGTCTTGGCGTCCCGCGCGGAGCGGTGCGTCTCGTCGAGTTCGGCATAGAACTCGCGGCGGTGCCGGTCGACCGTCGCCCGGGCGTCACGGAATCGCTTCCACAGCTGCTGGGCCGTCGACTTGGGCAGGCGAGGTCCGTTCTGCTGCTGCGACTGCCACTGGTCGAAGAGCGCCGTCATCTCGGCCCCTGCCTCGCGCCACTGCACGGTCTTCGGATCGCGGGCGGCGAGCGCCTCGGCCTGCTCGACGAGTGCGGTGCGATCCCGGATCGCCTCGTCCACGGCCTCGCGTGCGGCGGCGGCCTCGGTCTCGGTGGCGGCGGACAGCGCGCCGATGAGCGCCTCGAGTCGGGCGTCGAGTGTCGCCAGGTCTCCGACGGCGGATGCGCCGGCCACCTTGGCGCGAAGCGTCGTGGCCGTGGAGCGCAGATCGGAGGCGGATGCACCGCCGCGGCGGTGGCGCACCTCGAGAAGCGTGACCTCACTGGCGAGATCCGTGTACTTGCGCTCGAAGTAGGCGAGGGCCTCTTCCGCCGAGCCGTCGGGGTACTGCCCGACGACGCGCCACTCCGCGCCTTCACGCACCGATACGGTGCCGTCGTCGTCGACGCGGCCCCAGGGCTCGCTCTGGTCGGGGGTGGATTCTGCTGTTGCAGTCACGGAAACACCTCGTGGCGGCGCCTCAGCGCCTATCGGGGGATGGACATTGCCAGCCTAGTATGCGGGCCGCGCCGGGCCACGGCGATCAGGACGCGGAGGGCGACGGCGAGGGGGAGTGGGTGGGTGACGGATGCGCGGCGCCGGGACCGACCGTGAAGTACGCGATCTGGCCGCCGACGATGGCGAGGATGAGGATGCCGCCGGCCACG
The DNA here is from genome assembly GCF_056135325.1 of Microbacterium sp. sgz311019. Lineage (NCBI taxonomy): Bacteria > Bacillati > Actinomycetota > Actinomycetes > Micrococcales > Microbacteriaceae > Microbacterium > Microbacterium sp. sgz311019. The sequence goes on along the minus strand of NZ_JBWAXO010000001.1, from coordinate 256,360 downwards.
CCCGCGACGACATCGTCGCGCCGGCGCCTGCGCAGCTGTCCGTCGTGGTACTCCTTGCGGGCGAGATACGCGCGATTGCGCTCCCGCACCTCGCGCGCGGCGCGCCCCTGCCCTCTGCCGCCAGTGGCCACGTGTCCTCCTTCGCACCGGCCACGCCGGGCGGGACGATCATACGCAGTCGCGGCCGCGCGCGCCCAACCAGCACCGAGCCGCGTGTCGGCTGCGGCGGATAGCCTGGCCTGGTGAGTTCGCCGACCGCACTGTTCCAGGGGCAGACGCCCCTCGCCGTGCGCATGCGGCCCACCTCCCTCGACGAGGTTGCCGGCCAGGCGCACCTCCTGGGGCCGGGCTCGCCCATCCGGGCGCTCGCGCAGGCGGATGCCTCGGCATCCACCCCCGTCTCCGTCATCCTGTGGGGGCCTCCCGGAACCGGGAAGACGACCCTCGCGCAGGCGATCGCGCGCACGTCCGGCCGCCGGTTCGTCGAGCTGTCCGCGGTCACCGCTGGGGTGCGCGACGTGCGGGAGGTCATGCAGGAGGCACTCACGCAGCGCGATCTCTACGGTGTCTCGACGATCCTGTTCCTGGACGAGATCCACCGGTTCACGAAGGCGCAGCAGGATGCGCTGCTCCCGGGAGTCGAGAACGGCTGGGTGGTTCTCATCGCGGCCACCACGGAGAACCCGTCTTTCTCGGTCATCTCGCCGCTGCTTTCGCGGTCGCTGCTGCTGACCCTCCAGCCACTGTCGGACGACGACCTCGGATCGCTCGTCGACCGCGCCGTGTCCGATCCCCGCGGGCTGAACGGCTCCGTGGTGCTCGCGGACGGCGCGCGCGCCGCGCTCGTACGGCTGGCATCGGGCGACGCACGGCGCGCGCTCACCGCGCTTGAGGCGGCGGCGACCATCGCCCTCGGCGCCGTGGGAGGCGACCGTGAGGAAGACATCACGCCGGAGGTGACCGCGGAGGCGATCGCGCAGGCGGTCGACCGGGCGCTGCTGCGCTACGACCGGCAGGGCGACGAGCACTACGACGTCATCAGCGCGTTCATCAAGTCGATCCGAGGATCGGATGTGGATGCGTCGATGCACTACCTCGCGCGCATGATCGAGGCGGGCGAGGACCCGCGGTTCATCGCCCGACGGCTCGTGATCTCGGCCGCCGAGGACATCGGCTTGGCCGACCCGCAGGCGCTTCAGATCGCCGTCGCGGCCGCCGACGCCGTCGCGTTCATCGGCATGCCCGAGGGGCGTATCCCGCTCGCGGAGGCGACAGCCTACCTCGCGACGACGGCGAAGTCGAACGCCGCCTATCTGGCGATCGACCAGGCCATCGCCGACGTGCGCAAGGGCGGCTTCGGTCGCGTGCCCGCACACCTGCGCGATGCCCACTATCCGGGAGCGAAGCGGCTCGGACACGGCAAGGGATACGTCTATCCCCACGACACCGACATCGGGATCGTGCCGCAGCAGTACCTGCCGGACGACTTGCGCGGCCGCAGATACTACGAGCCCACCGCCCACGGCCAGGAGCGCGACGTGCAGGCGCGGCTGGAGAAGATCCGCCGCATCCTGGAAGGCTGAGCGCCGATCCGCACCCCGCGCGGGGTCACGCAGGGGCGCCGCATCCCGTTCTGGTAGACTTCACAGGCTCGAAACCGAGTTTTCGGGCATCCCCTCTCTTCCACATACCTACCGGCATGCCCCGGCGTGCAGTCCGGACAGGGCGAAGACAGGCGATACGCCCGCGAGCCGTGAGAGACACGGCCGCGTCACGGAAGGAACACTTCGTGGTCACGAAGTCCCAGGACCGTCGCAAGGTGCGCCTGTCGCGCGCGCTCGGCGTCGCGCTCACCCCGAAGGCCGCCCGCTACCTCGAGAAGCGTCCCTACGCTCCGGGCGAGCACGGCCGCACCAAGCGCAAGCAGGACAGCGACTACGCCGTCCGTCTGCGCGAGAAGCAGCGTCTGCGCGAGCAGTACGGCATCCGCGAGAAGCAGATGCGCAACACGTTCAACGAGGCCCGCCGCAAGGACGGCCTGACCGGTGAGAACCTGGTCGAGCTCCTCGAGATGCGTCTGGACGCGCTCGTTCTCCGTTCCGGCTTCGCCCGCACCACGGCCCAGGCGCGCCAGCTGGTCGTGCACCGCCACATCCTCGTCGACGGCCAGCTCGTCGACCGCCCGTCGTTCCGCGTGAAGCCGGGTCAGCTGATCCACGTCAAGCCGCGCAGCGAGGGAACCGAGCCCTTCCAGGTGGCGGCCGCCGGCGGTCACGCCGACGTCCTGCCCCCGGTTCCGGGCTACCTCGAGGTCGACCTCGAGAAGCTCCACGCGCGTCTCGTGCGCCGCCCGAAGCGCGTCGAGGTCCCCGTGGTCGGCGACGTGCAGCTGGTTGTGGAGTACTACGCAGCCCGCTAGGGCCGCGGCCGGACGGGCGCGCAAGCGCCGCGTCCGAACGGGCACAGCCCGCTGAGCAGCCAACATCCAGGAGGGGTGCCGGGTTCTTCCCGGCGCCCCTCCTGCGTTCTCGCCTACGATGGGGAATGCCGCACCCGCGGCTCGACGCGAAGGAGATCCCGTGAAGCACTTCCTCTGGTTCGCGCTCGGCGTCATCGGCGGCTTCGTCGCAGCCCACTACGTCAACAAGGACCCCCGTGGCCGCGACGTCCTGGCAGAGCTCGACGCGCGCATCTCCGAGTTCACCGACCGGATCGCCGACGCGTACCACGCTCAGGAGGCCTCCTTCGCCGGGTCGGAGACCGCGGTCGAGGCCGCCGCCGGGGACGACGCATCCGACAGCCCGTCGTCCGCACTCTGAACACTTCTGTCCGCCGCAATCTCGCGGCGTGCTCTTTCGACCTGCCCTGAGGACGTGCACCGTCATGAAGACCGCTGAGATCGCGACGCGCTATCTCGACTACTTCCACAAGAACGACCACACCATCGTGCCGTCGGCGTCGCTGGTGAGCGACGACCCGTCGATCCTGTTCACGATCGCCGGCATGGTCCCGTTCATCCCCTACCTCACCGGCGTCGTGCCGGCGCCCTATGCGCGGGCAGCCGACGTGCAGAAGTGCATCCGCACGAACGACATCGAAGAGGTCGGCAAGACGGCGCGGCACGGCACGTTCTTCCAGATGCTCGGCAACTGGTCGTTCGGCGACTACTTCAAAGAAGGCGCGATCGGCTACGCGTGGGAGCTGCTGACCTCCTCCGAGGCCGACGGAGGCCTGGGCTTCGATGAGCGGGACCTGTGGGTGACCGTCTACGAGGACGACGACGAGGCCGCTCGTCTGTGGCAGAAGGTCGCGGGCCTTCCCGTCGACCGCATCCAGCGGATGGGCAAGGACGACAACTACTGGTCGACCGGGCAGCCGGGGCCTGCCGGCCCCTGCTCCGAGATCTACTTCGACCGGGGTCCCGCGTACGGCCGCGACGGCGGCCCGGCGGTGGACGACAGCCGGTTCACCGAGATCTGGAACCTCGTCTTCATGCAGGACCTCATCGCGGACGTGAAGAGCAAGACCGACTTCACGATCGTCGGCGAGCTGCCAAAGAAGAACATCGACACCGGGATGGGTCTCGAGCGTGTCGCCTTCATCAAGCAGGGCGTCGAGAACATGTACGAGATCGACCAGGTGCGTCCGGTCCTCGACCGCGCGGAGGCGCTCTCGGGCCGCAGGTACGGCGCCTCGCACGAGGACGACGTGCGCTATCGCGTGATCGCGGACCACATCCGGTCGTCGCTCATGCTCCTCTCCGACGGCGTCACGCCGTCCAACGAAGGTCGCGGCTACATCCTGCGTCGCCTCATGCGTCGGTCGATCCGCGCCATGCGGCTTCTCGGAGTCGACGGACCCTCGTTCCCCGAGCTGTTCACGGCCTCTCGCGACGCGATGGCGCCGGCGTACCCCGTGGTGGTCGACGACTGGGCGCGCATCTCGCAGTACGCCTACGCCGAGGAGGAGACGTTCCTCCGCACGCTCGCGGCCGGATCGACGATCCTCGATCTCGCCGTGTCGCAGACGAAGGATGCGGGCGCCGGCGCCCTGCCCGGCGCCGAGGCGTTCCTCCTGCACGACACGTACGGGTTCCCGATCGACCTCACCATGGAGGTCGCCGAGGAGGCCGGGCTGAGCGTCGACCGCGAGGCGTTCGACGCCCTCATGCTGGAGCAGAGGACGCGGGCGAAGGCCGACGCGAAGTCGCGCAAGCGCGCCATCGCCGACCTCAGCGTCTATCGCGACGTGCGGGCGCAGGGCGAGACGGTCTTCACCGGCTACACCGATCTCGAGACGGAGTCGAGCGTGCTCGGCATCCTCGTCGAGGGCCTGCCGGCGCAGCGAGCTGGGCAGGGTCAGATCGCCGAGGTGATCCTCGCGGAGACCGCGCTGTACGCCGAGTCGGGCGGCCAGGTCGCCGACAAGGGCGTCATCGTCGGTCCGGGGTTCGAACTCGAGGTGCTGGATGTGCAGAAGCCGGTGCCGGGGCTCGTCAGCCACACGGTCGAGGTGACCTCCGGCGAGGTCGGCGTCGGCCAGATCGCGACGTCGGTGGTGGATGCGGCCAACCGCCGCGCCGCCCGTCAGGCCCACTCCGCCACGCACCTCGTGCACGCCGCGCTCCGCGACACGCTGGGTCGCACCGCGACGCAGGCCGGCTCGCTGAACCGCGCCGGCTACCTGCGGTTCGATTTCGCGTGGGGGCAGGCGCTCTCACCCGAGACGAAGACCGAGATCGAGGAGATCGCCAACAACGCGGTGCGCGACAACCTCGAGGTGACGACGCGCGTGCTGTCGCTGTCGGAGGCCAAGGAGCTCGGCGCCATGGCGCTGTTCGGCGAGAAGTACGGCGATGTCGTGCGCATGGTCGACATCGGCGGCCCCTGGTCGCGCGAGCTCTGCGCCGGGACGCACGTGTCCACGAGCGCCGAGGTCGGCATCATCAGCCTCGTCGGCGAGTCATCGGTGGGCGCATCCAACCGCCGCGTGGAGGCGCTCGTGGGTCAGGACGCGTTCCGCGAGCTCGCGGCCGAGCGCGCGATCGTGTCGCAGCTCACGTCGCTCCTGAAGACGCCGCGCGAGAACCTGCCGGCGCGCATCGCCGAGCTGACCGCCGGTCTCAAAGCGGCGGAGAAGCGCATCGCGAGCTTCGAGGCCAGGGCCCTTGGTGAGCGCGTGCCCGAGCTCGTGTCGTCCGCGACCGCGGCCGGCGCCTTCCGCGTCGTCGCCGCCTCCGTCGGCCGCGCGGCCTCCGCGGACGACCTGCGCGGTCTCGTGCTGCAGGTGCGCGACCGCCTGGGGTCCGAGCCCGTGGTCGTCGCACTCGGCGCCGAGGTGGGGGACCGGCCGGTCGTGATCGTGGCCACCACCGAGGCGGCGCGCAGCGCCGGCGCCAAGGCGGGCGTTCTCGCCAAGACCGCGGCCGGCCTTCTCGGCGGCGGCGGCGGCGGCCGCGACGATGTCGCGCAGGGCGGCGGGACGGATGTGTCCGCCCTTCCGTCCGCCCTCGAGGCGATCGTGCGCGCGCTGGAGGCGACGCAGGCGTGACCGGTTTCCGCCGGGGTGTGCGGCTCGGCATCGACGTGGGCAAGGCCCGCGTCGGGGTCGCCCGGTGCGATCCCGACGGGATGCTGGCCACCCCGGTCGAGACCGTGCCGCGGGACGACGCATCCATCGCCCGCATCCTGACGCTCGCCGACGAGCACGACGCGTTCGAGCTCGTCGTGGGCCTGCCGGTGAACATGAGCGGTGACGACACGCCGTCCACGCACGATGCGCGCGAGTTCGCGGCGCTCCTGGCATCCTCGTCAGAACGATCCGTCAGGCTTGTGGACGAGCGCCTGAGCACGGTGTCCGCCCATGCCGCTCTGCGCGGTTCGGGCAGATCCCAGCGTTCGTCTCGTAGCATTGTGGATCAGGTCGCCGCGGTCATCCTCCTGCAGCAGGCGCTCGACGTCGAGAAAAGCAGCGGGAAAGCGCCCGGCAGCACTGTCGAACCCGCCCAGGAGCCCACCTGATGCCCGAACCCATGTCGTACGACGATCCCTTCGAGGACATCTTCGGCGACCGCCCATCCGCACGCCCGAACCGCTCGGTGTCGAGCACGGCCCCCGGGCCGGTCCGCACCTCGCCGGCCGTGCCTCCGCCGTCCTCCGGTCCGCGGCCGACGGCTGTCGCCGCGCAGACCGGCCATGCATCGGGCGCCGCCCAGGCCGCTGCCGCCGGACTCCCGGGGTCGCCCGCCGCAGGGGACACCGACCCGGAGCGGAGCACTGCTGAGCTTCCCGCACCCAGTTCGCGGCGAGCGGCCCGCGAGGCCGCCGCGCGCGCGGCCACGGGAGAGGTCCCGCCGACCGCTGCGCCCCCCAGCGCCCCGAGCCCCGATTCGGCTCCGGCCGCACCGACCGTTCCCACGACGGCTTTCCCGCTCGCGATGCCGGGATCGGCGCCCGTCGAGGCCTCAGGTTTCCAGCCGCTGCCGCTGCGACCGGTGCGCACGGTCTCGTGGGGCGACGACGCCGATAACGCGGGGTCCGGCGAGGACGATCCCTTCGGCGCCCCCCGCGATGCGGCCGCCCCCGGGCCGATGCGCACTCCGAACGGCACGGGAGCGAACCGCGTCGAGCCCGCCTCGACGGTCGCCCTCCCGCAGATCGACGGCGGACGGGCGACCGCGCCGTTCCTCGCCGACTCCGAGCCACTCCTGCCCGTGCGCAGGACGCCCGCATCCGCCGACGCGCTCGCCACGGCAGCGCGTGATGCTCAAGCGCCTGCGCGCACTGACGCGACGCTCGACGACCTGTTCGCCCACGCCGCGACACTTCCGAACGGAGGCGGCGGCAAGGGGAAGGGCAAGGGCAAGAAGGGCGGGTCGCACGGAGGCGGCCGCCTCGGCGGCTTCGTCATCCTGGGCGTCATCGTCGTCCTGATCGGCGGGCTCATCGGCGGCGGCATGTGGGCGTGGAACCAGTACGGCGGCAAGGTCCGTGAGGTGATGGGCTGGACCGAGCCGATCGACTACGCGTCCGGCAAGGCACACGGCGAGGCCACGATCACGATCAACGAGGGCGACAACGGCATGACCGTGTCCAAGGCGCTCGCGCAGGCGGGGGTCACCAAGACACCGCAGGTCTTCTACCAGATGCTCGTGAAGTCCGGGAAGAACCCCACGTTCTATCCGGGCGTCTACAAGCTGAAGAAGGAGATGACGTCGGCCGCGGCGCTGACGGCGCTCGATGATCCGTCCAGCAAGCTGCAGAACACGGCGCTCCTGCGTGAGGGACTCACCGAGGATCAGATCCTCAAGACCCTCTCGGACACGCTGAAGATCCCTCTCGACCAGTTCCAGGCCGCTGTGGCGAAACCCGCGGACTACGGCGTGACCGCCTCGAGCCTCGAGGGCTGGCTGTTCCCGGCGCAGTACACGTTCGGACCTGGCGTCACGGCTCAACAGGTCATCACGAAGATGGTGGAGCGCACCGTCCAATCGCTAGACAAGGCCGGTGTGGCGCAGGCGGATCGCCAGCGCATCCTGACCATCGCGTCGATCATCCAGCGCGAGGCGCGGAACTCGCAGGACTTCTACAAGGTGTCGCGCGTCATCGAGAACCGCCTGCAGCCGAACAACAAGGACACGTTCGGCAAGCTGCAGATGGACTCCACCGCGCAGTACGGCTACGGCCAGCTGCACAACGGCACCGCGAGCTCGTCGGCGGAGGCCCTCAAGGATCCGAACCCGTACAACACATACGTGCATCCGGGACTGCCGGTGGGACCCATCTCCAGCCCCGGTGATCTCGCGATCGACGCCGCGATGCATCCCGCCGACGGCACCTGGATGTACTTCACGACGGTCAACATGAACACCGGCGAGACCGTGTTCTCGACGACGTACGCGGACCAGGAGAAGGCGGTCCAGCAGATGCGCACGTGGTGCAAGGCGAACCCGAACTCGGGCTGCTGAGTCGGGTGGCTCGGCGGTGACGCGCCTCGAGGTGTGGGGCGATCCGATCGCCCACAGCCGTTCGCCGCAGCTGCAGCTCGCCGCCTACGCGGCCTTGGGCCTTGACTGGTCCTATGAGCGCCGCCGCGTCGACGAGGCCTCCTTCGCCGCGCAGCTGGGTTCACTGGACGACTCCTTCCGCGGACTGTCGCTCACGATGCCCCTGAAGGGCGTCGCCTTCGCCGCCGCCGCGACGCGGGACCGGGCGGCCGAGCTCACGGGCGCGGTCAACACCCTGCTGCTCACGGCGGACGGCCCGCACGGCTTCAACACCGACATCGGCGGAATCGCCCGAGACCTGCGCGAGCACGGGCTTCATGATCCGGGCACGGCCCGCATCGTCGGCGCGGGTGCGACGGCGACCTCGGCGCTCGTGGCTCTCGACGACCTCGGGGTCGAGGACGTGGAGATCGTCGCGAGGCGGCCGGAGGCCGCGGCATCCCTCATCGATCTCGGCGACAGGCTCGGGATGCGGGTGGCTGCGACGCCCCTCTCGGCGGGCGCCTTCCGCGCGACCGACGTCACGATCTCGACCCTGCCAGGCGAGGCGTCCATCGATTCGGTCGCCGCGGACGACCTCGCCGCCGCAGGCGGGCTGCTGTACGACGTCGTCTACGGGCACTGGCCCACCGCGCTCGCGCAGGCGTGGCAGAGCCGCGGCGGCGACGCCGTCTGGGGGCTCGGGATGCTGCTGCACCAGGCGCTGCTGCAGGTGCGGGTCTTCACCGCCGGCGACCCAGCGACACCGCTGCCCGACGAGGCGCGTGTGCTCGAGACGATGCGCGCGGCCGTCACGGGAGACTGACCGCGCGCGCCGGCGTGGGAGACTGGGGGAATGCTCCGCGTGCTCACGGCCGGCGAATCGCACGGCCCCGAACTCGTCGCCGTCATGGAGGGTCTTCCGGCCGGCGTCCCCGTCTCATCCGACGCCATCCGGGCCGACCTGGCCCGGCGCAAGCTCGGCTACGGGCGCGGCTCGCGCATGAAGTTCGAAGAGGACGACCTGACGATCTCGTCCGGCATCCGTCACGGTTACACCCTCGGCAGCCCGATCGCTCTCCGGATCGGCAACACGGAGTGGCCGAAGTGGGTCGAGGTGATGAATCCCGAGCCCGTGGACCTGACCGACATGTCACGCGGCCGTGGTGCCGCGCTCACGCGCCCTCGTCCGGGCCACGCCGACCTCGTCGGCATGCAGAAGTACGGATTCGACGAGGCGCGGCCGATCCTCGAGCGTGCGAGCGCCCGCGAGACCGCGGCCCGGGTCGCCCTCGGCACGCTGGCACGGGCGTTCCTCGGCGAGCTCGGCATCCGTCTCGTCAGCCACACGCTCTCGATCGGGCCTGTGCGGGTCCCCGACGGCTCAGCGCTGCCTGCCCCCGACGATGTCGACACGCTCGACGCGGATCCGCTGCGCTGCTTCGACCCGGAGACCTCGGCCCGCATGGTCGCCGAGGTGGATGCCGCCCGCAAGGACGGTGACACGCTCGGCGGAGTCGTCGAGGTGCTCGCATACGGCCTGCCTCCGGGGCTCGGCTCCCACGTGCACTGGGACCGCCGCCTCGACGCGAAGCTCGCGCAGGCGATCATGAGCATCCAGGCGATCAAGGGCGTGGAGGTGGGCGACGGATTCGAGACGACCCGCCGCCGCGGCTCGGCGGCCCACGACGAGCTGTTCGTCACCGACGACGGCATCACCCGTTCGTCCGATCGTGCGGGCGGCACCGAGGGCGGCATGTCTACGGGCACGGTGCTGCGTGTGCGCGCCGGCATGAAGCCGATCGCCACCGTCCCGCACGCACTGCGCACGGTGGACGTGTCGACGGGTGAGACGGCCTCGGCGCACCACCAGCGCTCCGACGTGTGCGCCGTGCCCGCCGCCGGCGTCGTGGCGGAGGCGATGGTCGCGATCGTGCTGGCCGAAGTCGTGCTCGAGAAGTTCGGCGGCGACAACGTCGCCGAGACGCGGCGCAACCTCCAGTCCTACCTCGCGGCGATCCCGGAGACCCTGCGCAGCACGGCCGCGAGCAACGCCGCGCTCCTGTGAATGCGGGGCGGCGCATGAGCGCCCTCGTGCTGATCGGGCCGATGGGTGCGGGCAAGACGAGCGTCGGGCGCCGGGTGGCGAAGACGCTGGGAGTTCCGTTCACGGACACCGACGCGCTCGTGGTTCGCGAGCACGGGCCGATCGAGAAGATCTTCACCGAGCTGGGTGAAGAGCGCTTCCGCGAGATCGAGCGCGCGGCCGTCGCGGTCGCGCTCGAGTCCGACGGCGTGGTCGCCCTCGGCGGCGGCGCTGTGACGGATGCCGAGACCCGCGCGCTCCTTCGCGAACACCGGGTCGTGCTCCTCACCGTGGAGCCGCGGATCGTGGCCGCCCGCATCGCCGGGACGAACCGCCCGCTGCTGGCGGGCGACGATCCCGTCGTTCGGTGGCAGGAGATCTATGCGGCGCGACGCCCGGTGTACGAAGAGCTGGCGGATGCGACGTTCGACACATCCCGCGGACCTCTCAGCGCCGTCGTCGACGCGATCGTGACATGGGCCATCGGTGCCGAGCCGGTGGAGCAGGGTGCGCAGACGAACGAGGAGGGACGCTCCGCATGAGCGAGACCACGACGATCCAGGTGGCGGGCGACGAGCCCTACGACATCCGCGTGGGGCGCGGCATCCTGTCGAGCCTCGCCGAGGCGCTGCCCTCCGCCGCCCAGAAGGTGCTCATCGTGCACCCGCCGACGCTCGCCGGGCAGGCGGAGGCACTTCGCGCGTCGCTCGGCGCCGATCGGCAGGTGCTCCTGGCTGAGGTGCCGGACGCCGAGCAGGGCAAGCGTGTCGAGGTGGCCGCATTCTGCTGGCAGGTGATGGGTCAGGCGGACTTCACGCGCACCGACGCCGTCGTGGGCTTCGGCGGCGGAGCGGTGACCGACCTCGCCGGCTTCGTCGCGGCCACATGGCTGCGCGGAGTCGCGGTCGTGCAGGTGCCGACGACGGTGCTCGGGATGGTGGATGCCGCCGTCGGCGGCAAGACCGGCATCAACACCGCCGAGGGCAAGAACCTCGTCGGCGCGTTCTGGCCGCCGCGTGCGGTGATCTGCGACCTCGATCTGCTCGACTCGCTGTCGCCGAACGAGCGGGTCGCCGGCTTCGCCGAGGTCGCCAAGGCCGGATTCATCTGGCATCCCGAGATCCTCGACCTCATCGAGGACGATCCGACGACAGTCCTCGATCCGCGCTCCGCGTCGTTCCGCCGCTGCATCGAGCTCGCGATCGACATGAAGGCGCGGGTGGTCGGCGAGGACCTGCGCGAGGCGGGCCTGCGAGAGATCCTCAACTACGGGCATACCCTCGGACACGCGATCGAGCACGCCGAGCGCTACCGCTGGCGCCACGGGGCCGCCGTCTCGGTGGGCATGACGTTCGCCGCCGAGCTCTCACGATTGGCGGGGCGGCTGCCGGATGAGGCGGTGCAGCGCCACCGCGATGTGCTCGGCGCCCTCGGCCTGCCCATGACCTATCGCGCCGGCGCATGGCCGCAGCTGCTGGCGACGATGCAGCGCGATAAGAAGACCCGCGGGTCGATGCTGCGCTTCATCGTGCTCGACGACATCGCCCGACCGACCGTGCTGCAGGCGCCGGACGAGTCGCTGCTGTTCGCCGCATACCAGGAGGTCGCGGGCTGAGCCGCGCGGGTAGGCTGGCGCGGTGACGGGCCGCTCGAGCGTACGACGCATCCTCGCCTCCGAGTGGCGGGACGTGCGGGCGCTGCGTGCCGAGGCCGTCGCGGATCCCGATGCCGGCATCGCCTTCCTCGAGTCGCCCGCCCAGGTCGCCGCTCACAGCGACGAGTTCTGGCAGGAGCGCACTCGCCGTGCCGCGGACTCCGCCGATTCGGCGCAGTTCGTCGCGATCGACGAGGATGCAGAAACGCCGGCGTGGGTCGGCTCGCTCAGCGTGCTGATCCGCAAGCCCGGCATCATCGACCACCTCGGGCACACCGTGCACACCGAGCGCGCCGACATCGTGGGCGTCTACGTCCGTCCGAGTCACCGAGGCGACGGCACGATCGACCGCCTGTTCACGGTCGCCGAGGCGTGGGCCGTGACAGAAGGGGCTCGCATCCTGTCGCTCGACGTGCACGCCGACAATCTCCGCGCGCAGGGTGCTTACCGGCGTGCCGGCTTCACGCCGACGGGGGAGACGTTCACGGGCACGATCGGGCCGGAGCTCGTGATGACCCGGCCCCTCCCGGTTGACGGGCGCGCGCACGCATAGACGACGCGGCCTCGCCCGTGGGCGAGGCCGCGTCTGCGTGCAGGATGTCAGGCGTTGACGGGGGTCGGCCGCGCGATGTGCTCGCTCCGAAGGCCGAGCTCGTCGGTGGGCACGTTCTTCGTCTCGCGGGCCGTGAGCGCGCTGACGACGGCGATGAGGCAGATCACGGCCGTGAAGACGCTGATGACGACCCATCCACCCTGCTGGACTCCACCGAGCGCGGTGACGATGGTGGGTGCGAAGCCGGCCATGAGGAAGCCGAGCTGGGTTCCGATGGCGACGCCCGAGAACCGCACGCGGGTGCTGAACATCTCGGAGTAGAACGCCGGCCAGACGGCGTTCGCGGCGGCGTAGCCGAAGGAGAAGGTGAGCACCGCCAGCACGAATGTCAGGGCGAGGTTCCCGGCGCCCATCGACAGCATGTAGAACGGCATCAGGAGGGCCGAGGCGATCGCGCCGTAGATGAACACCGGCTTGCGGCCGACGCGATCGGCGAGTGCTCCGAACATCGGCTGCGTGCCGATGGCGACGAGGTTCGCCGCGACGACGAGCCACAGCGTCATGGCAGGGTTCAGGCCGACGACGACTCCATAGGCGATCGCGAGGTTGCCGAAGACCGTGGACACCGCCGCGATGAACGCACAGCAGATCACGCGGAGCACGTCGCGCCAGTGGTCGCGCAGCAGCGGGATGAGCGGGATGCGCGCGATGCGGCCCTCGGCCTTCGTCTCCTCGAACTCGGGAGTCTCGTGCAGGCCGCGGCGGATGACGTAGGCGACGATGACGACGACGGCGCTGAGCCAGAACGGGATGCGCCATCCCCATGTCAGCTTGATGGAGTCGGGCATCGCGACCACGGGGATGAACACCAGCGCGGCGAGGATCTGGCCGCCCTGCGTGCCCGTGAGCGTCCAGGAGGTGAAGAACGCGCGCCGGCGATCGGGCGCGTGCTCCAGCGTGAGCGACGAGGCTCCGGCCTGCTCGCCGGATGCGGAGAGCCCCTGCAGGAGACGGCACACGACCAGCAGGATGGGGGCGGCCCAGCCGATCTGCGCGTAGGTCGGCAGACATCCGATGGCGAAGGTCGACAGCCCCATGACGAGCAGCGTGAAGAGCAGCACGCGCCGCCGGCCGAGGCGGTCGCCGAAGTGGCCGACGAAGACCGCACCCACCGGCCGCGCGATGTATGCGAAGCCGAAGGTCGCGAACGACATGACGAGCGCAGCCTGATCCCCGGACGGAAAGAAGACCGTCGGGAAGATCAATGCAGCCGCCGATCCGAACAGGAAGAAGTCGTAGTACTCGACGGCGCTGCCGAAGAAGCTGGCGACGGCGGCGCGGACCGGGGTCTTCCGCGGCACTGCGGTGGTGGACATGGGTACTCCTAACTGACGAGCTCGTCGTCTGCGACGAGCTGGCGGAAGGTGCCGATCATGCGATCGGCGTCGGGGCGGATGCCGGTGATGAGGTGGAAGGCGTCGACGGCCTGGAAGACCGCCATCTGTCCGCCGTCGAGGGTCCGGCAGCCGATCGCGCGGGCGGCGCGCAGCAGTTCGGTCTCGAGCGGGCGGTACACGATGTCGGCCACCCAGAGGTCGGCGCGGAGGAGAGTGGGGGAGAAGGGGATGCCGGGGTGGTCGTGCATCCCGGTGGGCGTGCAATGGACGACGCCGTCGGCGCGCGCGATCAGGGCAGGGAGGCTCTCCGGCGTCGCCGCGTGAACGACCGCATCGTGCCGGGCGCCGAGGTCCGCCGCGGCCTGCGCCGCGCGCTCATGGTCGACGTCGACCACGGCGAGACGGCGGACGCCGACGCGGAGGAGGGCATCGCCGACCGCCGACCCTGCGCCGCCCGCGCCGAGGAGGACGACGTCGGCGATCGGCGCATCCGGCAGCCCGGTGGTGAACGCCGTCTCGAACCCCGTGGTGTCGGTGTTGTAGCCGACCGTTCCGTCATCGGTGAACAGGACTGTGTTCACTGCGCCGAGCGCCGCCGCCAGCGGATCGATGCGATCGAGGTACTCCATCACGAGGCGCTTGCACGGATGCGTCACGTTGAGCGCGTCGAAGCCGAAGCGCCGGGCCCAGACGAGGATGTCGGGCAGATGGTCGGGCGCCAGCCCGAGCGTCGTCAGATCGATGGGGCGGTAGAGGTAGTCGATGCCGAGGGACTGCGCCTCGGCCATGTGGAGGCCCGGTGTGAGGGATGGCGTCACGCCCGTGCCGACCAGCCCGACGAGGTAGCGGTGCGACGCGCTCACGCGAACTCCCTTGTTCGACTCGAATGTACTAACTGGTACGTCCATAGTGAATCACGCGAGATCCGACCTGTCAACCAGGTTCGGCAGAGGGGGTCGCTCAGCGAGCGGTGAGCCACGCGACGACGATGTCGCCGATCATCGTGCGCATATGCCGGCGCTGGCTCGGGTCGTCGAAGTCGACGTCGAACAGGTGGCCGAACGTGTACTTGTTGGCCACCTGGAACACGCAGTACGAGCTGATGAGCAGATGCACGTCCAGCGCGTTGATGTCGGCGCGGAAGTCGCCGGTCGAGCGGCCGCGCTGCAGGATCTCGTCCAGCCGGGTGACAGCCGGCTGTGAAGCGGTGCGCAGGGACTCCAGTCGGTTGATGAACTCGCCCCGGTGGATGTTCTCGATAGCGACGAGGCGGATGAACGCATCGTGCGACACGTGGTGATCGAACGTCAGCTCCGCCAGCTGCCGCATCGCGGGCACGGGATCGGTGTGGTCGACATCGATGGAGCGCTCGGCGTCGCGGATGCCGTTGTAGGCGTCCTGCAGCACCGCGAGATAGAGCCCCTCTTTGCTGCCGAAGTAGTAGTAGATCATCCGCTTCGTCGTCCGCGTGCGCTCGGCGATGTCGTCGACGCGGGCGCCGGAGTAGCCGTCCTCGGCGAACACCTCGGTCGCAACGGCCAGCAACTCTGCCCGGGTGCGCTCCGCGTCGCGCTGCATGGATGCCACGAGGGCAGACTATCCGAGTCGCTGTGCGGCGCCCGTGAGGAGCGGGGTGGCTCTTCCCAGCTAATGTACCAGCTGGTACATTAGCTGGTCATGAAGACCTCCATCGCCACCGTCTGCCTGAGCGGCACGCTCGTCGAGAAGCTTCACGCGTGCGCCGCGGCCGGGTTCGACGGCGTCGAGATCTTCGAGCCGGACCTCGTCGCGGCCCCCGAGAGCCCGGAGGAGATCCGTGCGCTGGCGGCGCGATTGGGGCTCACCCTCGATCTGTATCAGCCGATGCGCGACGTCGAAGGAGTCGACGAGGAGACCTTCGCGGACGTGCTGCGCCGGGCGCGGGCGAAGTTCGAGCTGATGCAGCGCCTGGGCATGGACCTCGTGCTGTGCTGCAGCAACGTCGCCACTGCGACGATCGACGACGACAAGATCAGCGCGGATCAGCTGCGCCGGCTCGGAGAGCTCGCGCAGGGCTACGGCATCCGGATCGCCTTCGAGGCACTCGCCTGGGGAAGGTTCGTGGACGACTACCGGCGGGCGTGGCGCATCGTGCAACTCGCCGACCACCCGGCCGTCGGCGTGTGCCTGGACTCCTTCCACATCCTCTCGCGCGGCCACGATCCGGCGGCGATCGAGCAGATCCCGGGAGACCGGATCTTCTTCCTGCAGCTCGCCGACGCGCCCGTCGTCACCATGGACGTGCTGTCCTGGAGCCGCCACCACCGTCTCTTCCCCGGCGAGGGAAGCTTCGACCTCGCCGGATTCGTCGCGCATGTCGTGCGCGCAGGATACGCGGGCCCGCTGTCGCTGGAGGTCTTCAACGACACGTTCCGGCAGACCGACGTGAGGGGCACCGCCGTCCATGCGAGACGCTCCCTGCGCTGGCTGGAGGATGCGGTCTCCCGCCTGCCCGACGTGCCCACCGGGGCGTCGGGCGGACTGGACAGGCTTCCCGAATCCCCGCCGCCGACCGGCTTCGACTTCGCGGAGATCGTCGCGGCGGACACCTCCGATGTCGAGGTCATGCTGACGCAGCTGGGCTTCACGGCGCGCGGCAGGCACCGCACGAAGCCGGTCACGCTGTGGAGCGCCGGGGAGGCGCGGATCGTCCTGAACGAGCAGCATGCCGTGGGTGTCCAGCCGCATCTCGCGGCGATCGGTCTCCTCGTCCCCGACGCCGATCGTCTCGGCGAACGGGCGCGCGAGCTCGGGACGCCGATCGCCTACCGCCGCACCTACGCCTCCGAGCAGGCGCTCGATGCGGCGATCGCGCCCGATGGCACGCAGATCTTCTGGTCCGCGGCCCGCGATGCGTCCGAGCCGGACTGGACGGCCGAGTTCGAGCACGGCGAGTCCCGGGAGAGCGGCCAGGATGCCGGCATCCTCGCCATCGATCACGTGAGTCTGACGCAGCCCTGGCAGGTGATCGACGAAGCCGTGCTGTTCTACACCTCGGTGTTCTCGCTCGAGCCGGTCAGCGCGACCGACGTCGCGAGTCCCCGTGGCCTCGTGCAGTCCCGGGTGATGCGGTCGCCGGATGGCAGCGTGCGGGTCCCGCTGAACGTGGCGCCGCCGAGCTTCGAGACGCGGGGGCATGCGAGCGGACTCCCGCAGCACGTCGCCGTCCGCTGCACCGATGCGCGTGCGCTCGCACGCTCCGCGCGCGAGCGGGGGCTGGACGCGCTCCGGATCCCCGACAACTACTACGAGGATCTCGCCGCGCGGTTCTCTCTCGACCCTGCGTTCGTGGATGAGCTCCGCGAGCTCGGGATGGTCTACGACCGGGACGGTGAGGCGGAATATCTGCAGTTCTACACCTGCACCGTCGGCACGGTGTTCTGGGAGGTCGTCGAGCGTCGCGCGGGGTACGACGGATACGGAGCCGGCAATGCGCCGGTGCGCCTGTCGGCTCAGGGAGCGGGCCTGTGAGCACGGCCCGATCTTGGTATGGTGCCCACGTGACGACGCGCCGACTCCTGCTGGTCAACGGACCGAATCTCAACCTGCTGGGCACGCGCGAGCCGGAGATCTACGGCACGGAGACCCTGACCGATGTCGAGCGGATCGCGGCGGAGGCCGCGGCATCCCGCGGTTTCGTCGTACGGGCCGTGCAGAGCAACCACGAGGGCGTCCTGCTCGATGCGATCCACGCCGCGCGAGACGACTGCGACGGCATCGTGATCAACCCGGGCGGTCTCACGCACACCTCCGTGGTCCTGCGCGACGCGCTCCTCGGCGTCGGCCTGCCCGTGGCCGAGGTGCACATCTCCGACATCACGCAGCGGGAGGAGTTCCGCCACCATTCGTACGTGGCGGATGCGGCGATCGTGCACGTCATCGGGCACGGCGTGGCGGGCTACGCCGACGCGGTGACACGCCTGATCGACGTCATCACCGGCCAGGCCGACGGCTGATCCAGAGCCTTCCCGGGTTCGGTGCAGCGCATCCCGTAGAATCGAGCGTCGGGCCGCCTGCCGCAGGCCCGCCCATCGACTTCACGAAACGGAACCCTTCAGCCATGGCATCGACTGCAGACATCAAGAACGGCGTCGTCCTCAACATCGACGGTCAGCTCTGGAGCATCGTGGAGTTCCAGCACGTCAAGCCGGGCAAGGGCGGTGCGTTCGTCCGCACCAAGATGAAGAACGTCCTGACCGGCAAGGTCGTCGACAAGACGTTCAACGCGGGCGCGAAGGTCGAGATCGAGAACGTCGACCGCCGCGACTTCCAGTACCTCTACAACGACGGCGACGGCTTCGTCTTCATGGACGTCTCCGACTACGACCAGATCACCGTCCCCGCGGCGACGGTGGGGGATGCCGCGAACTTCCTGCTCGAGAACCAGCAGGTCACGATCGCCCTCAACAACGGCAACCCGCTCTACATCGACCTGCCGGCATCCGTCGTGCTCGAGATCACCTATACCGAGCCGGGCCTGCAGGGCGACCGCTCGTCGGCCGGCACCAAGCCCGCGACCGTCGAGACGGGCTACGAGATCCAGGTCCCGCTGTTCCTCGAGACGGGCACGAAGGTCAAGGTAGACACGCGCTCGGGCGACTACCTCGGCCGCGTGAGCTGACGCGCGCCCTTCATGAGCGCACGCACCAAGGCGCGAAAGCGCGCCCTCGACATCCTCTTCCAGGCCGATGTGCGGGACGAGGAACTCGGAGTCGTCCTCGCCGCCGAGGCGAAGCGGGCGGCGAACGAGCCGGCGCGGCAGGCGTCGTGGCTCTACGCGCGCGAGATCGTCGACGGCATCATCGACAATCACGACG
The DNA here is from genome assembly GCF_056135325.1 of Microbacterium sp. sgz311019. Lineage (NCBI taxonomy): Bacteria > Bacillati > Actinomycetota > Actinomycetes > Micrococcales > Microbacteriaceae > Microbacterium > Microbacterium sp. sgz311019. The sequence continues at coordinate 237,830 of NZ_JBWAXO010000001.1, read as the reverse complement.
AGATCGACGAGCTGATCACGTCCTCGTCGAAGGACTGGTCGCTCGCGCGCATGCCCGCCGTCGACCGCGCCCTGCTGCGCATCGCGACGTGGGAGATCCTGTACAACGACCAGGTGCCGTCGGCCGTCGCGATCGACGAGGCTGTGGAACTCGCCAAGGAGTTCTCCACGGAGGAGTCGGGCGCATTCGTGCACGGCGTGCTCGGACGGGTCGCACGCTCGAGCTGAGTCCGCCCGCTCCAGGACGACGTGTCCTCGGTGTCGCCTAACGTGGATGCCGTGCCGGCATCCTTCTCCGCTTCCCAGCCGGCCGCGGCCTCGAGGGTCCGGGGAGCCGCGTGGCGTGCGGTTCTTGCGGAGCCGGCTCCCGCCCGGGCGGCCCGCATCCCGCTCGCGCTCGGCTTCGAGCTGCGCGAGCGCCTTCCGCAGCGTTCGCCCTGGGCGCCGCCGCGCACGCAGGAGGCGCGCGTGGCCGGGGCGCCTCGTGCGGATCGCGAGCTGCTGCTCGGCGTCCGCCCCTATGTCCGCAGCGTCTCGACGGGCGGCTGGGTCAAGGGTGACGTGTCGTGGGAGTCGCTGCGCCGGCCCGGTGGCCCCCACGACGAGGAGCAGGCCCGGTGGTTCGCCGAGCTGCATGCGCTGACGCGGGATGTGCGCACCCTCGGTGCACCGCTCGACACGTCGGAGTGGATCACGCTGGACACGGTGGGCTCGCGCCTCCTGTGGCCGCAGCTGGCGTCGGCGGCGGCACTCGGCATCCCCTTCATCGGCACCCGGAAGGACCGCAGGGTCGTGCTGGCGGCTGCAGCCGAGGTCGGGCTCTCCGTCGGGTCGGTGCCCGGCGGCGGTCTCGCGGTGCGGGCGCCGGCTTCCATCGACGGCGCGGCGGTCGCCGGCGTTCGCCCGATCGGCCGGACGGGTGTGTACGCCCTCGCGTTCGATGAATCGGCGCTGACGATCACGCTGGCGCCGGTCACGCTGACGGATGCCGTGCGTGCTGTGCTCGATCAGCCGCGCGGACTGGTGGTCCCTGCCGCCGACGCAGATGACTTCCTGCGCGAGTACTACCCGCGGATCGCGCGGATGAGCCGGGTCGTCGGGAGCGACGGATTCCAGTTGCCGCCGCTTCCCGAGCCGCATCTGGCCGTCGAGCTCGCGCACGGCGCCGGTCACACGGCGACGTTCCGGCTGAGGTGGGATTATCCCGGCTCGGCACCCAAGCCGTTCGCGGCGGACGCGGGCGACGCGGAGCGCGACGCCGAGCTGGAGGCCGCGATCTCGGGTCGGGTCCGCGATGCGTGGGAGGGTGCCGGCGGACCGGCGTTCGCAGCGGAGGGAGTGCTGCACGACACCGACGCCGCCGAGTTCGTCACGTCGGTCGTGCCGGCTCTCGAGGCCGTGCCGGGCGTGCGCGTCGTCGTCACCGGAAACGCGCCGCATTACCACGAGCTCGATGCGACGCCGGAGATCACGGTCACCACCGTCGAGTCGCCGGACCCCGACTGGTTCGACCTCGGCGTCATCGTCACGATCGATGGCCGCCGCATCCCGTTCACCCCGCTGTTCACGGCGCTCTCGCGCGGCCGAAAGAAGATGCTGCTGCAGGACGGCGCCTACTTCTCGCTGTCGCATCCCGCCCTGCAGCGCCTGCGGGACCTCATCGACGAGTCCGGTGGGCTGGCCGAGTGGGAGCCCGGCACGACCCGCATCAGCCGCTATCAGGTCGACTTCTGGGAGGAGTTCGAAGACCTCGCAGACCAGGCAGAGCCCGCCGTCGCGTGGCGGGCGCTGGTCGACGGGTTGCGCGCTGGCGGCGCCGAGGGGACGGCGGTCGTGGCGGCGACGGCGCCGACGGGCATCGCCGCGACGCTGCGGCCGTATCAGCAGACGGGCCTCGACTGGCTGGCCTTCCTCTGGAGCCATCGGCTCGGCGGGATCCTGGCCGACGACATGGGCCTCGGCAAGACGCTGCAGATGCTCGCGTTCATCCAGCACATCCGCGAGGCGGGGGAGCGGCGGCCGGTGCTGGTCGTGGCGCCCGCATCCGTCCTGTCGACGTGGACGACCGAGGCGGCGCGCTTCGCGCCGGGCCTGAGCGTGGAGACGCTCGCGGTGACCGCGAAGAAGCGCCGGATGGCGTTACGGGATGCGGCGGCCTCCGCCGATATCGTCGTCACGTCGTACACCGTGCTGCGACTGGATGCCGACGCCTTCGCCGAGATCGCTTGGTCGGCGGTGGTGCTCGACGAGGCCCAGTTCGTGAAGAACCCGACCACGAAGCTGCACCGCGCCGTCGCGCGCCTGCGTGCGGACGCACGCTACGCCGTCACGGGGACACCGCTCGAGAACGGCCTGTCCGAGCTGTGGGCGCTCCTGTCGGTGACGGCGCCCGGGCTGTTCCCGTCGTCGCGCCGCTTCCGCGAGGAGTACATCGGGCCGATCGAGAAGGCGAAGGTGCCGGAGAATCAGGAGGGCGGGTCATTCCGCGCGGGCCGGCTCGCGCGGCTGCGCCGGCGCATCCGTCCGCTCGTCCTGCGCCGCACGAAGGAGCTCGTCGCCGCAGAGCTCCCGCCCAAGCAGGAGCAGCTGCTGCGCATCGACCTCGAGCCCGCTCACCGCGCCGTCTATGACGCGACCCTGCAGCGCGAGCGGCAGAAGGTACTGGGCCTGCTCGACGACCTCGACCGCAATCGGTTCATCGTCTTCCGATCGCTGACGCTGCTGCGCATGCTGAGCCTCGCCCCGGGCCTGGTCGATCCCGAGCTCGCCCACGTCGCGTCCAGCAAGCTTGACGCCCTGATGGATCAGCTGGCGGAGATCGTCGCCGAGGGACACCGCGTGCTCGTCTTCAGCCAGTTCACCTCCTACCTTGCGCTCGTGCAGGAGCGGCTCGAGCGCGCCGGCATCTCGTTCTGCTCTCTGGACGGCTCCACGCGCCACCGGGAGCGTGTGATCGACGGGTTCCGCTCGGGCTCCGACCCGGTCTTCCTCATCTCGCTGAAGGCCGGCGGATTCGGGCTCACCCTGACCGAGGCGGAGTACGTGTTCCTTCTCGATCCCTGGTGGAACCCGGCGGCCGAGGCGCAGGCCGTCGACCGCGCGCACCGGATCGGGCAGTCGCATCCGGTGAACGTCTACCGGATGATCGCGGCCGACACGATCGAGGACAAGGTCATGGCGCTGCAGCAGCGCAAGGCACGGCTGTTCCAGGCCGTGATGGACGACGACGCGCTCTTCGGCCAGGCGCTCACCGCGGACGACATCCGCGGGCTGCTGGACGGCTGAGCAACCCGCGCAGTCGCCGGGTGAGTCGGCTCCCGCACGGGTGGTCGACCCGGCTGCGAACGCGCCCTCGGCTAGGCTCGTAGGGTTCGAAACGGGAGGACTCCATGCGGATCACGGGGCTCGGTCACGCCGGCATGTTCATCGAGACCAAGGGTGGCAGCATCCTGTGCGACCCGGTGCTCGGGCCGAGCTTCTTCGGCTCCTGGTTCCCGTTTCCCGACAATCGCGGCCTCGACTGGGAGCGCTTCGGCGCCGCGGACTTCCTCTACATCTCGCACCGCCACCGCGACCACTTCGACCCGGTGCTGCTGGAGAGGTACGTGCCGAAGGACATCAAGGTCCTGCTGCCGGAGTACCCGACCGACGACCTCGAGACCGACCTGCGCAGACTCGGCTACGACAACATCGTCTACACCCAGGCCGGCGTTCCCCTCGAGTTCGGCGACCTCAAAGTCATGGTCACGCCACTGCGTGCGCCGAGCGACGGCCCCATCGGCGACTCGTCGCTGAGCGTCGACGACGGCACGGCGAGCATCCTGAACCAGAACGACTCGCACCCCCTGGATCTTGAGAGGCTGCTGTCGTTCTCGAAGCCCGACGCGTACTTCACGCAGGTGTCGGGCGCCATCTGGTGGCCGATGGTCTACGACCTGCCGCACGACGCGAAGCAGAACTTCGCGCGGCTCAAGCGCGATGCGCAGAACAAGCGCGCCATGTACTACATCGAGAAGGTGGATGCCGAGCACGTCTTGCCGATGGCCGGCCCGCCGATGTTCCTGCGCGAGGAGCTGTTCCGCTACAACGGCTGGGGGCTCCAGGACGACGCGATCTTCACCGACCAGCAGCAGTTCCTCGATCACATGGCCGAAGAGCGTCCTGACCAGAAGGGCTACCTCTTCCTGCCCGGCACGCAGGTCGACCTCGACCACGCCGACCTCACGGTGACCCAGACGCTGTTCTCCGATGCCGAGATCGAGCGCATCTTCGGCCAGAAGTGGGACTACCTCGCCGAGCAGCGCGACACCCGCCAGGACGAGATCCGGGCCGAGGAGGCGCGGCGCGCACCGGCGCTCGCGCCCGCGGAGATGCTCGCGGCGATCAAGGAGTGGTGGGAGCCGCTGCTGCGCCGCGCGCGCACCATCCGCGACGGCGTCGGCGGCAACGTGCGCTTCCGCATCGGCGAGCTCGACATGGTGGTGGACTTTCCCAAGGCGAAGGTCCGCGAGTATGCGGGGGAGGAGTGCATCTACTGGTACACGATCCCCGCAGACCTCGTCTCGACCAACATCGCGGACCACGAGATCGACTGGTCGAACTCGATCTTCCTGTCGATGCAGTTCGAGGTCGGACGCAGCGGCAAGTTCAACGAGTTCCTCACGACGTTCTTGAAGTGCCTGTCGCGCGACCGCATCGAGTACGTCGAGAACTGGTACGCGGAGCAGTCGGATCAGACGGAGGACGCGCAGCTCGGTGACTGGATCGTCCAGCGTCGCTGCCCGCACCTGCGCGCCGACCTCACCAAGACCGGCAAGATCGAGGACGGCGTGCTCACGTGCAGCCTCCACGACTGGAGCTGGGACCTGCGCAGCGGCAAGTGCCTCACGAGCCAGGGACACGGCATCCGCGCCCGCGCCGTCGAGGACGAGCTGTTCCGCGGCGCCACCGTTCCGGCCGCCTGAGCACCGCCGCGAAACCCGCCTTCGCTCGCGAGCCCGCCGACCGCGATCCGCCGTCGAGCGGCGGCGCGGCTCGCTGATACACGCGCTCCTCTCGTATCACGCCCGGGGAACCCGGCTCTTGATCTTCGGTTCTTCCAAACGAGAGACGAACGAAGGAGTCGCAATGACAACCATCCCTGTCCGTGCAGGATCCATGACCACGTCGGCTCCGGGCCGCGAGTCCGGGTGGGCGCGCGCCGTCCGATTCGAGGCCACCGTCGAGGGCGGCGTGAAGACGCTGCTCGAGCGCTGGTCGATCTCGGTGTTGCGCGTCGCGCTCGGGCTCGTGTTCCTGGTGTTCGGCCTGCTGAAGTTCGTGCCGGGCCTGAGCCCGATCGAAGCGCTCGTCATGCGAACGTGGCACTCGCTGTCGTTGGGGATCGTCACCGGCTACCCGGCCATGGCGATCACGGCCGCGATGGAGTCGCTCGTCGGCATCCTGCTGATCGCGGGCGTGTTCCAGCGCTTCGCCCTGGCACTGCTCGCCGTCACGTTCGTCGGCATCCTCTCGCCGCTCGTGTTCTTCACCGGCGATCTCTTCACGCCCGGCCCGACGCTGACCGCGCAGTACATCCTGAAGGACGTCGTGCTGGTCGCCGCCGCGATGGTGGTCGCATCCCGCGCCCTGCGCTCGGCCCCGCCGAAGAGCTGATGCCGCGCGCTGTGACGGGGCGGGACGGATCGAGAGGATCCGTCCCGCCCCTCGCCGGCGCGGGGCCTACACTTCCCAGTGTGTTCGCCTATGACGCGCAGATCCGGGCCGCGCTGCAGGTCCCGCTGTCGAGCATCGCCGACGTCGTCGCGCTGATGAAGACGATCGACGCGCTCGCCACCGACGGTGACGGGCTCAAGTGGTTCAACGGCCTGTACCTCACCGTCACCGAGACGGTCGGGACCCGCGCCGCCGCCCACGGATTCGCCGATGCCGGGTTCATGGCGGCCCTCGACGTGGAGTTCGCCCGGCTCTACTTCTCGGCGCTGGCGGACTTCCTCGACGGATCTCCGCTGCCCGGATGCTGGCAGGTGCTCTTCGCGGCTCGCGGCGACCAGCGGCTCGCCCGCATCCAGTGCGCCCTCGCGGGGATGAACGCCCACATCAACCACGATCTCGCCTTCGCGATCGTGACGACGTGCCAGGCGAGCGGCATCGCGCCGGATGACGGCAGCGTGCAGCACGGCGACTTCACCGCGCTCGACACCACCCTGGACAGCCTGATCGAGACCGCGAAGGCCCAGCTCGACGTGCGCCTGCTCGGGGACGCCCTCCCGCCGCTGGGCTTCGTCGAGAACACGATCGCAGGCTGGAGCATGAGCGCCGCTCGCCAGAACGCCTGGAGCAACGCCGAGGTGCTGTGGACCCTCGGCGGCCTCCCGCCGCTGCGGGACCGCTTCGCGCACGGCCTCGACGGTGTGACGACCGTCATCGGCAAGGCGCTCCTGATCCCGGTGCCGTAACGGAGGTCCAGCGGACGCTCCCGCTTCGATAGACTGGGCGGGCAACCCCAGCAACCTTTAACACCGTCCAGAGAGGCGGAGAAGGGAGCGGCGGATGAGCACGCGAACCGTGCTGCACGAAGCCGACATCGCTCGAGCCCTCACTCGGATCTCCCACGAGATCCTCGAGTCCAATCGCGGTCCCGACAATCTGGTGCTCCTCGGCATCCCGACACGCGGCGTGACCCTCGCCCAGCGGATCTCTCGCATCCTCGGCGAGATCTCCGGCGAGTCGATCGAGGCGGGCGCCCTCGACGTCACCATGTACCGCGACGACCTGCACCGCAATCCCACGCGCACGCCCCGCCCGACGCAGATCCCCGCCGGGGGCATCGACGGCAAGGTCGTCGTGCTGGTGGACGACGTGCTCTTCTCCGGGCGCAGCATCCGCGCCGCGCTCGACGCACTCCAGGACATCGGCCGGCCCGCCATCGTGCGCCTCGCGACGCTCGTCGACCGCGGCCACCGCGAACTGCCCATCCGCCCCGACTTCGTCGGCAAGAACCTGCCGAGCGCGCGCGACGAGCGCGTGCACGTGCGACTCGCCGAAGTCGACGGCGAGGACGCCGTCACGATCGAGGGGGAGTGAGCGCCATGAGGCACCTGCTCGAGACCAAGACCCTCGGCCGCGAGGATGCCCTGCGCATCCTCGACGTCGCCGAGGACATGGCCGACGCGCAGCAGCGCGAGGTCAAGAAGCTGCCGGCGCTGCGCGGGAAGACGGTCGTGAACCTCTTCTTCGAGGACTCCACGCGCACACGGATCTCGTTCGAGGCCGCCGCCAAGCGGCTGTCGGCGGACGTCATCAACTTCTCGGCGAAGGGGTCGAGCGTCTCTAAGGGCGAGTCGCTGCAGGACACGGCCCAGACGCTGCAGGCGATGGGGGCGGATGCGGTGGTCATGCGCCACGGCGCCTCCGGCGCTCCCCGGACCCTCGCGACGAGCGGCTGGATCACCGCCGGCGTCGTCAACGCCGGCGACGGGACGCATGAGCACCCGACGCAGGCGCTCCTCGACGCGTACACGATGCGCAAGCGCCGGTTCGGCGCCGACAGCCGGGGACGCGACCTGAGCGGCTACCGCGTCACGATCGTCGGCGACGTCCTGCACTCGCGCGTGGCCCGCTCGAACCTCTGGCTCCTGAACACCCTCGGCGCCGAGGTGACGCTGGTCAGCCCGCCGACGCTCATCCCGCAGGACGTGACCTCATGGCCCGCCCGCATCGGGTACGACCTCGACGAGGCGATCGCCGGCGGTCCGGATGCCCTCATGATGCTCCGCATCCAGCAGGAGCGCATGAACGCGGCCTACTTCCCGACCGAGCGCGAGTACGCGCGCACGTGGGGCCTGGACGCGGCCAGGCTCGCCGCACTGCCGGCCGATAGCATCGTGATGCACCCCGGCCCGATGAACCGCGGTCTGGAGATCTCCGCCGACGCCGCCGACTCGGCACGCTCGACCGTGCTGGAGCAGGTCGCCAACGGCGTCTCCGTGCGGATGGCCGTGCTCTACCTGCTCCTCGCCGGGGAGCGCAACGAGAAGGAGGACGCCCGATGACCGCCCTTCGACAGGATGCCGGCACCGCCGGTGCCGTGATCTACCGCGGAGCGCGACGGGAGGGCGGGGACGCCGCCGACATCCTGGTCGCAGACGGCCGCATCGCCGAGGTCGGCACCGGGCTCTCGCGGGCGGGCGCCTCGGTGGTGGATGCCGACGGACTCGTCGCCCTTCCCGGACTCGTCGACCTCCACACGCACCTGCGCGAGCCCGGGTACGAGGCCTCTGAGACGATCCTCACCGGCTCACGCGCGGCCGCGGCCGGCGGCTACACCGCTGTGTTCGCGATGCCGAACACGTCGCCGGTCGCCGACACCGCCGGCGTCGTCGAGCAGGAGCTGTCGCTCGGAGAGGCCGCCGGCTACGTCACCGTGCAGCCCGTCGGTGCCGTCACCGTCGGGCAGAAGGGCGAGCGCCTCGCCGAGCTGGGCGCGATGGCGTCCTCCCGTGCGCGGGTGCGGGTGTTCAGCGACGACGGCTTCTGCGTCTCCGACCCGCTCATCATGCGCCGCGCGCTCGAATACGTGAAGGCGTTCGACGGCGTGATCGCCCAGCACGCGCAGGACCCGCGGCTCACCGAGGGCGCCCAGATGAACGAGGGCGCGGTCTCGGCCGAGCTCGGCCTCGCCGGGTGGCCGGCCGTCGCCGAGGAGTCGATCATCGCCCGCGACGTGCTGCTCGCCCAACACGTCGGCTCCCGTCTGCACGTCTGCCACCTGTCCACGGCCGGATCGGTCGACATCATCCGCTGGGCGAAGGCCCGCGGCATCCAGGTCACAGCCGAGGTCACGCCCCATCACCTGCTCCTGACCGAGGAGCTCGTGCGCGGCTACGACGCCCGCTTCAAGGTCAACCCGCCCCTGCGCCGCGACGAGGACGTCCACGCCGTGCGCGCGGGGCTCGCCGACGGCACGATCGACATCGTCGCCACCGACCACGCGCCGCACCCGGACGAGTCCAAGTCGTGCGAGTGGCAGGCGGCGGCCAACGGCATGGTGGGACTCGAGAGCGCGCTCCGGGTCGTGCAGCAGGCCATGGTCGACACCGGGTTGCTGAACTGGGCCGACGTCGCGCGCGTCATGTCCCGCACGCCGGCGCGCATCGGCCGCCTCGATGGACACGGCCGCCCGCTCGCCGCCGGCGAGCCGGCGGAGTTCACGCTGTACGACCCGGCGGTCGGCGGAGTCTTCTCGTCCGGCGACCTCAAGGGCCGCAGCCGCAACTCGCCCTATCTCGGTCGCGAGCTGCCGGGCCGGGTCGTCTGGACGATCCATCGCGGCGTTCCGACGGTCGCCGACGGCGTCCTCGCCGAGACGGGGGTGCTCGCGTGAGCAATCTGCTGCCCGTCGTCCTGATCGCCCTCTTCGTGGCCGCCGTCGCAGTCGGGGCGGTGTGGGCGTGGATGCGCCGAGCCCAGCGCGATTCGACCCCGCTCATCGAGCACGGCGAGCTGCCGTCCGATGCCCATGTCCAGGCCGCGTTCGACTCGCTGTACGTCGCCACCACGCGCCACGAGGAGCCGCTGGAGCGCATCGCCGCCCCCGGCCTCGGGATGCGCTCGTTCGCCGGCCTGACCGTCGCGACCGAGGGCCTCGGGGTCGATCTCGGCGGCAAGACGCGCTTCGTCCTCACTCCCGATCGCATCCTCGAGGTCGGCCAGTCCACGGTCGCCATCGACCGCGTGGTCGAGAAGGACGGCCTCGTGCGCCTCGTCTGGCGCACAGACCTCGACACGACGGTCGACTCGTACTTCCGTCCCACGGATGCCTCGGCCCGCGCCCTCGCGCAGGCCGTGGCCGGCATCCTCCCCGTCTCACCCTCTGACTCCCAGACAGGAGCCGACGCATGACCTTCACGTCAGACCCCGCGGTGCTCGTCCTCGAGGACGGCACCCGCCACGTCGGGCGCGCCTACGGCGCCCGCGGCACGACCCTCGGGGAGGTCGTCTTCGCCACCGGCATGACGGGCTACCAGGAGACACTGACCGACCCCTCGTACGCGGGTCAGATCGTCCTCCAGACCGCCCCGCACATCGGCAACACCGGCATGAACGGCGAGGACCCCGAGTCTCGCCGCATCTGGGTCGCCGGCTACATCGTGCGCGACCCCTCCCGGGTCGTGTCGAACTGGCGCGCCGACCAGTCGCTCGACGGCGCGCTCGTCACCGATGGCATCGTCGGGATCAGCGGCATCGACACCCGCGCGGTCACGCGCCACATCCGCTCGGCGGGCAGCATGCGCGGCGGGATCTTCTCCGGGGACGCGGCATCCATCGATCCGGACGAGCAGGTGCGCATCGTGCGCGAGGCGCCGCAGATGGCGGGCCGGAACCTCTCCGCCGAGGTGTCGGTCGCCACGGCCGAGGTGACCGAGGCGACGGCGGAGCGCATCGGCAACCTCGCGGTGCTCGACCTCGGCGTCAAGCAGGCGACGATCGACAATCTCGCCGCACGCGGCTTCGAGGTGCACGTGCTGCCGCAGAGCGTCACGATCGACGAGATCCGGGCGATCGATCCCGTCGCGGTCTTCTACTCCAATGGCCCGGGCGACCCCGCCGCCTCGGATGACCACGTCGAGCTCCTGCGCGCGGTGCTCGACGACAGGCTGCCGTTCTTCGGCATCTGCTTCGGCAACCAGCTGCTCGGCCGCGCCCTCGGGTTCGGCACGTACAAGCTGCCGTTCGGCCACCGGGGCATCAACCAGCCGGTGCTGGACAAGGCCACCGGCCGCGTGGAGATCACGGCGCACAACCACGGGTTCGCCGTCGACGCCCCGATCGAGGGCGAGACGCAGAGCCCCAACGGCTACGGCCGCGTCGAGGTCAGCCACATTGGCCTCAACGACAACGTCGTCGAGGGCCTGCGGGCGCTCGACATCCCGGCGTTCTCCGTGCAGTACCACCCGGAGGCCGCAGCCGGACCGCACGACGCGAACTACCTCTTCGACCGCTTCCGCGACCTCGTCGTCGCGAACCTGGAGACCAAGAATGCCTAAGCGCGACGACATCAAGAGCGTCCTCGTCATCGGCTCCGGGCCGATCGTCATCGGCCAGGCGTGCGAGTTCGACTACTCGGGCACGCAGGCCTGCCGCGTGCTGCGCGAGGAGGGCGTGCGCGTCATCCTCGTCAACTCCAACCCGGCGACGATCATGACCGACCCGGACTTCGCCGACGCCACGTACATCGAGCCGATCACCCCGGCGGTCATCGAGACGATCATCGCCAAGGAGAAGCCGGATGCGATCCTGCCGACGCTCGGCGGGCAGACCGCGCTGAACGCGGCCATGGCGCTGCACGACCGGGGGATCCTCGAGAAGTACGGCGTCGAGCTCATCGGAGCGAAGGTCGACGCCATCCGCAAGGGCGAGGACCGCCAGATCTTCAAGGAGCTCGTGATCGAGGCCGGGGCGGACGTCGCGGCATCCGTCATCTGCCACTCGATGGAGGACCTCCTCGCCGGAGCCGAGCAGCTCGGCTACCCGGTCGTCGTCCGCCCGTCCTTCACGATGGGTGGCCTCGGGTCGGGGTTCGCCCATGACGAGGAGGACCTGCGCCGCATCGGCGGCGCCGGGCTGCACGACTCGCCGACGCACGAGGTGCTCCTGGAGGAGTCCATCCTCGGCTGGAAGGAGTACGAACTCGAGCTCATGCGCGACACGGCCGACAACACGGTCGTCGTCTGCTCGATCGAGAACGTCGACCCGGTGGGCGTGCACACCGGCGACTCGATCACGGTGGCACCGGCGCTCACCCTCACCGACCGCGAGTACCAGAAGCTGCGGGACATCGGCATCGACATCATCCGTGCGGTGGGCGTCGACACGGGGGGCTGCAACATCCAGTTCGCGGTGGACCCCGAGAACGGCCGCATCATCGTCATCGAGATGAACCCCCGCGTGTCGCGCTCGTCGGCCCTCGCCTCCAAGGCCACCGGATTCCCGATCGCCAAGATCGCCGCGAAGCTCGCCATCGGCTACCGCCTCGACGAGATCCCGAACGACATCACGCGGGTGACGCCGGCGAGCTTCGAGCCGACGCTCGACTACGTCGTCGTCAAGGTGCCGAGGTTCAACTTCGAGAAGTTCCCCAACGCCGACACGACCCTCACGACGACCATGAAGTCCGTCGGGGAGGCCATGGCGATCGGCCGCAACTTCGCGACGGCGCTCAACAAGGCGCTGCGCTCGCTCGAGAAGCGCGGGTCGAGCTTCCACTGGGGTGACGAGCCGCGCTCCGTCGAGGAGCTCCTCGCGGTGGCGGCGACCCCGACCGACGGCCGGATCATCGCGGTCCAGCAGGCGCTGCGCAAGGGCGCCACGGTGGAGCAGCTCTTCGAGTCGACGAAGATCGACCCCTGGTTCCTCGACCAGATCGTGCTCATCAACGAGGTCGCCGCGTTCGTCGCGGCCGCGCCCGAGCTGGATGCCGCGACCGTCCGCATCGCGAAGGAGCACGGCCTGAGCGATGCGCAGATCGCGCAGCTGCGCGACGAGCCCGAGGCCGAGATCCGGGGCGTGCGGCACGGCCTCGGCGTACGGCCGGTCTACAAGACGGTCGACACGTGCGCGGGCGAGTTCCCCGCCCTGACGCCGTACCACTACTCGAGCTACGACAGTGAGACCGAGGTGGCGCCGTCCGACCGGACGAAGGTCGTCATCATCGGCTCGGGCCCCAACCGCATCGGGCAGGGGGTCGAGTTCGACTATTCGTGCGTGCACGCGTCCTTCGCCCTGTCCGCCGCCGGCTACGAGACCGTCATGGTCAACTGCAACCCCGAGACGGTGTCGACGGACTATGACACGAGCGACCGCCTCTACTTCGAGCCGCTCACGCTCGAGGATGTGCTCGAGGTGCTGCACGCTGAGGCCCAGTCCGGCGTGATCCTCGGCGTCGTGTGCCAGCTCGGCGGCCAGACGCCGCTCGGCCTGGCGAAGGGCATCCAGGATGCGGGCTACCGCATCCTCGGAACGAGCCCCGAGGCGATCGACTTGGCGGAGGAGCGGAGCCTCTTCAGCGGCATCCTGAATGCGGCGGGCCTCATGGCCCCGCGCCACGGCACGGCGACGGATGTCGAGGGCGCAGTGGTCATCGCGGAGGACATCGGCTACCCCGTCCTCGTGCGGCCGAGCTTCGTCCTCGGCGGCCGCGGCATGGAGATCGTCTACGACACCGCGACCCTGCGCGACTACTTCGTGCGCGTCGCCGACCAGGCGATCATCGGTCCCGGCATGCCGCTCCTCGTGGACCGGTTCCTCGACGACGCGATCGAGATCGACGTGGACGCGCTGTACGACGGCACCGAGCTGTACATCGGCGGCGTGATGGAGCACCTGGAGGAGGCCGGCATCCACTCCGGCGACTCGAGCTGCACCCTGCCGCCGGTGAGCCTCGGGCGCGCCGATGTGGACAGGGTCCGCACCGCCACCCTCGCGATCGCGGAGGGCATCGGCGTGCGCGGCTTGCTGAACGTCCAGTTCGCGATCAGCGCCGACGTGCTGTACGTCATCGAGGCGAATCCCCGTGCGAGCCGCACGGTGCCGTTCGTGTCGAAGGCGCTCGGCATCCCGCTCGCGAAAGCGGCCTCCCGGATCATGGCCGGCGCGACCGTCGCCGAGCTGAAGGACGAGGGTCTCCTGCCCGCGGTCGACGGGTCGCGCGTCCCGCTGGACGCCCCGGTCGCCGTGAAGGAGGCCGTGCTGCCCTTCAAGCGCTTCCGCACGAAGGAGGGTCACACGGTCGACTCCGTGCTCGGCCCCGAGATGCGCTCGACGGGCGAGGTCATGGGCATCGACCGCGACTTCCCGACCGCGTTCGCGAAGAGCCAGGATGCCGCGTACGGCGGGATGCCGCTGTCCGGAACGGTGTTCATCTCGGTGGCAGACGGCGACAAGCGGGCCGTCATCCTGCCCGCGCACCGTCTTCAGCAGCTCGGCTTCACGCTCGTCGCGACCGAGGGCACGGCCGAGATCCTCGCACGCAACGGCATCCGGGTGGGCGTCGTGCGCAAGTTCAGCGAGACGCAGGAGGGCGGCGAGTCCAACATCGTCGACCTGATCAACGCGGGCGAGATCGACATCGTCGTGAACACGCCGAGCGGCATGTCCGCGCGGGCAGACGGCTACGAGATCCGAGCGGCGGCGGTGGCCGCCGACAAGGCCCTCTTCACGACGATCGCGACTCTGGGCGCGGCCGTGACGGCGATGGATGCGATGCAGGACGGCTTCGAGGTCACGAGCCTGCAGGAGTACGCCGAGGCCCGGGCGGCACGCGCGTGACCGACTTCGGCGCGCGGCTGGCCGGCGTCCTCGCGACGCACGGCCCGCTGTGCGTCGGAATCGACCCGCACGAATCCCTGCTCGCCGAGTGGGGGATGGATGCGTCGGCAGGCGGCGCCCGCGAGTTCGGGCTGCGCGTGATCGAGGCGGCCGCGGGCCGCGTCGGCATCGTCAAGCCCCAGGTGTCGTTCTTCGAGCGGCACGGGTCTGCCGGCTTCGCCGCGCTCGAGGACGTGCTGGCGGCGGCGCGCGCCGCGGGCCTGCTCGTGATCGCGGACGCGAAGCGCGGCGACATCGGATCGACGATGGATGCGTACGCCCGTGCGTGGCTCACTCCCGGATCACCGCTCGAGGCCGATGCGCTCACCGTCAGCCCGTACCTCGGAGTAGGAGCCCTGGCGGGCTCGTTCGACCTGGCCGCCGAGCACGGCAAGGGACTCTTCGTGCTCGCGGCGACGAGCAATCCCGAGGGCGCGACGATCCAGGCGGCCGACGCGGGGGAGCGGTCCGTGGCTGCGCAGGTGGCCGGCGAGGTCGGCGCCCGCAACGGCGGTGCGCGCCTCGGCTCCTTCGGTCTCGTCGTCGGCGCAACGCTCGACCGGGCTGCGTTCGGTCTCACGGACGACCTGCTGAAGGGAACGCCCATCCTCGCTCCCGGCTTCGGGTTCCAGGGGGCGCGTGCGCAGGAGCTGTCGTCGCTCTTCGGGGCGGTCGCGGGCAACGTGGTCGCCAGTGAGAGCCGCAGCATCCTCTCGGCCGGTCCGGCGGGTCTCGCGGCGCGCATTGCGGAGCGTGCCGCGCTGTACGCTTGAAAATCCCATGCCTGACAGCCGCACTCCGCCCGAGGTCGACCGCGTCGCCGCCTCCCGCAATGCCGTCGCCGCCCGTCGTGCCCGTGCCAGCCTGAAGCGCGATCTCGCCGCGCGCGTCGTCTCGCCTCAGACCGTCCTGTCCCGCGCGTTCGCCGACCCTTCGTCGACGGCCGGCACGCTGCGGATCACGGACTTCCTGATCTCCCTGCCGGCGATCGGCGAGGGAAAGCGCGACCGTATCCTGGACTCGCTCGGCATCTCGCCCGTCAAGCGCCTCGGCGGGCTCGGCACGCGCCAGCGCGGCGCCCTGCAGGCCTGGCTCGACGAGCGGATGCCGGAGCCCGCCCCGCGCGGCGGCCGCAGCAGGCTCATCGTGCTCGCCGGTCCCACCGCGGTGGGCAAGGGCACCGTTGCGGCCCAGATCCGCGAGCACCACCCCGACATCCACCTTTCGGTCTCGGCGACCACGCGTCCGCCGCGGCCCGGCGAGGTCGACGGAATCCACTACTTCTTCGTCGACGACGCCGAGTTCGATCGCCTCGTCTCCACGGGTGCGCTGCTGGAACACGCGACCGTGCACAACAAGTACCGGTACGGCACGCCGCGCGAGCCGATCGAGCGCGTGCTGGACGCCGGCGGGACGGCCCTGCTCGAGATCGACCTCCAGGGCGCCCGCCAGGTGCGGGCAGCCGCGCCCGACGCGACGCTCGTGTTCCTGCTACCGCCGAGCTGGGACGAGCTGGTGCAGCGACTCGTCGGCCGCGGCACCGAAGACGCCGAGGAGCGGGCGCGGCGGCTGCGGACGGCGAAGGTCGAGCTGGCCGCCCAGAACGAGTTCGACTACCGCGTCGTGAACGAGGATGTCGCCACTGCGGCTCGAGAGGTCGTAGAATTGGCTCAGGCGCCTTCGCGCGCGCTTCCGCGCGCCTGAGCGCCGCATCTTTGCCGCCACACCCGAAACCAGGAGGATTCGCCATGGCCGGAAACAATCAGGGCATCATCGAGCCCGCGATCGACAGCCTTCTCGAGAAGGTCGACTCGAAGTACCAGCTGGTGATCTACGCATCGAAGCGCGCGCGTCAGATCAACGACTACTACTCCGACCTGCACGAGGGGAACCTGTTCGACAACGTGGGCCCGCTCGTCGACTCGACCGTCGAGGACAAGCCGCTCACGATCGCCCTTCACGAGATCAACGAGGACAAGCTGCGTCTGCGCCACGCTGAGTGACGTATGACCTCGCGCGACGGCCGGCGGACGCATGTCCCCGGCCGTCGGCATACTGGTCCGCACGCCGCCGCCCGATTGTGAGCCACTGATCCTGGAGGGTCGATGACAGAACTGCGCCTGTTCACGTCCGAGTCCGTCACCGAGGGCCATCCCGACAAGGTCTGCGACCAGATCTCGGACAGCATCCTCGACGCGATCCTCACCGACGACCCGCACGGGCGCGTCGCGGTCGAAACGCTTGTGACGACCGGGCTCGTCCACGTCGCGGGCGAAGTGTCGACGAGCACGTATGTCGAGATTCCGGCGATCGTCCGCGACGTCGTGACGAGCATCGGCTACACGTCGAGCGACATGGGCTTCGACGGCGATTCGTGCGGCGTCAGCGTGTCGATCGGCGCCCAGTCGCCCGACATCGCCGCCGGTGTCGGCAACGCGCTCGAGCACCGCGAGGGCGGGTCGGTCGACCCGCGCGACGCGCAAGGCGCGGGCGATCAGGGCATCATGTTCGGCTACGCGACGACCGAGACGGCCCAGCTCATGCCGATGGCCGCCTGGACGGCGCACCGCCTCGCCGAGAACCTGGCCGGTGCGCGGCGGGGCGGACGGCTGCCGTTCCTCCGCCCGGACGGCAAGACCCAGGTCACGCTCGGCTACGAGGGGGCGGTTCCCCGGACCATCGAGTCCGTGGTCCTCTCCACGCAGCACCACCCGGACGTGAGCCAGGCCGAACTGCGCGCCCTCGTGCGCGAGGAGGTCATCGACCCCGTGCTGGAGTCGACGGGCCTCGACGCCTCCGACGTGACCTACCTCGTCAATCCGGCCGGGCCCTTCGTGATCGGCGGTCCCAAGGGTGACGCGGGCCTGACCGGCCGCAAGATCATCATCGACACCTACGGCGGCGCATCCCGTCATGGCGGCGGCGCCTTCAGCGGCAAGGACCCCTCGAAGGTCGACCGCTCGGCCGCATACGCCATGCGGTGGGTGGCGAAGAACGCGGTGGCGGCGGGCTTCGCCGACCGCCTCGAAGTGCAGGTCGCCTATGCGATCGGCGCTGCGCATCCCGTGGGCCTCTACGTCGAGACGTTCGGCACGGGCCATGTCGCGGACGAAACGATCGTCTCGGCCATCCGCGAGGTCTTCGACCTGCGGCCCAAGGCGATCATCGACGACCTCGACCTGCTCCGCCCGATCTATCGCCAGACCGCGGCGTACGGACACTTCGGACGCGAGCTGCCCGACTTCACGTGGGAGCGCCTGGACCGCGTCGACGACCTGCGGCGCGCCGCAGGCCTCTGACCCGGGCACCTCGATGACGGTGCGGCGCATCGCGCGCGTGCTCATCGACTCGCCCTTGCCGCAGCTCGACCGGCTCTTCGACTACGCGATTCCCGACGAGCTCGCGGAGGACGCTGTGCCCGGCGTCCGGGTGCGGGTGCCGCTGCGCACCGCGGGTCGGGTCGTCGACGGCTACCTCGTGGAGACCGCGGATGCGGACGACTCCGGCGAGCCGAAGGATCCGCCTCCACGGCCGCTGTCGGAGCTGGACGCCGTCGTGTCCACCGTGGCGGTGCTCCCGGAGCGACTCTACGCGCTCGCACGCCGCGTCGCCGATCGTGCCGCCGGCTCGGCGAGCGACATCCTGCGTCTGGCCATCCCGAAGCGGATGGTGCGTGTCGAGAAGGCGTGGTGCGCCGGCGACCCTCCCGTCGCCGAACCCGTGACAGCAGACGCCGCCCAGTGGGCGCAGGGCGAGCTTCGCCCCTTCCCGGGCCTCGCCGACGCGCTCACGGAGGGGCGGCGCATCGCCGTCGACGCACCCCCCGTGCCCGTCGAGCTGCCCTCGGGCCAGACGACCGGCCGGTGGGCGACCCTCCTCGCAGCCGCTGCGACACACGTGCTGGCGGCCGGTCGGAGCGTCGTCGTGGTGGTCCCGGACCACCGCGATCTCGACGGCGTCGCGGCTGCCCTCGAGGGCAGGATCCCGGCATCCGCCCTCGTCCGCGACGACGCGAGCCAGAGCGGACCCGCGCGCTACGGCGCCTACCTGCGACGGCTCGCCGACGCGCCCTGCGTCGTGATCGGCAATCGCTCGGCGGTCTACGCTCCTGTGCACGACCTCGGACTCGTCGCGATCTGGGATGACGGCGACCCGCTGCTGGCGGAGCCGCTGAGCCCCGGGGTGCATGCGCGCGACGCCGCTCTCGTGCGCCAGGAGCTCGATGGAGGAGCCCTGCTGATGCTCGGCCACACGCGGACGACGGACGTCGAACGTCTCGTGACGGTGGGCTGGGTCCACGACCTGCCGGCCGGACGCCGCGTGTCCCCGCGGGTCGTCCTGAGCCCGCCCGACGCCCGCGGTGCGCGCATCCCGTCGGCGGCATGGGCCGCGGCTCGCGACGCGCTCGCCGACGGGCCTGTGCTCGTCCAGGTCTCGCGTCCCGGCTACGCCCCGGCGCTCGTGTGCGCAGACTGCCGTCGCCCGGCCCGGTGCGCCCACTGCACCGGGCCCCTACGGGCGCGCCGACCCGGCGTGACCCCCGGGTGCGCATGGTGCGGCCGTGCGGCGACGGGCTGGACATGCGGGAACTGCGGGTCGGACAAGGTCCGCATGGCGTCCTCCGGCAGCGAGCGCACGGCCGATGAGCTGGGCCGCGCGTTCCCCGGTGTGCGCATCGTCGTCGCGGACGGCGCGCATCCGGTGCTCCGCGTGGATGCTCGGCCCGCCCTCGTCGTCGCCACCCGTGGCGCGGAGCCGGTCGCCGACGGCGGGTACCGCGCCGTCCTCCTGCTCGACGGGGAGCGGATGCTGATGTCCGAGGATCTCCGGATCGGGGAGTCGTGCCTGCGCTGGTGGTCGAACGCCGCCGCGCTCGCGCGACCCGGGGCGCCGGTGCACCTCGCGGGCGTCGTCGGGCCCGTCGCGCGCGCCCTCGCCACGTGGTCCCACGCCGCCTACGCCCGGAGCGAGCTCGCCGAGCGGGCACCGCTGCGGATGCCGCCCGCGGTGCGGGTGGCCGCGGTCGAAGGCGTACCGGCCGCTGTCGCGGGAGCGCTGGGCGCACTGCGCGAGGCGGTGCCGGCGCTCGCCGGCGACGCCGTCGTCGGTCCGATCGCCGTCGGGGACGATTCCGCCCTCCACCGCGCGCTCGTCCGCTTCGACTACGCCCAGGGTCGTGCCGTCGCGGAGAGTCTCCGAGCCTCGGTCGTGCACGCCGCCCTGACGAGCAGACGGGCTCCGCGTGACCGCGGTCCCCGGGCCCGGAATACACTCAAGGTGCGGCTCGACGTGCTCGAGCCCGAGCTGTGAGGAGATCCATGCGCGTCGTCTTCGCCGGGACCCCTGAGCCGGCTGTTCCCTCGCTGCGGCTGCTCGCCGCCTCCCGGCACGAGATCGTCGCGGTCGTGACACGCCGCGATGCACCCCTCGGCCGCAAGCGCATCGTGACCCCGTCGCCGATCGCGAGCGCGGCCGAGGAGCTCGGTCTTCCGGTCCTCAAGACCGATCGACTGGATGCCGAGGCCACCGCGCGCATCGCCGCGCTGGACCCGGACCTGGGCGTCATCGTCGCCTACGGCGGCCTGGTCCGCGAGCCCCTGCTGTCGACGCCGAGGCTCGGCTGGATCAACCTCCACTTCTCGCTCCTGCCCCGCTGGCGCGGCGCGGCCCCCGTGCAGCACGCGCTCATCGCCGGCGACGAGGTCGTCGGCGCGGCCGTGTTCCAGCTGGTCCCCGAATTGGATGCCGGTGACGTGTACGCATCCCTCGAACACCGGCCGGTCGGCGGCGAGACGGCCGGCGATGTGCTCGACGACCTCGCCCATCGCGGTGCCTATCTGCTCGAGGATGTGGTCGACCAGCTGGCCGCCGGGACGGCCGTCGCGACGCCCCAGGAGGGGAGTCCCACACGCGCACCCAAGCTGACGTTCGACGACGGTCGGGTCCGCTGGGACGAACCGGCGCACGACGTCCTGAACCGCGTCCGCGGCGTCACCCCCGAGCCGGGCGCGCACGCGGAGCTCGACGGCGCGCGGGTGAAGATCCTCGCGGCGCGCACCGCCGCCACGGCCCATGAGCTGGCTCCCGGCGAGGTGGCGCTCGTCGGCAAGGACGTGCTCGCCGGAACCGCCGACGAGCCGATCGTGCTCGTGACGGTCCAGCCCGCGGGTCGCGGATCGATGGCGGCCGCGGACTGGTGGCGCGGGCTCCGCGGCATCGGTCCCGTGGTGCTGCGATGAGCTCGGCGTCCGCTCGCACCGCATCGTCGTCCGGTCGCTCCGGAGATCACCGGCCGGGAGGAGTGACCTCGGCGCGCCTCGTCGCCTACGACACGCTGCGCGCCGTGCACGAGTCCGACGCGTACGCGAATCTCCTGCTGCCGCGAGCCATCGCCTCGGCTCGGCTCTCGACGGCGGATGCGGCGCTCGCCACGGAGCTCGCCTACGGCACGCTGCGCCGCCAGGGCACCTACGACGCGGTGATCGCGCTCGCCGCCGACCGGCCGGCGCACGATATCGATCCCGCCGTGCTCGACGCGCTGCGGCTCGGCGTGCATCAGCTGCTCGCAACGAGGATCGCCTCGCATGCCGCCGTCAACGAGTGCGTCGAGCTGGTGCGGAGGGCGAGCGGGAAGGGCGCGGCCGGATTCGCGAACGCCGTCCTGCGCCGCGTGTCGCGCGAGACGCCGGGGGAGTGGATGTCGCAGGTCGAGGCATCCGCCCGCAGCGAGGACGAGCGCATCGGCCTGCGCAGCGCCCATCCCGTGTGGGTCGTGCGGGCGCTGCGGCGGGCTCTCGCCGCCGAGGGTCGCGCGGACGAGCTGGACGATCTCCTTCATGCCGACAACGAGGCGCCCAAGGTCACGATGACCGCTCTGCCCGGACTCGCCGACATCCCGGAGTCCGCCTCGCGCACCCCCTACTCGCCGACCGGGTTCCGTCTCGGCGGTGGGGACCCTGAGCCCATCGTCAACGGCTCCCACGGACGGCTGCGCGTGCAGGACGAGGGATCGCAGCTCGCGGCCTACGCGCTGACGCACGCCGCGCCGATCGCCGAGGGCGAGCGCTGGCTCGATCTGTGCGCCGGCCCGGGCGGCAAGACCGCGGTCCTGGCCGCGGAGGCATTGGCGCACGGCGCGCAGCTCGAGGCCAACGAGATCGCCCCCGCACGGGCCGGTCTGGTTCGTCAGGCCCTCGCCGCCGTTCCCCTCGAGGTGCCCGTGAGCGAGGAGGACGGCCGCCTCCGCGCGACCGCCGCCCTGGAGACGTACGACCGCATCCTCGTCGACGCGCCCTGCACCGGCCTCGGGGCCCTGCGGAGACGGCCGGAGGCGCGTTGGCGCAAGACGCCGGCCGACGTGCCTGAGCTCGTCGCCCTGCAGCGGGAGCTCGCATCCACCGCCATCGGCGCCCTCAAGCCGGGTGGGATCCTCGCGTATGTCACCTGCTCGCCGCACCTCGCCGAGACGAGCGGCGTGATCGCGGACCTCCGCCGTGACTGGGGGGACCGCATCGAGGAGATGGATGCGCGGGCGGTGCTGCAGTCCGTCGCCCGGACGCCGCTCGACCTCGCCGAGCCCGCGGACGGATCGGGGCGGGCGCAGCTGTGGCCGCACCGCCACGGCACCGACGCGATGTTCATCGCGCTGCTGCGCCGACGCTGACCGCGGGCGCCCAGGATAATGGGCGCGTGCCCGATCTTCCCCCCGCGCCGCGCATCAACCCCAGCATCCTCGCCGCCGACTTCGCGAACATGGAGGCCGAGCTCGCCCGGATCGCGGCCGCCGACTTCGTCCACGTCGATGTCATGGACAACCACTTCGTGCCGAACCTCACGTTCGGTCCTCAGATGGTCGAGCGCATCCAGGCGACGAGCCCGATCCCGCTGGATGTGCACCTCATGATCGCGGATCCCGACCGCTGGGCTCCCGGCTACGCCGAACTCGGCGCGGCATCCGTGACTTTCCACCTCGAGGCGGCCGCCGAGCCCGTGGCGCTCGCGCGGCGCCTGCGCGAGATCGGTGCGCGCGCCGGCGTGGCGGTCAAGCCCGCCACGCCTGTGGAGGGTCTGTTCGACCTCCTCGACGATTTCGACCAGATCCTCGTGATGACGGTGGAGCCCGGCTTCGGCGGCCAGTCGTTCATGAGCGAGATGATGCCCAAGCTGCGGCGCCTCGCGGACGAGGCACGGCGCCGGGGGAGCTCGGTGTGGCTCCAGGTCGACGGGGGGATCGGGGCATCCACCATCGAACAGGCTGCGGAAGCGGGCGCCGACACCTTCGTCGCGGGCTCGGCCGTGTTCGGTGCCGACGATCCCGAGCGCGCGATCGCGGCGCTGCGCGAGACCGCCGCGCGGCACCGTCACTGAGCGACGCGGCGGTCCGAGCCGGTCCGCCGCTTCGCTACGCTGGCAGGGTGAAGACGTTCGACTCGCTGTTCGCCGAGCTCACCGCGACCGCGGCCGAGCGGCCCGCCGGTTCCGGCACGGTCGCGAGCCTGGACGCGGGCGTGCACGCGATCGGCAAGAAGATCGTCGAGGAGGCCGCCGAGGTCTGGATGGCGGCCGAGTACGAGTCGAAGGATGCGGCGGCCGAGGAGATCTCGCAGCTGCTGTACCACCTGCAGGTGATGATGCTCGCGAAGGGCCTGCAGCTGGAGGACGTCTACCGACATCTGTGAGCGAACGCCCATCCGTCCGCCACGAACCGAAAGCAACCCCGATGCTGCGAATCGCCGTGCCCAACAAGGGCTCACTCGCCGACACCGCCGGCGATATGCTCGCGGAGGCCGGATACTCCGGCCGCCGCGACGCGAAGGATCTCTACGTCTCCGACCCCGTGAATGAGGTCGAGTTCTTCTACCTGCGTCCGCGTGACATCGCGACCTATGTGGGAGCCGGTGCACTCGACGTCGGCATCACCGGTCGCGACCTGCTCCTGGACGCCCGTATGCCCGGCGCCCGCGAGATCGAGGCGCTGGGCTTCGCGGGCTCGACGTTCCGCTTCGCGGGTCCCCCCGGCCGATTCACGTCACTGGAGGATCTCAACGGGATGCGGGTCGCCACGGCGTACCCGGGTCTGGTCGACGGCTACCTCGACGCGCACGGCGTGGCCGTGGATCTCGTGCCGCTCGACGGGGCCGTCGAGTCCGCGGTGCAGCTGGGCGTCGCGGACGCCGTCGCCGACGTGGTCTCCACGGGCACCACGCTGCGCCAGGCGGGTCTGGAGATCTTCGGCCCTGTGCTCCTCGAGTCGGATGCGGTGCTCATCGCCGGGCCCACGGAGGCCGAGGGAACCGAGACGTTCCTGCGCCGCCTGCGCGGGGTCATGGTGGCACGCCGCTACGTACTGATCGACTACGACCTGCCGGCGACCCTCGTCGATCAGGCGACATCGATCGCCGGCGGCATCGAGTCCCCGACGATCTCTCCGCTGCGCGATCCGGAGTGGGTGGCCGTGCGGGTCATGATCCCGCGCTCGGGCGTCAACCAGGTGATGGACCAGCTCTACGCGATCGGCGCCCGCGCCATCCTCGTGACTGCGATCCACGCCGCAAGGCTCTGACATGACGCTCGCGACCCGGGTCATCCCGTGCCTCGACGTGGCCGGCGGCCGCGTCGTGAAGGGCGTCAACTTCGAGAACCTCCGCGACATGGGCGATCCCGTCGAACTGGCCCGTCTGTACTTCGATCAGGGCGCGGACGAGCTGACGTTCCTCGACGTCACGGCCACGGTCGACGACCGCGCGACGACCTACGACGTCGTCCGCCGCACCGCCGAGCAGGTGTTCATTCCGCTCACGGTGGGCGGTGGCGTGCGCTCAGCGGACGACGTGGCGCGGCTGCTGTCGGTCGGAGCCGACAAGATCGGCGTCAACTCGGCGGCCATCGCGCGTCCCGCGCTCGTGGACGAGATCGCCGACCGCTTCGGCGCGCAGGTGCTCGTCCTGTCGCTCGACGTCAAGCGCAGCGGCGTCACCGAGTCCGGCTTCGTGGTCACGACCCATGGCGGCCGGACCGAGACGAGCCTCGACGCCGTGGAGTGGGGGCGTGAGGCCATCGAGCGCGGTGCGGGCGAGCTGCTCGTGAACTCGATCGACGCCGACGGCACCAAGGCGGGCTTCGACCTGGAGCTCGTCGGCCTCATGCGCGAGATCTCGAGCGTCCCGGTGATCGCCTCGGGCGGCGCCGGCAAGCTCGAGGACTTCGCGCCTGCGGTGCACGCGGGCGCGGACGCCGTGCTCGCGGCATCCGTCTTCCACTCCGGCCAGCTCACCGTGGGCGCCGTCAAGCGCGCGCTCGCTGCCGCAGGCATCGACATCCGCGAGACGCGGGAGGGCTCATGACCGACACTTCTGTTCCCGAACCTGTCGAGGACCGCGTGGCGCGAGTCGCCTTCAACGCCGACGGTCTGGTGGCCGCGATCGTCCAGCAGTGGGACACGCGCGAGGTGCTCATGCTCGGATGGATGGATGCCGAGGCCCTGCGCCGCACGCTCACGAGCGGCCGGGTCACCTTCTGGTCGCGCTCCCGTCAGGAGTACTGGCGCAAGGGCGACACCTCCGGCAACATCCAGCTCGTGCGTGGTGCGCGCCTGGACTGCGACGGCGACACGATCCTCCTCGAGGTCGACCAGATCGGGCCCGCCTGTCACACGGGCACGCGCACCTGCTTCGACGCCGACGACCTCGATCCGGTTCGGGGCCCGGAGCGATGAGGGCGCGCGCGAGGCTGATCTCGGTCGTCCTCATGCTCATCGCGGGCGCGGTGGGCGTCGTCTCGTCGACCCAGACGTGGCTGACGGTCACGGTGGACGTGGGCTCGTCGCACGACCTGCCCGTGCCGGGCGCCTCGGCGCTGCCGATCCTCGCCCCGCTCAGCCTCGCCGTCATGGCGCTGGGGCTCGCCCTCTCGATCGTCGGGCGTGCCCTGCGCTACGTGTTCGGTGCGCTGAGCGTCGTGATCGCTGCGATCCTCCTGTGGCAGACCGCCGTGATCGTCTTCACCCTGCCCGTGAGCGCGGTGCAGGCAGTCGTCACCAAGGCGACCGGCATCGCCGGGCTCGGCCCCATCGGCCAGCTCGTCGAGAGGATCACCGCGACCGCGTGGCCGGCGATCACCCTGCTGGCGTGGGTCGTCCTCGCCGTGGCGGGGATCCTCACGCTCGCCACGGCCGGGGGCTGGGGCACCGGCGGCCGGCGCTATCGTGCCGACGCCGCCCCGCATGCAGCCGCATCCGGTCCGCTCGACGCGATCGACTCGTGGGACGATCTGTCCCGGGGTCAGGATCCCACCGCCGGCGAACAGCCCCGATAGACTGGCCGGGCGCAGTCGCGCTCGCCCCCGAAGGAGAAACATGAGCAGCAACCCCATCGGCGACCCCGGCCACGGACACTCGCCGGCGGCCTGGACGGCTGTCATCATCATGCTCGCGGCGATCGCGCTGGCGACCGTCGCGTTCTTCCTCGAGGTGCCGTGGCTCGTCTGGACCGGAGTGGTCCTCATCGTCGTGGGTCTGCTCGTCGGCTGGGCGATGGCCCGCGCCGGCTATGGCGTGAACGGCCCGAAGTACACGCCGAAAGAGCACTGATCATGCTCGCCGACCTGACGGCCGGCGCAGTCGAGGATGCCGAGGCCCGAGCGGCCGTCCGCCCGCTCGCCGAGGTGGAGCGCGCGGCCCTCTCGCAGAGTCCCGCTCTGGACGCCCTTGCGGCACTCGCTCCCGCCGACCGCGTCAAGATCATCGCGGAGGTCAAGCGCGCCAGCCCGTCGCGCGGTGACCTCGCCGCCATCCCGGACCCGGCTCTGCAGGCGCGGCTCTACGAGCAGGGCGGGGCGTCCGCGATCTCCGTCCTCACCGAGGAGCGCCGCTTCAAGGGCAGCCTCGCCGATCTCGAAGCGGTGAAGGCCTCGGTCGGCATCCCGATCCTGCGCAAGGACTTCATCGCCACGCCCTACCAGGTGTGGGAGGCGCGCGCCGCCGGCGCCGATCTCGTGCTGCTCATCGTCGCCGCGCTGGAGCAGCCGCTCCTGGCGCAGCTGCACGACCTCGTGCTGCAGCTCGGGATGACTCCGCTCGTCGAGACCCATTCCGCCGACGAGGTGGCGCGCGCCGCCGACATCGGCGCCCGGCTCGTGGGCGTGAACGCCCGCGACCTGTCGACCTTCCAGCTCGACCGCGACCTCTTCGGCCGTCTGGCCGAGAGCATTCCGGCCGATGCGGTGAAAGTCGCCGAGTCGGCGGTGCTGGCGCCCGCCGACGTCGCCCATTACCGTCGCGCCGGCGCCGACGTGGTCCTCGTCGGCGAGGCGCTCGTCACCGGCGATCCTGTCGCCACGCTGAACGCATTCCTCGGAGGTTCCGAATGACGACTTTGCGCGAAGCCAGAGGCCCGTTCTTCGGCGAGTTCGGCGGCCGCTACATGCCCGAGTCGCTCATCGCGGCGATCGACGAGCTCACCGAGGTCTACGAGCAGGCGATGGCCGATCCCGCCTTCATCGCGGAGCTCGGCGAGCTCCTCCACTCGTACGCCGGTCGCCCGTCGGTGCTGACCGAGGTGCCGCGCTTCGCCGAGCACGCGGGCGGCGCCCGGGTGTTCCTCAAGCGCGAGGATCTCAACCACACCGGGTCGCACAAGATCAACAACGTCATCGGTCAGGCGCTGCTGACGAAGCGCCTCGGCAAGACCCGTGTCATCGCCGAGACGGGGGCGGGCCAGCACGGCGTCGCGACCGCGACGGCTGCGGCGCTGTTCGGCTTCGACTGCACGATCTACATGGGCGAGGTGGACACCGAGCGCCAGGCGCTGAACGTCGCCCGCATGCGTCTGCTGGGCGCCGAGGTCGTGCCCGTCACCACGGGCTCCCGCACGCTGAAAGACGCGATCAACGACGCCTATCGCGACTGGGTCGCGAGTGTCGAGACCACCAACTACATTTTCGGCACCGCGGCGGGCCCGCATCCGTTCCCGTCGATGGTCCGCGACTTCCAGAAGATCATCGGCGAGGAGGCGCGCGAGCAGCTGCTGGCCGAGACCGGGCGCCTCCCCGATGCGGTCCTCGCCTGCGTGGGCGGCGGCTCGAACGCCATCGGCATGTTCGACGCATTCCTCGACGACGACGGCGTGCGCCTGTACGGCGTCGAGGCCGCCGGCGACGGGGTCGACACCGCGCGGCACGCGGCGTCCATCGAGCGCGGTCGTCCGGGCGTGCTGCACGGCGCCAAGACGTTCGTGCTGCAGGATGCCGACGGCCAGACGATCGAGTCGCACTCGATCTCGGCGGGTCTCGACTACCCGGGTGTCGGTCCGGAGCATTCGTGGCTCGCCTCGATCGGCCGTGCCGAGTACATCCCGGCGACCGACGACGAGGCGATGCAGGCGCTCCGACTCCTCTCGCGCACCGAAGGGATCATCCCCGCCATCGAGTCCGCGCACGCACTTGCCGGCGCGCTGCGGATCGGCCGCGAGATGGGACCCGACGCCATCCTCGCCGTGTGCCTCTCCGGCCGCGGCGACAAGGACATGGACACCGCCGCCCGGTACTTCGGGCTGTACGACGAGGGAGCGCAGGTATGACCTCTCGCGTCGCCGCAGCGATCGACGCCGCCCACGCCGAGGGACGAGGCGCTTTCGTCGGGTACCTCCCGGTCGGCTTCCCCGACCTGCAGACGAGCATCGACGCCGCCGTGACCCTCGCCGAGAACGGCGTGGACGTCATCGAGCTGGGGCCGCCCTACTCCGACCCCGTCATGGACGGCACCGTGATCCAGGAGGCGACGCAGGCCGCTCTCGCGGCCGGGTTCCACCTGCCGGATCTGTTCACCGCCGTACGGGAGATCACGACCCGGGTGGACGTGCCGGTGCTCGTCATGACGTACTGGAACCCCGTGCTGCAGTACGGTGTCGACCGGTACGCCGACGACCTGCTCGCGGCCGGCGGCGCCGGGCTCATCACCCCGGACATCACGCCTGAGAACGCGCCGGAGTGGATCGCGGCCAGCGAGCGCACCGGCCTCGACCGCGTCTTCCTCGCGGCACCGACCTCCACCGATGCGCGCCTCGACCTCATCTCGGCCAGCTCGACGGGCTTCGTCTACACCGTGTCGACGATGGGGATCACGGGGGAGCGGGCTCGGCTGGATGCTGCGGCGCGCACTCTCGTCGGCCGCCTGCGCGCACACGGTGCGGAGCGGGCATGCGTCGGCATCGGCATCTCGAACGCCGAGCAGGTTGCGGCGGTCCTCGAATACGCCGACGGCGCGATCGTCGGCACCGCCCTCGTGCGCGCGCTGCGCGACGGCGGATTGGACGGCCTCGCGGCTACCACTCGGGCGATCGCGGCAGGGACGGTGCGCGCAGGAGCGCCGTCGCGGCCCGCCTAGAATCGACGCATGACCCTCCCCGCCTCGGGCGCGCTCTCCGGCGCGCTCGCCAGCATCCCGAGCCCGCCCGCGAGCTACTTCGCGGTGGGCCCGTTCCAGATCCACTACTACGCCCTGTGCATCATCGCCGGCATCGTCGTCGCGACGCTGATGACCAACTACCGGCTGACGAAGCGGGGCGGCGAGCCGTGGGTGGTCATCGACATCGCGCTGATCGCGGTGCCCCTGGCGATCGTCTTCGCCCGGGTCTACCACGTGCTCACGCACTGGGGCTTCTACTTCGGTCCGGGGAAGAATCCGCTGAGCGCCCTGTACATCTGGGAAGGCGGCATCGCGATCTACGGCGCCCTCATCGGCGGCGCGATCGGCGCGTGGCTCGGGTGCAGGTGGACCGGCATCCGTTTCACGAGCTTCGCCGACGCCCTCGCGCCGGGCCTGCTCATCGCCCAGGCGCTGGGGCGCTTCGGCAACTGGTTCAACCACGAGCTCTTCGGCCTGCCGACGACGCTGCCGTGGGGCCTGCAGATCGAGTCGACGAATCCGGCGTTCCCGCCGGGGCTGCCGGCAGGCACGCTCTTCCACCCCACGTTCCTCTACGAGATCATCTGGAACCTCATCGGTGCGGCCGTGCTCATCTGGGCCGGTCGTCGCTTCCGCCTGCAGTGGGGCCGGCTCTTCGGCCTGTACCTCATCTGGTACAGCGCGGGCCGCATCGTGTGGGAGTCCATCCGCATCGATCCGAGCGACGTCTACCTGGGTCTGCGCACCAATGTGTGGGCCGCGATCTTCGGCGTCATCCTGGGTCTCGTGGTCATGCTCGTGCAGAGGCGCCGGCACCCGGGCTTCGAGCCGTCGGTCTATATGTCCGGCCGCCAGCCCAAGTCCAAACTGCCTGTAGACTCTGGGGACACCGATGACTACGTCGACGTGAGCGAGCCGCCCGCGACGGAAGTCGAGGGCACAGCCACAAGCACCGCCGCCACCAAGTAGGAGAACGGGCCGACGTCGTCCCATTTTGAGTATCAACTGAGGACGGTAGGTATGGCCTCGAGCCCACCCCGCGGCGCGGCTGCCGGCGCGTTCCCGGCCAAGCAGGGAATGTACAACCCGGCGTTCGAGAAGGACGCCTGCGGCCTTGCGATGGTCGCGACACTGCGCGGCGAGGCCGGACACGACATCGTCGAGCTGGCGTTGACCGCACTGCGCAACCTGGAGCACCGAGGTGCGATCGGGTCGGATGCGGGCACCGGTGACGGCGCCGGCATCCTGACCCAGATGCCGGACGCGTTCCTGCGTGCGGTGGTCGACTTCGACCTGCCGCCGGTCGGCGAATACGCCGCGGGACTCGCTTTCCTGCCGCGCGACGATGACGAGCGTGCCGCCCTCAAGGAGGGCATCGCGCGGATCGCCGAGAGCGAGGCTCTGACGATCCTCGGCTGGCGCACCGTGCCCGTGGAGGAGGAGCACCTCGGCAAGCTCGCGTTCGAGGCCCGCCCCTCGTTCGAGCAGATCTTCGTCTCGCGCCCGGCCGTCGGCGACTCGCCCGCCCTGTCGGGGATCGAGCTGGACCGCCGCATCTACCGTCTGCGCAAGCGCGCCCAGCACGAGCTCGACGCCTACTTCGTGTCGCTGTCGTCGCGGACCCTCGGCTACAAGGGCATGGTGACCACGCTCCAGCTCGAGCCGTTCTACCCCGACCTGCAGGATGAGCGCTTCGCGACCGAGCTGGCCGTCGTCCACTCGCGGTACTCGACCAACACGTTCCCGTCCTGGCCGCTGGCGCAGCCGCTGCGCATGCTCGCGCACAACGGCGAGATCAACACGGTCAACGGCAACCGCAACTGGATGCGGGCCCGCCAGTCGCAGCTCGAGTCCGAGCTGCTGGGCGACATCCGTCCCCTCCTGCCGATCTGCACCGACGGGGCCAGCGACTCGGCGTCGTTCGACGAGGTGCTGGAGCTGCTGACCCTCACCGGCCGCAGCCTGCCGCACGCCGTCATGATGATGGTCCCCGCCGCGTACGAGAAGCAGACCGAGATCTCGTCCGAGCTGCGCGCGTTCTACGAGTTCCACGCCATGCAGATGGAGCCGTGGGACGGGCCCGCCGCCCTCATCTTCACCGACGGCACCCTCGTCGGCGCGACGCTCGATCGCAACGGACTGCGTCCCGGCCGCTGGACCGAGACCACGGACGGCCTCGTGGTCATCGGCAGTGAGACCGGTGTGCTCGACTTCGAGCCGGCGCGCATCAAGCGCCGCGGTCGGCTGCGTCCGGGCCGCATGTTCCTCGTGGACACCGCCGCCCGCCGCATCGTGGAGGACGAGGAGGTCAAGGCCGACCTCGCCGCCCTGGAGCCGTGGCAGCGGTGGCTCGACGAGGGCCGGGTGCGTCTCGCCGACCTTCCCGAGCGTGAGCACATCGTGCACCCCATCGCATCCATCACGCGACGCCAGCGCACGTTCGGCTACACCGAGGAGGAGGTCCGCATCCTCCTGACCCCGATGGGTCAGAGCGGCGCGGAGCCGCTCGGCGCGATGGGCAGCGACACGCCGGTCGCCGTGCTCAGCGAGCGCCCGCGCCTGCTGTTCGACTACTTCACGCAGCAGTTCGCCCAGGTGACCAATCCGCCACTGGACTCGATCCGCGAGGAGGTGGTGACCTCGCTCGCTCTCGGGCTCGGCCCGGAGCGGAACCTGCTCTCGTGGGGCCCGTCGCACACGCGCAACGTCATCTTGGACTTCCCGGTGATCGACAACGACGAGCTCGCGAAGATCCAGCACATCGACACGGCGCTCCCTGGACGCTCGTCGGTGACGGTCCGCGGCCTGTATCGCGTCGAGGCCGGCCACAAGGGCATGGAGAGGCGCCTCGCCCAGATGTGCCAGGAGGTCGACGAGGCCATCGAGGACGGCGCCGAGTTCATCGTGCTCTCCGACCGCGACTCGAACAAGGACCTCGCACCCATCCCGTCGCTGCTCATGCTGGCGGCCGTGCATCACCATCTCATCCGCAACGAGGCCCGCATGCGCGTCGGCCTCGTGGTCGAGGCGGGCGACGTCCGCGAGGTGCATCATGTCGCGACGCTCATCGGCTACGGCGCGTCGGCCGTGAACCCGTACCTCGCGATGGAGACCGTCGAGTACCTCGTGCGCGCCGGCTACATCACCGGCGTCACGCCCGAGAAGGCGGTGCGCAATCTCATCTACGCGCTCGGCAAGGGCGTGCTGAAGATCATGTCCAAGATGGGCATCTCGACGGTCTCGTCGTACGCGGGTGCACAGGTGTTCGAGGCGATCGGTCTGTCGCGGTCATTCATCGACGCGTACTTCACCGGCACCGAGTCGAAGCTCGGCGGCGTCGGCATCGAGGTCATCGCGGCCGAGGGCGCGCAGCGCCACGCCTTCGCGTACCCCGAGGACGGCACCGTGCGCGTGCACGAGCGCCTGTGGACGGGCGGCGAGTACCAGTGGCGGCGCGACGGCTCGCCGCACCTGTTCAACCCGGAGACGGTGTTCCGGCTGCAGCACTCCACTCGCACGCGCCGGTATGACATCTTCCGCGAGTACACCAAGATGGTCGACGACCAGGCGACGGAGCTGAAGACGCTGCGGGGAATGTTCCGGCTCAAGGCCGGTGTGCGTCCCGCCGTGCCGATCGACGAGGTGGAGCCCGTCTCCGCCATCGTGAAGAAGTTCTCGACCGGTGCGATGAGCTACGGCTCGATCTCGCGCGAGGCCCACGAGACGCTGGCCGTCGCGATGAACCGCATCGGCGGCAAGTCCAACACGGGCGAGGGCGGCGAGGATGTGGATCGGCTCGTCGACCCCGAGCGGCGCAGCGCGATCAAGCAGGTCGCGTCCGGCCGCTTCGGCGTCACGAGCATGTACCTGACGCAGGCCGATGACATCCAGATCAAGCTCGCCCAGGGCGCGAAGCCCGGCGAGGGCGGTCAGCTGCCGCCCGGCAAGGTGTACCCGTGGATCGCCCGCACCCGCGGCGGCACGGCAGGCGTCGGCCTCATCTCGCCGCCGCCGCACCACGACATCTACTCGATCGAGGATCTCAAGCAGCTGATCTTCGACCTGAAGCGCGCGAACCCCGAGGCGCGGGTCCACGTGAAGCTCGTGAGCCAGTCCGGCATCGGCGCGGTCGCCGCCGGCACGGCGAAGGCGCTGGCCGACGTCATCCTCGTCTCGGGCCATGACGGCGGAACGGGTGCCAGCCCCCTCAACTCGCTGAAGCACGCGGGCACGCCGTGGGAGCTCGGCCTTGCCGAGACGCAGCAGACGCTCATGCTCAACGGCATGCGCGACCGTGTGTCGGTGCAGGTCGACGGGCAGCTGAAGACCGGACGCGACGTCATCATCGGCGCCCTGCTCGGCGCGGAGGAGTTCGGCTTCGCCACGGCTCCGCTGGTCGTGTCGGGCTGCATCATGATGCGCGTGTGCCACCTCGACACGTGTCCCGTGGGCGTCGCGACGCAGAACCCCGTCCTGCGGGCGCGGTTCTCCGGCAAGCCCGAGTTCGTCGTGAACTTCATGGAGTTCATCGCCGAGGAGGTGCGCGAGCTCCTCGCTCAGCTCGGCTTCCGGTCGCTCGACGAGGCGATCGGCCACAGCGAGCTGCTGGACGTCGACGGCGCGGTCGCGCACTGGAAGGCCAACGGTCTCGACCTCACGCCGATCCTCGACGGGCCCGCATTCGCCGAGGACGAGCCGCGCCGCCGCGCGCGTGCGCAGAACCATGAGCTCGAGGAGCACTTCGACGTGCCGCTCATCGAGCGTGCCCAGGACGTCATCCGCCACGGCGGCCACGTCGCGTTCGACCTGCCGATCCGCAACACCGAGCGCGCGGTCGGCACGATGCTGGGGCACCACGTCACGAAGGCGCATGGCGAGAACGGGCTGGCGTCGGGTTCGATCGAGATCAACCTCACCGGGTCGGCCGGACAGTCGTTCGGAGCGTTCCTGCCCGCGGGCATCACACTGCGGCTCGAGGGCGACTCGAACGACTACGTCGGCAAGGGCCTCTCGGGCGGTCAGATCGTGATCCGCCCGCCGCGCGAGGCGACGTTCGACGCATCCCTCAACGTCATCGCGGGCAACGTCATCGGCTATGGAGCGACGCAGGGCACGATGTTCCTGCGGGGCGTGGTCGGCGAGCGGTTCTTCGTCCGCAACTCGGGCGCCACCGCGGTGGTCGAAGGCGTGGGCGACCACGCGCTCGAGTACATGACCGGCGGTCTGGCGGTGATCCTCGGCGAGACCGGGCGCAACCTCGGCGCGGGGATGTCAGGCGGCACCGCCTATATCCACAGACTCGACCAGGCTCGTGTCAACCGGGAGGCGCTCTCGGGCGGCGAGCTCGAGCTCGGCCCGCTGGGATCGGCGGATGCGGAGATCCTCCGTGACCTGCTCGAGCAGCATGTCGCCGAGACGGGCTCGGCCCTCGCTGCTGCGATGCTGGCCGACTTCGACGCCGAGCTGGCGAACTTCACGCGCGTGCTCCCTCGGGACTACGCGGCTGTACTGCAAACCCGGCAGGATGCCGTCGCCCAGGGTCTCGACCCCGATGGCGACGTGGTCTGGAGCCGCATTCTGGAGGTGACCGGTGGCTGACCCCAGGGGCTTTCTGAAGACGACCGAGCGCGAGCTGCCGCCGCGCCGGCCGGTGCCGGTTCGCATCATGGACTGGAAAGAGGTCTACGAGCCGGGCGACTCAGCCGTGCTGCGCAGGCAGGCGGGCCGCTGCATGGACTGCGGCGTCCCGTTCTGCCACCAGGGCTGCCCGCTCGGGAACCTCATCCCCGAGTGGAACGACCTCATGTGGCGCGGCGAGGGTCGCTCGGCGATCGAACGCCTGCACGCGACGAACAACTTCCCGGAGTTCACCGGACGCCTGTGCCCGGCGCCGTGCGAGAGCGCGTGCGTCCTGGGGATCAACCAGCCCGCGGTCACGATCAAGCAGATCGAGGTCTCCACGATCGACGAGGCGTTCGCGCGTGGATGGGTGGAGCCCCAGCCGCCCGGTCGTCTGACCGGCAAGACCGTCGCGGTCGTCGGTTCGGGGCCGGCCGGTCTCGCGGCCGCGCAGCAGCTGACCCGCGCAGGCCACACCGTGGCCGTCTTCGAGCGTGATGACCGCATCGGCGGCCTGCTGCGCTACGGCATCCCCGACTTCAAGATGGAGAAGCGCCACATCGAGTCGCGCCTGCGTCAGATGCAGGACGAGGGCACGCGCTTCCGCGCGGGCGTCGAGATCGGCGTCGACATCTCATGGAGTGACCTGCGCGCGCGCTACGACGCCGTCGTCATCGCCACCGGTTCCACGGCGCCGCGGGAGCTCGCGCTGCCCGGACGCGACCTGGCCGGTGTCCACTTCGCCATGGAGTACCTCGTCGAGTCCAACCGGGTCGTCGCAGGCGAGCGGGTGCCGAACCAGATCACGGCCGAGGGCAAGCACGTCATCGTCATCGGCGGCGGCGACACCGGCGCCGACTGCATCGGCACGGCTCACCGCCAGGGTGCGCTGAGCGTCACGAACCTCGCGATCGGCCGCCGGCCCCCGGAGTCCCGCTCCGAGCACCAGCCGTGGCCCATGATGCCGAACGTCTTCGAAGTGCAGTCGGCGCACGAGGAGGGCGGCGAGCGCTCGTACCTCGCGTCGACGGTCGAGTTCCTCGGCAACGAGGTCGGTGAGGTGCGCGCGCTGCGCGTCGCCGAGACCGAGTTCGTCGACGGTCGCCGCGTACCGCGCAGCGGCACCGAGCGTGAGATCCCCGCCGACCTCGTGCTGATCGCGATGGGCTTCACCGGTCCCGAGCGCGAGCTGCTCGAGGATCAGCTGGGCGCGCGATTCACCGGCCGCGGCAACGTCGAGCGCGAGGACGACTACCAGACGACCGTTCCCGGCGTGTTCGTCGCCGGCGACGCCGGCCGCGGCCAGTCGCTCATCGTGTGGGCGATCGCCGAGGGCCGCGCGGTCGCCGCGGGCGTCGACCGGTACCTCATGGGGGACACCTCCCTGCCAGCCCCCGTCCGCCCGACCGACGTCGCCATCGGTCTGCAGTCCGCGTAGGCTGTAACGCGGTTTTGCCAACAAATCCCCCGGAGTTGAACCCCGAATGAGACGCGCCAAGATCGTCGCCACCTTGGGCCCCGCCACATCGTCGTATGAGATGGTTCGCGCCATCATCGACGCCGGTGTCGACGTCGCCCGCCTCAATCTCAGTCACGGCGATTACTCGCTGCATGACGCCAACCTCGCCAACGTGCGACGCGCAGCGGACGACGCAGGACGCGCCGTCGCGGTGCTGGTCGACCTGCAGGGTCCGAAGATCCGTCTCGGCCGCTTCGCCGACGGGCCGCACGAGCTCGCTCCCGGGGACATCTTCAAGATCACCGTCGAGGACATCCCCGGCACGAAGGACATCTGCTCCACGACCTTCAAGGGTCTGCCGCAGGACGTCAAGCCGGGCGACTTCCTCCTCATCGACGACGGCAAGGTCCGCGTGCAGGTCGTCGAGACCGATGACGTCGTCGTCACCACGAAGGTGGTCGTGGGCGGCCCCGTGTCGAACAACAAGGGCATCAACCTCCCCGGCGTCGCGGTCAACGTGCCCGCGCTGTCCGAGAAGGACGAGGCCGACCTCCGCTGGGGCCTGCGCGCCGGCGCCGACCTCATCGCGCTCTCGTTCGTGCGCGACGCGAAGGACGTCCAGCGAGTGCACGTGATCATGGCGGAGGAGGGGCGCCACGTCCCCGTCATCGCCAAGATCGAGAAGCCGCAGGCGGTCGACAACCTCGAGGAGATCGTCGACGCGTTCGACGGCATCATGGTCGCCCGAGGCGACCTGGGCGTCGAGCTCCCGCTCGAAGCCGTGCCGATCGTGCAGAAGCGTGCCGTCGAGCTCGCGCGTCGCAACGCGAAGCCCGTCATCGTCGCGACGCAGATGCTCGAGTCGATGATCACGAGCCCGGTGCCGACGCGCGCCGAGACGAGCGACGTGGCCAACGCCGTCCTCGACGGCGCCGACGCGGTGATGCTCTCCGGCGAGACCAGCGTGGGGGAGTACCCGGTCGTCGTCGTGGAGACGATGGCGCGCATCATCGAGTCGACTGAGGATCACGGCCTGGAGCGCATCCTGCCGCTGACCACGAAGCCGCGGACGCAGGGTGGTGCGATCACGCTCGCCGCGAGCGAGGTGGCCGACTTCGTCGAGGCGAAGTACCTCTGCATCTTCACGGAGTCGGGCGACTCGGCGCGCCGCATGTCGCGGCTGCGCTCGAAGATCCCGATGATCGCGTTCACGCCGCTGCCCGAGATCCGTCGTCGCATGTCCGTGACGTGGGGCATCAGCTCGACGCTCGTCGAGCATGTGCAGCACACCGACCGCATGTTCATCCAGGTCGACGACTACCTGCTTTCGAATGACCTGGCGAAGGTCGGCGACAAGGTGGTCGTGATCTCCGGATCCCCTCCCGGAATCGTCGGCTCCACGAACGACATCCGCGTCCACAAGGTCGGCGACGCCGTCCACGGAGCGGCACCGATCTATCGGCAGTAACCGAAGGCGACAAATGTTGCGCAGGCCCGCACCCTATTGGGGTGCGGGCCTCTATGCTGGGCTCACGAATTGGTGAAAGGGCGGTGTCCGTGTTCTTCTGGTGGATTCTGTGGTCGTTCTATTTCCTGGCCTACTTCTATGTCATCTTCTTCGTCATCCGCGACCTCTTCCGTGACGACAAGCTCAACGGGTGGCTGAAGGCTCTGTGGATCATTCTGCTCATCTTCGTGCCGTTCCTCACGGGGCTGATCTACGTCATCGCGCGCGGCAAAGGCATCGCAGAGCGCGAATACGCGGCCCGCTCGTATGGAGTCGCCGAGGCCGATGATTACACGCCGACGGCATCTGCGGACCCGGCCGGTGACATCGCAAAGGCGCAGGCACTGCTGGACTCCGGTGCGATCTCGCAGGGTGAATTCGACGCACTCAAGAGCAAGGCGCTGGGAAACAAGTACTACGGCGCCTGATCGAAGGAATGAAAGAGCGGATGCCTCGGCCCGAGGCATCCGCTCTCTCATGTCCGGATCGTGCCGGTGGTGGGAGTCGAACCCACACGCCCTCGCGGGCAACCGAGTTTGAGTCGGTCGCGTCTGCCATTCCGCCACACCGGCCGGCGTCGTCCGACAAGAACCATACCGTAGGATTCAAAGGTGACTGAGCAAGAGACCAACGGGACCAGCGCCCCGCGACGCGTTGTCGTCGCCGAGGACGAATCGCTGATCCGCCTCGACATCGTCGAGATCCTGCGCGACAACGGATTCGATGTCGTCGGCGAGGCCGGCGACGGTGAGACGGCCGTGCAGCTGGCGACCGAGCTGCGTCCCGATCTCGTGATCATGGATGTGAAGATGCCCCAGCTCGACGGCATCTCCGCCGCCGAGAAGCTCAGCAAGAACCACATCGCACCCGTCGTCCTCCTCACCGCCTTCAGCCAGAAGGAGCTCGTCGAGCGCGCGAGCGAGGCCGGCGCCCTCGCCTACGTCGTGAAGCCGTTCACGCCGAACGACCTGCTGCCGGCGATCGAGATCGCGCTGGCGCGCCACGACCAGATCATCACTCTCGAGGCCGAGGTCGCCGACATGGTCGAGCGCTTCGAGACCCGCAAGCTCGTCGACCGGGCCAAGGGCCTGCTCAACGAGAAGATGGGACTGAGCGAGCCCGAGGCATTCCGCTGGATCCAGAAGGCGTCGATGGACCGCCGCCTCACGATGCAGGACGTCGCAAAGGCGATCATCGAGCAGCTGGCACCCAAGAAGAGCTGAGCGAACACGTCGTTCGAAGCCGCGTGGCCGTGAGGCGCGCGGCTTCGGCGTCTCCCGGCGCGCGGCGTCAGTCGATGGACTTGATGTAGTTCGTGATGCGGATCGTCGAGCAGCGCCGGCCCTGATCGTCCGACACGACGATCTCGTGCACCGTCATGCTCCGGCCGAGGTGGATGGGCGTGCAGACTCCGGTGACCAGACCCGAGGTCGCGGAGCGCGTGTGGGTGGCGTTGAGGTCGACGCCGACCGCCAGCTTGCCGGGGCCCGCGAACATGTTCGCGGCCATGGAGCCCAGCGACTCCGCGAGGACGACGTATGCTCCGCCGTGCATGAGTCCCACCGGCTGCGTGTTGCCCTCGACGGGCATCGTCGCGACGCATCGCTCGATCGAGAACTCGGTGAAGGAGAGACCCATCTTCTCGCCGAGCGCTCCCATCCCGCGCTGTGTCGCCCAGAGCAGGCCGTTGACGTCGGAGGGGGGATTGTCGGTCATCGTGCGCCTTCGCTGCGGAGGCCGGCGCCGAGCGCCGGATGGTGTCCGCAGCCCTCAGTAGGCTGAGGAGGTGACGGACTCCGCAAAGCCTACCCTGCTCGTCGTCGACGGCCATTCGCTCGCCTACCGGGCGTTCTACGCCCTCCCGGTCGAGAACTTCTCGACGAAGGACGGCCAGCACACCAACGGCATCTACGGATTCCTGTCGATGCTTGTGAACCTCATCAAGGCGGAGCGTCCGACGCACATCGCCGTTGCATTCGACACCTCGCGTGTCTCGTTCCGCACCGAGCAGTACGCGGAGTACAAGGCGAACCGCTCCGAGACGCCGGCGGAGTTCCGCGGCCAGATCCCGATCCTGCAGGACTGCCTCGCCGCGATGAGCATCCCGGTCCTCCTGAAGGAGGGCGTCGAGGCGGATGACATCCTCGCGACACTCGCGACACAGGGCGTCGCGCAGGGATTCGATGTGCTCGTCTGCTCGGGCGATCGCGACACCATCCAGCTCGTCACGGACGAGGTCACGCTCCTGTACCCGAACGTGCAGGGCGTGTCCCAGCTGAAGCGGTACGACCCGGCCGCGGTGCGGGAGCGCTACGGCGTGGAGCCGGCGCAGTATCCCGAGATCGCGGCGCTCGTCGGCGAGACGAGCGACAACCTGCCGGGAGTGCCGAAGGTCGGCGAGAAGACCGCGGTCAAATGGCTGACGCAGTACGGGTCCCTCGAGACGCTGCTCGACAATGCCGACAAGATCACGGGCGTCGTGGGGGGCAACCTCCGCGAGCACATCGAGGACGTGCGGCGCAACCGCTCGCTCAACCGCCTGCTGCGCGACGTCGAGCTTCCGGTCGGGCCCGCCGATCTCGAGGTGAAGCCGATCGACGCCGTCGCGGTGCGCGACATCTTCTCGCGCCTCGAATTCCGCACCCTGCTGCCGCGCGTGTTCGAGGCCGCCGGCGCGTCGGCAGAGGCCGCCGTCGCCGAGCCGTCGCAGGAGACGCCGGCCGTCGCCCAGCTCGACGCCGCCGGGCTCGGCGCCTGGCTGGAGTCCGCAGTGGGAGACGTCGGGGTCACCCTGACGATCGCGGGCGGACTGCCGACCCGCATCGGGTTCGCGACGCGGGATGCCGCGGCCGAGGCGAGCTGGACGCCGGAGGTGGCGGCATCCATCGCCCCGTGGCTCGCTTCCGACGCGCCCAAGGTGTTCGCCGACGCGAAGCCCCAGCTGAAGGCGCTCACGCGGGCGGGCGCCGCGGTCGGAGCCATCTCCTACGACGTGTCGCTCGCCGGCTGGCTCATGCGTCCGAGCTTCCCGGACAAGACGCTCGCCGACCTCGTCGACCGCTACCTGCACGAGCGGCTGCCGGAGGCCGACCCCAACCAGCTCGTCCCTGAGACGGAGGGGGCAACGCCTGCACAGCTCTCCTGGTACACGCTGCGGGTGGCCGATGCGCTGCGGACCGAGCTGCCCGCTCGCGTCGCCGAGGTGCTCGAGACCATCGAGCTTCCGACGCTCCGCACCCTGGCCGACATGGAGCTGGCAGGTGTCGCCGTCTCGCACGAGAAGCTGAGCGCGTTCTCGGCGGAGCTCGGCACACGGGCCGACGCCATCGCACTCGAGGCGTACGCCACGATCGGCCGTGAGGTGAACCTGGGCTCGCCGAAGCAGCTGCAGGAGGTCCTGTTCGACCAGCTCGCACTGCCGAAGACCCGCAAGACGAAGACCGGCTACTCCACGGACTCGACGGCCCTCGTCGACCTGCAGGAGACGAATCCGCACCCGTTCCTCGATCAGTTGTCGCAGCACCGTGAGGCGACCAAGCTCCGCCAGATCATCGAATCGCTGGATGCCGCGATCGCGGCCGACGGCCGGATCCACACCACGTATGTCCAGACCGGCAGCCAGACCGGCCGGCTGTCGAGCACCGACCCCAACCTGCAGAACATCCCGATCCGCACCGACGAGAGCGGCCGCATCCGCGCCGCGTTCGAGGTCGGCGAAGGGTACGAGACGCTTCTGACGGCGGACTACTCGCAGATCGAGATGCGGATCATGGCGCACCTCTCCGGCGATCCTGGTCTCATCGAGGCGTTCAACTCGGGGGAGGACCTGCACCGCTTCGTGGGTGCGCGCGTGTTCGGCGTCGAGCCGTCCGAGGTCACCCCCGCGATGCGCACCAAGGTCAAGGCGATGTCGTACGGGCTCGTCTACGGACTCTCCGCCTTCGGGCTGTCGAAGCAGCTGCGCATCGAGCAGTCGGAGGCGAAGCAGCTCATGATGGAGTACTTCGCGCGCTTCGGCGCGGTGCGTGACTACCTCCGCTCGTCGGTGGAGACGGCGCGCATCGAGGGCTACACGGAGACGATCTTCGGCCGCCGCCGCCCATTCCCCGACCTCACGAGCCCCAACCGGGTGCTCCGCGAGAACGCCGAGCGCGCCGCGCTCAACGCGCCGATCCAGGGGAGCGCGGCCGACATCATGAAGATCGCGCTGTTCCGCATCCATGACGAGTTCCGCGCGGCGTCGCTCTCCTCGCGGGTGCTCCTCCAGATCCACGACGAGCTCGTCGTCGAGGTCGCGCCAGGGGAGTGGGATGCGGCAGCCGCCATCGTCAAGGACCGCATGGGCGATGCGGCCGACCTGTCGGTGCCGCTGGACGTGCAGATCGGCCGCGGCGCGGACTGGAACGAGGCCGGCCACTGACCTCGTCCCCGGCCGGCGCACAGCGTGGCGTTGGGGGACCGGGAGATCGCGCTTTGCGGCACCGGATGCCATGTGCCTAGGCTCGTGGTCATGACTGAACCCGAACGCATCCCGACGCCGATCGACACGATCGCCGACGCCTGGGTCGATTCCCTCGCCGAGCTGTCGCCGACGCTGGCGACGTACATCGGCCGCTCGGAGTACAACGATCGCTACGGCGACTACTCGCCCGAGGGCGAAGAGCGGTTCGCGGAGGCCGTGCGCTCCACCCTCGCCGCGCTCGACGGTGCGGCGCCGGTCGACGAGATCGATGAGATCACGAAGGCCGACCTCACCGGAGAGCTGCGCCTCGAACTCGACCTCCACGAGGCGAAGTGGCATCTGCGCAAGCTCAATGTCATCGAGTCGCCCGCTCAGGAGATCCGCAGCGCCTTCGACCTCATGCCGACCGGCACCGTCGACGACTGGTCGGTGGTCGCGCGTCGTCTGGGCGCGGTCTCGGGCGCGATCGACGGCTACATCGAGACGCTCCGCGAGGGCATCGCTCAGGGCGTCGTGCCGGCGCGGCGTCAGGTGAACGAGGTCGCGACCCAGATCGACCGCTACACGAGCGACGACGGGTTCTTCGCATCCTTCGTCGGCAGCGCCGCGCCCGAGGAGGGGCAGCTGCCCGCATCCCTCGCCCGCGACCTGGCCGACCAGTCCGGTGCTGCGCGCGTTGCCTATGAGAAGCTCGCCGAGTTCCTCCGCGGCGAACTCGCTCCCGCCGCCACGGAGAAGGATGCCGTCGGACGCGAGATGTACGCGCTGCACTCGCGTCGCTTCCTCGGTGCCGTCATCGACCTCGACGAGACCTACGAGTGGGGGCGCGAGGAGCTCGATCGCATGGTCGCCGAGCAGACCGCCATCGCGAACGAGATCAAGCCCGGCGCATCCGTCGAGGAGGCCGTCGCGTTCCTCGAGGCGGATGCCAGCCGTCAGCTGAAGGGCACCGATGCCCTCCAGAAGTGGATGCAGGCGACCAGCGATCGCGCGATCGAGGAGCTCGGAAAGACACACTTCGACATCCCGGACCCGATCCGCAAGCTCGAGTGCATGATCGCCCCGACGAACGAGGGCGGCATCTACTACACCGGCCCGACCGATGACTTCTCACGGCCCGGTCGCATGTGGTGGTCGGTTCCCGAGGGCGTCGACACGTTCGACACCTGGCGCGAGCTGACGACGGTCTACCACGAGGGCGTCCCCGGTCACCATCTGCAGATCGCTCAGGGCACCTACAACCGTGCGCAGCTGAACACGTGGCGCCGCCTGCTCGCCGGCACCTCCGGCCACGCCGAGGGCTGGGCGCTGTACGCCGAGCGGCTCATGGAGCAGCTCGGCTACCTCGAGGACCCGGCGGACCGCCTCGGCATGCTCGACGGTCAGCGGATGCGCGCAGCGCGTGTGGTGCTCGACATCGGAGTCCACCTCGAGAAGCCGCGCCTCGACGGCAGCGGCACGTGGGACGCGGACTACGCGCTCGACTTCATGCGCGGGAACGTCAACATGTCCGACCAGTTCATCCGCTTCGAGGTGAACCGCTACCTCGGCTGGCCGGGGCAGGCGCCGTCGTACAAGGTCGGTCAGCGCATCTGGGAGCAGGTGCGTGACCAGGTGCAGGCCGCCGAGGGCGACTCGTTCTCCATCAAGGCGTTCCACAAGCGGGCGCTTGACATGGGTGGTGTCGGCCTCGACACGCTGCGCACGGCGCTCACGAGCTGAGCTGCGTCACTCCTGACCGGCGCGGGGGTTGTGGGAGAGCAGTTCCACGACCTCCGCGTCCGTCGTCTGGGTGAAGTCTTCGTAGAACTGTCCGACGGCCCAGAACTCGCGTTCCGGGTGTGCGCACACGAACTCGTCGACGGCATCACGCGGGGCGTGCCAGTCCGCCGGGGCAACCGGCACCGCGAGCACCACCCGACCCGCACCACGCTGCTTGAGCTCCTGGCATGCGGCCGTCGCGGTGGCGCCGGTCGCCACGCCGTCGTCGACGACGATGACCGTCCGACCGCCCAGGTCGATGTCATCCGATGCGAACACTCCGACCCGGCGGTTGAGCTCGACCCGCTCGAGGTCCTCGATGAAGGCGAGCTGCTCCGCGGTGACAGCGGCGTGGCGCACGGCATCGGGGTTCACGACCGTGATGCCCGACGCGATGGCGCCGATCGCGAACTCCATGTTCGACGGCGCCCCCAGCTTGCGGACGACGACGGCCGCGAGCGGTGCCTCGAGTGCGCGGGCGACCTCGGCGGCCACGACGACGCCACCGCGTGGGATGCCGAAGACCACCGCATCCGGATAGCGGTTCGCGCCGAGCACCTCCGCGAGCTCGCGGCCCGCCGCCGCCCGATCCGCGAAGATGACCATGTCGCCACGATACGTCGCGCCGCGATGCGGGGGAATGGCCCCTGCTCCGGTGTCGTTGCATCCATCTGAATGAAAGGCGGTCTCGCATGGCCCACACCGTCCAGCTCGGTCTCGACACGTTCGGCGACATCACCCGCGATGACGGCGGCGAGCTCGTCACCCA
This sequence comes from Microbacterium sp. sgz311019, assembly GCF_056135325.1. NCBI lineage: Bacteria > Bacillati > Actinomycetota > Actinomycetes > Micrococcales > Microbacteriaceae > Microbacterium > Microbacterium sp. sgz311019. The sequence goes on along the minus strand of NZ_JBWAXO010000001.1, from coordinate 193,486 downwards.
CGCGCGGACCATCCGCGATGTGGTCGAGCAGGCGGTGCTCGCCGACCAGGTCGGGCTTTCGTTCTTCGGCGTAGGAGAGCATCACCGTGCGGAGTTCGCCGTCTCGAGTCCCGAAATCGTACTGGCGGCCGCCGCCGCCCGCACCAAGGACATCCACCTCGGCACCGCGGTCACGGTCCTCTCCTCGGACGACCCGGTTCGCGTCTTCGAGCGCTTCGCCACATTGGATGCCGTGTCCGAAGGGCGCGCCGAAGTCATCCTCGGCCGTGGCTCGTTCATCGAGTCGTTCCCGCTGTTCGGCTTCGACCTGAAGGACTACGAGCTGCTCTTCGACGAGAAGCTGGACCTGTTCAGTCGCCTCATGGAGGAGAAGCCGGTGACGTGGGCCGGGCGCACGCGGGCGCCGCTGGAGAACGCGGACGTCTACCCGAAGACCGAGAACGGCCTGAAGGCCTGGGTCGGAGTCGGCGGAACTCCCGAGTCGGTCGTGCGCGCCGCGCGGTACGGGTACGGGCTCATGCTGGCGATCATCGGAGGGCCCTCGCACCGATTCCGACCTTTCGTCGACCTCTATCACCGTTCGCTCGACAGCTTCGGGCGCGCTCGGCTGCCGGTCGGTGTTCATTCGCCCGGTCACATCGCCGCGACCGACCAGCAGGCGTGGGACGAGGCCTACCCGGGGTTCGAGTCGATGAACAACACGATCGGCCGCGAGCGCGGATGGCCGCCGTACAGCCGTCTGCGCTTCCAGCACGATGTGGGACCGGAGGGCGCCCTGTATGTCGGCTCGCCCGAGACCGTCGCGCGCAAGATCGCCGACACCGTGCGCACCCTCGGCGCCGACCGCTTCGACATGAAGTTCTCCACGGGCACGCTTTCGCACGAGAAGATGCTGCGCAGCATCGAGCTGTTCGGCACCCGCGTCGCGCCGATCGTGCATGACATCCTCTCGTCCGACGGCTGAGCAGGCGGGAGGGGCGGACTTAGGCTGGAGTCGTGGCATCCGTTCGCTTCGTCGCCATCGGCGACTCATTCACCGAAGGCGTCGGCGACGAACTGCCGGACGGACACGTCCGCGGCTGGGCCGACCTCGTGGCCGAGGGGTGGGCCCGATCGAGCGGCGAGCCTGTCGAATACGCGAATCTCGCCGTGCGCGGCAAGCTGATCTGGCCCATCATCGCCGACCAGCTCGAGCCCGCGCTGGCGCTGAAACCGACGCACCTGTCCTTCAACGGCGGCGGCAACGACATGCTGCGCCCCCGGACGTCGATCTCGCACGTGGTCGACGCCTTCGAGGTCGTCCTGCGACGCTGTGACGAGGAGGGCGTGAAGCTCATCGCACTCTCCGGCGCCAACCCATCGGGTCAGCTGCCGCTCAGCCGGCTGATCCAGCGGCGCGGCGACCTGCTGTCGGCCGCGGTGGCGATGCGCCTGGCCGAGCGACCCGATGTCATCACGGCGTGGAATTGGCCCGACCGGGAGCTCTCGACGCCGCCGTACTGGTCCGAGGATCGACTGCACATGAACGCGCGCGGTCACCATCGGGTGGCGGCGCGCGTGCTGACGGCACTGGGGGAGCAGCCGCCGGGTGGCTGGTGGTCGCTTCCGGAGATGACGGATGCGCGTGCCCCTCGAGGATTGTCCTACTATCGCGAGCACGTCGGCCCGTGGGTGAGGCGCCGCCTTACCGGCACGTCGTCGGGCGATGGTCGCGCGGCCAAGTTCGGAGAGTGGATCGTCGTCGAGCCCTGAGCAGCTCAGGGCGCGGTGACGTGATACCGGAGCTCGGCGAAAGGCCCCTTGCGCACGGCGTCCACGAGGGTGAGGCGGTCTGCGCCGAGGTTGCGGGGGAGCAGCGGCTTTCCTGCGGTCAGGGTCGCCGGGGCGAAGGTGACGACGAGCTCGTCGAGGCGCCCGGCATCCGCGAACTGCCCGGCGAGATCGCCGCCACCGACGACCCAGACATCCCGGTCGCCGCTCGCCGCCGTGATGTCGGCCCAATGATCCTCGACCTTCCCGGAGACGAACCGGATATCGACCCCCGGCACGACCGGGAGATCCCTGGTCGTGAAGACGAATGTCGGCCTGTCTCCGTAGTAGCCCGGCCATTTCTCCGGATGCGCGACGAGATCCTCATGGGCGACGACCCACTCGTAGGTGGATGAGCCCTGGACGAGGGCGCCGATCCCGGCGAGGAAGTCGTCGAAGCCCTCGGCGGTGTCGGCATCCGGAACCGCGAACAGCCATTCCAGGGAGTCGTGCTCGTCCGCGAGGAATCCGTTGAGCGTGCAGGCGGTGTAGAAGATGGCGCGGGTCATACGCCCACGCTAGAGGCGGCAACACAACCGCGAAGGGGTTGACGCGTATTCAACCGAGCGGTATTCTACTAATCGGTTGAAAGGAGGGCGAATGTCAGCGGATGCATTGAGCCAGACCTTCGCAGCGCTCGCCGACCCGACGCGCCGCGCGATGCTCGAGCGACTCAGCAGGGGAGCGGCGACGGTCAACGAACTCGCGGAACCCTTCGACATGACGCTCGCCGCGGTCTCGAAGCACCTGCGGGTGCTGGAGAACGCGGGGCTCGTGACGCGCAGCAGGGAGGCGCAGTACCGGCCCGCGATGCTCGACGCGCGGCCGCTGGCCGCCGCATCCGGCTGGATCTCCGATTACGCGCGCTTCTGGGAGGAGAACGTCGCTGCCATCGACGTCTACCTGAACGTCCTCCAGCAGCTGACCTTCCATTCCGATCAGACAGATGACACCCAATACGAACAAGGAGCCCCGACATGACTGAGTACTTCACCGTCACCCGCACCCTCGCCGCACCCCGCGACCTCGTCTTCGACGTCCTGACGACACCCGAGCACTTCGCCGTCTGGTTCGGAACGGCGGCGGTCGAGGTCCCCGCCGAGTCGCTGTCGATGGATGTGCGGCCGGGCGGCGAAATGCGCGCCGACATGGTGCTGCCCGACGGCACCGTCATCCACTGGGCGGGGGAGTACGTGGCGGTCGAGCGGCCGTCCCACCTCGCGATGACCCTCACGGATCGCCCCGACGAGTACGCGGGCCTGCCCGTGCTGTTCGACCTGGAGGAGGTCGACGGGGGCACCCTGCTCACGATCCGTCAGGATCGCTCCGACTTCACTGACGAGCAGGTGGCGGCGACGATCGCGGGCTACGACAGCTTCATCGACGACATGGAGCGGGTGCTCGCGAGCGTATGACCCCTACGGACGGCGCCGCGGCGTGTGCAGTCCCATCCGCACGCGTGTGCGGCGCCGTTCGACCGTGATGAAGAAGATGCCGAGGAGCCACAGCGGCACCTGGGTCAGGAAGGCGATCCGGAAGGCGTTCAGCGAATAGGTCGCAGGGGTTCCCGCGCCCTGGAGGTCGAGCGCGAGGCCGATGAGGAAGATCGCGATGAGAGCCGAGAGGAATCCGCCGACGTTGGTGATGCCGGTCGCGGTGCTGAGCCGGTGACTGGGATTGTGCGTGCGTGCGTGATCGAACGCGATCATCGACGCCGGGCCGCCCATGGCGAGCGATATCGCCAGAGCGATGAGGAGCCACAGCGGCGCCGGTCCGGGCCACGCGATCACCACGAGCCAGGCGACGACCTGTACCGCCACCGCCGGCAGCACCAGCAGGTGCGAGCGGCGGGTCGGATTGCGGCTTGACAGCGCGCCCATCACGGGCCCGATGCACATGCCGACGACCACGAAGATCGTCGTGATGAGGGATGCCTCGCCCGCCGTCCGGCCCTCGCCGGAGATGAGGAACGGGAAGCCCCACAGCATGACGAACGCGGTGCCGGCGAACGGCGTCGTGAAGTGCGACCAGAACGCCAGGCGGGTGCCGGGATGCGACCACGCCTCGCCGATGCTCTGCCGGAGATCGGCGGAGCTCTTCACCACACGTATCGCGCCGGTGTCCGTGTCGACGGAGACATCTGCGTCGACCTCGGGCGGGTGGTTGCGGATGACCGCGAAGACCAGGACGGTGAAAAGGGCGCTGAGACCGGCCAGGCTGCCGAAGGCCACCTCCCAGCTCGTCGCGTGGAGCAGAGCGGCGATCGGCAGGATCGCGAGGATCTGGCCACCCTGGCCCACGATGCCCGTCGATTGCACCATGACCGGTGCGCGCTGCGCGGGGAACCAGGTCGCGATCACGCGGAGCACGCTCGGAAAGACCGCCGCGTCGCCGGCGCCCAGCAGCATGCGTGCCGCGATCGCCACGCCGACGTTGGGGGAGAGCGCCATCACGAGTTGGCCGACCGCCATCAGGCCCATGCCGATGGTGATGATCGGGCGGGCGCCGAACCGGTCGAGCATCACACCGACCGGGATCTGCATCGCCCCGTAGACGCCGAGCTGCAGCACCGCGAACATCGCCAGGGTCGAGGCATCCGCGTGGAATCGTTCGGAAGCGTCGACGCCGACCGCGGACAGAGACGTGCGGTTGGTCACCGAGAGCACGTAGCCTGCGACGGCGATGCCCCAGATGATCCACATCCGCCACTGGCGCGCCCGTGTCGGTGCCCCGCTCATGCGGTCCCGCGGTCATCCGGGTGCACTCGATCGTCGCCCGAGCGGCCTCCAGCCCGAGCGAGGGGGAGGGATCGGGCGGCCGGCACCTCTCCATCGTATGACCGCGTCAGGACGCGGTGTCTGCCGCCTCCGAAGCGCGCGGCGCCTATCGGACCGCGCCGGCATGCGCGTCAGGTCTCGCGTGCCAGAGGCGGAAAGAGTTGCGGGCGATCATTGCAGGTGAGCCTGCAATGATCGCCCGCAACCCGGGGTACTCGGGAACCGCCGAGGCTATCCGAACGTGCCGCCGCGTGCGGTCCAGCCGGTCCAGCCGGCCGAGGTCCAGGTCTTCTGCCACAACTGGTCGTCGAGGCCCCGCACGAACACGTCGGTGCGACCGACCGAGGCTGCCAGCGCAGGCGCACCCGTGAACTTGCCGCTGGTCGGTCCGCCGAGGGCGACCCATCCCGGAGACCAGACTCCTGCGGCGAACGCGGTCTGCCAGATCTGACCGTCAGTGCCTCGGACGTGGACCGTGATGTTTCGGTTGGCATCCGAGGCGGCGGTGGGGCTATCGGCCAGCACGCCGCCGCGTGCGGTCCAGCCGGTCCAGCCGGCCGAGGTCCAGGTCTTCTGCCACAACTGGTCGTCACGGCCCCGCACGAACACGTCGGTGCGACCGACCGAGGCTGCCAGCGCAGGCGCACCCGTGAACGTGCCGCTGGTCGGGCCGCCGAGGGCGACCCATGCCGGAGACCAGGTGCCTCCGGGGAACGCGGTCTGCCAGATCTGACCGTCGGTGCCGCGGACGTGGACCGTGATGTTTCCGTTGGCATCCGAGGCGGCGCCGGGGCTGTCAGCCAGGACCCCGCTGCGCGCGGACCAGCCGCTCCAGCCGCCCGTCGAGGTCCAGGTCTTCTGCCACAACTGGTCGTCGAGACCCCGCACGAACACATCAGTGCGTCCTGCCGACGCCGTGATCGCGGGTGCACCTCTGAACTTGCCACCGGTCGGTCCGCCCAGCGCGGCCCACGCCGGAGCCCAGGCGCCGCCGATGAACGCCTGCTGCCAGATCTCGTTGTCAGTGCCACGCAGATCGACCGTGATGTTTCCGCTGGTGTCCGAGGCGGCGGCCGGGCCGCTGATGGGGTTGGCTGGAGCTACTACGAGACCCCATGCGTCTGTGGTGGGGACAACGCGCGACCATACCTTGATCGCCGTGGCTCCGCCGGCGGACTCGAAGGGGCCGGGGAACGGAGTCGTGGTGTTTCGAGCCACACCGAGGTAGTCGGTGGAGACGGACATGGGGGAGCCATCCGGGTTGGTGAAATCCTGCTGCGACGTGGCCGTGATGCCCAGCGACGCGGTGCTCACCAGTGCCTGGACGGTCTTCCAGGCCTCATCGCGCGGAACGGTGAGGTACCAACCATCCGAGTCCTTCCACAGGACGGGAACGTAGTCGACCGAGGACGCGATCACTCCGCCTGACTCCTGGGCGGATTTCGTCGCACCGGCGGTGTAGACGTTCGCCTTCATGGAGATCGCGTTCGCACCGCTCGCGCTGTCCCAGAGGGTGAGGTTGGCGGCTCTGCCGAGGACGTTGTTGGCCCATTGCTGCCCACCCAGCGGGATCGCGGCATTCTTGACGGTCGCGGTCGTGTGCGGGGTGAAGACCGGCGTTTGCCGACTGTCTGCAGACGCGGAGGTCGCGCCGGTGACGAGGTTGTGTGCCCACGCGAATCCATCCGACCCGCAGTAGAACGCGGTGGAGGAGATCATGATGTTGTTGGCCAGGAGCATCGGCCCATGGTCGACCTCGAGATAGAGATCCTTGACGTTGCCGTGCATCAGGTTGCCGAGGATGCGCGTGCCCTGCGCCATCCAGTCCAACCAGATCCCGGATATCGCACCGACGTTGTAGATGTGATTGCTTGAGATCACGGTGTCGATGGCGGCGTGGATCTTGATGCCTGCCATTTCGGCGCCATCCCAGATGCCCTGCGTGTGGATCTGGTAGATCTCGTTGTCGGTGATGGTGCTGCCGATGGCGCCGAGCGAGCCGACGACTCCGGTCTGTCCGCAGTGGTGGATGGTGTTGCCGCGGACGATGTGGCCGCCGATGTTCGCGAAGGTCCACCGGCTCGCTGGTGTTCCGTCCGAACCGATGGTCTGCGCGTCGGAGATGGTGGAGTAGTAGCCGTCGGTGGTGCCGCGTAGGCCGTCGTATTGGTCGGAGTACTTGCCGAGCGCGATTCCCGAGCAGCGCGAGTAGGCGATCTCGTTGTTCTCGATGATCCAGCCCTTGCACCAGTAGGCGCTGACGAGGCCCCATTGGCCCATGGTCGGGGCGGCCCAGTTCGTTGCCGCGTTCGTCAGTGTGAACCCGCTGATGGTGATGTAGTCGCACAGGGCGGCGGCCGGCTTGAACACCGTGGCCCGCACGCCGACCTCGACCGATCCGTTGTTGGGGTTCGAGCCCGCGGGGAACTTCGCGGTGATGACGGTGTTGCCTGCGGCGTTGTACTGCGGGGTGTAGCTGGGCGCGGTGCCGTCGACGAGTCCGTCGACGTCGGACCACCACGACGCTGACGCCGACGAGCTGACCGCGGCGGCGCTGGTCGCCTGCGGCAGCCACGCACCGTTGAGGTAGACCATGCCGCGTCGGTGAATTCGACCCTTCCCATCGAACCAGTCGCCGTGCACCTGCTCGGCGTAGGGGTGGAACCCCCCGAAGTAGCTGTTCGGGATCGTCAGGGTCCAGACGTCGGCGGTACCGGTGACTTTGCTCCACCCGGTGAACACGTCGGAACCTGTGACCGTGACCGCGGCGCCGGTCGCGGCCTGGTAGGTGATCCGGGACGCGTCCGAGGTCCCGCCCCGCGGAAAGATGACTTCTTCGCGGTAGACCCCCGCGCCGACGATCACGGTGTCGCCCGCGTTAGCCTTCTGCGCTGCCGCGTTGATCGTGCGAAGCGGCAGCTTGTCGTCCGTGCCCGCGTTCGCATCGTTGCCGGTCGTTGCCACGTAGTAGGTCGTCGGCGTCGTTGCGAACGCCGTCAACGGCTTCGGGAAATCCAGCAACACCATCGCTGCGCCCGTGCTGGCCCCCAGGGCCAGCAGCGCCCGCCGTGAGATCTCGAAACGGGTCTTGGCAACATCATCTGAGTTGGCCACGCTGCATCCTCCATTGGTCAGACCGGTCAGACAGCGAGGGCTGTCCGGGCCCGATCGTATCGACGCGACCACGTTCACAGACCCATATAGAAACTTCCGAAATCCACCTTTCGAAACAGTTGCGGCGAACAGGATGAGTGTGTCGATGGATGACCCCACTTCAGAGCGCCTCAGTCGCGCGACGTGAATTCGCGGATCGCTGGCAGGGGAGAGCTTCAAGAAGCGTCGCTCCCTAGCATCCCGAACGCCTGGCGGTGCAAGATGAGACGTCATCGGAATGGGGGAACACAATGGTCGCAGAGGCGGCGCAAACATCAGGTCCTGGGGTCACAGTCGGGGCGACGAGTGAATTCAGCCTGTTCTTCCACGTGAAGCCGGGGGAGGGGCCGTCGCTGCGCACCGCGCTCGAAGACTTGCAGAATCACCCCGGATACCGACCAGGCGATTACGGCATGGCGGTCGCGACAATCCACGAGGCACGGTTCGTCCTCTTCGACAATGACACGCGGCTCGCGTTCATCACGAGCTTCGACGGGTCGTGGGACGCGTACATGGACGACTTCTTCAATTCGGGCCCGACGCTCGCCCTGTTCGATGTGATCTTCCGGCACACGCAAGGCTACGAGGGCCTACCAGACCTGGCCGCCGAGAAGGCATTCATCCTCGGCGCACAGGAGCGGGCGGCAGCATACGCACGCAACTACCCCGGCACCGTCAAAGAGGTGCGCAAAGCGCAACGCGTGAATGCGGCATTCCAGCAGGTCCTCGACCACGCCGATGCCGCCGAGGCGCTCTCGCATCCTGCGCTGCGACCTCTCCTCGAAGAGGCCGGGGACTGACCGGCATGTCGGACCATATCTCGGGCCCGCGGGCCCTGGCCAATCCCATCGCAGACATCACTGACCTGTACGCCTTCCCGAGCCCCGAGCGGACAGGGAATCTCGTGCTGGTGTTGAACACACTCCCGTTCGCGAAGGTGACCGACGCGTTCTCCGAGGGGCTCGTCTACCGGTTGCGTGTGCGCGCGGCGATCGCGACCGGCGGCGCGGCCCCGTTCGCGCCGGCCCACGCGCACGAGCATGACCACGACGGCGATCACGAATACCGCTTCGACATCGTGTTCGAACCGCCGGTCCGCGCCGACGACGGCACGTTCACGCAACACGGCACGGTCACGACGCCGGCGGGTGACACCGTGGCCTTCGAGGTAGGCGACGAGTCCGGGCTCGAGACGAATGGCGTCAGGGTCTTCGCCGGAGCGCGCTGGGATCCTTTCATCCTCGATGCGCCGGCCGCTCTCAAGACCGTCGCGACTGGTCAGCTTGCCTTCACCGACCCGGGGTCCATCTTCATGGACGGAAAGAACGTCCTCGGGATGGTCCTCGAGGTCGACGGCGCGCTTTTCGGCGCTCACACACTCCTCGCCGTCATCGGCGAGACTCTGACGCGCGGTGTCTTCAACGTGCGCATCGAGCGCACGGGCCGCCCCGAGGTGAAGAACCTCCTCCTCGCCCCCAAGCAGTTCGACGAGCTCAACCGTGACATCGAGATCCGCGACCTCTACAACATGGAGGATGCGTTCCACGAAGAGGAGGGATACGGCAACGCGTACCGCGCGCGTCTGAACGCCAACCTCGCGTTCTGGGACAGGCTCGACGGCAAGACGGACTGGCCGCTCGTCGACGGCGTGCATCCGCTCACCGAGCTCGTGTTCGCGGACTTCCTCCTCATCGACATCTCGAAGCCATATCAAGAGAACGGGTCGTTCCTCGAGATCGAGCTCGCCTCGCTTGCGGGCCGTGCGCACGAGACATGCGGCGGCCGCGCGCTCAACGACGACATGATGGACACCTGGTTCACGACGTTCATCACCGGTGGCAACGGGGCGGAGATCCGTGATGGTGTGGATGCCTCCTCCCGTCCGTCGTCGCAGACCTTCCCGTATCTCGCGGCCCCCAACCCCAACCCGCCCGAGAAGCCGGAGCACCATTGACATGGGCGAGACGGCTGAGGTGCTCCTCGAGCTCGATGACATCCAGAGCGGTGCTCTGCACGAACGGCCGTCGCCCTACGTCGGCACATATCTGCTGCTTCGCATCGACGACCGCGCCGACGGACAGGAACTCGTACGACGGCTGGTGCCGCTGATCGCGTCGGGCGGGCTATCGAGCGACTCGGGGCGGGATGCCTGGATCACCGTGGGGTTCTCCCACCAGGGTCTGTCGGCGCTCGGCGTGCCGCAGGCATCCCTCGACAGCTTCGCCCCTGAGTTCCGTGAGGGCATGGCTGCCCGGGCCGATCAGCTCGGAGATGTCGGTCCCAGCGCTCCCGAGAACTGGGAGGCGCCGCTCGGTTCGGGCGAAGTTCATGTGGCGATCGCAGTGCTCGCACCTGATAATGCGACGCTGGAGGCTGTCGCCATGCAGGCCCGTACTGCGCACGAGGAGCTGCCGGGCATCACAGTCGTGTGGCGGCAGGACTGCTATCAGCTCCCCACGGGGCGCACCTCTTTCGGGTTCAAGGACGGCATCGGCCAGCCATCGGTCGAGGGCAGCGGCAGGACACCGTCGAACCCGCACGAGCAGCCGTTGAAGGCGGGCGAGATCGTGCTCGGTTACCCCGATGAGACCGGTGAGTTGCCGCCGATGCCGACCCCCGACGTGCTGGGCCGCAACGGAACATACGTGGTGTTCCGCAAGCTGCACACCGACGTGGCAGGGTACCGGCGGTACCTGCGTGCCAGGGCGGCGGACCGCAAAGAGGAAGCCCTCCTCGGTGCGAAGATGGTCGGCCGCTGGCAGTCCGGCGCCCCGCTCGCGGTCGCCCCGGACCAGGACGCTCCGGAGCTCGGCGCCGACCCCCACCGCAACAACGCGTTCATGTATGGCGACGATCCGCGCGGGTTCAAGTGCCCGATCGGCGCCCACGCGCGCCGTGGAAATCCCCGCGACGCACTTGACGGCGACGGCAGTGTCAACGTCCGTCTGCACCGGATGATCCGGCGCGGCACGAGCTACGGGCCGGAACTGCCGGAGGGGGTGCTTGAGGACGATGGCGCGGATCGCGGCATTGTCTTCGTGTTCGCGGGAGCGCACATCAAGCGCCAGTTCGAGTTCGTCAAGACGCAGTGGCTGAACGACGGGATCTTCATCGGCGCCCCGAACGAGGCGGACCCGTTGATCGGGTCGGCCGCGGGCGCCACTGACTTCACCATTCCCCAGCGGCCTATCAGGCGCCGCCTTCACGACATCCCGCCGTTCGTGACCACCCGCGGCGGGGAGTACCTCTTTGCCCCGAGCTTGTCCGCGATGCGCTGGCTGGCCGAACTCGACTGAACGCCTGAAACCGAGGAGACATCGCGATGACCGACCGCTGGACGAGCCTCGACTTCCCGGTGCCGGCCGCCGATGCACAAGAGCCCGAATCGTCGGTTCTGCTGGAGTACCGCGACGATGGACGCATTGCGGTGATCACTCTGAACCGGCCGCACGCGGACAATGCGATCACCACAGACATGGGCGCCCGCCTGACCGAGGCGGTGGAGGAAGTCGCCGTGAAGACCGTGGTGCGGGTCGTCATCCTGACCGGTGCGGGGGAGCGGGCGTTCTCAGTCGGGAGCGACCTGCGGCAGCGCAATCAGATGACGAAGCAGGACTGGCTGCGCCAGCGTCAGGCGTTCGACCGAACGCTCTACACGGTGCGACAGCTGCGCAAGCCCATCTTCGCGGCCGTCAACGGCATCGCGTACGGCGGGGGCAGTGAGCTCGCGCAGAGCTGCGACTTCATCATCGCCTCCGAGAACGCCACCTTCGGGCAGCCGGAGGCGATGATCGGGCTGTCCGCGGGTGGCGGCTCGCCGGTGTTCCTGCCGCGTCTTCTCGGGCGCGGCAGGGCCATGCAGATGCTGATGACCGGCGACCCGATCAGCGCGGCCGAGGCACACAGGCTCGGAATGGTCAACGAGATCCATCCGCAGGACGGACTCGTCGATGCCGCGATGCGGATCGCGCAGAGGATCTCGAGCAACTCGCCGACCGCTGTTCAGGCCGTGAAGCGCGCGGTGCAGCTCGGCGAAGGACAGCCCACGGAGCAGGCGATCGCGATCATGTTGGATGCGCACTGGCGCTCCGCCATCCACCCCGACCGCGCCGAGGGCATCGGTGCCTTCAACGACGATCGCGACCCCGACTTTCGCGACGCCGATTTCTGATCGAATACGAAGGGGAGCCAGCCATGGATGCGACAGAAGACCTCAGGACGGCGCGAGCGGGACTGCAGCTGATCAACCCGACGCCGTACAACGCCGAAGCACCCCCGGCGGCACTCGTCGGCGAGATCACCCCGACCGAGTACCACTACGTCCGCAGCAACTTCTCCCTGCCGGATCACGACGGAACCCTGCAGATCGCCGGCGCGGTCGATCACCCGCTCACGCTCACGCTCCACGACCTGCTCGCATTCCCCGCGCATGAACATGCGGTGACGCTGGAATGCGCCGGGAATGGGCGTCTGCAGATGCGACCCCTGCCGACGGGGGAGCCCTGGGGCGACTACGCCGTGTCGACGGCGCGCTGGAAGGGCGCCCTCCTCAGCGATGTGCTGGCGCAGGCCGCGCCCGCCGCCGTTGGCGTCGACGTGCTGTTCACGGGCGCCGACCACGGCGCTTACCATCTGAACCCTGTGCTCACCGACATCGACCGCGAGGACCTGCGATTCGAGCGAGCGCTGCCGCTCGGCCTTGCCACGGACCCCAACACGGAGATCCTCATCGCGTATGAGATGAACGGGCAGCCGCTCGGCCGCGACCACGGGGCCCCCTTCCGGATCGTCGTGCCGCATTGGTACGCGGTCGCATCGGTGAAGTGGCTCAAGCGAATCGACGTGCTCACTGAGCCGTTCGCCGGCGAGTTCCAGACCGGCCACTACATCTACGAATGGCCGGACCGCCCGCACGAACCGGTCGCCCTCATGCGGGTGAGGGCGCGGCTCACCGAGCCTGAACCGGAATCGGTCATCCCGGCCGGGCCGACCATCGTGCGCGGCAAGGCCTGGTCGGGCACCGGACCGATCACACGCGTCGAAGTCAGCCTCACCGGCGCCGGAGAATGGCACGCGGCCGCCCTCGCACCGCCGACCGGCCCGTACCACTGGCAGGAGTGGAGCTTCGACTGGGACGCGTCCATCGGACGCCACACCCTGCGGGTGCGGGCCACCGACGCGGCCGGCAACGTGCAACCCGAAGTGCCGGAATGGAACCGGCTCGGCTATGGCAACAACGCCGTCGAAGTGATCTACGTTGACGTCGTCTGACGGGCGAAGACCGTAGACGAGGATCGCGCGGTTGTGGGCCACGAGGGAGAGGGTGTGTCAGTCTGAGCTGACATAATGTGCATTATCGGCGAGTGTGCGAGGCATTCTCCGTGTCGCATTGCGGCGTCGATGCCACAGCATCCATCACTGTGCCCAGGGCGGGTCGAACGTGCGTCCTTGCATGGTCACCCGCATTCCGACCGTCGTGACGGCGCTCAGAGTCGCCGGCTCGCTCGTGTCGTTGAAGACGCGAAGTTCCGTAGCCGGCGGGACAAGGATCGCTTCTCCCGCTCTGGCTCGCACGCGCTGTCCTTGCAGAACGACGACGATCTCGCCGCTGGTGACGAGAAAGGCTTCTTCGCGACTCATGCTGTGAACCGCACTGCTCGTGCCGGGTGGGGCCTCAACGTGCCAGATCGCCAGCTGAGTGCTGCCGCTCGATGGCACCGCTATCGGCCGCAGGACGAACCCGTCCGTCCCGAACCTGCCGGTCGGTGCGAGTGGATTCCGCGGCATGGCCGCAGCCGGCGAATGGGTGTCCGATCTGGCCCTCTCGGCGCCAGGCGTCACGGTGGTGCGGGATTCGTGTGAAGGTGAGATGATGACTCCAATAGACAAGGGGCTTGTCTAACTCTAGCAGAGAGGGAGCGGCGCGTGACGACAGGCGACGACGGTTCTCCGATCGAGCCGGGCTGGCGGATACCGCTGCTCCTGGCGGGAGCACTGAATGCGATGATCAGCGGCCTGCATCACTACCTCGCCGATCACGGTCATCCCCATGCACGCCCGGTGCACGGATTCGCCCTCCAGGCGATCGCGGAGGATGCGCCGACCGTGAACGAACTGGCGCACCGGCTGTCGATCAGCAAACAGGCGGCTGCGCAGAGGCTGCAGTCGCTCGAAGCGCTCGGATACGTGCGCCGCGAGGCTGATCCGCATGATCGACGCGCCGTCAGAATTCATCGGACCGAAAGGGGCGACGACCTCTTGAGGGTGAGCGCGGGGTACTTCGATCGGTACGTCGACGGCTGGCGCGACTCGTTCGGAGCGACGGAGATCGACATGTTCGCCCGCCAGCTCACCCTGATGGGCGGCAGTTCGCCATTCCTTGATCTGCCGACCCTCCTGTCCACCTGACCGCCGGGAGCGAGGGGGCGCGCGCACGCTCTCGCCCCCGCTCCCCCAGGCTCAGGCCCCGACGTACTCCGCGAGGAATTGGCCTGTGAGCGTCGACCGGTCGGCGATGAGATCGGCCGGGGTTCCCTCGAAGACGACCCGGCCGCCGTCATGGCCGGCGCCGGGTCCGATGTCGATGATCCAGTCCGCGTGCGCCATGACGGCTTGGTGGTGCTCGATCACGATGACGGTCTTGCCCGAGTCGACGAGACGATCCAGCAGGCCGAGCAGCTGATCGACGTCCGCGAGGTGCAGACCGGTCGTCGGCTCGTCGAGGATGTACACGCCGCCCTTCTCGCCGAGATGCGTCGCGAGCTTGAGCCGCTGACGCTCGCCGCCGGACAGCGTCGTCAGCGGTTGACCGATCTGCAGATAGCCGAGGCCGACGTCCGACAGTCGCGACAGGATCGTGTGCGCAGCCGGCGTCTTCGCTTCGCCGCTTGCGAAATGCTCTGCGGCCTCGGCGACCGACATCGCCAGCACTTCGCTGATGTCCTTGCCGCCGAGCCGGTATTCCAGGACGGATGCGTCGAACCGCTTGCCTTCGCACACCTCGCACACCGTCTCGACGGATGCCATGGGCCCGAGGTCGGTCGTGATGAACCCGGCGCCGTTGCAGTTCGGACATGCGCCCTCGGAGTTGGCGCTGAACAGGGCCGGCTTGACCCCGTTCGCCTTGGCGAACGCCTTGCGGATGGGCTCGAGCATCCCCGTGTATGTGGCCGGATTGCTGCGCCGCGAGCCGCGGATCGCGGACTGGTCGATGGCCACCACGCCCTCGCGACCGGCGACCGATCCATGGATGAGCGAGCTCTTGCCCGAGCCGGCGACTCCGGTGACGACCGTGAGCACGCCGAGCGGCACGTCGACGTCGACCGCCTTCAGGTTGTGCGTCGAGGCGCCGCGCACCTCGATGGCACCCCTGT
Organism: Microbacterium sp. sgz311019; assembly: GCF_056135325.1. NCBI lineage: Bacteria > Bacillati > Actinomycetota > Actinomycetes > Micrococcales > Microbacteriaceae > Microbacterium > Microbacterium sp. sgz311019. The sequence continues at coordinate 178,374 of NZ_JBWAXO010000001.1, read as the reverse complement.
GCGGACGTACGGAGGGCTTCAGCTGCGCACGGTCGTCGAGGTGGCGTCCGGTCACGGTGCCGCTGGCGCGCAGCCCGTCGACGGTCCCCTCGAAGCAGATCGTGCCGCCATCTGACCCCGCCCCGGGCCCGAGATCGACCACGTGGTCCGCGATCTCGATCGCCTCGGGCTTGTGCTCGACGACCAGCACGGTGTTCCCCTTGTCGCGTAGCTGCTGGAGCAGCTCGTTCATGCGCTGGATGTCGTGCGGATGCAGCCCGACCGTCGGCTCGTCGAACACGTAGGTGATGTCGGTGAGGGACGAGCCGAGGTGTCGGATCATCTTGGTCCGCTGCGCCTCTCCCCCGGACAGCGTCCCGGACGGGCGATCGAGCGAGAGGTACCCGAGACCGATGTCGACGAACGAGTCGAACAGCTGACGGAGGGAGGCCAGCAGCGGCGCGACCGTGGGCTCGTCCAGAGCGGCGACCCAGGCGGCGAGGTCGCTGATCTGCATCGCACAGGCGTCCGCGATGCTGATCCCCTTGATCTTGGATGACCGCGCACCTTCGTTCAGGCGGGTTCCGCCGCACTCGGGGCAGGTCGCGAACGCCACGGCTCGCTCCACGAAGGCTCTGATGTGCGGCTGGAGGGAGTCGACATCCTTCGACAGCATCGATTTCTGGATGCGTGGCACCAGCCCCTCGTAGGTGAGGTTGATGCCGTTGATCCTGACCTTCGTCGGCTCCTTGTAGAGGAAGTCGTGCAGCTCCTTCTCGCTGTACTCCCCGATCGGCTTGCCCGCGTCGACGAACCCGGACTCGGCGTAGAGCCGCACCGACCACCCGCCCGCCGTGTAGCCCGGGATCGTGATCGCTCCGTCGTCGAGCGACTTCGTCTCATCGAAAAGCTGGTGGATGTCGACATCCGACACCGTCCCCATGCCCTCGCAGCGCGGGCACATCCCGCCGGTCTGGCTGAACGTGCGCCGGGTCGTGACGCCGCCGACCGTGATCGCGCCCTTGCCCTGCACGGTCGGGATGTTGAACGAGAACGCCTGCGGTGAGCCCACGAACGGCTCACCCAGGCGGCTGAAGAGGATCCGGAGCATGGCGTTCGCATCCGTCACCGTGCCGACCGTGGACCGCGCATTCGCGCCCATCCGCTCCTGGTCCACGAGGATCGCCGTGGTGATGCCCTCGAGCACGTCGACATCCGGCCGCGCGAGCGACGGCATGAAGCCCTGCACGAACGCGCTGTACGTCTCGTTGATGAGCCGTTGCGACTCGGCGGCGATCGTGGCGAACACGAGCGAGCTCTTGCCGGAGCCCGAGACGCCGGTGAACACGGTCAATCTGCGCTTGGGTATCGAGAGGCTGACGTCCTTGAGGTTGTGCTCGCGGGCGCCCTCCACGCGGATCGCATCGTGTATGTCTGCGGCGAAGTCCGAGGCCATGCGGTTCACTCTAGAGGGGCGGGCGACCGCTCAGCTCGGACGCAGTTCGTGGAGCGCGCCGATGACGACGCGGATGGAGTCGCCGTCGTGCAGCACGGTGAACAGTGTGTGGGTGCAGCTGCGGCAGCGCACGATGGCGGCGGCATCGTCCATCTCGACGACGGCCTCAGCGAGGACGGAAACCGCTCCGCAACCCCCGCACACTCCGACGAACATCGTCGCGTCCCCCGCGAACACTTCCGACAGAAGGCCCGCGATCGCGTTCCCGTCGACGATCGCCTGCTCGTCGTGCTCGCTCACGATGCCCCTCCGAATCGCTCGGTGCGGATATCCGTCGGCCGATGACCCAGCTCGACGAGCGCATCCGCGACATGCTCGACGAAGCCCGTCGGCCCGCAGACGTAGACCAGCGGACTCTGTTCGGCCGGCCAGACGGATGCGCGCAGGCGCACGCCATCCACTCGTCCGACGTCGCCGTCCCACCCGGGCGGCGCGGCGCGCGTGTAGGCCCAGGTCACCGGTACTCCCCCGCCCTGGGCGCCGCGCGTGAGCTCATCGCGATATATCGCGTCCTCGGTCCGGCGCACGGAGTACAGCAGACGGAAGGATGCTGCGGCCCCCGCATCCGTCGCCGCCCGCGCAATCGCGACCAGCGGCACGACGCCCGAACCGCCCGCGATGAGCTGCACCGGCCCGGCATCGGCGGGACGCCAGACGAAGTAGCCGCCGAGTGGTCCCTTGACCTCCAGCTCGTCCCCCGGCTGGACATCGCGCACGAGGTAGGGCGACACCTCGCCGTCGGGGACCTCGTCGACCGCGATCTCGACCAGGGTGCCCGCGCCGTACGATCCCAGCGAATACGAGCGCACGGCCTGGTAGCCGTCCTCCGCGGTCAGTCGCAGGTCGATGTGCTGGCCGGCCGCGCTTCCCGGCCATCCGGGGACCTCGAGCCGCAGCACGCGGGCCGAGGGCGTCGCCATCGTCACTGAGGCCACCGTCGCCGCGCGCCAGTCCCCCGCGATCACCAGTACCGCTCCTCCGTCCACGGGTCGCCGTGCATGTTGTACCCGTTCTGCTCCCAGAAGCCGGGCGCATCCTGATCCATCAGTGTCAGACCCTGGACCCACTTGGCGCTCTTCCAGAAGTACAGGTGCGGCACGAGCAGCCGCGCCGGTCCGCCGTGCTCCGGATCGAGCGGTGCGCCGTCGAACTCGAAGGCGACCCAAGCCCGCCCGTCGCGCATCTCGGCGAGGGGCACATTGGTCGTATATCCGCCGTACGAATGGGCCATCGCGTAGGAAGCTGTGGACTCGACCCCCGCGAGCAGCCTGTCGATCGACACGCCGCGCCAGGAGGTGCCGAGCTTCGACCAGCGCGTCACGCAGTGGATGTCGGTGCGGATGTCCTCGACCCCGAGTGCCAGGAACTCGTCCCACGACCACTGTGCGAGCAGCTCCGACCCCTCGCGGAGCTCGAATCGCCACGTCGCACGGTCGATGCGCGGGGTGGGGCCGGCGGAGAGCACCGGGAAGTCCTCGGTCAGGTATTGCCCGGGAGGCAGATGCGGATCGCTCTCCCGACGGCGGGCACCGAACCCTCGTGACACGACAGCCATGACAGACCCTCCTCGCCTCGCGGCTTCGCCGCGCACGCTCACCGTAGCGGGCATGCGCGCCCACCGGTACCCGCTCACGGGATCCGAGCGCGGCGACGACACGCGCGGGAACACGGATCCCGCGTCATCGGATCGCGCTATGGTTAGCGCAGTTCCGTGTTCAGCAATCTCTCAGGGAAGGGGTCATCATGTCTGATCTCACCGCGGATGAGAAGTCTGCCGTCAACGGCCTGCGCACCGCGCTCGGCATCGGCGGCATCCTCGCCATCCTCCTCGGCATCGCCATCCTCGTCTGGCCGGCGAAGTCGGCCTCGGTCGTCACCATCCTGATCGCGATCTACGCGATCGTAGGCGGCCTCGTCTACGCCGGTCTCGGCATCTTCTCGCGTGGGATGCGGGCGTGGCCGCGCATCGGCCACATCCTGCTCGGGATCGTGTTCATCGTCGCCGGTGTCATCGCGTTCGCGAACCTCAACCAGGCGACGCTCTGGCTGGCGTTCTTCATCGGCATCCTCGTCGGCGTCATGTGGATCGTGGAGGGCATCGTCTCGCTCACGACGCTCGGCGACGCGGCCTCGAAGGTCTGGACGATCATCTTCGCGATCATCAGCATCATCGCGGGCATCTTCCTGATCTTCTCGCCCGTGTGGGGAGTGGCGATCCTCTGGTGGATCCTCGGCATCGCGCTGATCGTCCTCGGGATCGTGAACCTCGTCCGCGCGTTCACATTCGCACGCAAGGCCTGATCCAGGCGCCGTCAGACGGGCGTCCGGGAGAATTCCCGGGCGCCCGTCTCGCACTCCACCCGAATCTCTGAAGGGCTGCCATGTCCACTGCCCAGGAGCGCGGCGAGGCCGCTGCGACCCGCATCCGCAGATCCCTCGGTGTCGGCGGCGTGCTCGCCGTCATCGCCGGGATTCTGATCCTGTCGTGGCCAGGAAAGACGATCCTCGTCGTCGCCGCCATCGTCGCCTGCTATGCCATCGCCGCCGGTCTCGTGTACCTCGCGATCGGGATCTTCTCGCGAAATACCCGCGGCTGGGCCCGACTGGGTCACATCGTGCTGGCGCTCGTGTGCCTCGTCGTCGGCGTCATCGCACTCATCAACCTGACGTCGCCGAACGGGTCGCCGCTGCGGCTGCTCGGCATCCTGATCGGCATCATGTGGATCGTCGAGGGCATCGTCTCGCTGTCGACTCTCGGGGATGCGCCTTCGCGGGGCTGGTCGATCGCATTCGCCATCTTGAGCGTCATCGCAGGCATCGTGGTGCTCGTCGCACCGATCGCCGCCACGCTCGCACTGTGGTGGGTGCTCGGGGTGCTGCTGGTGGTCCTCGGCATCATGAACATCGTGCGGGCGTTCACCATCCGCACGCTGTTCTGAGTCATCGCATCCTCAACGGGCGCCCCGGAAAGCCTCCCGGTCGCTCACGCGTCCGGGCATCCGGCCGGCGCGCTTACGACGCGTTCTCGACCGGCAGGTGGCGTGACCACCATCCCACCACGGCGTCGAACCGCTGCACGCGGTGGCGCGGCTGGCCACCGCGGGTCAGCTCGTGGTTCTCGCCGGGGAAGATCAGCATCTCGGCGTCGACGCCGCTGCGCTTGAGCGCCGCGTAGTACCGCGTCGCCTGCTCGAGCGGGCAGCGGAAGTCGAGCTCCGAGTGCAGCACGAGTGTCGGCGTCATCACCCGGTCCACGACCGCCATCGGGCTCTGGCGCGCGATGTCGTCGGGCGCGACGCCGACGTACTCGTCGCCGAAGAATGTGCCGATGTCGCTCGTGCCTTGGAAGGTCGCCGGATCGAGGAAGCCACGCTCCACGATGGCGCCGGCGAAGCGGTGGTCGTGCGCGATCACCCACGCCGTCAGGTATCCGCCGTACGAACCGCCCATGATCCCCGCTCGCGTGCCGTCGATGCGCTCGTCCGAGGCGACCGCGCCCTCGAAGAAGTCGATGACGTCGGCGAAGTCCACCGTGCCCATCGCCTGACGGATGGCACGGCCGTGATCGCGTCCGTAGCCGGCGGACCCGCGCGGGTTGCAGTACGCGACGGCGTACCCGGCGTCCACGAGCACCTGCGTCTCGTCGAACAGGTGCACGCCGTAGGACGCGTAGGGCCCGCCGTGGATCTGCAGGATGACGGGGAACGGCCCCTCGCCGTCTGGGGTCGCGACCCAGCCGTGGATCGGGTAGCCGTCGCGACCGGTGACGACGAGCTCGCGCGGTTCGGCGATACCAGACGACTGTGCCGCATCACCGAACGACGTCAGCGTGCCGTGACGAGCGAGCACGAGCTCGCCGAACGAGTCGGGTCCTGCGACGGCGGCGAGGATGCGGTCTCCCCCGGCACCGTGGCCGGTGACCTCCACGTCGCCGTCGAGGACCGTGGACACCTCCCCCTCGCGCGTGACCCGCACGAGCTCCACGCGCCCGCGTGTGCGGTTCTGCAGCAGGAAGTCGGAGCCGACGAATCCGATGTGGCTGCCGACCTCGCCGAGGTCGAGCGTCTCGGGGTCGGTCAGTCGGCGCGGACCCGTCGTCTCGACGACCCACAGCGCGCTCGCGGGCGCGATGAAGTCGATGCCGCCAGGGCCGACATCCTCCGCCAGAAGGGCGATCGTGCCGTCGGGGCCGACCGCGACGGCGTTGACCGACAGGTTCGCCTCGCGTCCGACCACCTCGCGCTGCCCGGACCTGTCGATGCGCAGAGCGATGACGCGCGTGCGCAGATCGGGCTCGCGCTCCTCGATCTCGCCCGCGATCGTGAGGATCTCCCATCCGTCCGCGGTGAAGGCCACGCCGGCATGGGACACCTCCCCCTCGGTCAGCTGCCTCGCCTCGGCCGCGACGACCCGCCGTCCGGCGGCCTCCGCGTCCTCAGCACGGAGCGCCGGTGCCGGTTCGTACAACGGCTCCGCGTCGAGGTCGGGTGCTGCGATCAGGAAGACCTGCGCGGGGCGGTCGGCGATGTAGCCGAGTCCGTTCGCATGCCAGCGGATGCCGGTCACCCGCCGCGGCGCCTCGGCCGCCGCATCCAGACCTTCTACGGTTCCGTAGCGGCCGTTCTCGGGAACACGTGCGACGAACGCGAGCATCGCGCCGTCGGGCGACCAGGCGAACTCGGTCACGCTCGCGGGCGCATCCGTCGCCTGGACCGGCTCGCCGCCGCCCGCACCCACGACGAAGATCTGCGCGCGGCCCTTGCCGTCTGCGCGGAGGAAGGCGATGCGCCCGCCGTCGGGAGACAGGCGAGGCGAGGCGTCGGCGACGCCGCGCGTGAGACGTCGCGGCCGGCCGTCGGGCAGCTCGACGCGCCACAGCTGCCCGACGGAGCGATTCGCCTCGATGTCGGGCCTCGACGTCGCGAACACGGCGAACGATCCGTCGGGTGCCACCTGCGGGCGGCCGACCGAGATCAGCGTCTCGATGTCCTCAGCGCGCACGGCTCAGTCCGCGATGAAGGAGCTCGTGTCGCCGACGAGGCGCGTGTTGTCCTCCGGGATGGGCTCGACCGCGGCAAGCGCGATCTCTGCGGCGAACTCGGCGACGTTGTAGAGGCGCCCGGCCTCCTCGCGGCGGTAGGAGATGGCGCCGGGGTTGGCGCGCTCGAGGAGGGTCGCGGTGATCGTGCCCTCGATCATGTCGCCGGACACCACGACGAACTCGACGCCCGCCTCGGTGAGAGCGGGGATCCGCTCGCGCAGGGCATCCTCGCCGGCTCGCTTCGACAGCGCCACCGGCTCGTACTCCGGCATCGTCGGCGTGGTGCGGATGAAGTGCGCCTGGTGGCTCGTGACGAACACCACGCGCGAGCCCGGGCGCATGAGGGGCAGCGCCGCACCGAGCACGCGAAGCTGCGCATCGCGGTTCAGCTGCAGCGCATAGTCCTCGGCCATGCCGCTCTCCATGCCGCCCGACGCGTTCAGCACGAGGATGTCGAGCTTGCGGAACAGCTGCTCGATCTGGGCCATCATGCCGCCCACCGAGATCGGGTCGGTGAGATCGGCGCCGACGACGAGGGCCTGCACGCCCATCTCGCGGACCTCGGCCGCGAGCTTCTCGGCGCGCGGAGCCTTGTTGCGGTAGTTGATGACGACGTTGGCGCCGGCCTCGGCGAGGTAGCGGACGGTGTCCGCGCCGATGCCGCGGGAGGAGCCTGTGACAAGCGCGACCTTCCCGTCGAGCGAACCGGGTTCGAGGATGGTCGGCGAGTCGGTCACGGGTTCTCCTGTCGTGCTTCCCGCCCTCCGGAGCGGGGCGGATGCGTGGTCCCGCCGAGGTCCGCGGGCTACGGATCGACCCTACCAATCGGGTTCACAGCCCGTTATCCACAGCCTCGGATCCCGTGTCCCGGCGCGCGTGTAATGTTCAGTCCAGGAGGTCGTCGTGGATGTCTTCACCGCAATAGGGCAGTTCGCGTGGATCGGCTGGATCGTCCTCATCGCCGCCTGCCTCGTGATCGAGATGCTCACTCTCACGTTCACGTTCCTGATGCTCGCGGTGGGTGGCGTGGCGGGCCTGATCGCGGATCTGTTCGGTGCCCCGATCTGGCTGCAGGTCCTGATCGCCGCCATCGTTGCGGCACTCCTGATCTTCGGACTCCGGCCGCCGCTGCTGCGGCGCCTGCGGCGCGGCGAGGATCCGACGCCGTCGAACGTCGCAGCCCTCATCGGGATGCCGGGCCGGGTTTCCTCGACGGTCACAGCTCTGGGCGGTCTCGTGAAGCTCTCCAACGGTGACACCTGGTCGGCGAGGACCACGGCGTCCGGTTCCGAGATCCAGGTCGACACGTCCGTGCGTGTCGACCGCATCGACGGAGCCATCGCCTACGTCTCCGTCATTTCCGCCGTAACCGCGCCCCCGGAGGTCGACGCATGAATCCCGACGCCATCATCCCGACGGCGATCGGCTGGCTGCTCGCTGCCGCGATCGTCATCTTCGTCTTCGTCGTCATCTTCCGCTCGGTCCGGATCATCCCCCAGGCGACGGCGGGCATCGTCGAGCGCCTCGGCCGCTACCACAAGACCCTCTCCCCCGGTCTGAACCTGCTGATTCCGTTCATCGACAGGCTCCGGCCCCTCCTCGACATGCGCGAGCAGGTCGTGTCCTTCCCGCCACAGCCGGTCATCACCGAAGACAACCTCGTCGTGTCCATCGACACCGTCGTCTACTTCCAGGTGACGGATGCGCGCGCCGCGACGTACGAGATCGCGAACTACCTGGGTGCCGTGGAGCAGCTCACGACCACCACGCTCCGCAACGTCGTGGGCGGGCTGAATCTCGAGCAGGCGCTGACGAGCCGCGATGAGATCAACGGACAACTCCGCATCGTGCTCGACGAGGCCACCGGCAAGTGGGGGATCCGTGTCTCGCGCGTGGAGCTGAAGGCCATCGACCCGCCCCACAGCATCCAGGACTCCATGGAGAAGCAGATGCGTGCAGAGCGCGACCGGCGTGCCCTGATCCTGACGGCAGAGGGCACGAAGCAGTCCGCGATTCTGGAGGCGGAGGGGCATCGGCAGGCCGTGATCCTGACCGCCGAAGGCGACAAGCAGGCCGCGGTGCTCCGCGCAGAGGGTGAGGCGAAGGCGATCGAGACGGTCTTCAACGCCATCCACATCGGCAACCCGGACGACAAGCTTCTCGCTTACCAGTACCTCCAGACGCTGCCGAAGATCGCAGACAGCGCCTCGAGCAAGCTGTGGATCATCCCGAGTGAGTTCACCGAGGCGCTGAAGGGGCTGAGTGCCAGCTTCATCGGCAAGGGATCCGACTCCCCCGGTTTCGTGCCCGCGGCCGCGCCGGCGTCGCGAGCAGCCGCACGCACGGCCTCCCTGGCCGTGGCGACCGACGAGCCGGCGCTTCCGCCGGCTCCGGAGGCACCCGCCGCGCCCCCCGCTTCTCCGGCTCAGTGACGCATCCCTGGTTCGCGGGCGCCTCCCGCCCGCGGATTCTCGCGCATCGCGGGCTCGTCACCTCCGAGGGCTCCGCGGCAGGGATCGCGGAGAACTCGTTCGCCGCCGTGGCTGCAGCGCACGCGGCAGGAGCCACGTACGTCGAGTCGGATTGCCATCTGACGGCGGACGGGCACGTGGTGCTCTTCCACGACGACACCCTCACGCGCATCACGGGCGACCCGCGCCGGATCGCCGACGTGGAGCTCGGCGAGCTCGACGGCCTGATGGCCGCGCGGGGCGGGCTCATCACGCTCACCCAGGCACTCGAGGCGTTTCCGACCGTGCGCTTCAACCTCGATGCGAAGGCCGACGGTGTCGAGGAGCAGATGGCGCGCGACATCGCCCCCTGTGCCGACCGTGTGCTCGTCGCCAGCTTCTCCGACCAGCGCCGCATCCGAGTGCTCGGCGCCGTTGCAGCGTCGGGGCACGGCATCCTTCCTGCGACCTCCGCGGGGTCGCGCACGATCGCCCGCGTCGTCGGGGCCGTCGCCGTCAGGTCCGATCGCCTGCTCACCCGTGCCCTGTCGGGCCTCGACGCCCTGCAGGTGCCGGAACGGCGCGGTGCCGTGCGCATCGTGACGCGCCGGTTCGTGGATGCTGCGCACCGCCACGGCGTGGAGGTCCATGTGTGGACGGTGAACGATCGGGAGGACATGCAGCGTCTCCTTTCGCTCGGCGTCGACGGCCTGGTGACGGACCGCGCTGATGTCGGTCTCGCGGTGGCTGCCGAGTACGCGTGACGACGATGCCGAATGCGTTCGACGACGATGGCGAACTCGTCCGGCCTCCTTGCCGAGCCGCCGAATCCGGGTGCCGGTGCTCACCCCGCTGAGCATCGTCTGGGAAACCTCCCGGTGAGGGGCCGGTTCGGATGATCCGTCCAGGTCGCCTCGTTATACCTGATGAGCGAGGAGAGGACCACACAATGGCAGACCGCAGCTTGCGCGGCATTCGACTCGGCGCCCAGAGCCTTCAGAGCGAAGACGGCGTCGTGTTCCACGAGCGCGCGCAGTTCACCTACACCTGCACCGCGTGCGGGCGCGACACCACCCTGACGTTCGCCGCCGACGCCGAGGTGCCCGATACCTGGGAGTGCCGCACCTGTGGTGCTGAGGCCGCCCGGCGCGTCGGTGACACGACCATCACGGTCGACCACAGCGACGACAAGGCGCCCCGTACCCACTGGGACATGCTGCTCGAGCGCCGCACGCTCCCGGAACTCGAGGAGCTCCTCGAGGAGCGGCTCGCGTATGTTCGCGCGCGTCGCGGCGCCGGTGAGGACGTCACCGCGGAGAAGATCAGCGCCTGACTCAGGGTTGCAGCGCGATGCCGGTTCCTTCGGGAGCCGGCGTTTTCGCGTTCCGCCTGTAGACGATGACCCCGAGTGCGATGAGCTGCGCCAGGCTTCCCCATCCGAGGATGATCTGCACCCATGATCCGAGGAGGACGGCGGGCGTCAGTCCGGTCCGCAGCGGCACATCGGCCAGCAGGTGGCCCGCCGTGTCGGCGGGCAGGCTCTGGATCGTGCCGCCGTCGGGCGCAATGACCTGACTCGTGCCGACCGTCGAGATGTTGACGACCGAGCGGCCGGTCTCGATCGCGCGCATCCGGGCGACCGCGAGCTGCTGCAGGTTCTCGTCGGTGCCGCGGAAGTCGGCGTTGTTCGTCTGGAACGCGTAGAACTCCGCCCCGGCCTGGGCGCCGTCCCAGATCACATCGTCGTAGATGACGTCGAAGCAGATCGCGAGCCCGATGCCGACGCCGCCCGCACGCACGTAGGGGGGGTCGATTCCCGGAGTGTACTCGCGCTGGATGAGGTTGATGAGATCCGGTGCGAGCGCACCGTAGAGCCATCGGTCCGGCACATACTCCCCGAACGGCACGGGATGCCGCTTGGCATACGACTGCGTGATCCCCGCGCCCGCCTGCCACAGGAACGACGTGTTGAAGTACTCGTCACCCTTCTGGACGATGCCGTTCGCGAGGAAGGGCGCGCCGGCCTTCCGCTGGACTTCATTCAGCACAGTGGCGGTGGGCTCGTCCTGCGTGGGGTCGTAGTCGATGCCGCCCTCGGGCCAGACGAGGAGGTCGAGCTTCTTGCCGAAGAGCGGCTCGGATGCCGCGACCTGAGCGTTCAGGACCGCGTAGTCGTCATGCTTGTCGAAATAGCCGGACGGCCCGTTGCCCTGCACGGCGCCGACGCGCATGGTGCCCGCGGCGGTCGTCGGGAACTGCGGCACGGCGACCAGGACGACGATCAGCGCCACGACCGGGATGGCGGTGCGCAGATCGCGCGGCGATCGCATCCGGGCGTACTCGATGGTCCCCGCACACAGCGCCACGATGAGGAACGTCAGGCCGGACACGCCGACCCAGGAGGCGAGGTGCGCGAGCGGACTGTTGGACTGCGTGAGTCCGATGCGCCCCCAGGGGAATCCGCCGTAGGGCCACGCTCCGACGAACTGCTCGCGTGTCGTCCAGAGCCCGGCCACGAGAAGCGGCAAGGCGATGAGGCGCGACCATGTGCCCGGCATCACGCGCGGCAGCCAACGGTAGCCCATGGCGATCGGGATCGAGCCGATGGCTGTGAGGGTCGCCTCCAGGACCGCAAGGGCCAGCCATGGCACAGGGCCGAGGTACCGCGCCGTGAACGACACATTCACGAGGAAGAACGCGAGTCCGAACAGGAAGCCCACGAGTATGGAGCCCCAGACGGTCCGCCCGATGAGGCTGAGCAGCCCCAGCGTCACACCCACGAACGACATGGGCCACCACGCCAGGTTCGGGAAGGCCGTGGTCAGGGCGAGGCCGCCGATGATCGCGCTGAGGATCGCCGCCCACAGGGGGAGGAACGGGCGGGACGGCGGCACGGATCGAGCCTAAGCCACCGAGAAATGCGCGGGATTCACAACGAGGAGTACGCCACGATGCCGTGCCGCACCTCGTCGAGCGCCGTGCGCGCGGTGGTGGCCAGCGCCGTCTGCGCGACGAGCGAGAGCTGGTCGAGCAGGTCGATCGTCTGCTTCGCCCAGCGTACGAAGTCGCCCGCCGCCATGTCGGCCTCGATGAGCACACGGTCGAGCGGCATCCCGCGTGCCCAAGAGTGCATCGCTGTCGCGAGCCCGGTCGCCACGGTGTTCGAGCCGGGCAGGCGGTGGTCGCGCTCGAGGTCGTCGAGCTCCTGCCAGAGATCCTGCGTCGCGACGAGCGCGGCCCGGAACGGGCCGCGCGGAAGACCGTTCGCCCCGGGGCCGTCCCCGTCCCGCCGCGGTTCATAGACGAGGCAGCACGCGATCGCGGCGAGGGATGCGGCATCCAATCGATTCCAGATCCCGAGCCGCAGAGACTCGGCCACCAGCAGGTCGCGCTCGCCGTAGATGCGCCGCATCGTCGCACCGGATGCCGTGACCCGTGTCGCGGCCCCCGTGCCTTCGACGTAGCCGAGTTCGCCGAGCACCTCGACCACCCGGTCGAAGACCCGGGCGACGGTGCCGGTGCGCGTCTCGATCTGCTGCCGCAGGCGATCGGCGGTTCGGCGCAGCTTCCAGTACCGCTCGGCCCAGCGCGCGTGGTTCTCGCGGTCGGGACAGGAATGGCACGCGTGGCGCTGCATCCGTCGCCGCAGTGTGGCGATCTGCTTCTGCCTGGCGTCGCGCGTGGAGCGGGAGGCGTTCGCGTCCTTGCGGTTGATCTTCTCCAGGTCGCCGAGCTCGCGACGGATCCCGGAGTACTCCGCGAAATCGCCGCGATCGCAGCTCATCGCCTCCGCGTATCCGGCGAGCGATTCCTCCTGCTCCCGGACCTGGCGGGCGAGGCCGACGACGGCGCGGTCGGCCTGGAACTGCGCGAACGACGACTCGAGGATCTCGCGCGCCCGCGGGCGTCCGAACTGCTCGATGAGATTCACGGCCATGTTGTACGTCGGCCGGAAGCTCGAGTTCAGCGGGTACGTGCGACGGGAGGCGAGGGCGGCCACCGCCTGCGGGTCGAGGCCCTCGGTCCACTGGATGACCGCGTGGCCTTCGACGTCGATGCCGCGGCGGCCGGCGCGGCCCGTGAGCTGGGTGTACTCCCCCGGTGTGATGGCGACCCGCGCCTCGCCGTTGAACTTCTCGAGCTTCTCCAGGACCACGGTGCGCGCGGGCATGTTGATGCCGAGGGCGAGCGTCTCGGTCGCAAACACGGCCTTCAGAAGCTTGCGCTGGAAGAGCTCCTCGACGACCTCCTTGAATGCGGGCAAGAGCCCGGCGTGATGCGCGGCGACGCCGCGCTCGAGGTTGTCCAGCCACTCCCAGTACCCGAGGACCGCGAGGTCCTCATCGAGTAGCATCCGCGTGCGCTCGTCGACGATCGCGCGGATCTCGGCCCGCTCCTCCGGCGTCGTCAGTCGCAGTCCGGCGCGGCGCACCTGCTGCACAGCGGCGTCGCACGCCACGCGGCTGAAGATGAAGAAGATCGCGGGCAGAAGGTTCGCCCGACTCAGCAGCTCCACCACGTCGGGACGGTCGAGCCGCTCGATGCGGCTCACATTGGCCGAACGCACGGGTCGCTTGCCACCCTTGTTCGGCCGATGCCGCGCCGCCTCGTAGCCGGCATGGCGCGCGCTGTTCGACGCCTGGGCGCGCCGGTTGCTGTCGTAGGTCTGCCCCTTGAACGAGCGGATGCGCATGAGCTCCTGATTCACGCGCGCGGTCGCCACGCCGGCACGGTCGTCGAACAGAGGCAGGAGGTCGCTGCGGACCAGCACGTGCTGCTCGAGAGGGACCGGCCGCGTCTCGGAGACGATGACCTCGGTGTCGCCGCGCACCGTGTCGAGCCAATCGCCGAACTCCTCCGCGTTGGAGACCGTGGCCGACAGCGACACCAGCCGCACGGCGGACGGGAGGTGGATGATGACCTCCTCCCACACGGCGCCGCGGAACCGGTCGGCGAGGTAGTGCACTTCATCCATCACGACGAACCGCAGCCCGCGCAAGGCGGGCGAGTCCGCGTACAGCATGTTCCGCAGCACCTCGGTCGTCATGACGACGATGCGCGCATTGCCGTTGATGTTCGTGTCGCCTGTGAGCAGGCCCACATCCTCGGCCCCATAGACGTCGACGAGCTCGCGGAACTTCTGGTTCGAGAGCGCCTTCATCGGTGTCGTGTAGAACGCCTTCTCATCGAGCTCCCGCATCGCGAGGTGGATGGCGAACTCGCCGACGATCGTCTTTCCGGCGCCGGTCGGTGCGGCCACGAGCACACTGCGCCCGTCCTCCAGAGCCCGGCACGCCTCGATCTGGAAGGGATCGAGGGAGAACCGCTGAGATTCCGCGAACGCCGCCGACACGGGATGCGCTGCGACCTCACGAGCCTCGGCATACCTCTCGGACGGGGAACTCACCCCGCGGGCTCCGGCGGCAGGATCAGGCTGTCACGCTTGCGCTTGCGTCTGTCGAAGAGCATCGAGACGCCCACCGCGGCGAAGTAGAGGACCCCGAGGATTCCGCCGAGGAGGAGCATCGAGGTCACGTCCGCCGCTGGCGTCGCCGCAGCCGCGAAGATCGCGATGACGATGATGGCGACACGCCACGCCTTGAGGATGCCGCGCCCGGACACGATGCCCGCGAGGTTCAGCGCCACGAGGAAGACCGGGGTGACGAAGGAGACCCCGATCACGAGCAGCAGCTTGAAGACGAAGTCGTAGTAGGTCGAGTAGTCGTAGAACTGCGAGATGCCCTTGCCCTCGGGCACGAAGTTGGACATCAGGATGACCATGTGCGGCATGATCCACCAGCCGACGAACAGGCCCGCCGCGAACAGCGGGACCGCCGCCGCAAGGAACCCGATGGTGTAACGGATCTCCTTGCGCGTCAGGCCCGGCATGATGAATGCCCAGATCTGCCAGAGCCAGATGGGGGCTGAGATCAGCAGGCCGATCGCGAAGGCGATGCGCATGTGCAGATCGAACCCGCTCGAGACCGTCGTGAAGTTCAGGGCGGTGAGGTGGTGTCCGTGTTCATTCGCGATCTGCTGGATCGGCCATGAGAGGAGATCGATGATCGGCCCCGACACGATGAATGCGATCACCATGCCGACGATCAGCGCCGCGGCAGCGATGAACAGTCGCTTGCGCAGCTCTACGAGATGCTGGACGAGAGACATCCGCTTCTCGTTGCGATGTGCCTCCGGCTCGCTGAGCTGGGAGGTACCAGCCGTGGCCACGAGCGTCAGGAGTTGGGTTCGGCGGGCTTGCCCGAGTCGACCGAAGCCTTCGCCGCGTCGTCCGCGTTCGGCTGCTCGGTCTTCGAGGCCGTCGTCGCGGAGTCCTCTTCCTTCATGGCCTTCATCTCGCCCTTGAACACCCGCGCCGACTGCCCGAGGCTCTTCGCCAGCGCCGGCAGCTTCGCCGCGCCGAAGATCAGGATGATGACGGCGAGGATGATCAGCAGGTGAGGCCATCCGAATGCGCCCATGGTGAGACCTCCAAGTCGTTTGAGCTCAGTCTAATACGGTGCGCAACAGCTGTCCGCGAGTCTCAGCGGTATTGGGCGAGTCCGGCCTCGGCCCAGGCAGCGGCTGCCGCGCGGGCGGCGGGCGGCGACACGATCTCCACCGCTCCCCCGCGTCGAGCGGCGAGGCGCTTGAGGCTGTGCTCATCCGCGACCTGCAGCGTCGCCGTGGTGATGCCACCCGCCGACTCCAGGATCGCCCGGTCGAGATAGTCGCCGAGCAGCGGCGCGACGTCGTCGGCGAACCGCACGCGGACATCGATGTCGTTCTCGCCGGGCGAGAAGAGCGCGGGCACGCTCTCGTCGCCGTGCGTGATCGGGATGTCGGTGAGCTCGAGATCGCTCACGCGGTCGAGGTGGAACGTGCGCATGGCCTGACGGAGGTGACACCAGCCCTGCAGGTACCACTCGCCGTTCGCGATGTGCACCTTGACCGGGTCGACAGTGCGCGTGGTGGCCGCGGCATCCGGCGCCTTGTACGTGAAGGAGAGCGCGACGCCGGAGCGCAGCGCCTCATCGACGGCGACGCGGACGGCGTCGACCGGGGGCGGCACGACGATGACCTCCGCAGGAGCGCTGGCCGCTCCCTTGGACAGCTTCGCGAGGAGACCGGTGACGACCCCGCTCGAGTCGACGCCCGGCAGCGAGCGGGCGAGCTGCAGACCGGCGAGGAGGGCGGCGGCCTCGCGGGCCGTGAGCTTCGGCGCGCGCTCGAGGGCCACGGTGTTGGTGATGACGATGGCGTCCTGCTCGTCGAGCAGCTCCCAGTCGATGTCGAACAGGTCGTTCGGCATCTGCCAGTACCCCGCATCCCCGGGGCGGCCGATCATGGTGAGCTGGCGCACCATCGCGCGCATCTGCTCCTTCGAGACGTCGAAGTCGGCGGCCGCCTCGGCGATCGACACCTCCTCTTTCGCGACGAGGTAGGGAACGAGCTGCAGCATCAGGGCGGCGCGCGCGGACGCCTGAGCGGGACGCGGGCTCATGCGGCGCTCCCCGTGTGTACGGCCAGCGTCGCGCGCAGGCGACGGACGACCTCGTTGCGCAGCTCGAGGGGCTCGACCACCCGGACCTCCGGGCCGTACGAGGCGAGCTCATCGGCCAGGATGTGGACGTCGACGTAGTTCACGCGGATGCCCTGATCCGCCGGCATCGCGCGACGGCCGAGCCGCAGCGCTGCCTCGGTTCCCGGGTTCACCTCGAGCAGGGCCGACATGCGCGCGGCGACCGCCTCGAGCCCCTTCAGGGCCCGGTCCCCCGCGCCCTCGCGCTGCGCAGGGTCGAATCCCTCGCGGGTCATGACGACGTCGCCGACGATGCGCGAGAGCAGGAACGTGCGGTCCGCCTGGGCGACGAGGTCGTAGCCGTACACGTGCCACCGGGATTCGTAGTCGACGAGCGCGAGGGGACGGATCCGGCGCACCCGCGGCGACGGCTCGCCCGGCTTGAGGTACGGGAAGGTGACGACACGTGACTGTTCGATGGCCTGCTGCAGCGGCGCGAAAGCGGGGTCGCGCAGGCTGATGCGCGGGGCGTATCCGATGATCGGCTCGTCGACGCTGATGCCGAGTGCCCGGATCTTCCGCAGGCCGCTGCGGGCCTCATCCGACAACGATCCCTCGCCCCACACGCTCCCGGCCAGGTTCAGCAGGGCGATCTCTGCGGGCGTGAAGTCGATGTCGACGGGCAGCTCGTACTCCCCCGATGGCACGCGGTAACGGGCCTCGCGCAGATCGTCCGGGTCCGCGGCATCCCCGATCGTCTCGATCGGCACGCCGAGCCTGCGCAGACTCTCCTTGTCGCGCTCGAACATCTTCTCCAGCGCGTCCCGGCCGGCGCCGCCCTCGGACTGCTCGCGATAGCCGGAGACCGACTCGAGGATGGTGTCCTTCGTGAGCCCCTGCTCGGTGGCCATGAGGGCCACCACGAGATTGAGCAGGCGCTCCTCGGGAGCCGTGTTCGTCGCCACGAACCCCATCCTATGGGCGAGCTATCGACCGCAGGTCTCCGTCGGGAGGTTCGCGCGCGTCGGGTGTCAGCTCGAGGCTGCGACGTCCAGACCGAGGATGTCGATGACGTAGATGTGCGCCTGCTTCTGGTCGCCGCTGGACGCGCCGTCCTTGCTCGCGGGCACCACGACGAGCACCTGCGATCCGACGGTGGCACCCTTCAGCGCCTTGGCGAGATCAGGTGAGACGCTGGAGAGGTCGACCGATTCGGGCTCGTTGTCCCACGTCGTGTTGACGACCTTCTTGTCGTCCCATGTCACCTCGAGGGCATGGATGCGCACGGGCTCCGCGCCGGTGACGGCAGCGCCGTCGCCCTTCTTCAGCGTCTGGACGACCAGGTCGTTCGGTGCGGATCCGTCGGGGACGATGAGGCCCGGGCGGCCGCTGTCTGTGCGGACGACGACGGGCAGTCCGAAGCCGGCGTTGTACTGGTCCGCCCCGTCGGCCCTGGTCAAGTAGACCTTCTCGACGTCGATGACGGCGACCGAGGAATCGTGCGAGCCCAGGGCGAGGCCCGAGTCCGCGGAGACGCCCTTCGGCGGGAGCGCCACGGCGACACGGGTGCCAGGGGTCGCGCACTGCACCGCGTCGCGGATTCCGGGCAGGATCTTCGTCCAGAACGACAGCGGCTGAACCTGCGACAGGTCGCCGTACGCGGTGGTGCCGAGCACCTTGCCGTCGGCGCCGCTCACGACGGTGATGCCGAGGACGACGAGCTGGTCGTCCGCCGTGATGGGCGTGCCCTTGCCCGTCTCCACGGTCGTGAACGACGTGTCGGAGGTGTGGAACGGAGTGCCGATGCGCACCGTCGGCTTCGAGCCGACCGCTCCGCTGACGTCGATCAGGCCGGCGGCGTCGCCGACCGACGAGGGGGTCGGGCACGAGGCGGCGGTCGTGCCGGACGCGCAGCCGGTCAGGGCGAGGGCGGAGAGGCCGATGACGGCGAGGACAGCAGGCAGAGTTCGCACCGGAAAAGTCTAGGCGGCGCGACCCTATGAGTCCGACGTGAGCTCGTCGTCGCCCGGGACCCCTGCCGCCAGACGCGCGCCGTCCGCGGCGCGCTGGGCCTCGCGGACGCGCTTGCGCAGGTTCTTGTCCGTGATGGTGCGGTCGCCGACGGCTCCCGGTGTCCACAGCTCAACGTCCTCGTCGCCGTACGAGGCCTTCTTCACCGCGCGTTTGCGCACATCGGGCGGCATCGCGCCCGGTGCGAGCCGGCGCGCCGTGATGAGGAACCCGGTGTGGGCGACCATGCGGTGGTCGGGGCGCACCGCGAGACCTTCGACATGCCAGCCGCGGACCATGGTCTCGCTGGCCTGCGGCTCCGTGAACAGCTCGGTGCCGCGGATGGACTCCGCCACACGGCTGAGCTGGGTCGCGGTGGCGACGTAGCAGATCACGACGCCGCCCGGCGCGAGCGCATCTGCGACGACGTCGATGCACTCCCACGGAGCGAGCATGTCGAGCACCACGCGATCGACGGATGCGGGCTCGAGCGTGCGGGGCAGGGCCTCGACGAGGTCGCCGACGACCACATCCCAGTTGCCCGGCATCCCGCCCATGAACGTCTCGACGTTCGCGCGCGCCACGTCGGCGAACTCGTCGCGGCGCTCGAACGAGACGAGCCGCCCCTCGTCGCCCACCGCGCGCAGAAGGGAGAGCGAGAGGGCCCCGGAGCCGACGCCGGCCTCGACCACGACCGCACCGGGGAAGATGTCGGCCTGCACGACGATCTGCCCCGCATCCTTCGGATAGACGATCGCCGCGCCACGCGGCATCGACATCACGAAGTCGCGCAGGAGCGGGCGCAGGGCGAGGTACTCCATGCCCGAGCTGTTCGCGACGACCGAGCCGTCGGGAAGCCCGATGAGCGACTCGTGGCGCAGCACGCCGTGGTGGGTGTGCAGCTCGCCGCCCTCGCGGAGCGTGACCGTGTGCAGGCGCCCCTTGGGGCCGGTGAGCTGGACCCGGTCGCCGAAGCGGAAGGGCCCGCGCGGGCGCAGGTCGGTGTCAGTCATGCGCGGGTGCGCTCCTCTCGGACGTGACGGGCGTGCAGCGCCCGGAGATCGTCTGCCGTCCGTCCGTCGAGCGTCGGCCACAGCTCGTGGGCGCCGACGCCCTCGAGCGAGAGGGCGAGCGGCACGCCGAGGCTCACGGCGCCCGAGGCCACCGCGGAGCGCAGGCCGTTCGGCGAATCCTCGATCGCGACGGCGTCGGCGGAGCGAACGCCCAAGGCCTCGCACGCCAGCAGGTAGGGATCGGGGTAGGGCTTGGGCCGCGTCACATCGTCCCCGCCCAGGACGACGTCGAAGGCGTCGAAGCCGATGCGCTGGACGATGATGTCGGCCATGCGGCGTCGCGACATCGTGACGAGGCCGGTCGGGATGCCGGCATCCTTCAGACTGCGCAGCAGCGCGCGCGCACCGGGACGGAACGGGTCTCGGCCCCCTGCCTCGCGCTCGTTCTCCAACTGCGTCATGACCTGATCGGTCAGCCACTGCACGATGTGCTCCTCGGCCATCCGTACGCCGGCGGCCTGGAGCACCCGCGCGCCGTCCTCGAGGCCGGCTCCGACGAGGCCGAGCGCCTGCTCGTGCGTCCACGTGCCGCCGAAGCTCTCGACGAGCTCTCCTTCGGCTGCCATCCAGTACGGCTCGGTGTCGACGAGGGTGCCGTCCATGTCCCACAGGACGGCGGCGAGGCCGGGCGTTGTCACGAGACGACTCTACCGACCGGTCCGATGTGCGCCCTCGCTCCGCCCGCCCGCGCGGGGGCGGGCCTATCCTGGGAGGAAACGGGAGGAGCTCGTGTGGATGGACTCGGCCGACGGATCCTCGTCGCCGCTTTCGACGGCTGGAACGACGCGGGAGAGGCCGCGACGTCGGCTGTGGCGTTGATGCGCGACCAGGGCTCGTACGAGAGAGTCTTCGGCGTCGACCCCGAGCTGTACTTCGACTACCAGTACACGCGGCCGGTCGTCGCCCTGGACGCAGAGGGCCACCGCACGCTCCGCTGGCCGGAGGCGACGATCCTGCGTCCCGCGAAGTCGCGACGCGGGCCCCAGCTGTGGCTGCTGACCGGCGCCGAGCCGGCGCGTGCCTGGCAGGGCTTCGCCGCCGAGATCATCGACGTCGCCCTCCGCGAAGACATCACGGGCTTCGTCGGGCTGGGATCGATGATGTCCGACGTGCCGCATACACGGCCGATCTCGGTCTTCGCATCGAGCGAGAGCGAGGCGCTGCGCACGTCGCTCGACCTCGAGCGCAGCACATACGAGGGACCGACAGGCATCCTGAGCGTGATCGCCGCCGGCGCGGAGGCCGCCGGCATCCCCTCCGCCATGCTGTGGGCGAGCGTGCCGCACTACGTCGCAGGGCACACGCCCTCCCCCAAGGCCAGTCTGGCTCTTCTCGACCGACTCGAGGATGTGACGGGCGCACCTGTGCCGCGGGGCGAGCTGGCCGCCGAGGCCGCCACGTGGGAGGCGACCATCGACGCCGCTGCAGCCGATGACGACGAGATGCGCGAGTACATCCGGCAGCTCGAGGCCACCCGCGACACGTGGGATTCACCGGATGCATCGGGGGATGCCATCGCGCGGGAGTTCGAGCGCTACCTGCGTCGCAACGGCGACGGGCCGGGCGACTCGCGGAAGCCGGGGCGCGACGACCCTCCTCGCCGCTGACGCGCACGTTGAAGGGATGCCTCTGAGCATCCCTTCATCGCCTCTTGCACATCAGAACGGCTGGATGACGCCGAGCGACAGCAGCACGAGCAGCAGCGTGCCGAGGAAGACGCGGTAGACGACGAACGGCAGGAAGCTGTGCTTCGAGATCCAGCTCATGAAGAAGGCGATGACGGCGAGGCCCACGCCGAAGGCGACGGCCGTCGCGACCGCCGTCTCGAGCAGTGAATAGACGGCTGTCTCCGGCTTCTTGAGGCTCGAGAAGAGCTCGAAGAAGCCGCTGCCGAAGACTGCGGGGATCGCCAGGAGGAAGGCGTAGCGAGCGGCCGCGGCGCGCTCGTAGCCGAGGAAGAGGCCGGCGGTGATCGTGCCGCCGGAGCGCGAGACGCCCGGAAGGAGCGCCAGCGCCTGCGCGAATCCGTAGATCACGCCCTGGCCGACCGTGAGCTCCGCGAGCGTGCGCCGTTTCGCCCCGACCATGTCGGCGATGCCGAGGAGCACGCCGAAGAGGATGAGCGTGGCCGCGATGATCCACAGCGAGCGGAACGCGGTCTCGATCTGCTTCTGGAACAGGACTCCCAGCACCACGATCGGGATGGTGCCGATGATGATGAGCCAGCCGAGGCGCGCATCGGGGTCGCTGCGGGGCACGCGCCCGATCAGCGACCGGAACCACCGGCCTACGATGCGCACGATGTCGCGCCAGAAGAACACTGCGACCGCGGTCTCCGTTCCGAGCTGGGTGATGGCGGTGAACGCGGCGCCGGGATCCTGCGCATCCGGGAGGAATGCTCCGACGATGCGCAGGTGCGCACTGGATGAGACCGGGAGGAACTCGGTGAGCCCCTGCACGAGTCCGAGGAAGATCGCCTCGATGAGGTGCATGGACGCCTCTCAGTACGTGCGCAGGAGGTCGGTCAGCACGCGCTGCCCGAACTCCAGCGCATCGAGCGGCACCCGCTCGTCCGTCCCATGGAACATGCCTGTGAAGTCGAAGTCGACGGGCAGGCGCAGCGGCGCGAAGCCGTAGCCGGTGATGCCGAGCCGCGACAGAGCCTTGTTGTCCGTGCCACCGGCGAGCATGTACGGGAGGACCGGCACGCCGGGGTCATGGGCGCCGAGTGCGCCGACCATGGCCTCGACGAGAGCTCCCTCGAACGGGGTCTCCAAGCCGATGTCGCGGACGACGGTCTCGATCTCGACGTCGGGTCCGACGATCTCGCGGATCTCTGCGAGCGCGGCGTCCTCGGTGCCCGGCAGCACGCGCACGTCGATCGTCGCCTCCGCGAGATCGGGGATGACGTTGTGCTTGTAGCCGGCCGTGAGGCCCGTGGGATTGGTCGTCGTGCGCCACGACGACTTCAGGAATCCGGATGCCGGTCCCGCAGCGTCCGCGACGATGTCGGGGTCGGTGCCTTCGGCGGACGCTCCGAGGCTCTGGAGACCCTCCAGGAGTGCTCGCGTCGTCGGAGTGAGCGTGACGGGCCAGGAGGCGCGCCCGAGGCGCGCGACGGCCTCCGAGAGGAGCGTGACAGCGTTCACGGGGTGGAAGCGGCTGCCATGGCCGCCCCGCGTGCGGGCGACGAGGCGGATCCAGACGAGCGCCTTCTCCCCCACCTGCAGCAGGTACGCACGGCGGTTCGCAACGGCGATCGAGTACCCGCCGACTTCGCTGATCGCCTCCGTCGCTCCGGCGAACCACTCCGGGCGATCACGGACGACGAGGGCGGAGCCCTCGACACCCCCGTTCTCCTCGTCGGCGAAGAACGTCAGCACGAGGTCGCGTTCAGGCTGCTCGCCCGAGCGGAGGATGTCCGCCACCGATGTCAGGATCATCGCGTCCATGTTCTTCATGTCGACCGCGCCGCGGCCCCACAGCATCCCCTCGCGGATCTCGCCCGCGAACGGGTCGACGCTCCAGTCCTCGGCGATGGCGGGGACGACGTCGAGGTGCCCGTGGACGACCAGCGCCGGCTTGTCGGGGTTCTTTCCGCGCACGCGCGCCGACACGTTCGTGCGGCGATCGATGGGCTCGTAGTACTGCGGCTCGAGACCGAGCGCGGCGAGGTAGGCGCCCACGTATTCCGCGGCCTCGCGTTCGCCGCGGGAGCGGCCGCCTCCCCAGTTCGTGGTGTCGAACCGGATCAGATCCCGTGCGACCCGCACGACCTCCGCTCGGGGCTCCTCTGGTGCGTGCGGGGAGTCCGGGTTCTCGGGCATGCGTCCCAGGCTATCGGCACGCTCGCGGGTGCACCGATTCTGTGGCCGGCGCTTTACGTGATAGTGTCAGTCCTCGGTTGCGAGAGCAGCCGACACCACCTGCGCGGGTGGCGGAATAGGTAGACGCGCTAGCTTGAGGTGCTAGTGCCCGTATAGGGCGTGGGGGTTCAAGTCCCCCCTCGCGCACAGTTGAGAATAGCCCCTGATCTGGGATTCTAGGTTCCAGATCAGGGGCTTTCCTTGTCTCGCGCGCTTGCGCGGTCCGCCTTGGTGCAGGCCGTCGAGGGGTCGAAAGTCCTTGTCCTTCATCGCCTCGAGCGTGACGCTGAGGAGAGCGGCGGGGAGGCGAGCGCGATGACGGTGAGGCGCGGGAACACGACCGCGGCGCTGATCGCGGTTCCGGCGGTTCTCCTGCTGGTCGCCGGGTCTCTGATCGTGGTCGCCGTCTGGGGTGCGCCCTCCGGCCGCCTTCCAGGAGTCGCCTCCTGCTCGGTGCCCCCTCTTCCCGGCGCCACCGTGCAGGTGACGGCGACCGACATGGGTGCCGGGATGGGGCGCAGAGCGATGCCGTACCACAGCATGCGGCTCGCGGCGGGCAGCACCGCGGCGCCGCACGGCGAGGTCTCGTTCATCGTCACGAACCTGGGCAGCATGCCGCACGAACTCGTCGTCCTGCCGCTGCCGCCGGACGAGATCGCCGGATCGCGCCCGATCGGGACGGACGGGCGCATCGATGAGACCGGAGCCGTCGGCGAGGCGTCGGCTTCGTGCGCGGCGGGCGGCGGTGACGGAATCGCGCCCGGGTCGGTCTCCTGGGTCACGCTGACTCTGCCGGCCGGCCGCTACGAACTCGTCTGCAACTTCCCCGGCCACTACGCGGCAGGCATGTACGAGGAGTTCGCCGCGACCCCGTGACCACTGTCGTGGCGCACGAGAGGGCAGATCTGGTGCGCGTCGTTCAATGGCCTCGATCCCTGGGAACCGCGCACGTGCGGTGGTCGCACCGCCCTCACGTCACCAGCACGGGCTCCGTCTTCAGCTCGGCAGCGACCGCGGTCGCGCCCGCGGGCTCGGTGGCGACCTCGGTGACGAGCACGGTGGCGAGCGCGGTGTTGCGGATGAAGAGGATGATCCACGCGAACGCCATCACGGCGGCGATGAGCTCGACCGCGGTGAGCGTGTAGTACCCCACCGCGTAGAACGAGCCGATGAGCACCGTCACGCCGACGAAGACGCGTCCGAGCCAGATGAATCCGCGGGCGAGTCCCGGCATCCACGACTCCACCCGGAGGGCCAGGATGCAGAAGACGACGCCCATCCCGGATGCCGACAGCGTGTGGATCCAGAAGAAGTCGTCGACAGGGAACAGCCCGACGAAGGCGAGCAGCACGCCCATCAGCACCAGGAAGATGCGGAGCCTCGCGACGCCGCTCGCGCTCGCCCCGGGAAGCGCGCGCGTGATGTAGCGCGTGAGCGTCGTGATCATCATCCCGGCGACGATGAGGGTGAGGTTGAAGGTCAGGGCCGAGGTGTCCCTGGTCATGCCGAGGGCGCTAAGGTTGTCCCGCCACCAGTGCGGGTTGCTCGCACTGAGCATGCTCGCGACGAGTCCCTCGGCGAGGAAGATCGCGAGGACCACCGCCAGTGTCATGAGGCTGCTCCCCGTCGCGGCGTGCAGCACCAGATAAGTCGTGACAGCGGTGACCGCGCCCGCGACGAACAGGACCGGGATCGGGTCGACGACGGCCCTGGCGAAGCTCTGCGCCAGGATCGCCGACAGCAGTGTCCACGACAGCAGCGCGATGACCGCGTGGGCGAGGGCGACCACGCCGAGGTCGACGAGGTCCATGAGCCGCGGCGAATGCTTCGGATCGCGAACGACGTACCGACCGAACACGAAGACGACGATGGCTGCGACGGTCGCCGCGATCGCCGCGAACTGGCCGACGGACCCCGGTCCCGCGATCGGAGCGGGCGCGAGACGGAAGACCAGCAGCGCGGCAACGATCGAGGCGCCGGACGCGACACCTGCGACGCCGATCGCAAGGGATTCGCGGGCGCACCCGTCGGCGGTGAACACGATCTGCGTCATCGCCAATTCCACCCCCCGCTTGATTTTACGGGCCGGAGCGCCGAAACGCTCTCATACGCTCAGTGTGAAAAATCGAAGGTCAGCCGCCCATCGTGACATCGAACAGCAGACCGAGCACATAAGTGACCGCCGCCGCCCCGAATCCGATCGAGAGCTGGCGCAGCCCGCGCATCAACGGGGAGGTCCCCGACAGCAGTCCCACCATCGCGCCCGTGAGCATCAGGGCGATGCCCACGAGCACGAGCGCGAGGACCACCGCGGTGAGGCCGGAGAGCCCGAAGATCCACGGCAGCACGGGGATCACGGCCCCGGACGCGAAGAAGAGGAAGCTCGACAGGGCGGCCCGCCATGCATCGCCGATCACCTCGTGGGTCTCCGTCACGTCGGCGCGGTGGCGGTAGGAGAGCGGGCGATCGGATGCCGCTGCCTTCGCCTGCTCGAGGGTCTGCTGGGCGCGCTCCTGCGCCGCGATCTCGGTCAGTCCGCGGGAGCGGTAGACCAGGGCCAGCTCGTTGGCGTCGAGGTCCAGATCGGGCAGCACCTCCGCAGCGTCGGAGCCCGGCTCCGTGGCGGCGAGGAGCTCGCGCTGCGATTGGACCGAGACGAACTCGCCGGCCCCCATCGAGAGGGCGCCCGCCAGGAGTCCTGCGATGCCGCTGAAGAGGACGAGCTGAGGCGGGGCGCCCGTCGCGCCGATGCCCATGACGAGCGCGAGGTTCGACACGAGCCCGTCGTTGGCGCCGAACACCGCTGCCCGGAACGTGCCGGACAGATGCCGGCGTCCGCGCGCGGCGAGGCCGCGCACGACCTCGCGGTGGACCTTCTCGTCGGCGCGCATCGCCGCGGTGGCGTGCGGGTCGTCGTCGTACGGCGAGCGGTCCTCGGCGTTCTGCGCGAGGGCGAGGACGAAGATCGAGCCGAAGCGCCCCGCCATCCACCCGAGGGCGCGCGTGCGGAACGACGCACGGGGAAGGGATGCCGGCTCCCCGCCGAGGATCGTCAGCCAGTGCTGCTCGTGCCGTCCCTCCGCGTCGGCGAGGGCGAGGAGGATCTCGCGCTCCTCCCCCGAGCGCCGCTGGGCGAGCTCGCGGTAGACCCGGGCCTCGGCGCGCTCGTTCACGAGGTACCGCGTCCAGCGGCGACGCTCGCGGGCAGTGGGCGGGGCGGGCGCGCTCACGGGAGCCTCCTCGGCTGCGGTGGGTGGGGGGAACCGTTCGAGGCTATCCGCCAGCAGGGCCGGGCACTCGCGGAATCCCGTGATTGCCAGCATTTCGGGGATCCGAACGGCGAGTGGGTCAGGAGTGGACGCGCTTGCGGAGGACGTCGATCCGCGCCTGGAGCTGCGCCACCGTCGCGTGCGAGACGGCAGGACCGCCGCAGATCCGTCGCAGCTCCGCGTGCACGAGCCCGTGGGCCTCGCCGCTCTGCCGCGCATACAGTCCGACGAGGCTGTTCAGCAGCTGTCGCTGCTCCTTGAGGCTGCGGTGCAGAGCTTGCGGGAGCGCGGCCTCGTCCGGTGCGGAGTGCTCCTCCGAGCTCTCGCGCGCCTCACGCTCCCTGCGGTGGCGTCCCTGGCGCGCCTGCCGGTGCATGAGCAGCTCGTGGACGTGCTCCGGCTCGAGGAGCCCGGGGATTCCGAGGAACTCCTCCTCTTCGACGGTGCCGGGGACGGCGAGCTGACCGAACTCCTTGCCGTCGAACAGCACCCGGTCGAAATGCGCGAGCGAGCCCAGAGCCTGATAGGTGAACTCCTCGGTGAGCGCGTCGGATGCCGAGTCCTCCCGCTCGGCGGCATCCATCAGATCCTCTTCGGCGTTCCAGTCGTCGCCGTCGCTCTCACGATCCAGCGCGTGGTCGCGCTGGCGCTCGAGCTCGTTCGCGAGTGCGAGCAGCTGCGGGACGTTGGGGAGGAACACGCTCGCGGTCTCGCCGCGTCGGCGGGCGCGCACGAAGCGCCCGATGGCCTGCGCGAAGAACAGCGGGGTCGACGCGCTCGTGGCGTAGACGCCGACGGCGAGGCGCGGCACGTCGACGCCCTCGGAGACCATGCGGACGGCGACCATCCAGCGCGCACTGCTCTTCGAGAACGTCTCGATGCGACCAGAGGCCTCGGCCTCGTCGGACAGCACGACCGTGGGTGCCTCCCCCGTCAGCTCAGCAAGGATCGCCGCGTAAGCCCGGGCCGCCGTCTGATCCGTCGCGATCACGAGGCCGCCCGCATCCGGAACCTGCTCGCGCACCTCGCTCAGTCGCCGGTTCGCCGATCGGAGGACCGCAGGGATCCAGTCCCCCTCGGGGTCGAGCGCCGTGCGCCACGCCTGCGAGGTGATGTCCTTCGTGTTGTCCTGACCGAGATGCGCCTCCATCTCGTCGCCGGTCTTGGTGCGCCACCGCATCTTGCCGGCGTAGACGAGGAAGATCACCGGCCGGACGACACCGTCCTCCAGGGCACGACGGTAGCCGTACGCATAGTCGGTCCGAGAGACGCGGATCCCCTTCTCATCGGGGTGGTATTCGACGAAGGGGATCGGTGCCGTGTCCGACCGGAAGGGCGTTCCGGACAGCAGGAGGCGCCGGGTCGCGCGCTGGTAGGCGTCACGGAGGGCCTCGCCCCAACTGAGGGCGTCGCCCCCGTGATGCACCTCGTCGAGGATCACGAGCGTGCGGCGATCCATGACGAGCCGCTCGTGGACCGACGACTTCACCGCCACCTGCGCGTAGGTCACGGCGACGCCGTGATACTGCCGTGACGGCGCCACATGGCGGTTGCTGAACGCCGGATCCAGCCGGATCGACACGCGGGCCGCGGCATCCGCCCACTGCGTCTTGAGATGCTCCGTGGGCGCCACGACGACGATGCGATCGACGACCCGGCGGCGCAGGAGCTCGCTCGCGAGGCGCAGGGCGAAGGTGGTCTTGCCGGCGCCGGGCGTCGCGGCCGCGAGGAAGTCTCGCGGCCCCTTGCCGACGCCGTCGGGGCCGTCCAGCGAGAAGTACAGGTCGAGCGCCTCGGCCTGCCACGCACGCAGGCGCTGGGCCGTGCCCCACGGCGCGCGCTGCGGGAACGCGGGCGAGAGGTGCTCGGCGGCGAACCCGCCGAAGTGACCGGATCCCTCATCGGGACGGGACGCGTCGAGGGCCTCGACCGCCTCGGCGGCGGAGAAATCCTCCATACGACCCCCCGCCGTTCGCCTTCTCGTTCCGTCGGTGTCTCCCGCAACGTCGGCGCAGAGACACGGGGCACCACGATAGTCGACCTCGCAGACACCCCGCGCCGGGGCTCCGCCGCACCCGCGGCGATAGGCTCGAATCATCCCGGATTGAAGGTCGAGATGAGCACGACGGACGCGAACCGCACACCCTACGTCCCGAACGACGGACCGCATCCCTGGCGTCGCTACGTGGCGATCGGCGACTCGTTCACCGAGGGCATCGGCGACCCCGATCCCGACGCGCCGGGCGGCCACCGCGGCTGGGCGGACCGGGTCGCGGAGGTGCTCGCCGAGCAGGTCGACGACTTCGCCTATGCGAACCTCGCCATCCGGGGGCGGCTCATCCGCCAGATCGTGGACGAGCAGGTCGAGCCCGCGCTGGCGCTGAAGCCCGACCTCATCACGTTCTCGGCGGGGGGCAACGATGTCATCCGACCCAACGGCGACCCGGACGCCATCGCCGAGCTCTTCGAGGATGCCGTCGTGCGGCTGTCGAACCAGGGAGCGACACTGATCGTGTTCACCGGCATCGACACGAACTTCACACCGGTGTTCCGCGGCATCCGCGGCAAGATCGCGATCTACAACGAGAACATCCGGGCGATCGCCGAACGGTACGACTGCATCGTGGCGGACCAGTGGGCGCTGAAGGAGGTGCAGGACATGCGGTTCTTCGACGACGACCGCCTGCATTACAACCGCCTCGGCCACCACGAGGTCGCGCGGATGGTCCTGCGCGCACTCAATGTGCCCAACGATCTGAAGCCGATGCAGCCGGACGCCATCCCGCTGCGCAGCTGGCGCGCTGCCCGCGCGAGCGACCTCATCTGGGCGCGGGAGTACTTCGTGCCGTGGGTGCTCCGGCGCGTGCGCCACCAGTCCTCGGGCGACCTGATCACGCCGAAGCGACCGGAGCCGCTGCCTGTGACGTTCCTCACCTCGGCGAAGCATGAGGCGACCGACCTTGGAGAGCAGGGCTGAGATGGCGACGCACCTTGTGACCGGCGCCGGCTCGGGCATCGGCGGTGTTCTCGCCGAGCGGCTCGCTGAGCGCGGCGATGACCTGTGGCTGATCGCTCGCGACGATGAGCGCTCCGCGCAGTTCGCGGAGCGGCTCCCCGGTGCGCGCATCCTCGTCGCCGACCTGTCCGACCCGCGCAGTCTTGCCTCCGCGCTCGCGGCGCAGGAGCTGCCGGATCGCCTCGACTCGCTCCTCCACGTCGCCGGCGTCGTCGAGCTCGGTCGTATCGCCGACACCCCCGTCGAGGCCTGGCAGGAGCAGCTGGACGTCAATGCCGTCGCCCCGGCGGAGCTGACCCGCATCCTGCTCCCCGCCCTGCGGGCCGGTCGCGGTCATGTGATCTTCGTCAACTCGGGTGCCGGCCTGCGCGTGCACCCCGAGTGGGGGTCCTATGCGGCGAGCAAGTTCGCGGTGCGGGCGATCGCCGACGCGCTGCGCGAGGAGGAGCGGGCGAACGGCGTGCGCGTCACGACGGTCTATCCCGGCCGCACCGCGACCCCCATGCAGGAGAAGGTCCACCGCCAAGAGGGGGCCGAGTACGACGCGACGAGGTGGATGCAGCCCTCCTCCGTCGTCACGACGATCCTGACGGCGCTGGACCTCCCTCGGGATGCGCAGATCACCGAGTTGATGGTTCGTCCCGGCGTCTGAGTCGGCGCCTGCGCAGCTCAGCGGGCTCGCAATTCCCAGAGCGCGACGGCGCTCGCGGCGGCGACGTTCAGCGAGTCCACTCCCCCGGCCATCGGAATGGTCACGATGGTGTCGGCGGCGGCCAGAGCTCGGCGGCTCAGCCCGTCGCCCTCGGCGCCGAGGAGCAGTGCGACGCGTTCCGGCCGATCGGCGGAGAAGCCCTCGAGCGTCACCGCGTCGTCCGCGAGGGCGAGCGCGGCCACGTGCAGACCCGCCTCGTGCAGCTGGTCGAAGGATTCGAGGCGCGTCCACGGCACCTGGAACACCGTGCCCATGCTGACGCGCACGCTCCGCCGATAGAGCGGGTCCGCGCACCGCGGGCTCACGAGCACGGCATCGGCTCCGAGTCCTGCGGCCGCGCGGAAGATCGCGCCGACGTTCGTGTGGTCGACGATATCCTCCAGCACGACGACCAGGCGGGCGCCCGCGACGATGTCGGGGACGGACGGCAGCTCGGGTCTGTGCATGGCGGCGAGGGCGCCCCGGTGTACGGCGTACCCCGTGACCGCTTCCGCCACCTCGGCGGGGACGACGTAGACGTCGGTGTCGTCCCCCGCCGGCAGCATCCGCTCGACGTCGCCCAGCCACTTCTCCTGCACCAGCACAGAGCGCGGCCGGTGGCCGGCCCCCAGCGCGCGGGCGATGACCTTGGTCGATTCCGCGATGTAGAGCCCGCCCTCCGGCTCCAGGAGGCGGCGCAGCGCGACATCCGTCAGAGCCCGGTAGTCCGTGAGCCGCGGATCGTCCGGGTCGCCGATGGTCGCCACGCGCATCCATCCAGGATGCCCCAGTCCGATCCGTGAGAGCGAGCGGCGAGGTCCCGGGTGTCCGTAACATGCCCGAAAAGTCGTCGGCCTAGACTCGCCGCCAGGGGTCGCGCAGATGACGGCTCGACGCCTGACCACCGGAATTCGCGGGGAGTCCCCGCGAGAAGAAAGCACTGGGTGCTCCATGACCGCGACTCTCGCGCTGGATGCGCAGACGGCCATGCTCGTCGACCGTGCCGTCGAGGTGCTCGCCGGTCGGCGGGTCGCCGTCCTGACCGGTGCGGGTGTGTCCACCGACTCCGGCATCCCCGACTACCGCGGCGAAGGCGCGCCCGTCCGGACGCCGATGACCGTCGACCGGTTTCTGGAATCGGATGCTGCGCGCCGCCGCTACTGGGTGGGGAGCCAGCTCGGCTGGCGGGCCTTCTCCCGCGCCGACCCGAACCCGGGCCACGAGGCCCTCGCCCGCCTCGAGGACGGCAGTGTCGTCACCGGGGTCATCACGCAGAACGTCGACGGCCTCCACCTCCGCGCCGGCACGCGGCGTCTGGTCGAGCTGCACGGCACGATGCGCCGCATCCAGTGCCTGCGCTGCGGCCAGATCTTCGACCGGCGGGATGTGTCTGCGCGCATCGACGCCGACAATCCGTGGCTCGCGCGCGACGGCGAGATCGTCCTCGGCCCCGACGGCGATGTCACCCCCGAGAGCGTCGAGGGCTTCGTCCTCCCGGTCTGCACGGTGTGCGGCGGGACCCTGAAGCCGGATGTCGTCTTCTTCGGCGAGTTCATCCCGGCCGGCAAGTTCAAGGAGGCGGAGCAGCTCGTCCATGCCAGCGAGGCGCTGATCGTCGCGGGCTCGTCCCTCGTCGTCAACTCCGGTGTGCGCCTCGTGGAGCGCGCGCGGCGCCGCCGCATGCCGATCGTCATCGTCAACCGCGGAGAGACGCGCGCGGACCCCTGGGCCACGGTCAAGATCCACGCCGGCACCACAGAGGTGCTGAGCGCCCTGTCCGGGCGCCTCTCCACCGCTCGTTAGGCTCGAATCATGACCGTCCTCACTCTCGTGCGCCACGGCGAGACCGAGTGGAACCGCGCACGACGCATCCAGGGTCTGACGGATATCCCGCTGAACGACACGGGACGCGCACAGGCGAGGGATGCCGCGACCGGCCTCCTGCATCAGCTCGATCCCACTGTTCCTGTCGTCGTCGCAGCGAGCGACCTCGCCCGGGCGCGTGAGACGGCCGAGATCATCGCGGAGACGCTCGGCGCGGCGACGCCTCGCCTGTACTCGGATCTGCGTGAGCGCGGCTACGGTCAGGCCGAGGGCATCGACATCGACGAGTTCGCGCTGCGCTGGGGGGCGTGGCACTCCGCCGAGGTGCCGGACGCCGAGACGCGCGATGACCTGCGGGTGCGTGCGTTGCGCGGGCTGCGCGCGGCCGTCGCGGATGCGCGTTCCTCCGTCGGGGCGCCGGCGCCCACGCTCGTGATCGTGAGCCACGGCGCGCTCATCCGCGAGGTCATCCACCACGCCTCCGGAGGCACGCTCCCCCGCGACGGCGAACGGCTGCCGAACGGCTCCGCGCACCGGGTGATGTGGGAGCGCGAGCGGATGCGTCTGCTCTCCTACACGGCCGGCATCGACTGACTCGGAGCCGGTCCGCTCCGCCCCGATCGACGGGGCGGGAACCGTTCAGGCTCTGTCGAGCACGCGTCGCGCGTGCCGGAGCACGGGCTCGTCGACCATCCGCCCTTCGAACGCGAAGACGCCCCGCTCCCCTTCTGCGGCCGCGAGAACGTCTCGCGCCCACTTCGCCTCGGACGGGGACGGCCGGTACGCCTCGCGGATGACGTCGACCTGGCTCGGGTGGATGCAGGCCGTCGCGGCGAAGCCGGAGGCCGCGGCATCCCTCGCCTCCCGTCGCTGTCCCTTCGTATCGGCGATGTCGAGGTGCACCGCATCGATGCCCGCCTTGCCGTGGGCGCCGGCGGCTACGAGCACGCGCGAGCGGGCGTAGCGGGCGACGTCGCGATAGCGGCCGCGGGCCGTCCGGCTCGCGGTGCCGCCGAGGGACGCGACGAGGTCCTCGGCGCCCCACATGAGCGCCGTGACACGCTCGAGCGCGGCGATCCGGCCCGCGTTCTCGACACCGCGCGCGCTCTCGCAGAGCGCGACGACCGAGAACCGTGGATCGATGGCGGCGATGAGCTCGGGCGATTCCGCCTTGGCGAGCATGATCGTGCGGTGGTCGGTCTGGGACAGGGTCGCCATGTCGTCGGCGAAGGCGCGCGAGCCGACCGGATTGACGCGGATGATGACGCGCTCGGGCTCCAGCTCGGCGTCGATGAGAGCGCCGCGCGCTGCGGCCTTGTCGGCCGGGGCGACGGCGTCCTCGAGGTCGACGATGACGGCGTCGGCCCCTTCGAGCGCCTTGGCATAGCGCTCAGGCCGGTCCGCGGGGCAGAACAGGATCGCGGGACCGTAGCCGAACCCAGGGGTCATGCGTGGCTGTCCAGGATCACGGCGTCGTCCGACTCGCCGCCGTCATCGGTCGTGGAATCCGTCGGCCGGCACCACATGAGGGCGACGCGCGTCGCCGTCGCGACGACGACGCCGTCCTGATTGCGTCCCGTGTGGACCATGGTCACGAGGCCCTGCCCCGGGCGAGACCGCGACGAGCGCGTCGCGGTGATCTCGGTCTCGGTGTAGAGCGTGTCACCCGCGAACAACGGGGCGGGGAAGGAGATGTCGCCGAGGCCCAGCTGAGCGACGAGCGTCCCCTGCGTGAGCTGCGAGACGGATGCGCCCACCATCGTGGCGAGCGTCCACATCGAGTTCATGAGGCGTTGGCCGAACGGCTGAGCCGCAGAGTACGCGGCATCCAGATGAAGCGCCTGCGTGTTCATCGTGAGCGACGAGAACAGGACGTTGTCGGCCTCTGTGGCGGTGCGTCCCGGACGGTGCAGGTAGCGTGCGCCGACCTCGAACTCCTCGAACCAGAGACCGCGCTGCTCGATCACGGTCATGTGGTCACGCTACTCCGAGGGCGCGCGCGATGACGAGGAGCTGCACTTCGCTCGTGCCCTCGCCGATCTCGAGGATCTTCGAGTCACGGTAATGGCGTGCGACGAGGAACTCGTTCATGAAGCCGTTGCCGCCGAACAGCTGGGTGGCGTCGCGCGCGTTGTCCATCGCCGCGTCGCTCGCCGTGAGCTTCGCGATCGCCGCCTCGGTCTTGAACGGACGGCCGCTGTCGCGCAGGCGCGCCGCGTGGTGCCAGGCCAGGCGGGCGTTGTGCACGCGCGCCTGCATGCGCGCGAGGAGGAACTGCACGTGCTGGCGCGTCGACAGCGAGCTGCCGAAGACCGTCCGGCTTCTGGAGTATGCGAGCGCCTCTTCGAGGCATCCCTCCGCCGCGCCCGTCGAGAGCGCGGCGATGGCGATGCGGCCCTCGTCGAGCGTCTGCAGGAAGTTCGCGAACCCGCGCCCCTCCCGTCCGAGCAGGTTCTCCTCCGGGACGCGGGCGTCCGCGAAGGTGAGGGGATGCGTGTCGGATGCGTGCCACCCCACCTTGTCGTACGCCGGCTCGACCGTGAAGCCGGGGGTTCCGTTGGGCACGATGATCGTGGAGATCTGCTTGCGCCCCTCGCTTTCACCGGTGACCGCGGTCACCGTCACGAATCGGGTGATCGCGGTGCCCGAGTTCGTGATGAACTGCTTCGTCCCGTTGATGATCCACTCGCCGCCGTCGCGACGGGCCGTGGTGCGGGTGGCTCCGGCATCCGATCCGGCCTCGGGTTCTGTGAGGCCGAATCCCGCAAGGGCGCGGCCGGCCAGCAGGTCGGGCAGGAGCTCAGCCTTCTGCGCATCCGTCCCGAACACGTAGACCGGCATCGCACCGAGGCAGGTGGCTGCTTCCAGGGTGATCGCAATGGACTGGTCGACCCGGGCGAGCCCCTCGATCGCGAGGCACAGGGCGAAGAAGTCGCCGCCCTGGCCGCCGACCTCCTCCGGGAAGGGCAGTCCGAACAGGCCCAACTCGCCCATCTGCGCCACGACGTCGAGCGGCAGCTCATGGTCACGGTCCGCCTCGTACGACCGAGGTGCGACGACCTCGTCCGCGAACTCGCGGACCAGCCGTGCGAGCTCCTGCTCGTCGTCGGTGAGAGTGCTGTCGATCATGGGGTCTCCTCGTGGGATGTCATTCGCCCGCGGATGCGGCGGATTCTGCGGATTCGGGGGCGGGCGCTTCGACCCGCGCGATCTTCTCGCCGAGGCGCACCTGCGTCCCGACCATGACCGAGAGCGTGACGACGCCGTCGTGCGGCGCGGTCACGGGGTGCTCCATCTTCATCGCCTCGATGGTCGCGATCCGATCGCCGGTCGAGACCTCGTCGCCGTCCGCGACGTGGACCGCGACGACTGCGCCGGGCATCGGAGCGTGGAGGTCGGGGTCGGCCGCACCCTCGTCACGACCTCGCCGGGCCAGGCGGAGGTCGGCCGCCTCGCGGCGCGTCAGTGGTCGCAGGGTGGTCGTCGCGCCGTCCGCGTGCACCCACAGGAGTCCATCCGCGTCGCGGACGAGCAGGGTGCCGTCGCGTCCTGCGGTGCGGGGCGAGGCCGTGACGACCCGGCCGTCGGAGGTCTCGAAGCTCTCGACGACGGCCACGGGCGGTGCGTCCGCACGCCAGCCGGAGCGTGAGAGCCACAGCGGCGAGGCGTGCCGCGCCCGGCGTTGCTCGACCACCGAGGCGTTCGTGGCCACCTCGGTCGCCGCAGCCGCAAGCGCGGCAGCGGACGGCTCAGGATCGGTGTAGGGCGGAAGGCGGTCGATCAGCCCGGTGTCCAGGTCGCCGGCGATGACGGCGGGATCGTTCACGAGCATGCGCAGGAATCCGACGTTCGTCTCCACACCGAGCAGCACCGTGTCGGCCAACGCGCGGTCGAGCGCCGCGACGGCACCCGCCCTGTCGTCCGCATGCGTGATGACCTTCGCGATCATCGGGTCGTAGTGGGCCGTGACGACGGAGCCGGTCTCGACCGCCGCATCCGTCCGGGCCTCTGCGGAGGGCCGCCACACGAGCACCTGCCCGGTCTGCGGCAGGAAACCGCGCGCTGGGCTCTCGGCGTACACGCGGGCCTCGATCGCGTGCCCGGTCAGCACGACGTCGTCCTGGTCGAGCGGCAGCGACTCGCCGGCGGCGACCCGCAGCTGCAGCTCGACGAGGTCGAGGCCGGTCACGAGCTCGGTGACGGGGTGCTCCACCTGCAGGCGCGTGTTCATCTCGATGAAGAAGAAGTCGTCGGGCCGGTCGCCTGCGACGAGGAACTCGACCGTGCCGGCGCCGACGTAGTCCACGCTGGCCGCCGCCGCACACGCCGCCGCCCCCAGCCGTGCGCGCGTCGACGCGTCGATGATGGGCGACGGCGCCTCCTCGATGACCTTCTGATGGCGTCGCTGCAGCGTGCACTCGCGCTCGCCGAGATGGATGACGTGCCCCTGCGCGTCGGCCATGACCTGCACTTCGATGTGCCGCGGACGCTCGATGAGCCGCTCGAGGAGCAGTGTGTCGTCGCCGAAGGCGGAGGCGGACACGCGACGGGCGGTGGCGAGCGCGGGCCGCAGATCGGCCGCGGACCGCACGACCTGCATGCCCTTGCCGCCGCCCCCCGCCGACGGCTTCACGAGCAGCGGGAAGCCCGCGGCATCCGCCCGCTCCGCGATCTCATCATCGGAGAGTCCCGCGGCGCTGAATCCGGGGACGATCGGGACGCCGTGGGAGGCCACGTGATCGCGAGCCCGGATCTTGTCGCCCATGACCTCGAGCGCGCGCTCGCCCGGCCCGATGAACACGATGCCGGCGTCGGTGCACGCGCGGGCGAACGCGGCGTTCTCGGACAGGAAGCCGTAGCCCGGGTGGACGGCCTGGGCACCCGTCGCCCGCGCCGCCGCGATCACCGCGTCGATGTCGAGGTACGACGCCGTCGCCGCGGGCGGTCCGATCCGCACCGCGACGTCGGCTTCGCGCGCGTGCGGCGCGTCGGCGTCCGCGTCGCTGAAGACGGCGACGGAGCGGATGCCGAGCCGGCGCAGCGTGCGGATGACGCGACGCGCGATCTCGCCCCGGTTGGCGACGAGGACCGTGTGAAAGCCGACGGCGGCCTGCACGCCCTCATCGGTGGACAGTGCTGTGCTCATATGGCTCACATCCGGAAGACGCCGAAGCGCGGTTCGGGCAGCGGAACGCGGGAGACGACATCGAGCGCCAGCCCGAGGGCGTCGCGGGTGTCGAGGGGATCGAGGATGCCGTCATCCCACAGCCGAGCGGTCGCGTAATAGGGATCGCCCTGGTCCTCGTACTGCCGACGGATCGGCGCCTCGAATGCGGCCCGCTCGTCGTCGGGCCACTGCTCTCCACGCGCGGCGAGCTGGTCTGCGCGCACGGTGGAGAGCACAGAGGCCGCCTGCGGCCCGCCCATGACGGAGATGCGGCTCGCCGGCCACGACCACAGGAACCGCGGTGAGTACGCGCGGCCGCACATCGAGTAGTTGCCCGCGCCGAACGAGCCGCCGACGATGACGGTGAGCTTCGGCACGCGCGTCGTCGCGACCGCGGTGACCATCTTGGCGCCGTCTTTCGCGATGCCGCCGGCCTCCGCGTCCCGCCCGACGAGGAAGCCGGTGATGTTCTGCAGGAACAGGAGCGGGATGCCGCGCTGGTCGCACAGCTCGATGAAGTGCGCGCCCTTGAGCGCCGATTCGGAGAACAGGATGCCGTTGTTGGCGACGATCCCGACGGGGTGGCCGTGGATGCGGGCGAACCCGGTGACGAGGGTCGTTCCGTAGTTGCGCTTGAACTCGTGGAAGGCGCTCGCATCCACCAGCCGCGCGATCACCTCGCGCACGTCGTACGACTTGGTGACGTCGACGGGCACGATGCCGTAGAGCTCATCCGGATCCGCCGCCGGCGGCACGCTCTCGTGCACAGCCCATGCGGGATCGAGCGGGGGCGGCAGCGTCGCGACGATGTCGCGGACGATCTCCAGCGCGTGCTCGTCGTCCTCGGCCAGGTGATCGACCACCCCCGAGCGGCGGGCGTGGAGCTCTCCCCCGCCGAGTTCCTCGGCGCTCACGATCTCGCCGATCGCGGCCTTCACGAGGGGAGGTCCGCCGAGGAAGATCGTGCCCTGGTTGCGCACGATCACGGTCTCGTCACTCATCGCCGGGACGTACGCTCCGCCGGCGGTGCACGAGCCGAGCACCGCCGCGATCTGCGCGACACCGGCCGCGGACAGCCGCGCCTGGTTGAAGAAGATGCGGCCGAAGTGGTCGCGATCGGGGAACACCTCGTCCTGCTTGGGCAGGAAGGCGCCACCGGAGTCGACGAGGTAGATGCACGGGAGGCGGTTCTCGAGCGCGATCTCCTGGGCGCGCAGGTGCTTCTTCACCGTCAGCGGATAATACGTGCCGCCCTTGACCGTGGCGTCGTTGCACACCACCATCACCTGCCGGCCGTGCACGAGCCCGATGCCCGTGATGAGACCCGCGCCCGGTGCGTCGCCGTCGTACAGGCCGTCGGCGGCGAGTGGCGAGACCTCGACGAAGGGGCTCCCCTCGTCGAGCAGCCGCAGCACCCGGTCGCGCGGCAACAGCTTGCCGCGCGACGCATGGCGCTCGCGCGCGCGCTCGGGGCCGCCGAGGGATGCCGCGGCCACGCGCTCGCGCAGGGCCTCGGCGAGTCCGCGCTGAGCGGCGAACCCCGCGTCGTAATCCTCGCCTCGGGCAGGCGCCGTGCCGATCCGCTCCCCCGGCGGAAGAGCCGCTCCCGTCATGCCATCTCCCTCGACGTCACGATCGCATCACGTCCGTTGAATGGACCGCGGATGCGCGGTTAGTGTTCATTAACCTCTCGCCCATGTTAGTGAGGATTAACTGAAATGCCAAGGGGAACCACCGAGCGCGGCCGTGCGAAATCGGATCGTCAGGCCGCCCTGGTGCGCGAAGCCGCCCGCCTGTTCGCGGACCGCGGCTTCAGCGGTGTGAGCCTCGAGGACCTCGGCGCCGCCGTCGGGGTCAGCGGTCCGGCCGTGTACCGACACTTCGCGAACAAGCAGGCCCTCCTCGGAGCCATCCTGATCGGCGTCAGCGAGGGCCTGCGCGACGGCGGCCGGGCCGTGGTCGCGCAGCATGACCTCGCGATCCGGCAGTTGGACGCACTGGTCGACTTCCACGTCGACTTCGCGCTCGACGAGGCCGACGTCATCCGCGTCCAGGACCGCGACCTCGCGAGCCTGTCCGACCGCGACAGGTCGCGGGTCCGTCACCTGCAGCGCGAGTACGTGGACACCTGGATCGAGGTGCTCCGAGCGGTGCACCCCGACCGTCCCGAGGCCGATCTGCGCGTGCGCGCGCACGCCTGCTTCGGTCTCATCAACTCGACGCCGTACAGCCTGCGGGCATCGCGCGCCGCATCCGTCGACGATGCCGTCGTGCGCGATGTGCTGCATGACATGGCGATCGCGGCGCTGTCGGCCTGACAGCGCCGCGATCGTCGCGCTCAGCGCAGGAGCATCGCCCGTCCGGGCTCTCCGAGGACACCGGCCACGTCGCGCAGGAAGCGCGCGGCCTGCTCTCCGTCGACCAGTCGGTGGTCGAACGACAGGCTCAGAGTCATCACGTCGCGGAGAGCGATCTCGCCACGGTGCTCCCACGGCTGCCGGCGCACGGCGCCGAGCGCCAGGATGGCGGCCTCCCCCGGGTTGACGATGGGCGTTCCACCGTCGACACCGAAGACGCCGACGTTGGTGATCGTGAACGTGCCGCCCATCATCGCACTCGGCGTCGTGCGCCCGGCGCGGGCGGTCGATGCCACGTCTCGGATCGCGTCGGCCAGGTCGACGAGCGTGAGCTGATCCGCATCCCGGATGTTGGGAACGACGAGGCCGCGCTCGGTCGCCGCGGCGATGCCGAGGTTGACGTAGCCGAACTCGACGATCTCCCCCGCCTGGTCGTCCCACTTCGAGTTGACGCTCGGCGTCGCGCCGAGGGCGAGGCACACGGCCTTCGCGGCGATGGCCATGATGCCGATGCGGTGACCCTCGAGTGCGCGATCGGCGGCCAACGACGCCACGAGCTCGGTCGTCGCTGTCACGTCGACCGTGACGAACGTCGATGCCTGCGGCGCCGTGAAGGCGCTGCGCACCATCGCATCGGCCGTCGCTTTGCGAACACCGCGGATCGGAGTGCGGGTCTCACGCGGCCGTGCACCGGCGGACGCTACGACCTCGGGCTCGACTGCGGTCGCCGCCACCAGCTGCGGTGGGGCCGTGCGGGCCGCGTAGGCCTCGACGTCTGCGCGGGTGATGATCCCGGTCACGCCGGATGCCTCGACCAGGGCCAGGTCGATGCCCAGGTCCTTGGCGAGCTTTCGCACCGGCGGCGTCGACCGCGGGCGCTCCATCACGGGCTCGGGAGCCTCGCGCCGCGGCATCGCGTCGTGCGGCGCGGCCTCGAGCACGGCGGTGTCGGGACCGGATGCCGCGCGCGCTCCGCGCGCCCTGCGCTGCGGCCGTCCGCCCGCGCGGGGTGCCGCGCCGTAGCCGACGAGGTTCGGCACCGCCTTCTCGGCTTCCGCCGGCTCTGCGGTCTGCGCGGCCGGCGCGGGCGCGGCCTCGACCGGCGCATCCTCCCCGGTGTCGATCGTGATGACGACGTCGCCGACGGCGATCACATCGCCCGGCGCGGCGTGCAGGGCGCCCACGGTGCCCGCGTACGGCGACGGCAGCTCGACGACGGCCTTGGCCGTCTCCACCTCGGCGATGGTCTGGTTCAGGGTGACGGTGTCGCCGGGCTCGACGAGCCACTGCACGAGCTCCGCCTCGGGGAGCCCCTCGCCGAGGTCGGGAAGTCGGAAGTCCTGACTCATGCCTGCATGCTCCCATCGACGGCCGCTCCGCGGTCGGCCGCCTCCGACGACGCGCTCTCCACGGGCGTCAGCGAGTTCGGCCGATCCATCACGCGATCCACCGCATCGAGGATCCGGTCCAGGTCGGGCAGGTGGTACTTCTCGAGCTTGGCCGGCGGATAGGGGATGTCGTGTCCCGTCACGCGCACCGGCGCCGACTCGAGGTAGTTGAAGCACCGCTCCGTGACGCTGGCGATGAGCTCCGCACCCACCCCGGCCTCACGGGCCGCCTCGTGCGTGACGACGACCCGACCGGTCTTGCGCACCGAAGCCGTGACCGTCCGGTAGTCGACGGGCGAGAGCGACCGGAGATCGATGACCTCGATCGACGTGCCCTCGTCCTCGGCGGCGGTCGCCGCATCCAACGCCGTCTGCACCTGCGAGCCGTACGTGAGGATCGTCACGTCGTGTCCCTCTCGCACGACGCGGGCGAGCCCCATGGGCGCCGCGTCGGCGAGCGCTGATTCGAGGTCGACCTCGCCCTTCGTGTGATAGAGCCGCTTGGGCTCGAAGAACACGACGGGGTCGTCGCTGGCGATTGCCTGCCGGAGCACGGTGTACGCGTCCTGCGGATTCGAGACCGCCACCACGCGCAGGCCCGACGTGTGCACGAAGTAGGCCTCGGGCGACTCGGAGTGGTGCTCGGCGGCGCCGACACCTCCCGCCCACGGGATGCGGATCGTGATCGGCATGCGCACCTTGCCGCCCGTGCGGTAGTGGAGCTTCGCGACCTGGCTCACGATCTGATCGAAGGCCGGGTACACGAACCCGTCGAACTGGATCTCGACGACGGGGCGGAAGCCGCGGTAGGCGAGGCCGACGGCGGTGCCGACGATCCCCGACTCGGCGAGGGGGGTGTCGACGACGCGCGTCGCGCCGAACTCGCTCTGCAATCCATCCGTGATGCGGAACACGCCGCCGAGCTTGCCGATGTCCTCGCCCATCAGGAGGACGCGATCATCGTCCTGCATCGCCCGCCGAAGGCCCTCGTTCAGGGCTTTCGCCATCGTCAGCTGGGTCATCGCGCGACCTCGCCCTCGGCCTCCGCGAACCCGTCGAGGTAGGCGGTGAACTCGGCGATCTGCTCGGCGATACCCGTGTGGGGCTCGGCGTAGACGTTGTCGAAGACGCTGAGCGCGGGCTTCGTCACGGCACCCAGGCAGGCGGCACGCACCTGCGCGGCCATGTCGTCGGCCGCGGCCTGCACGGATTCCGCGAACTCCTCGCCGAACTCTCCGCGCGAGCGCAGGTACGCCTCCACCCGCGCGAGCGGGTCGCGGGCGCGCCAGCGCTCGAGCTCCGCCGGGTCGCGGTAGCGCGTCGGGTCGTCCGAGGTCGTGTGCGGACCCATGCGGTACGTGACCGCCTCGATGAAGGCGGGGCCCGCGCCGCTGCGCGCGTGCGCCGCGGCCCACCGCATCGCGGCGAGGCACGCGAGCACGTCGTTGCCGTCGACGCGCATGCTCGGGATGCCGTAGCCCGGCGCGCGCCCGGCGATCGGCGCGGCCGCCTGCACGCGGACGGGCTCGGAGATCGCGTACTGGTTGTTGGTGCAGACGAAGACGACGGGGGCGCCGAAGGATGCGGCGAACACCATCGCCTCGTTCACATCGCCCTGGCTGGATGCGCCGTCGCCGAAGTACGTCGCGGCGATCTGGTCGGTCCCGTCGCGCTGGATGCCCATGCCGTAGCCGACCGCGTGCAGCGTCTGGGCCCCGATGATGATCTGTGGAACGGCCGAGTGCATCGTCTCGGGCTCGAGCGTCGAGTGGGCCTCGCCGCGCCACGACAGCACGAAGTCCGACGGCCGGGCGCCGCGGGCGTAGACCACACCGATCTCGCGGTAGCTGGGGAAGGTGAAGTCGTCTGCGCGCAGACCGCGCGCGGTGCCGATCTGCGTGGCCTCCTGGCCGGTGCAGGGCGCCCAGAGACCGAGCTGACCCTGGCGCTGGAGGGCGACGCCCTCGGCGTCGATGCGCCGGAGCACGACCATGTCGCGGTAGAGGGCCTGCAGCTGCGCGGCATCCACGTCCGCGACCCAGGGGTCAAGGACGGCGTCGGCGATGCGCTCTCCGTCGGCGGTGATCAGTCGAGCGACGTCGTCGATGTCGGCGCCGAGCTCGGCTGCGGGGGTGAGGGTGTGCACCATTGTCGTGACCTCCATTCCGCATCGGCCTCTTGGGCTCCGCGGGTCGTCATCGGCTTCTTCGCCGATCTGATGCGAGGGTACGTCCGATACGCACCCCGCTCAAGCATCACAACTTCTCTTGAGCATGTTGCCCATCGAAGGCGGTGCCGAGCGTGCTAAAGTTGCGCATCATGAGCAACTTGGACCGCGTCGATCTGGAGCTCCTCAGCGCACTCTCAGTCGATCATCGGGCGACCGTCGTCGCGCTGGCCGATCGCCTCGGGCTCTCGCGCAACACCGTGCAGGCGCGCATGGCCAGACTCGAGCGCGAGGGGGCGTTCCTGTCGTTCGAGCGGGCTGTGTCGACGAAGGCCCTCGGGTTCCCGATCGAGGCGTTCATCCACGTCACGGTGCGTCAGGTCGAACTCCCCCAGATCACCGCCGAGCTGGCGCGCATCCCCGAAGTCGTACAGGCGCACGGCCTGAGCGGTCAGATCGATCTGCTGGTGCG
Organism: Microbacterium sp. sgz311019; assembly: GCF_056135325.1. Lineage (NCBI taxonomy): Bacteria > Bacillati > Actinomycetota > Actinomycetes > Micrococcales > Microbacteriaceae > Microbacterium > Microbacterium sp. sgz311019. The sequence goes on along the minus strand of NZ_JBWAXO010000001.1, from coordinate 134,569 downwards.
CGTGGCGTGCCTCGACACCCAGCACCTCTTCGAGACGGATGCGCGCATCCTGGCGATCGAGGGCGTCGAGCGGACGGAGACATCCCTCGTCATGGGCGAGGTCATCCCGCACCGCGTCGCGCCGCTCATGGACCTGGCGCGGGAGCGATAGCGGCGTCCGCCGCCGACGAGTCGGCGCGGACGAGGACGACGCCCACGAGGATCAGCGCTCCGCCGACGAATTGGATCGGGGCGGGGGTCTCACCCAGGAGCAGCCAGGCGAATCCGAGTGCGAAGAGCACCTCGGAGAGGCCGACGAACGAGGCCACCCGCGATCCGAGACGGGGAATCGCCATGACTCCGAGGGCGTAGCCGAGAGTCGTCCCGACGGCGGCGACCCACATCATCGGGATGACCCAGGGCACCTCCAGCCCGGACAGTGCGACGGTGACCGCAGGCGCGCGGAATGGCATGAGGCCGGTCGTGCAGAGAATGGCCATGGCCGCCGCTCCGGTCAGCAGTCCGCCCGCGGCGAGGGCGAGCGGCGGGAGGCCGTCTCCGGCACGCTCGGACGCGACGAAGTACACGCACACGCAGACCGCCGCGGCCAGCGCCAGCAGCGTGCCGACCAGGTCGAAGGACGCGCCGACGACGTTCACCACGAGAACGAGACCGACGACCGCGACCGCAGATCCCCACAGCACGAGCGCCGAGGGAGCGCGGCGGGTGCGCAGCCACGTGAAGGCGACCAGCAGGACGGGCGCGAGATACTGGATGAGCAAGGCGACCGCCACCGGCATCCGCTGCATCGCCGTGAAGAAGAAGAGCTGACAGCCGAGGACCGGCACCAGACCGAACACGACGATCAGGGTGCAATGACGGCGCAGGAAGCCGGGCTGCCGCCGGATGGCGCGGATCAGCGCCGGCGAGAGGATCAGCCCCGCGACGCCCATCCGGATCAGCAGAGCGGCTCCGAGGGACCAGCCCGCTTCGAGAAGCGGCTTCACCAGCGGGCCGCTCGATGAGAACGCCAAGGCCGATCCGACCCCGAGGAGCAGTCCGGTCGTCCGGACGTGCGCTCGGCCGAACGGTGCCGGACGGGCGACGGGGATGGAGGCGGTCGAAACGGTCATGGGCGGCATCCGACTGTCATGGGTGAACGTTGTCTACACTGGTGACACTATCGATCGAGGATGTCAGGAGTCAACATGGTTTTCATCCATGACACACGCCAGTCGCTGGTGGCGGCCGTGCACCTCGTCAACTCGCTCCCGGGGATCGATCGCGAAGACACCCTGCAGACCCTCGAGGACCTCGACGCGTACCTCGCGGTCAACCCGTTCACGGGCGTGCTCCGACGGGATGCGTCCGAGCTCGCCGCCGTACGCGGCATCCGTCCCCGCCTGCGCGCCCTGTGGGACGTCGACCGCGTCGGCGCGGTGCCGCTGGTCAACGAGATGCTGCGCGACGGCAACGCGCTCCCGCAGCTGACGATCCACGACGGGTACGACTGGCACATCCACGCGACGGCCGACGATTCGCCCCTGCACACCCGCATCCTCGTCGAGGCGGCCATGGCGTTCGTGGACGTCATCCGCGCCGACGAGTACGACCGGGTGCGGGTGTGCTCGGCCGATGACTGCGACGCCGTCTACGTCGACTACTCGAAGAACGGGTCCAAGCGCTACTGCGACACCGGCAACTGCGGGAACCGGATGAACGTCAACGCGTACCGTCGTCGGAAGGCGCGAGAAACCGCATGATGGCGGCGGCCGCGGGCTGCGGCGTCTCATAGTGGATGAGATGGCCGACGTCCGGGATCTCGACGAGCTGCGCATCCGAGAACATCGCGACCAGCCGGCGCTCGGCCTCGATCGGCGTGATGTCGTCCTTCTGGGCCGCGACCAGCAGGGCCGGCTGGGCGATCAGGGGAGCGAACTCGCGCACGTCGTGTGAGACGGACGCCACGAACGCGTCGTGCAGCACATCCCTGTCCGCGAACTGCGAGAAGTAGGTGTCGTGCTGATCATGCACGAAGCGCCGCAGCTCGGGCTCGCGCGTCTTGGCCATCGACTCGCTCATGGCCCGGACGATCAGCGGGCTGCGCAGCAGCGCCTCACCCGCCGGCCGCGGGAGGCGTGCCCCCGCCCAGTAGTAGAAGATCGCGAGTCGTGTGAGAACGCCACGAGGTCCCTCGAGCGCGGGCGCCCCGATCGGGTTCACGAGGATCAGGCGGTCGGTCGGCAGCCCCCAGGCGACGGCGGCGGATGCGACGATCGAGCCGAAGCTGTGGCCCAGGATGACGGCGCCCGGCGCAGTCGTCGCGGTGAAGGCCGTGAGCCACTCGGCATAGGTGTCGAGCGTGTGCCGGCGCCCGGGCAGCGGCGCCGACTCGCCGAATCCGGGCAGATCGGGCGACACGATCCGGATGCCGGGCAGCTGCGCCACCACCGGCTCGAGCCCGTGGTGCTCGCCGCGGAAGCCGTGCACGACGACGATCGTCGTCTCTGCGTCGGAGGGCCCGTAGACCCAGTACGCCGTCGTGCCTGCGCAGACCTCGACCTCTCGCCGCTCGACCGGAATCTCGGCGAGCTGGGCGGCATAGGGATTCACAGCGGGCACCTGTCGAGTCTACGAGTCCGCGTCGATGCCGACGGCGCGCCGGACGGCCGCTGTCGGAGGCCGCGCATACCGTTGGCGGCATGCACGACGGCCCACCGCTCTTCGAGATGGACTCTCCGGAGTGGGCGTACGGCGTCGGCGTGTTCGACCTCGAGACGACCGGCGTCGACGTCGAGCGGGATCGCATCGTCACGGCGCACGTGGGTGTGCTCGGCCCGGACGGCGCCGTACGGCGATCGCGGGCGTGGATGGCGGACCCCGGCGTGGAGATCCCGGCCGAGGCCAGCGCAGTGCACGGCATCTCGACGGCTCAGGCCCGCGCCCACGGTCGGCCCGCGGCGGAGGTCGTGGCGGAGGTCGTGGAGACCCTGACGGCGGTCTTCGCCGCGGGATACCCGGTCGTGGCCTACAACGCGCCGTTCGACTTCTCGATGCTGCGATACGAGGCCGTGCGTCACGGCGTCGCACCGATCGACCGGCCGTCCCCCGTCATCGACCCGCTCGTGCTCGACAAGTTCATGGACCGCTACCGTCCCGGCAGACGCACGCTGTCGGTCGTGGCGGAGCACTACAGGGTGGCGCTCGAGGACGCCCACGACGCATCCGCCGACGCCGTCGCCGCCGGCCGGGTCGCGCTGGCCCTCGCAGAGCGCTTCGCGGGCGCGCTCCCCCGCACCGCCGGTGAGCTGCACACCCGCCAGATCGCCTGGGCGCGTCTGCAGGCCGAGAGCCTCACCGAATACTTCGTGCGGGTCGGGCGCATCGACCCCGATGATCACCTCGACGGCCGCTGGCCGATCCGCTAGCGCTGGACACGCTCGAGGAGCTCTGCGAGCGGGGTGGGGACGTCCGCGAGGGGCAGCGCCGCGGTCAGCAGGCCCGCATAGCGCGCCTTGTTGCCGCTGCGCCCCCCGATGAAGCGGGCGAGCTGCGCCGGCGCAGACCGCACGCGCTGCGCGGGCTGCCGCTGGAGCCGGCGGAACGACTCCAGTTCGCCCTCTGCCGCCAGCACCCGCTCGACGGCGGGGATGCCGAGGGCGCGGATCAGCTCGCCCTCGAGGTCCGGGTCGCAGACGAACAGCTCGTCGACGAACGGTTCCACCGCGGCGCGCTCAGCGACGTCGACGAGCCCCAGCCGGCGATGTTGCGCGAGCCCGGCCGCGACCCGGCGCATCCCCTGAGCTCCCCCGGCGATGCGAACGTCGAGCGGGCGCAGCCCGAGTCGCGCGGCGAGAGTCCGCACCGCGATCCGGTCGCTCTCGCCCTCGACGAGGATGACGGTCACGGGCTCACAGTACCGCCGCGAGAACGACGAAGGCCCCGCCGGAGCGGGGCCTTCGGAACGTCAGGGGCTCGACTACTTCGAGGAGCCGCCGCCGAAGTTCTTGAAGCGCTGGTTGAACTTCTCGACGCGACCGGCCGAGTCGAGGATGCGCTGCTTGCCCGTGTAGAACGGGTGCGAGGCGGACGAGATCTCGACGTCGATGACGGGATACTCCACGCCCTCGAGCTCGACGGTCTTGTCGCTCGTGACAGTGGAGCGCGTGAGGAACAGCTCGCCCGAGCCGAGGTCGCGGAACACGACGGCCTGGTAGTCGGGGTGGATGTCAGTCTTCATGGGAAGTCCTTCAAGTGTGGTGCCCTGGATTTTGCCAGGGCGGACGAAGTCTGCGGTGCGAGCGCACCAAGGATCGAGTCTACCAGCAACCCGGTCACGCGAGGAATCGAGGCCGAACCGCGCCGTCAGGCCGCGGCGCGCGCGGCGTAGCGGCCGTCCGCCTCGGTGAGCACGATCGGCATCCCGAATGTCGCGGTGAGGTTGTCGGAGGTCAGGGTGTCGGCGAGCGGGCCGGATGCGACGGCCTGCCCGTCGCGGAGGAGAAGCACGTGCGTGAAGCCGACCGGGACCTCCTCCACGTGGTGCGTGACCATGACCATCGCCGGAGTCGTCGGCGCCTGCGCGTATCCGCTCAGAAGCGCGAGAAGCTCCTCGCGCGCCCCCAGGTCGAGGCTCGCGCTCGGCTCGTCGAGGAGCAGGAGCTCGGGGTCTGTCATGACCGCGCGGGCGATCTGCACCCGCTTCTGCTCGCCGTCGGACAGGGTGCCGAAGGTGCGGTCGGCGAGGTGATCGAGACGCCACTCGGCCAGGACCCGCAATGCGCGGCGCTCGTCGATGTCGTCGTAGTCCTCGCGCCAGCGCCCGAGGACCGAATAAGCGGCCGTCATGACGACGTTCAGCACGGTCTCCTCCTGCGGCACCCGGCGTGCCATGGCGGACGAGGCGAAGCCGATGCGCGGGCGGAGCTCGAACACGTCGCTGCGGCCGAGCTGCTCCCCCAGAATGCGCACGATCCCGGATGTCGGGTGCATCAGCGTGTCTGCAAGCTGCAGCAGCGTCGTCTTGCCCGCGCCGTTCGGTCCGAGGATCACCCAGCGCTCGTCGTCCCGAACGGTCCAGGAGAGCTGGTCGACGATGTCACGGGAACTGCGGCGGACGACGACGTCGGCGAACTCGAGGACCTCAGGCATCTGCCCAGCCTATCGAGACTCGGCGGCGACCTCCGCGTAGAGTGCGGCCGTCTGGGCGGCGATCGCGCCCCAGCTGAACTCCTCGGTGGCGCGGGCCCGCCCAGCCTCGCCGTACGCGGCCGCCCGCTCGGGATCAGTCGCCACCTCCGTCAGCACGCGCGCGAGATCGGCGACGAAGGCGTCCGGATCGATGGGCGTGCCGCTGCCGTCCTGCACCTGGTCGATCGGCACGAGCCGGCCCGTCACACCGTCCGCGACGACCTCGGGGATGCCGCCCGTCGCCGTCCCGACGACGGCGGCGCCGCAAGCCATCGCCTCGAGGTTGACGATGCCGAGCGGCTCGTAGATCGACGGGCAGACGAACGTCGTCGCCGCAGTCAGGATCGTGCAGAGCTCGGGGCGCGAGAGCATCCTGTCGATCCACACGACGCCGTCGCGGGTCTCCTGGAGGACGCGGACCAGACCCTGGACCTCGGCCATGATCTCGGGCGTGTCCGGTGCCCCGGCGCACAGCACGAGCTGCACCTCGGGTGGGAGCAGGGCCGCCGCGCGCAGCAGGTACGGCAGACCCTTCTGACGGGTGATCCTGCCCACGAAGACGACGGAGGGGCGGCCCGGATCGATGCCTTGCGCGGCCAGGTACTCCGGATCGTCGACGGGATGCCACGCCTCGACGTCGATGCCGTTGTAGATCACGCGCACCTTGGCGGGATCGAGGGAGGGATAGCTGCGGAGGATGTCCCGCCGCATCCCGTCGCTCACCGCCACGACGGCGGCGGCGCCCTCGTAGGCCGTCTTCTCGATGTAGCTCGAGACGCGGTAGCCGCCGCCGAGCTGCTCGGCCTTCCACGGGCGCAGCGGCTCCAGGCTGTGGGCGGTGACGACGTGCGGGATCCCGTAGAGCAGCGACGAAAGGTGACCGGCGAAGTTCGCGTACCAGGTGTGGCTGTGCACGACGTCGGCGCCCGCCACATCCGTGACGATCTCGAGGTCAGTGCCGAGCGTCTGGACGGCGCCGTTGGCATCCGCGAGCCCGGGTGGGACGCCGTGCGACGTCGTGCCCTCCTCGTCGCGTTCGGCGCCGAAGGCATGCACCCGCACCTCGAGGCCGTCCTCGGTTCGCAGCGCTTTCACAAGCTCCGCGGCGTGCACGCCTGCTCCCCCGTAGATCTCCGGCGGGTACTCCTTGGTCACGATGTCGACGCGCATGACGAAACGCTAGTACAGGCTGGGGCGAGCACCTATGGTGGGTGCCATGCCAGCAGCGCCGAAAGTGTTCGGAATCATCCTCGCCGGAGGGGAAGGCAAGCGGCTGATGCCCCTGACGGCCGACCGGGCCAAGCCCGCGGTGCCGTTCGGGGGCCAGTACCGCTTGATCGACTTCGCCATCTCGAACCTGATCAACTCGGGGCTGAGACAGATCGTGGTGCTGACGCAGTACAAGTCCCACAGCCTCGACAGGCACATCTCGCAGACGTGGCGCATGTCGGCGCTGCTCGACTCGTACGTCGCATCCGTGCCCGCGCAGCAGCGCCTCGGCAAGCGGTGGTTCTCGGGCTCGGCCGACGCCATCCTCCAGAGCCTGAACCTCATCAACGACGAGAAGCCCGACATCGTCGTCGTCATCGGCGCCGACCACGTTTATCGCATGGACTTCCGCCAGATGCTGGATGCGCACATCGAATCGGACGCCCGTGCGACGGTGGCCGGCATCCGTCAGCCGATCTCGCTCGCGAACCAGTTCGGCGTCATCGATGTCGTCGGCGACGACCCGACGCGCATCAACGAGTTCCTGGAGAAGCCGCAGAACCCCACGGGTCTCGCGGACGCGCCGCACGAGGTGCTCGCATCGATGGGCAACTACATCTTCGATGCCGACGCGCTCATCGATGCGGTCGAGTCGGACGGCGAGCTGTCGGCGTCGAACCACGACATGGGCGGCGACATCGTCCCCTACTTCGTCGGTCGCGGCGAGGCCGGCGTGTACGACTTCAAGCGCAACGACGTGCCCGGATCGACCGATCGCGACCGTGCCTATTGGCGCGACGTCGGAACGATCGACTCGTTCTTCGACGCACACCGGGATCTGATCTCGACGCTGCCCGTCTTCAACCTCTACAACACGGAGTGGCCGATCCACGCTCAGGCGGTGAACTCGCCGCCGGCGAAGTTCGTGCGCGACTCGGTCGGCCGGATCGGCACGGCGATCGACTCGGTGGTCTCGCTGGGGTCGGTGCTGTCGGGCACGCACCTGGAGCGCAGCGTCGTCGGGCCCTGGACGCTCGCGGGCGGCGGATCGACGATCACCGACTCCGTGCTGTTCGACCAGGTCAACGTCGGCCCGGGTGCGCGCGTCCACCGCGCGATCCTGGACAAGAACGTGGTGCTGGCGCCCGGCGCGACGGTGGGTGTCGACCGGGAGCGCGATCTGGCGCGGGGCTTCACCGTGACGGATTCCGGCATCACCGTGGTCGGGAAGAACATCCGCGTCGAGGCATAGCGGTCTGAGACGCCGCCGTCCGGGTGGCGCGTCACGGCTCGGTACGGTGGAGGGATGCTCCCCCGCCGTGCCCGGTTCCTGGTCGTCCTCGATGCCGACTCGACGCTGATCCGCAACGAGGTCATCGAGCTCATCGCCGCGGAGGCGGGTCGCGAGGCCGAGGTGGCCGAAGCGACCGAGGCGGCGATGCGCGGCGAGGTCGACTTCGCGTCGAGTCTCCGGTCGCGCGTCGAGGCTCTGCGTGGTGTGCCTCTCGAGGCGTTCGCCCGAGTGCTGTCGCGCATCGAGCCGACGCCGGGGGTCCTGGAGCTGACGACCGCCGTCCACCACCGTGGCGGCGCGGTGGGAGTCGTGTCGGGCGGATTCCACGAGATCCTCGACGAGATCGCGCCGGCGCTCGGCGTCGACGTCTGGCGGGCCAATCGCCTGGCGGTCGAGAACGGGCGCCTGTCCGGCTTCGTCGACGGCGGAATCGTGGACGCCGCGGCCAAAGCCGCGGCTCTCCTCGAGTGGGCCGATCAGCTCGGAGTTCCCCGCCGTCGCACGATTGCGATCGGCGACGGCGCGAACGACCTGCTCATGATGGCCGAGGCCGGTCTCGGCCTCGCGTTCAACGCCAAGCCCGCCGTGCGGGCGCTGGCCGACCTGGTGGTCGGCCCGGTCGACCTCTCACAGGTCGTCGCGCTGCTGCCCTGACCCGTCGGACGGGTCCGCTCAGTGGCCCATGCCGAGGCCGCCGTCGACGGGGATGACCGCGCCCGAGATATACGCCGCGTCATCCGATGCCAGCCACGTCACGACACCCGCGACCTCATCTGCCGTCGCGAACCTGCCGGCCGGAATGCTCTTCTTGTACTCGGCCTGCGTCTCGGCCGGAAGCTCGGCCGTCATGTCGGTCTCGATGAAGCCGGGCGCGACGACGTTGGCCGTGATGCCGCGGGCGCCGAGCTCCCGCGTCAGCGACCGGGCGAAGCCGACCAGGGCGGCCTTCGAGCTCGAGTAGTTGATCTGGCCGGCCGAGCCCAGCAGACCGACGACGGACGAGATCAGGATGACGCGTCCCCACCGGGCGCGCAGCATCCCCTTCGATGCCCTCTTGACCACGCGGAAGGTGCCGCCGAGGTTCGTAGCGACGACCGAGTCGAAGTCGTCCTCCGACATGCGCAGCAGAAGCGTGTCCTTCGTGATGCCCGCGTTCGCGACGACGACCTCCACCGGACCGAGCGTGTTCTCCACCTCGAGGAACGCGGCATCCAGCTGCGCCGAATCCGTGACGTCCGCGCGAACCGTGAGCGTCCCCTCGGGGCCCTCTCCGCTGCGAGCGGTCACGGCGACCTTGTAGCCCTCCGCGACGAAGCGCTCGGCGATGGCACGTCCGATGCCCCGGTTGCCGCCGGTGACGAGGACGACGCGCTCTGCGGACATGACTGCTCCTGTCTGTATGTGACAAAACCGATCCAGCGTAGCGCGAGGGTGTTTGACACGCCCCATAGGCGTTGCCAATCTAGGCACAGGCGGATTTCCTCCGCCGATCCGCCTACGAAAGGCCCTACCGTGAGCGACACAACACCAGACCCCAAGCCCGAGGTCCCCGCCGCCGCGTCACCCGCCGAGGAGCCGGCCGCGCCGACGCCGGCCGCTGCGGAACCTGCGGCCGAGCCTGCTGCCGCAGAGGCGCCTGCTGCCGCACCCGCGTGGGCGTCCGAGCCTGCGCCGGCCGCGGAAGCGCCGCCCGCGACGCCGGCGTACGCTCCGGCACCCGACGCGGCGCCCCCGGCCTACACCGCTCCGCCCGCGTACCAGGCGCCGACATACGCAGCCGCGCCGGCCTACTCCGCTCCCGCCGGACCCCGCACCAACACGCTGGCGATCGTCTCGCTGGTGGCGGGCATCGCGGGATTCGTCTTCCTGCCCTTCATCGCGCACCTGGTCGCCGTGATCACGGGCCACCTGTCGCTGGGCCAGATCAAGCGCACGGGCGAGGGCGGCCATGGCATGGCGCTCACCGGCACCATCCTCGGCTGGGTCGGCCTCGCGCTGAGCATCCTCGCGGCGATCCTGATCATCGTCTTCGGTCTGGCGATCGCGGCGAACTATCAGAACTACCGCACGTACTGAACCGTCTCGGCGAGCGCCCGGTCGGATCCCCGGCCGGGCGCTCGTCATATCCCAGGCGGCGTAGTCTGGATGCACCGTGAAGCGCTCGAAATCCACCCCCTCCGCCACGTCCCTGCCCCGGGCACCGCGCGACGAGGTCGGCGCACGCTCGATCCGGTACCTCGTGACGATGGGCATCCGCGTCGCGTGCTTCGTCTTGATGGTCGTCGTCCAGCCGTACGGCTGGTACACCTGGATCTTCGGCGTCGGCGCCATCTTCCTCCCCTACATCGCCGTGGTGATCGCCAATGTCGGGCAGGATGCGAAGACGGTGCGCGCCGAGAATCCCGAACGCGCCCTCCCGCCTGCGGCGCCGGTCTCGGCCTCTCCCCCCTCGTCTGCTGCGGCGCACCCGGTGCTGCGGATCGCGGAGACTCCGCATGTCGAGCAGCCTGGGGCCCCCGACGAGGCCGCGAAGTGATCGCGGCGGGTGAGGCGCGCTGCTCGCGCGCCGGATGCGTCGCGGACGCGAGCTGGCAGATCCTGTGGCGGAATCCCCGCATCCACACTGCCGACCGGCGCAAGACATGGCTTGCGTGCGATGAGCACCTCGATTATCTGCAGGATTTCCTCGCCGCCCGCGACTTCCCCCTCGAGGTGCGGCCGTTCCCCCTGCCCGCAGAGGCTGAGGCGATCGCATGAGCCGCCGCAACGCTCCCCCGGCCGTCCGCTGGGCGGCCTACATCGGCGTCGCCATCGTGTTCGCGATCGCCTGCGCGTTCCTCTCGAACTGGCAGCTGGGAAAGAACGCGGCCCGTTCCGAGCAGCTCGCGCTGGTCTCGCGCAACTACGACTCGACGCCCGTGGCGCTGGATCAGCTGCTCCGGCCGGGCGCGACGCTCGATCCGAACGACCAGTGGCGGCAGGTCACGATGACGGGCAGCTACATTGCGGACGAGCAGCTGCTCGTCCGCAACAGGGTGCACGGCGGCACGGCGGCGTACGAGGTCCTCGTTCCGCTCCGCCTCACCGACGGTCGCGTGTTCCTCATCGACCGCGGATGGCTCGCCCCGGGCAACACGCAGTCCTTGCCCGACCACGTGCCGTCGGCTCCGTCGGGCACGGTGACCGTCGTCACACGACTGCAGCCGGGCGAGCCGCTGCCGTCCTCGGGGGCGGCGGCGCCGCGCGGTCAGGTTCCCTCCATCAACCTCCCGCTCATCGCGACGACGATCGGCGGCGAGCACGGCAGGGCGCTCGAGCACGGCGCGTACGGGACGATGGTCTCCGAGACCCCGGCGGCCGCGAGCGTTCCACAGGCCCTCGAAGCCCCCTCGGACGACCCCGGTCCGTACCTGTCGTACGGCGTGCAGTGGATCCTGTTCGCCGTCATGGGCTTCGTCTTCATCTGGTACGTCATCCGGTCGGAGCGCCGTGCGCGCCGTGAGGATGCCGAAGACGCCGCGGCGATCGCCGCCATGGCCGCCTCAGACCCGGCGGCCGCCGCAGAACTCGAGGCAGCAGCATCCGTCCGCCGATCGGCACGCGCCCTCTTCCCCAAGAAGCGCATCGACCGCGACATGGCGGCCGAAGACGATCTGCTCGACCGGGCCGGTCGCTGACGCCCTGCGGGCGAGGCCGGCCGCTGACGCCCTTCGGGCGAGGCGGGCCGCTGAGGCTCAGGCCAGCGTGATGAGGTCGATGTAGTCGCGACCCCAGATGTCCTCCACGCCGTCCGGCAGGATGAGCACGCGCTCGGGGTTCAGCGCCTGGACCGCACCCGGATCGTGCGAGACCAGGATGACCGCACCCTCGTAGTGCGCGAGTGCGCCGAGGATCTCTTCACGCGATGCCGGGTCGAGGTTGTTCGTGGGCTCGTCGAGCAGGAGCACGTTCGCACTGGACACGACGAGCGTCGCAAGGGACAGGCGTGTCTTCTCGCCACCCGAGAGAACCCCCGCGGGCTTCAGCACGTCGTCGCCGGTGAACAGGAACGAGCCCAGCACCTTGCGCGCCTCGGTGGCGTTGATGTCCGGGGCCGACGACATCATGTTCTCGAGCACGGAGCGGTGCACGTCGAGGTTCTCGTGCTCCTGCGCGTAGTAGCCGATCTTCAGGCCGTGGCCGGGTTCGATGACGCCGGTGTCCGCTCCATCCACCCCGGCGAGGATGCGCAGCAGCGTCGTCTTGCCTGCCCCGTTGAGCCCGAGGATCACGACCTTGGAGCCGCGGTCGATCGCGAGGTCGACGTCGGTGAAGATCTCGAGCGAGCCGTAGGACTTCGACAGGCCCTTGCCCATGAGCGGGGTCTTTCCCACCGGTGCGGGCTTGGGGAATCGGAGCTTCGCCACCCGGTCGTCCTGGCGCACGTCCTCGAGGCCCGACAGCAGCTTCTCTGCGCGGGCCATCATCTGGTGCGCAGCGGCGGCCTTCGTCGCCTTGGCGCCGAACTTCGCGGCCTGCAGCTGGAGCGCGGTCGCCTTCTTCTCGGCGTTGGCGCGCTCCTTCTTGCGGCGCTCCTCATCCGCGACGCGCTGGCGCTGGTAGTTCTTCCAGTTCATGTTGTAGATGTCGATGACCTGGCGGTTGGCGTCGAGGTAGAAGACCCGGTTGACGGTCTCCCCCACCAGCTCGACGTCGTGGCTGATGACGATCAGACCGCCCCGGTAGCCCTTGAGGAACTCGCGCAGCCACACGACGCTGTCGGCGTCGAGGTGGTTGGTCGGCTCGTCGAGGATCATCGTCTGCGCGTCGGAGAACAGGATGCGGGCGAGCTCGATGCGACGACGCTGACCTCCCGAGAGCGTCTTCAGAGGCTGGTCGAGAATCCGATCGGGCAGCGACAGGTTATGGGCGATGGATGCGGCCTCCGCCTCGGCCGCGTAGCCTCCGAGCGCCTCGAAGCGCTCGGTCAGGTTCGCGTACTTCCGCATCGCCTTCGCTGCGGCGGCGGCATCTTCGGCGCCCATGGCGAGCGAGGCCTCGTGCATCCCGATGGCGAGCGTTCCCAGCCCGCGGGCGTCGAGGATCCGCGTGCGCGCCAGCATCTCGGGGTCGCCCGAGCGCGGATCCTGCGGCAGATAGCCGAGCTCTCCGTGGCGCTCGACCTTGCCCGCGCTGGGCAGGAGGTCGCCCGCGAGGACCTTCGTGAGGGTCGTCTTGCCCGCGCCGTTGCGCCCGACGAGTCCGACCTTGTCGCCGTCGCCCACGCGGAAGGACACATCCGACATGAGCACGCGGGCGCCCACGCGGATCTCGAGGTCATGCACGGCGAGCACAGCGGAGGTCCGTTCTGCGGGGAGGGAGGCTGGCCGACGGGCCAGCCATCCAGTATACGGGGGTGCCTGGAACGGGCGTGGTCCACGCGACGGTGACCGGGTCGTGCCGCGTATGCCACCCAGACCGCCAACGGGGCAGTGAACACACGCGGGTCGAGCCGCTCGCCGGCGCGTCAGCGGTGCTACTCGTGCGCGTGACCGAGCCGAAGCCCGGGAACGAGCGCGAGGAGGGCCAGCAGCGCGCCGAGTGCGAACACCACCGCGAAGCCCGCATCCGTCGTCTGCAGCGCGGTGAAGACGAGACCCATGACCGCGATCGTCGTCGCGGATCCCGCGGCATCGAAGATCGACAGCGCAGATGAGTTGAAGCCTTGGTTCTGGGGCGTCGAGTACGCCAGGGTGAGGATGGTCATTCGCGGGTACATGAGGCCCATCCCCCCTCCCGCGAGCGACCAGCCGGCGATCGCGATGCCAGGCGGCAGATGGCCGAGCGCCGTCGCCGTGGCGAGCACCGTCGCGGTCGTCAGCATCGCGACGCCGATGATGCTGGTGCGCGCGTTGCCCAGGCGGTCGCCGAATCGCCCCTGGACGGCGGAGCCGATCGCCCACGCGATAGCGCTGACCGTCAGGGCGAGCCCAGCCCACGTGACGCTGAACCCGTACTCCGTCACAAGCAGGTAGGGAAGGTACACCTCGGAGCCGAAGAGGGTGCCCGCGATGAGCCCGCGCATGAGCACCACGCTCGGGAGGCCCCGGCCGGCCCGGAGCGTCCCTCGCGGCACGAGCGGCAGCACCGCCAGCAGTAGGACGACGGCGGATGCGGCGACCACCGCGAGCGTCCACGGTGCAAGCTGATCCGCGAGACTGAGCCCCAGCACGCCCGCCGCGACGGCGACCGCGAGCCAGACCCGCGGTCCGATGCGCGCCTTCGAGGGGTCGCTCGTGCCGAGGCGCCGCCCGTGCAGGCGCGTGAAGACGAGCACGAACGCCGCGGCCGTGAGCACAGCCACCCCGAGGAACACCCAGCGCCAGTGCAGGTACTGCGCGACGGCTCCCGCGGCGAACGGTCCGACGAACGACGGGACGACCCACGTGGCCGAGAACGCCGCGAACAGCGGCCCATGCAGGCGTGGCGGATACACCCGCGCGACGACGACGTACAGTGCCACGATCTGGCCGCCGACGCCGAGACCCTGCAGGAGCCGTCCCGCGACGAACAGCCACATCGTGGGCGCGAGTCCCGCCACGAGCAGGCCCGCGACGAACAGGCTGACCGCGGCGGTAAGCGGAGCGACCGGACTCCCGCGATCGCACCACGCACCGGCCACGACCATCCCGATGACGCTCGTGGCGAGGGTGCCGGCGAACGCGGCCGCGTACAGCGCAGCGCCGTCGAGCTCGCGGCTGACCACGGGCATGACCGTCGTCATCGCGAGCGACTCCAGCGCGGCGAAGAAGATCAGCGCCACGGCGCCGAGGGTGACCGCGATGTAGCCGCCCGACCAGATGCTCTCGCGGGTATCGATCCGCTCGGTCACGGGGCGGTGGCGGCCCGCACATCCGCCCGTGCGAGCGCGCCGATGCGCTCGACAGCCTCGCGGAGCACCTCGGGCGAGCACCCGATGTTGATCCGCACGTGGCCCGCGCCCTCGATGCCGAACATGGGACCGAAGTGCAGCGCGACCTTGGCGTCACGGAGGATCTTGACGGCCGGGTTGTCGCCCCAGCCCAGCGCACTGAGGTCCACCCAGGCGAGGTAGCCGGCATCCGGGATGCGGTAGCGCGCGCCGGGCACGTGCTCCGCCAGGAGGTCGCCCAGGAGGCGACGGTTCTCGTCGAGCGTGGTGAGCAGGCTGTCGAGCCACGCATCGCTCTCGGGATCGAACGCCGCCACGCCGGCCAAGGCGCCGAAGAGTCCCGTTCGCCACTCGACCTCATCGGGCAGACTGTCCACCAACGCGGTCGTGGGATCGGATGCCGTCACCATGAGCGCGCACTTCAACCCCGCGAGGTTGTACGCCTTGCTGGCGCTCGTGACGGTCAGTCCGATGCGTGCCGCGGCCTCCGAGGCCGTGAGGAACGGCGTGAACACGACATCGGGCTGCGTCAGGGGCGAGTGGATCTCGTCGCTGATGATGTGGGCGCCATGGCGATCGGCGATCTCGGCCAGAGCCGCCAGGCTCTCCGCGCTGTGGACCGTTCCTGTGGGGTTGTGCGGATTGCACAGCAGCATCGCCGTGGCGCCTGCCGCGAACGCCGCGTCGATCCCGGCCAGGTCCAGTTCCCAGCCATCCTCCGTCTCGAGGAGCGGGACGCGCTCCAGCCGGCAGCCCGCCTCGGGCACGCCGTCGTAGAACGGCGGGTACACCGGCGGGGTCACGATGACGCGGTCGCCCGGCCTCGTCACGAGGCGCAGCAGCTCGACGACGCCCATCATGACGTCGCACGTCGTGCGGATGCGGCGGGGCTCGACATCCCACCCGAACCGGCGCACGGCGAAGTCGGCGAATGCGTCGCGGATACCCGGGTCCGGCGGCGTGTAGCCCGTGTCGCCGAGTTCGACGGCCCGGGCGAGACGGGCCGTGATGGCGGGCGCCAGGGGGAAGTCGGTCTCTGCCACGAACAGCGGCAGGACGTCGGCCGGGTAGCGGCGCCACTTCGTGCTCGACCGTTGACGGAGCGCGTCGATGGGCAGGGCGAGAAGAGGTGCAGCAGTCACCGTTCGAGCCTACGGCCCCGGCTCGCCGGCCGGAGGCCGCAGCGGCCATGGACTGCGAAGCGGACCGTCAGCGTACGGCGCTCGAGGAGCGCACGTCGCGCAGGGCCAGCTCGACATCGTCGAAGCGGAATGCGTAGCCGGCCTCCAGCAGGCGCTCCGGCGCCACCCAGGTGCTCTTGAGCACGAGCTCGGGCTCAGCTCGCAGGACCCACATCCCGGGCTCCAGGGCCATGCGCGGGGCGGGCAGTCCGATCGGCATTCCCACGACGTGGCGCAGCGCAGCCATGAGGGCGCGGTTGTCCACCGACTCCGGCGCCACGAGATTGATCGGCCCGGCGACATCCGGGTTGTCCCGGGCGAAGCGGATCGCGCCGATCACATCGTCGATGTGGACCCAGCTGAATCGCTGGCGGCCGCCGGAGCGATGCCACTCCGGCGCACCATTGCCTGTCGGGTCCGAGCCGATGCCGCGATAGCGGCGATGCGGGAACCACCAGCCGTCGTACTGCGGGCCACCGAGGCCCAGCCGTGCCAGACGGAACAGCAGCGCGGTGGCCTCGCCGTCGCCGAGCACGACCCCGAGCCGCAGGGCGATGCGCCGCGTGCCCGGAAGATCGCCCGCGAAGAACTCGCGCTCCCACTCCCGGGCGACGTCCACCGTGAACCCCTCGCCGATCTCGCCCTCGGCTTCGGTCTGTGCGCGATCGAGTGCGTAGCGGTAGATCGTCGCGGTGCTCGCGTTGAACCACACGGACGGCGGCTGCGCTGCCTTCTGCACGGCCTCGTGCAGCGCGCGAGTCGTGTCGACGCGCGAGCGGAGGATCTCCTCACGGTTCGCATCGGTGAACCGGCAGCTGATGCTCCTGCCGCTGAGGTTCACGAGCACATCGGCGCCGTCGACGGCGCGGCGGATCGAATCCGGGTCATCCCACCGCGCATCGGGGCCGTTGCGGCCGATGCTGCGGATGTCGTAGCCGTCCTCGACCAGCGCACGGCGCAGTGCGGTTCCGATGAACCCGCTGGCTCCCGCGATGGCGGCGATGGGGCGCGTCACGTAGGGGGACG
This sequence comes from Microbacterium sp. sgz311019, assembly GCF_056135325.1. Lineage (NCBI taxonomy): Bacteria > Bacillati > Actinomycetota > Actinomycetes > Micrococcales > Microbacteriaceae > Microbacterium > Microbacterium sp. sgz311019. The sequence goes on along the minus strand of NZ_JBWAXO010000001.1, from coordinate 117,780 downwards.
TCTCAGATGGCGAAGCCGAGCGCGCGCATCATGTCGCGGCCGTCGTCGGTGATCCGCTCGGGGCCCCACGGCGGCATCCACACCCAGTTGATGCGGAACTGCTCGACGATGCCGTCGAGCGCCTGCGCGGTCTGCTCCTCGAGCACGTCCGTCAAAGGGCATCCGGCGGACGTCAGCGTCATGTGGATGACGAGGGCGTCGTTCTCGTCATCCCACGCCAGGTCGTAGATGAGACCGAGGTCGACGACATTGATCCCGAGCTCGGGATCCATGACGTCCTTGAGAGCTTCGGTGACCTCGTCGAACTTCTCCGGGCTGAGAGTCGCGGTCATATGACGACTCTACGCCTCCACGTCGAGCGCAGGCTCGGACGAGCCGACGAAGCGGTCGTAGCCTTCGTCCTCGAGACGGTCGGCCAGCTCGGGGCCGCCCTCCTCGACGATGCGCCCGGCGACCATGACGTGCACGAAGTCGGGGTGGATGTAGCGCAGGATGCGCGTGTAGTGCGTGATCAGCAGCACACCGAGATTCGTCTCGCTCTTGGCGCGATTGACGCCCTCGGACACGATCTTCAGCGCATCGACGTCGAGGCCCGAGTCGGTCTCGTCGAGCACGGCCAGCTTCGGTCTGAGAAGCTCGAGCTGCAGGATCTCGTGGCGCTTCTTCTCGCCACCCGAGAACCCCTCGTTGACGTTGCGCTGCGCGAACTTCGGGTCCATCCGCAGGTCCTTCATGGCCTGCTTGACGTCCTTGGTCCAGGTGCGGATCGAGGGCGCCTCGCCGTCGACGGCGGTCTTCGCCGTGCGCAGGAAGTTCGTCACCGTGACGCCGGGGATCTCGACCGGATACTGCATGGCGAGGAAGAGCCCGGCGCGCGCGCGCTCGTCGACGGTCATGGACAGGACGTCCTCTCCGTCGAGCGTTATGGAGCCGCTCGTGACCGTGTACTTCGGGTGACCGGCGATCGTGTAGGCGAGCGTGGACTTGCCGGAGCCGTTCGGTCCCATGATGGCGTGGGTCTCACCCGTGCGGATCGTGAGCGTGACGCCGTTGAGGATGGGCGTTGTGCCGGCATCGGTCTCGACCGTCACATGCAGGTCGCGGATCTCGAGGACAGACATGGTTTTCCTTCGTGGGTTCTGGTGCGGACGCGTCGGCTCAGGAGGCCGGCTTGGTCACGCTGGGGTCGATGAGCACGTCGTCGCCGTCGATCTGGACGGCGTAGACCGGGACGGGCTCGTACGCGGGGAGGTTGAGGGGGCGGCCGGTGCGCAGCGAGAAGGCCGAGCCGTGCGCCCAGCATTCGATGGTGTCGCCCTCGACGAAGCCCTCGGCGAGCGAGATGTCACCGTGCGTGCAGGTGTCGCCGATGGCGTGCACCTCGCCCGCAGAGTCGAGCACGACCGCGATCGCGGCGCCGTCGACGACGACACGCCGGGCAGCGTCCTGCTCGAGCTCGCTCAGCGAGCACACACGGGTCGCGCTCATGCGGACTCCCCCTTCATGACGGGTGCGGATGCGGAGATGCCCTGGGCGAGCTCGCGCTCGATGAGCTCGGTGAGCTCATCCTCGAGCGCCGGGACGCCGATGCGCTGGACGATCTCGCTGAGGAAGCCGAGGACCACCAGACGCCGGGCCTCGGGCTCGGGGATGCCGCGCGCCTGCAGGTAGAACAGCTGTTCGTCGTCGAACCGGCCGGTGGCGCTGGCGTGGCCCGCGCCCCGGATGTCGCCGGTCTCGATCTCGAGGTTCGGGATCGACTCGGCGCGCGCGCCGTCGGTGAGGACGAGGTTGCGGTTGGCCTCGTAGGAGTCGGTGCCGATCGCCTCCGGGCCGATGAGCACGTCGCCGATCCACACGCTGCGTGCGCCCGAGCCCTGCAGAGCGCCCTTGTACAGGACGTCTCCGGTGGTCTCGGCGCCCTTGTGGTGGAGGTACACCTGGCTTTCGAGGTGCTGGCCGGCGTCGGAGTAGCTGAGGCCGTACATCTCGGCGCGTGCGCCGGTGCCGGCCAGCTCGATGCTGGGGTTCACCCGCACGACGGCGCCTCCGAAGCTGACGACGACGTGGCGGAGCGTCGCATCCTTGTCCACACGGGCCTGGTGCGATGCGGCGTGCACGCTGCCGCCGATCCACTCCTGGACCGTGACGAGCTCGAGGTGCGCGCCGTCGCCGACGACGATCTCGACGTTCTGCGCGAGCGTCGTGCTGCCGCGGTGGCGCAGGACGACCGTTGCGTGGGAGTTCGGCCGCGCCTCGATCACGAGGTGGGCGTGGGCCACTCCCCCGCGGCCGGTGACCTCGATGAAGACGGGCTCATCCCGCTCGCCCTCGAGGACGACGTGGTCGGCCTGCTCGGCGCGGACCCAGGCGATCGCGGACGGGAGGTCCTCCGGACGGAACACCTCTCCCCGCGGAGCCTCGCCGACGCGCAGACGGGATGCCGCGGCATCCGTCACCGTCACGTCGAGGTCGCCAGTCGCGGCATCCACGTCGAACAGGGGCGCAAGCGCGTCGAGCGGCGTGTGACGCCAATTGACCTCGCGACCCGTGGGGCGCTCGAAGTCGGAAGGATCGAACGAATGCGGCCGCTCCGAGCGGGTCTGGACCGGAATGAAGGCAGGCTCGGTCTCGGTATAGGTCGTCGTCATGCTCAGCCGACCGATCCTTCCATGCCCATCTCGATGAGCTTGTTCAGCTCGAGGGCGTACTCCATGGGCAGTTCGCGGGCGATCGGCTCGATGAAGCCGCGGACGATCATGGCCATCGCCTCGTCCTCGGGCAGGCCGCGGGACTGCAGGTAGAACAGCTGCTCCTCGCTGACCTTCGAGACGGTCGCCTCGTGGCCGAGCTGCACGTCGTCGACGCGGATGTCGATCGCGGGATAGGTGTCCGAGCGCGAGATCGTGTCGACCAGCAGCGCGTCGCACCGCACCGTGTTCGCGGCGTGGTGGGCGTTCGGATCGACGCGGACCTCGCCGCGGTAGCCCGCCCGGCCGCCCCCGCGCGCGATCGACTTGGAGACGATCGACGACTGGGTGTACGGCGCCATGTGGATCATCTTCGCGCCGGCGTCCTGGTGCTGACCGGGTCCGGCGAAGGCGACCGACAGGGTCTCCCCCTTGGCGTGCTCGCCCATGAGGTAGATGGACGGGTATTTCATCGTGACCTTGGACCCGATGTTGCCGTCGATCCACTCCATCGTCGCGCCCTCGTGCGCGATCGCGCGCTTGGTGACGAGGTTGTAGACGTTGTTCGACCAGTTCTGGATCGTCGTGTAGCGCACGCGGGCGTTCTTCTTGACGATGATCTCGACGACGGCGGAGTGCAGTGAGTCGCTCTTGTAGATCGGAGCCGTGCAGCCCTCGATGTAGTGGATGTAGGAGTCCTCGTCGGCGATGATCAGCGTCCGCTCGAACTGGCCCATGTTCTCCGTGTTGATGCGGAAATACGCCTGGAGCGGGATCTCCACGTGGACGCCCTTCGGGACGTACACGAAAGAGCCGCCGGACCACACCGCGGTGTTCAGCGCCGCGAACTTGTTGTCGCCCGCGGGGATCACGGTGCCGAAGTACTCCTCGAAGAACTCGGGGTGCTCGCGCAGAGCCGTGTCGGTGTCCATGAAGATGACACCCTGCGCCTCGAGGTCCTCGCGGATCTGGTGGTAGACGACCTCGGACTCGTACTGCGCGGCGACGCCGGCGACGAGTCGCTGACGCTCGGCCTCCGGGATGCCGAGGCGTTCGTAGGTGTTGCGGATGTCCTCGGGGAGGTCCTCCCACGACTGCGCCTGCTTCTCGGTCGAGCGGACGAAGTACTTGATGTTGTCGAAGTCGATCTCACTGAGGTCGGCGCCCCACGTCGGCATGGGCTTGCGGCCGAACAGCTGCAGGCCCTTGAGCCGGTTCTTGAGCATCCACTCGGGTTCGCTCTTCAAGGCGGAGATGTCGCGCACCACCGCCTCGTTGAGGCCGCGCTTCGCGCTCGCCCCGGCGGAGTCGGCATCGTGCCAGCCGAACTCGTACACCCCCAGCCCGTCGAGTTCGGGCCGATCGATCAGCACATCGGACATGACGTCACTCTCCTTCAGCCTGCAACGGTGTCATCCGTCCCGGCTTTCCATCGCCCTGCGCGGAGTCACGGAGGGGAAAAGCCGCTCTGCGGGCCAGATCAGTAGCCGCACGGACTGCGCGCCTACACTGTCAGTGGTGCGTGCGCTGGCGCGCCGCATCTCCACCCCACGATTCTATAGGCTCCGCCTTGCCCTCGGTCGGCACATGACCGCCGGCGCGGGGCCTCCCAGGAGGCGAGACGATGTCCGCAACCCCCGCGAGCGGCGCGCGACAGGGAGTGTGGCGACGGATCGTCGCCTGGCTCCCCGACACGGTCGACCGTCGGGTCCGCGTCTTCGCGTGGCTGTCCTTCCTGGCCGAGACGATCATCGTCGGAACGGGCGGCGCGGTGCGTCTCACCGACTCGGGCCTCGGCTGCGGCTGGCCGCTGTGCACGCCCGATTCCCTCGCCCCGACCCCGGCGATGGGCATCCACTCGTTCATCGAGTTCGGCAACCGCATGATGAGCGGCGTCGTCGGAATCGTCGCGCTGATCGTGCTGATCCTCGTGTGGCGGATGCGCCGCACCCGCCGCGATCTCTGGTGGCTGGCGCTCGTGGTCGTTCTCGGCGTCCTGCTGCAGGCCATCGTCGGCGGCGTCACGGTGCGCACCGCGCTCAACGCAGGCATCGTGTCGTTCCACTACGTGGCCTCGGTCGTCCTGGTGTGCGTGACGGCCGCGTTCCTCGTCCGCATGAACGCGCCTGCGGGCCCGCGGGAGCGAGCGGTTCCGCGGTGGTTCGCGATCCTCACGCACATCACGTCGTTCGTGCTGGCGCTCACGCTCCTGTTCGGCGTGCTCACGACGGCGAACGGCCCGCACTCGGGCGACCCGAACGTGATCCGCCACGGATTCGACGCGACGCTGCTGGCACACGTGCACTCGTGGCCCGGGTACACGCTCTTCGCGCTCAGCCTCCTGCTCCTCATCGCGGCGATGACCCTGCAGCTGCCGATCCGGCGCTGGCTCATGGTGCTCGTCGCCCTCGAGATCGTCCAGATCGGCGTCGGTGTGCTGCAGGCGCGGACCGAGCTGCCGCCGCTGCTCGTCGGCATCCACATGATCGTGGCGGCGCTCACGGCGGCGACGATGACCGCCGTCGTGCTGCACCTCAAGCGACCCGCGATCGTCGCGGACTCGTCCGTGCCCGCCTCTTCGACCTCGGTCACGGCCTGACGCTCATCGGAAGTTCATCGGCGTTCCATGGAGCGCGTCGGACGCCGTGAGGCAGACTAGGTCACGCGCGGCCGTCGCCGCAGCCTTCCTCAACCCCCTCACTCACCCCCTTTCCCCAGGAGTCACGCATGCTCACCCGCCCCCACCTCGCTCGCAGCATCCCGTTCTGGATCCTGTTCGTCGGATCGCTCGTGAGTGCCGCGGTCGGCGTGCTCATGGTCGTGAGCAACATCTCGGGAATGGCCTCAGACATCAAGTCGCAATCGGCCACCGCCGCGATCACGGTCTACACCGGCCAGTCGTGGGTCGTCCTGGGCGCCGCCTTGGTCGGGGCGGGCCTCATCGGCCTCATCATCGCCCTCCTCCTCGGAGTGCTGGTGCGCTTCGTCCCCGCCGCCGAGACGGCGGCCGCTGTCCCGGCCGAGGATGCGGCGACGCTGCTCGACGTCACATCCGCGGCGCCGGCAGCCGCTCCTGTCGCCGACGCCACCGCGATCCCGGTCGCGCCGCCCGCCGACGCCGAGGCCGCTCCTGCCGGCGCCTCGGCCACCGTGGACGAGACGCCGTCCGCGGAACCGGGCGCTCAGCGCTGATCCTTCCGAGGGCGCGGTCCCGGGCTTCAGGCCCGCGACCGCGCCCTCGTCGTCTGCGCGTGCAGGCGAGCCCTCTCGGCGGCGCTGCCGGTCAGCGCTGCGGCCTCCGCGTAGGCGTCCGCGGCCTCGGACCAGCGCCCGAGATCCGCGAGGAACGCCGCGCGGGCCGCCGGAAGGTACTCGTAGTGGGCGAGGACCGGGTCGTCTGCCACGGCATCGACGGCGGCGAGACCGATGGCGGGCCCGTCGCGCATGCCCAGGGCCACGGCCCTGTTGAGCTCGACGACGGGACTCGGCCACGCTGCGGCCAGGATGCCGTACAGCTCGACGATCCGGTCCCAGTTCGTCTCGGCCCAGGTCGGGGCCTGCGCGTGCACGGCGGCGATCGCCGCCGAGATGGCGAAGCGGTCGACCGGACCCGATGCCGCCGTCTCCAGAAGGGCCAGCCCGTCCTCGATCCGCGTGCGATCCCACCGCGATCGGTCCTGGTCGGGCAGCAGCTGGTCCCGGGTCTCGCGGCGGGCGTCGGTGAGCAGCATGAGAGCGAGGAGCCCCGCCACGCTGCGGTCTCGCGGCAGCACATCGTGCAGCATCCGCGTCAGGGCGACCGTCGCATCCACGAGCCCGGCGTGCACGAGGTCGTCGCCCGAGGGCGGCGCGTGACCGACCGTGAACGCCAGGTGGAGGACGTCGCACACGGCGGTCACACGGGCGGGCAGCTCCCGGGCATCCGGCACGCGGAACGGGATGCGCGATACCGCGATCTTGCGCTTGGCCCGCGTCAACCGCGCCGCCATGGTGGGCTCCGACACGAGGAACGCGGCCGCGATGTCGCCGGTCGGGATGCCGCAGACCAGCCGGAGGGTGAGCGCGACCTGCGCCTCCCGGGCGAGCGCCGGGTGGCAGCACGTGAAGATCAGGCGCAGTCGGTCGTCCGCGGGCCACGCGTCATCGCCGCCCGCGACGTCGTCGCGCACCAGCAGCGGCAGCCGCCGTGCGAGGGCCGCCTGACGTCTGCGCACGTCCCGCGCGTGATTGGCGGCGACCTTCGTCAACCACGCACCCGGCCGGTCCGGGATGCCGCGCGTCGGCCACACCTCGACCGCGCGGGCGAACGCCTCCTGCGCGCTCTCCTCGGCGAGGTCGAGATCGCCCGTGAGCGCCGCCGTGGCTGCGACCACCGCCGACCACTCGTCGCGATGAGCCGCGGACAGCGCGGCCGGCACGTCGCCGACCGCGACGTCGCCGGTCGAGGCCGGCCGGGGTGCGGCGGGCCCCCGCTGCCGTGATGCGTCGGACGACGCGCCGACGTGGGGAGGCGTTGTGGGGACCACGGTCGTCAGCCGTGCGAGACGAGCGGCTGCACCTGCACCGCACTGTGGTCGTGCTGCAGCTCGCCCAGCACGCCCGCAAGCTCCAGTGCCCCGTCGAGGTCGGCGACGTCGACCACGTAGAACCCGCCGAGCACCTCTTTCGTCTCGAGGAACGGCCCGTCGGTGACGAGCGGCCGCTCGCCGTGCGGCCGGAGCGTCGTGGCCATGCTGCTCGACTCGAGCTGCCCGGAGCCGACGATCGCCGAGCCGGCGCGCGCACGGAACGCGCGGTGGCCCTCGTCGATCTGCCGCCATTCCTCCGGGGTCGCGGCATCCCACCGCGCCTCGTCGCCGTAGATCAGGATCAGATATTGCGCCATGTCTTCCCTCTTCCGTCGATCGCAATCGTCGAGAGGCATCGTGCCCCTCACTTCACCGACGAACGGGGACCGCCGTGAATCGACAGCGTGGCGAGATCGTCGGGCTCTGAGTGCGGACGCGCCCGATCACGGTGCGGTTCGGTGACACTCTGCCCAAGACGCGCCGCGTCCGTCAAGGCTCCTCGCTGACGGAGGACGATCTCGGCGCGAGCGGCCCGAGGCGACTCAGAAGGGCAGCAGCGGGTCGATCGCGATCGCGACGAACAGCAACGTCAGGTAGGTGATGGATGCGTGGAACACCCGCATCGGACGCGGCTCCGTGCCGCGCACGGCGCGGTTGTAGAGACGGTGCGACTCATAGACGAACCATCCGCCGAAGACGAAGGCGGATGCCGTGTACACGAGGCCCATCTGCGAGACGGGGATCAGCAGCAGCGAGCATGCGACGGTGGCCCAGGCGTACAGGATCACCTGCAGTCCGACCTGCGATCCGCTGCGGGTGGCTCCCAGCATGGGCACGTCCACATCGTCGTACTGCTTGCCGTACTTCATCGACAGCGGCCAGTAGTGAGGCGGAGTCCAGAGGAACACGAGAAGGAACAGGATGACGGGCGGCCACGCCAGCGAGCCGGTGACGGCCGTCCAGCCGATGAGCACCGGGAAGCAGCCGGCGATGCCGCCCCACACGATGTTCTGCTCGGTGCGGCGCTTGAGGATCATCGTGTAGATGACGACATAGAAGAAGATCGCGACAGCGGAGAGGACGGCGGCGAGCCAGTTCGTCGTGAGCCACAGCCACACGGTCGAGAGCGCGGCGAGCGTCCACGCGAAGATCAGCGCGCCCCGGGGCGAGACCTCGCCCGTCACCAGCGGGCGGTTCTCGGTGCGCTGCATGTGCGCGTCGATGTCGCGGTCGAGATACATGTTGAAGGCGGCGGCCGAGCCGGCGCTCATCGAACCGCCGATGACCGTGGCGAGCACGAGCCACAGGCTCGGGAAGCCGCCCTGGGCGAGGATCATCACGGGCACCGTCGTCACCAGCAGCAGCTCGAGGACGCGGGGCTTGGTGAGGGCGACGTATGCGCGGATGGTGCGACCGAGCGAGTGGCGCGTGGCAGGCGCCGTCGATGTCGCTCCGTGCGTGGTCGTCATGCTGCGCGAGCCCCCTGAGTGCCTTCGAAAACCTCCTCGAGTCTATGGCATCGGGCGCCGGGGTCCGGCGCGCATCACCTCGCGGTGAGCGCGGCCGTGATCATCCCGACACTCGCCGGACTCGCGGCCGTCATGGCCTGGCGATCGGCCGCTGGGAGGCTGTCGTCACACAATGTCAAGGCCCGACGGGACGGAATGCCCCTTCGCTATGCTGAGACAACACGCGCGCCCAAGCGTCGACGTCCACCCCCCTTTCCGTACCGAAGCGGCGTGCGTTGAGGGTTCGACCGGGCGCCCCTCCAGGAAAGGCGGTCCCGTGTCGGAACTGCAGTGGGAAGAGATCGATGGACGCGCCGTGGACACGGTGCGCGTGTTGGCGGCGGACGCGGTGGAGAAGGTCGGCAACGGCCATCCCGGCACCGCGATGAGCCTCGCGCCGGCCGCGTATCTGCTGTACCAGCGGGTGCTGCGCCACGACCCCGCAGACACGCACTGGCTCGGCCGCGACAGGTTCATCCTCTCCGCGGGTCATTCATCGCTGACGCAGTACATCCAGCTCTACTTGGGCGGGTTCGGGCTCGAGCTGTCCGACCTCGAGGCGCTGCGCACGTGGGGGTCGCTGACACCCGGTCACCCCGAGTACCGGCACACGAAGGGCGTGGAGATCACGACCGGGCCGCTCGGCCAGGGGCTGTCCTCAGCGGTCGGCTTCGCGTATGCGGCCCGTTACGAGCGTGGGCTGTTCGACCCGGATGCCGCGGCGGGCACCAGCCCGTTCGACCACTTCATCTACGTCATCGCGAGTGACGGCGACCTGCAGGAGGGCGTGACGAGCGAGGCCTCGTCCCTCGCCGGCCACCAGGAGCTCGGCAACCTCATCGCGATCTACGACTCCAACCAGATCTCCATCGAGGACGACACCGATGTGGCGTTCACCGAGGACGTCGCCAAGCGCTACGAGTCCTACGGCTGGCACGTGCAGACCGTGGACTGGAAGAGCACCGGCCAGTACGTCGAGGACGTGCCGGAGCTGTTCGATGCCGTTGAGGCTGCCAAGGGCGTGACCGACAAGCCGTCGCTGATCATCCTGAAGACGATCATCGGCTGGCCGGCGCCCGGCAAGCAGAACACCGGCAAGATCCACGGCTCCGCACTGGGCGGCGACGAGCTGGCGGCGACGAAGAAGGTGCTCGGCTTCGATCCGGAGAAGTCCTTCGTCGTCCCGGAGGATGTCATCGCGCACACCCGCAAGCTGGGCGAGCGCGGGGCGGCCGCCCATGCGGAGTGGCAGACCTCGTTCGATGCGTGGGCCGAGGCGAACCCGGAGCGAAAGGCGCTGCTGGACCGTCTGCTGGCCGGCGAGCTGCCGGACGGCATCGGCGACGCCCTCCCGGTCTTCCCCGCCGGCAAGGACGTCTCGACGCGCGCCGCATCGGGGGCCGTCATCAATGCGCTCGCCGCGCAGCTGCCCGAGCTGTGGGGCGGCTCGGCGGACCTCGCAGAGTCGAACCTCACCACGATCAAGGACGCGAAGTCGTTCATCCCGCAGGAGTGGTCCACGCACGAGTGGTCCGGGGACCCCTACGGGCGTGTGCTGCACTTCGGCATCCGCGAGCACGCGATGGCCGCGATCGTCAACGGCATCGTCCTGCACGGCCCGACGCGCGCATTCGGCGGCACGTTCCTCATCTTCAGCGACTACCAGCGACCCTCCGTCCGCCTGTCGGCGCTGATGGACATCAGGTCGATCTTCGTCTGGACGCACGACTCCGTCGCTCTCGGCGAGGACGGCCCGACGCACCAGCCGATCGAGCAGCTCGCGTCGCTGCGCGCGATCCCGAACTTCGCCGTGGTCCGGCCCGCCGATGCCAACGAGACCGCGCACGCGTGGCTGGAGCTGCTGCGCCGCCAGGGAGGCCCCGCCGGCCTCGCCCTGACGCGTCAGAACATCCCGGTCTACGAGCGCGGCGACGGCGACGCTGAGGGTGACACGTTCGCGTCGGCGGCGCACACCGCCAAGGGGGCGTATATCCTCGCCGAGTCGCCGACGGGGACCGTCGACGTCATCATCATCGCGACGGGCTCCGAGGTCCAGCTCGCGGTCGCCGCGCGCGAAGCGCTGAAGGCCGACGGCGTGGGCGCGCGGGTCGTCTCCGCGCCGTCGCTGGAGTGGTTCGCGGAGCAGGACGAGGCCTACCGGGAGCACGTGCTGCCGGCATCCGTCGCCGCCCGCGTCTCCGTCGAAGCCGGTCTCGCGCTGTCGTGGCGCGGCATCGTCGGCGACCGCGGCCGCTCGGTATCGATCGAGCACTTCGGCGCCTCCGCCGACTACAAGACCCTGTTCGAGAAGTTCGGCATCACCACCGACGCCGTCGTGGACGCCGCCCGCGCCACGATCGCCGCCGTCAACGGGTCGAACAGCTGAGCATCCACGAACCCGAGCAACCGAGGAGCACCATGAGCACCCCCACCGAACAGCTCACCGCCGCCGGCGTGAGCATCTGGCTCGACGACCTGTCGCGGAGTCGGATCACCTCCGGCAATCTCGCCGAACTGATCCGCACCCGCAACGTGAGCGGCGTCACCACCAACCCGACGATCTTCGCCGGCGCCCTGGCCGGTCACGGCTACGACGATCAGGTCGCCGAGCTCGCCCGCAGCGGCGCGAACGCGGACGACGCGATCTTCCGGATCACCACCGACGATGTGCGGGATGCGGCGGACATCCTCCGCCCCGTGTACGACGAGACGAACGGCGTCGACGGCCGCGTGTCGATCGAGGTCTCCCCCGATCTCGCGCACGACACCGACGCGACGATCGCGCAGGCCCGACAACTGTGGCAGGCCGTCGACCGGCCGAACATCCACATCAAGATCCCCGCCACCAAGGCCGGCATCCCCGCCATCACAGCGGTCCTCGCGCAGGGCATCTCCGTGAACGTGACGCTGATCTTCAGCCTGGAGCGCTACGCCGCCGTCATCGACGCCTTCCTGGCCGGCATCGAGCAGGCCAAGGAGAACGGACACGACATCTCCGGCATCCACTCGGTCGCCTCGTTCTTCGTGTCGCGCGTGGACACGGAAGTCGACAAGCGGCTCGCCGCGATCGGCACCGACGAGGCCGCCGGACTTGCCTCGAAGGCGGGTGTCGCCAACGCGCGGCTCGCCTACGAGCTCTTCGAGAAGGAGTTCGCCTCCGACCGGGCGAAGGCTCTCACCGCCGCCGGCGCGACGGTCCAGCGTCCCCTGTGGGCGTCCACAGGCGTCAAGGATCCGTCCCTTCCCGACACCCTGTACGTGACCGAGCTCGTGGCCTCCGGCACCGTCAACACGATGCCGGAGAAGACGCTCGAGGCGACGTTCGACCACGGCGTCATCGAGGGCGACACGGTCACGTCGAACTACGCAGACGCGCACGGTGTCATCGACAGCCTCGCCGATGTGGGCGTCGACTTCGCCGACGTCACCCAGGTGCTGGAGGACGAGGGCGTCGAGAAGTTCATCGCCTCGTGGCACGACCTTCAGAAGACCGTCACGGGCGCTCTCGCGGGAGCCGACCGGTGAGCTTCGAGATCCACGTCTCGGGCCACGTCAAGAATCTCGTCGACGAGACCCTTCCCGGTCTCGTCGCCGACCTCGTCGCCTCAGGAGTCACCGCCGGTGACCCCACCCTGTGGGGTCCGGAGGCCGAGCCCGAGGCCTCCACGCGCCTGGGCTGGCTGGATGCGGTGACCGTGTCGCGGCCCCTGGTCGCGGAGATCGAGGCGCTGCGGGCCGAACTCCACGCCCGCGGTGTGACGCGGGTCGTGCTCGCCGGCATGGGCGGCTCCTCGCTCGCCCCGGAGGTGATCACCCAGACGGCCGGAGTGCCGCTCATCATCCTCGACGCGACCGCTCCGGGACAGGTGCTCGACGCCATTGACGGGGACGCCGAGTCGGGCGGGCTCGACAAGACGGTGCTCGTCGTCTCCAGCAAGTCCGGGTCCACCATCGAGACCGACTCCGCCAAGCGCGCGTTCGAGGCCGCCTTCCGCGACCTCGGGATCGACCCCGCCGAGCGGATCGTCGTCGTCACGGATCCGGGCTCGCCGCTGGACCAGTCCGCGCGTGCCGACGGATACCGTGTGTTCAACGCCGATCCGAACGTGGGCGGCCGGTACTCGGCGCTCACGGCCTTCGGCCTCGTGCCCTCGGGTCTCGCGGGGGTCGATCTCGGCGAGCTCCTCGACGAGGCCGACGCGACGCTGCTCGAGGTGGCGATCGACAGTCCGTCGAACCCGTCGCTGGTGCTCGCGGCGGCCATCGCGGGGGGCGGCGACGCCCGCCGCGACAAGCTCGGGCTCATCACCGACGGCACCCACATCGTGGGCCTGCCCGACTGGATCGAGCAGCTCGTCGCCGAATCCACCGGCAAGGAGGGCACGGGCATCCTGCCCGTCGTGCTGCTGCCGGTCTCGCCCGAGGTCGAGAACAAGCCGGATGATCTCCAGATCGTCCGGTTCGTGGATGACGCGAACAAGTTCCACCTGTTCGAGCATCACGACGGCGAGATCCTCGTCAGCGGCTCGCTCGCCGCGCAGTTCATCGTGTGGGAGTACGCGACGGTGATCGCGGGACGGATGCTGGGCATCAATCCCTTCGACCAGCCCGACGTCGAGTCCGCCAAGGATGCCGCTCGCGGCCTCCTGGACGATCGCCCCGCGCCGACGCCGCCGGCGTTCACGGCGGAGGGCGTGGAAGTTCGGGTATCCGACCCGGCCCTCGCCGCATCCGGCACCGTCGCGGGCGTCCTCGAAGCTCTGTGGGCCCGCATCCCCGAGCACGGCTACGTGTCGATCCAGGCGTACGTCGACCGCATCGAGCTGCCCCAGCTCGACGGGCTGCGCGAACTGGTCGCCGCGGACTCCGGCCGTCCGACGACGTTCGGATGGGGACCGCGATTCCTGCATTCGACCGGCCAGTACCACAAGGGCGGCCCTGCCGACGGCGTCTACCTGCAGATCACCGAGGCGACCGACGTCGACCTCGAGATCCCGGGTCGTCCGTTCACATTCGGCCAGCTGATCCAGGCCCAGGCCGCGGGCGATGCCAAGGTCCTCGCCGAGGGACACGGCCGCCCCGTCGTCACGATCACCCTGACCGATCCGCAGACCGAGGTCCTCGGCCTGTTCGAGGCAGCCCAATAGGAGACGCCGACCAATGACCGTCGACATCTCGCGCGGGAACAATCCCCTGCGCGACCCCGACGACCGCCGTCTCAACCGCATCGCCGGTCCGAGCGCGCTCGTCATCTTCGGGGTCACGGGAGACCTCTCCCGGAAGAAGCTGATGCCCGCCGTCTACGACCTCGCGAACCGGGGGCTCCTGCCCCCGGGATTCGCGCTGGTCGGATTCGCGCGCCGCGACTGGGCCGACGAGGACTTCGCCCAAGTCGTGTACGACGCGGTGAAGGCGAATTCCCGCACCGAGTTCCGCGAGGAGACGTGGCAGGAGCTCCTGCAGGGCATCCGCTTCGTCTCGGGCGAGTTCCAGGACCCCGCTGCGTTCGCCAAGCTGCGCGAGACCGTGGAGAGGCTGGACGTCGAGCGCGGCACGATGGGCAACCACGCGTACTACCTGTCGATCCCGCCGAAGGACTTCCCGATCGTCGCGGAGCAGCTCAAGAGCTCCGGCCTCGTGGACGACACGGCGGACAAGCCGGACCGCTGGCGTCGCGTCGTGATCGAGAAGCCCTTCGGTCACGACCTGGAGTCCGCCCAGGCGCTCAACGACGCGCTGCGCACCGCGTTCCCGGCCGACTCGATCTTCCGCATCGACCACTACCTGGGCAAGGAAACGGTCCAGAACATCCTGGCGCTGCGCTTCGCGAACGAGCTGTACGAGCCGATCTGGAACCGCAACTACGTCGACCACGTCCAGATCACGATGGCGGAGGACATCGGCGTCGGCGGTCGCGCCGGCTACTACGACGGCATCGGCGCAGCGCGCGACGTCATCCAGAACCATCTCCTCCAGCTGCTGGCCCTGACGGCGATGGAGGAGCCCATCTCCTTCAACGCGACGGACCTGCGCGCCGAGAAGGAGAAGGTGCTCGCGGCCGTCACGCTGCCCGACGACCTGTCGCGCGCGACGGCTCGCGGCCAGTACGCGGGCGGATGGCAGGGCGGGGATCGCGTCGTCGGGTTCCTCGAGGAGGACGGGATGAACCCCGAGTCCACCACCGAGACCTTCGCCGCGATCAAGCTGGCCATCAACACGCGCCGCTGGGCAGACGTCCCGTTCTACCTGCGCACCGGCAAGCGGCTCGGACGACGTGTCACCGAGATCGCTGTCGTGTTCAAGCGCGCGCCCGAGCACCTGTTCACGCGCAACCAGACGTCCGGCCTCGGCGAGAACGCGCTCGTCATCCGCGTGCAGCCGGACGAGGGCGTGACGATCCGCTTCGGGTCGAAGGTGCCCGGCGCCGGGACGCAGGTGCGCGACGTCACGATGGACTTCGGCTACGGCCATGCGTTCACCGAGGCGAGCCCCGAGGCCTACGAGCGCCTCATCCTGGACGTCCTCCTCGGAGACCCGCCGCTCTTCCCCCGCCATGAGGAGGTCGAGCTCAGCTGGAAGATCCTCGATCCGATCGAGGAGTTCTGGGCGCACGAGGGCGGACCGCTGGAGCAGTACTCACCAGGCTCGTGGGGACCGTCGTCGGCCGACGATCTCCTCGCCCGCGATGGCCGCACGTGGAGGCGCCCGTGATCATCGACCTGCCCGACACCAACGTCAGCAAGATCTCGAGGGCGCTGGTCAGCGTCCGCGAGGAGGGCGGTGCTGTCGCCCTCGGCCGCGTGCTGACTCTCATCATCGTCGCGAGCCACGACACCGCGGAAGAGGTCATCGAGGCGGCGAACGACGCATCCCGCGAGCATCCGATGCGTGTCATCGTGGTGATGTTCGGGGATGCCGACGCGCCTCCGCGACTGGACGCCGAGATCCGCGTCGGCGGCGACGCCGGTGCCAGCGAGGTCGTCGTGCTGCACCCGTACGGCCTCGCGGGATCGAATGCGGAAAGCCTCGTGACCGGCCTTCTGCTGCCGGACGCGCCCGTCGTCGCCTGGTGGCCGCGCGAGACGCCCCCGATGCCGTCGCGCTCGGAGATCGGCCGCATCGCGCAACGACGCATCACGGATGCCGCGACCCAGCCCGACCCCACAGCCTGGGTCGGCGGGCTCGCGGGCCACTATGCCCCCGGTGACACCGACTTCGCGTGGACGCGCCTGACGCGTTGGCGCGAGCAGCTCGCCGCGGTGCTCGATCAGCCCCCCTACGAGCCGGTGACAGCGGTCGAGGTGCGCGGCGCATCCGACTCCCCGTCCACCGCGCTGCTGGCCGCCTGGCTGGGGCTGAAACTCGAGGTCCCCGTCGACTGGAGGTACCTCCCCGCCGACGAGTGGGCCGGCGGCATCAAGTCGGTGCGTCTCGTCCGAGACAGCGGCGATACGCTCCTCGAGCGGCCCTCCCCCGGCGTCGCCGTCCTGACGCAGCCCGGGCAGCCGTCGCACGATCTCGCGTTCCCGCGGCGCACACTCCGCGAGTGTCTCGCCGAGGAGCTCCGGCGTCTTGATCCCGACGTCTTGTATGGTCGGGTCATCACCGAAGGCTGGTCTCTGCTGGAGACAGCCTCGCCGGAGCTGACGCAGGAGACGCATGGCTGATTCATCCGCCGAGAAGCGCGTGGTCGTACACGCTGACCCGTCGACCCTCGCCGAGGCGGTCGCGGGGCGGTTCATCCAGCGGCTGATCCGCCGCTCGGATGCCGGCGCGACGGTCCACGTCTCTCTCACCGGCGGATCGATGGGACGAGCGGTGCTCGCCGCCGTCCGCACCCATCGCCGCGTGTCGGAGGTGGACTGGGCGGATGTGCACTTCTGGTGGAGCGACGAGCGCTTCGTCGAGGCCGACAGCCCGGAGCGCAACGACCTGCAGGCGCGCACCGCCCTGCTCGATCACCTCGACATCCCGGCGGGCAACATCCACCCGATGGGCGCGTCCGACGGCGGTCTGGATCTGGATGCCGCGGCCGAGGCGTATGCACGCGAGCTGGCGGCCTTCGGCTCTGCCGACGAGCCATGGCCGTCCTTCGACGTCTGCTTCCTGGGAGTGGGGCCGGACGGGCACATCGCATCGCTCTTCCCCGACCGCGGGGAGATCCTCGTCACGGATCGTGCGACGCTCGCGGTGCGCGACTCCCCCAAGCCTCCGCCGGAGCGCATCACGCTCACGCGGCCCGTGATCAACGGCTCGAGGCGCGTGTGGCTGGTCCTCACGGGAGCGGACAAGGCGTCCGCTCTCGGCCTGGCCCTCGCGGGCGCCAGCTACCCGAGCGTGCCGGCTGCAGGCGCGAAGGGTCGCCGTCGCACGGTGTTCTTCGTCGATGAGGCCGCGGCGGCGAAGGTGCCGCCCGAGCTCATCGACCCCGAGTACTGACGAAGAAGCGGATGCCCCTGTCGGGGCATCCGCTTCGTTTCGTCGTATCCGAGTCGGATCAGGCCTGGCCGCGCCGTTCGCGCAGCTGCTGCAGCGCGTCGTCGAGCAGCTGCTCGGCCTCCTCCTCGGTGCGGCGCTCCTTCACGTATGCGAGGTGCGTCTTGTAGGGCTCGGTCTTGGGGAGCTCCGGCGGGTTCGTCTGGTCGCGACCCGCGGGAAGACCCGAGTGCGGGGAGTCGATGATGTCCGGGATCTCCTCGTCGGGAATTCCGGCCGCGAAGTAGCGCACGGTCTCGTTGCCGAGGGCATCCCAGTACGAGATCGCGATGCGCTCTGCGTGGTAGCCGTGGTCCTGTTCGCCCATCGGGCCGGCGCCGACGCGCGTGCCCCGGATGGCGTTTCCGCCTGTTGCCATGTCAGAGTCCCTGGAACTTGGTGATCAGGCCGAGGGCCACGATCGAGACGAACCACACGAGGGCGAGTACCACCGTGAAGCGATTGAGATTGCGCTCGGCAAGACCCGAGGAGCCGAGGGCGGAGGTGAGGCCGCCGCCGAACATGTCGGACAGACCGCCTCCGCGACCCTTGTGGAGCAGGATCAGCAGCGTCAGCAGGAGGCTCGTGATGCCGAGCAGCACCTCGAGGACGAACTGGATGATGTCAACCACGGAAAGCCTTTCCATGCCGCCCGTCGGAGCGCGCACAAGGGACCATTATACGAGTCCCCGGCGCGTGGGCCGGGGACTCGCTCGGCTTGTCAGACGCCGACGTGCTTCTGGTAGCGGACGATGGCCGCGAACTCGTCGACGAGGAGGCTGGCGCCGCCCACAAGGGCGCCGTCCACATCGGGCTCGCGCATGAAACTCGCGATGTTCGCAGCCTTCACCGAACCGCCGTAGAGGATGCGCGTCGCCGCGGCCGCGTCGGCGCCGAGCGACTGCGACACCACGCCGCGGAGTTTCGCGCAGACGTCCTGCGCCTGGTCGGGCGTCGCCGCCTGACCGGAGCCGATGGCCCACACCGGCTCGTAGGCCACGACGACCTCGGTGCCGGCGGGAACACCCTCCAGAGCCTTCTGCAGCTGACCCACCGGAACGGCGCTGGCGCCGTGCGTCTCGAGGTCCTCCGCGGTCTCGCCCACGCAGATCACCGGGACGAGGCCGTTGCGGATCGCCGCGCGCACCTTGGCGGCCACGACCTCGTCGGTCTCGGCGTGGTACTCGCGACGCTCGGAGTGACCGACGATCACATAGCGGCAGCGCAGCTTCGTCAGGAAGGCGCCCGAGACCTCACCGGTGTAGGCACCGGAGTCGTACTGCGACAGGTCCTGCGCGCCGAGGGCGAACGGGATCTTGTCCGCGTCGATCAGCGTCTGGACCGTGCGCAGGTCGGTGAAGGGCGGGAAGACCGCCACCTCCACGCCGCCGTCGTGCTTCGCATCCCTCAGCGTCCAGTGCAGCTTCTGGATGAACGCGACCGACTGCAGGTGGTCGAGGTTCATCTTCCAGTTGCCGGCGATGAGCGGTGTACGGGTCGTCACTGCCATCCGAGGACCTCCAGTCCGGGGAGCTTCTTGCCCTCGAGGAACTCGAGGCTTGCGCCGCCACCTGTCGAGATGTGGCCGAACTGATCGTCCGCGAAGCCGAGCTGACGCACGGCCGCTGCGGAGTCTCCGCCGCCGACCACGCTCAGGCCCCGGACGTCGGTCAGCGCATCCGCGATCGCGCGCGTCCCGGCGGCGAACGCCGGCATCTCGAACACGCCCATCGGGCCGTTCCAGAACACCGTGGCGCTGCTGCGGATGTGCTCGGCGAACAGCACGGACGTCGCCGGCCCGATGTCGAGACCGAGCCCCGAGGCGCCGAACGGGGTGTCCTCCAGCGCGGTGGCATCTGCCACGACGTGCTCGGCGTCGGCGGAGAAGGATGCTGCGACCACCGCGTCGACGGGCAGCACCAGTTCGATGCCGCGCTCGCTCGCCGTCGCGATGTAGCGGCGGACCGTGTCGAGCTGGTCGGCCTCGAGGAGGCTCGCGCCGACCTTGTGGCCCTTCGCCGCGAGGAAGGTGAACATCATCCCCCCGCCCACGAGGAGACGATCGACGCGCGGCAGCAGGTGCTCGATGACGCCCAGCTTGTCGCTGACCTTCGATCCCCCGAGCACCACCGTGTACAGGCGTTCCGGGTTCTCGGTGAGGCGGTCGAGCACGCTGAGCTCCTGCTCGATGAGCAGACCGGCCGCCGAAGGGAGCCTCTCGGCGAGCTCGTAGACGCTCGCCTGCTTGCGGTGGACGACGCCGAAGCCGTCCGAGACGAGTGCGTCCCCGAGCTCGGCGAGCTGAGCCGCGAAGGCGGCGCGGGTCGCGTCATCCTTCGCCGTCTCCCCCGCGTTGAAGCGCAGGTTCTCGATCACCGCGACCCCGCCGTCCTCGAGGGACGCCACCGCTTCGTGCGCCGACTCGCCCACGGTGTCGCGGGCGAAGGCGACGGGCTTGCCGAGCAGCTCGGACAGGCGCTGTGCGACCGGCTCGAGGCTGTACTTCGGGTCCGGAGCTCCGTCGGGCCGGCCCAGGTGCGAGCAGACGACGAGCCGCGCGCCCTGGTTGATCAGGGCGTTGAGCGTGGGCAGCGACGCGCGCACCCGGCCATCGTCCGTGATGACGCCGTCCTTCAGGGGAACGTTCAGATCACAGCGGACGATGACACGTGTGCCGGCGAGCGAGCCCAGTGATTCCAGGGTGCGCAGTGCCATCGTGCGTCAGAGGCGCTCGGCGACGTACTCGGTCAGGTCGACGAGACGGTTGGAGTAGCCCCACTCGTTGTCGTACCAGCTCGAGACCTTGACCAGGTTGCCGCTGACGTTCGTCAGGCCCGCGTCGAAGATCGACGAGTGCGGGTTCAGCTGGATGTCGCTCGAGACGATCTGGTCGTCGGTGTACTCGAGGATGCCCTCAAGGCGACCGCTGGCGGCCGCAGCCTTGTACGCCTCGTTGACCTGCTCGATCGTGAGGCCCTCCGTCGGCGTGATGATCGTCAGATCGACGATCGAGCCGGTGGGGACCGGAACGCGGTACGACGAGCCGCTCAACTTGCCGTTGAGCTCCGGCAGCACGAGGCCGATGGCCTTCGCGGCACCGGTCGAGGCCGGGACGATGTTGATCGCGGCGGCGCGCGCACGACGCAGGTCGCTGTGCGGGCCGTCCTGGAGGTTCTGGTCGGCCGTGTAGGCGTGAGCGGTCATCATGAAGCCGCGCTCGATGCCGAATGCCTCCTCGAAGACCTGCGCCAGCGGCGCGAGGCAGTTCGTGGTGCACGAGGCGTTCGAGAGGATGTTCATCGTCGCCGGGTCGTAGGTCTCCTCGTTCACGCCCATCACGAACGTGCCGTCCTCGCCGCTGGCGGGCGCGGAGATGATGACCTTCTTGGCGCCGCCCGAGATGTGCTTCGCCGCATCCGTCGCCTTCGTGAAGCGGCCGGTCGACTCGATGACGATGTCGACACCCAGCTCGCCCCAGGGCAGGTTGGCGGGATCGCGCTCTTCGAACACCTTGATGGCCTTGCCGCCGACGGTGATGGAGTCGCCGTCGTACGAGACGGTCTCGGAGAGCTGGCCGCCGACCGAGTCGTACTTCAGGAGGTGGGCCAGAGTCTTGTTGTCGGTGAGGTCGTTCACCGCCACGATGTCGATGTCCGCGCCCTGCGCGAGGGCGGCGCGGAGGAAGTTTCGTCCAATGCGGCCGAAGCCGTTGATTCCGATCTTGACGGTCACGGAATGTCTCCAGAGGGGGTGTCATGCGCCGGAGCGCGGTTGTAACGATTCCAGACAGCGGACAACGGCGTCCCGGCAGGGCGATCCCTGCCGGGACGCCCTACTCGCTATGACAGTACCAGCAGGCCCGACGTCTGCTCACGGGCGGTCGAGAACCGCAGCTGGACGTTGGCCCAGTCGGCGATGTTCCAGAACGCCTTCACGTAGTCGGCGCGGACGTTCTTGTAGTCCAGGTAATACGCGTGCTCCCACACGTCGAGCAGGAGGAGCGGGACGCTTCCGGCGGCGAACTGCGACTGCTGGTCGAAGAACTGCTGGATGATCAGGTTCTCCCCGATCGAGTCCCAGAACAGGCCGGCCCAGCCGGACCCCTGCACGCCCAGCGCTGCGGCGGTGAAGTGCGCCTGGAACTTGTCGAAGGAGCCGAAGTGGTCGTCGATGGCCGACGCGAGGTCGCCGGTCGGCTTGTCGCCGCCCTCAGGCGAGAGGTTCGTCCAGAAGATCGAGTGGTTGGTGTGACCGCCGAGGTTGAAGGCGAGGTCCTTCTCGAGCTTGTTCACGTTCGCGAGGTTGCCCGAGTCCCGCGCCTCCGCGAGCTGCTCCAGGGCGGTGTTCGCGCCCGCGACATACGCCGCGTGGTGCTTGTCGTGGTGCAGCTGCATGATCGTCGCGCTGATGTGCGGCTCGAGCGCCGCGTAGTCGTAGGGGAGGTCGGGCAGCGTGTATTTCGCCATTATCGCTTCTTCCTATCGGCGCCGCGCCGAGGCTCCCCGGTGCAGCGAGGGTGACGTGTTCATCCTACTGAGCGGCAACACCGCGGCCCCGCGGTTGCTTCCGTCCATGACGGGGGATCCGCCCGGGACGCGGAGGCCATGCTCCGTCAGGCGCGGCCTGTCAGGCGCCGGGGACGGCGACGGCCGTGCCGGGAAGGCCCTCGACGGCAGCCTTCTTGTCCGCCATGGCCAGCAGGCGACGGATGCGGCCCGCCACGGCATCCTTCGTCAGCGGAGGGGAGGCGTGATGCCCCAGCTCGTCGAGGCTCGCATCGCGGTGTGCCAGACGCAGCTCGCCGGCCTCCCGCAGGTGGTCGGGAATCTCGTCGCCGAGGATCTCCATCGCGCGCTCCACGCGGGCGCACGCCGCCACGGCGGCCTGGGCCGAGCGGCGGAGGTTCGCGTCGTCGAAGTTGACCAGGCGATTGACGCCGGCGCGCACCTCGCGGCGCTCGCGCAGCTCGTCCCAGTGGACCGCTGTGCGCGCAGCGCCCATGGCCTGGAGCGCGATGCGGATGGCATCGGTCTCGCGGACGACGACGCGGGGCACGCCGCGAACCTCCCGCGCCTTGGCGGCGATGCCGATCCGGTGGGCGGCTCCCACGAGCGCCATCGCCGCCTCGCTGGACGGGCACGAGATCTCGAGCGCCGCCGAGCGTCCGGGGTCGGACAGCGAGCCTGCGGCGAGGAACGCGCCCCGCCACACTCCGGCGAGATCCTGGCGGTTGCCCGTGGTGACACGGTTCGGGAGTCCCCGCACGGCGCGGCGACGCTGGTCCAGGAGACCCGTCTGCCGGGCGAGGGTCTCGCCCCCGTCGATGACGCGCACAGCGTAGACGCCCGGGCCGCTCGGGCCCGACCCCTGCACCTGCACGAGCTCGGGACGCACGCCGTACAGCTCGACGAGCTCGCGAGCCGTGCGCCGGGCGAGGGCCTCGGAGTCGAGCTCCGCCTCGACCGCGATGCGGTTCGCGATCGAGTGCAGCCCCCCGGAGAACCGCAGCAGCGCTGTGAGCTCCGACGCGCGAACGGTCGGTCGAGGGTCGCGCAGCGCGATGAGCTCTGCCTTCACGTCGGCGGTGAGGGGCACGGGACTCCTTGCAGATCGGCGGTCGGGACGATCGTCCAGCCTACCCGGACCGGGGGCGTGCTGCGGTGCCGTCATCCAGGGCCCGTCATCCACCGGCCGTCATTCACGACCGAGGTCACGGTGCGCCACCCGAACGGCGACACCGGGGATCGTCGTCAGCCGCTGTGCGAGTTCGCGGGCGACGGCCACCGAGCGGTGCTTGCCGCCAGTGCACCCGATCGCCAGCACCGAGTGCCGCTTGTTCTCGCGCTGATAGCCCTCGAGGACGGGCCGTAGCGCCTGCTCGTAGGCGTCGATGAAGTCCTCGGCCCCCGGAGCCTCCAGGACGTACGCCCGTACCGCGTCGTCCTCGCCCGTCAACGGGCGCAGCTCCTCGACCCAGAACGGGTTGGGCAGGAAGCGCATGTCCGCGACGAGGTCGGCATCCGGTGGCAGGCCGTACTTGAAGCCGAAGCTCACGATCGTCAGCGAGTGCCGGGCCGCGCCCTGCTCGGAGAACATGTCGACGACGGTCGTCGCCAGCTGATGGATGTTGAACCCCGAGGTGTCGATGACGATGTCCGCACTCTCGCGGATCGCTGCCAGCCGCTCCCGCTCGAGGCGGATGCCGTCGAGGATCGTGCCCTCGTCCTGGAGGGGGTGGGGCCGCCGCACGGCCTCGAAGCGACGCACGAGCACGTCGTCGGAGGCATCCAGGAAGACGACCCGGAGCTGCTGGCGCGCATCGCGCAGCGCGCGCGTCACGTCAGGCAGCTCGGTGAACAGATCGCCGCCGCGCACATCGACGACGACGGCCACCTTCGGCAGTGCCGACCCCGCGTACTGCGTGAGCTCCAGG
This sequence comes from Microbacterium sp. sgz311019, assembly GCF_056135325.1. Taxonomy (NCBI): domain Bacteria; kingdom Bacillati; phylum Actinomycetota; class Actinomycetes; order Micrococcales; family Microbacteriaceae; genus Microbacterium; species Microbacterium sp. sgz311019. The sequence goes on along the minus strand of NZ_JBWAXO010000001.1, from coordinate 94,106 downwards.
AGCGGCTTCAGCATCTGCGGCGGCAGATTGTCGACGACGTACCAGCCGAGATCCTCGAGGGCATTCGCCGCCGTCGATCGCCCCGCGCCGGACATCCCGGTGACGATGAGCATCTCGCCCGCGTCCGTCATGCCCCGTCCCCCTCGTCTTCGTCCGGAACCGACGGTGACAGCCTAGCGAGAGGCCAGATGCGCGTGCACAGAGGACGCCAGCTTCGGACCGATGCCCGGGAGCTCCGCGATCTGCTCGGGTGTCGCATCGCGCAACGCGGTCACGGAGCCGAAATGGCGCAGGAGCGCCTTGATGCGCGCATCCCCCAGTCCCGGCACCTCCGCGAGCACGGTCGTGATGTCGTTCCGCCGTCGTTTGCGCTGATGCGTGATCGCGAAGCGGTGGGCCTCGTCGCGCAGACGCTGCAGCAGGTACAGCGCCTCCGACGTGCGCGGCAGAATGACCGGGTAGTCCTCGCCCGGCAGCCACACCTCCTCGAGCCGCTTCGCGATGCCGCACAGCGCGACCTCGGGGTGGCCCGACTCCTCGAGAGCGCGCTGAGCGGCCGCGACCTGCGGCTGGCCGCCGTCGACCACCAGCAGCTGCGGCCGGTACGCGAAGCGCGCCCGCTTGCGGGTGGTCACGACCGGCTCGCCGTCGTCGGCGACCGCTGCAGCAACGGGATCGGGCTCCGGCTCCTCGGGGCGGTCGAGATATGCCAGTCGCCGCATGAGCACCTGATGCATCGAGTCCGTGTCGTCGGTCGTCTCGGGGATGGAGAAGGAGCGGTACTGGTCCTTGCGGGGCAGGCCGTCCTCGAACACGACCATGGATGCGACCACGTTCGTACCCGACAGGTGGGAGATGTCGAAGCACTCGATGCGCAGAGGGGCCTCGGCGAGGCCGAGCGCCTCCTGCAGGTCGGTGAGCGCCTGCGACCGCGCGACGTAGTCGCTCGTGCGCCGGGTCTTGTGCAGCATGAGCGCCTGCTGCGCGTTGAGCGTGGCCGTGCGCATCAGGTCGGCCTTCTGACCGCGCTGCGCAACGGTCAGAGACACCGCCTTGCCTCGGCGCTCGCGCAGCCACTGCTCGAGCTCGGCGGTGTCATCCGGCAGCTGCGGCACGATGACCGTGCGCGGGATCTCGATGGCGGTCGCGTTGCCGTAGGCACGCTGGAGCACCTGGTCGACGAGCTCGGCTCCGCCGATGTCGATCTCCTTGTCGACGGTCGACGCACGCACGCCGCGGACGCGGCCGCCGCGCACGACGAAGTGCTGGACAGCCGCCGACAGCTCGTCCTCGGCGATGCCGAACAGGTCGGCGTCCGTGTCGTCGGAGAGAACCAGCGCACTGCGGCTCAGCACCGCGTCGATCGCCTGCAGCTTGTCGCGGAATCCGGCCGCCGACTCGTAGTCCATCGCGGCCGAGGCCTCGCGCATCCGTCGTGTGAGCTCACGGGAGAAGCGCTCGTCGCCACCGGCCATGAACGCGACGAAGTCGTCGACGATGGCGCGGTGCTCCTCGACCGTGACCTTCATCGAGCACGGGCCGCCGCACCGCCCGATCTGTCCGGGGAAGCACGGCCGTCCGGTCTGCATCGCGCGCTTGTACGAGGCGTCGCTGCACGTGCGGATCGGGAAGACCTTGATCATCAGATCGATCGTGTCGTGGACCGCCCACACCTTCGGGTACGGGCCGAAGTACTTCGCGCCTTGGATGCGGCGGTTGCGGGTCACGATGACCCGCGGGGCCTCATCGGCCAGGGTGATCGCCATGAATGGGTACGACTTGTCGTCTTTGTAGCGCACGTTGAAGGGAGGCGAGAACTCCTGGATCCACATGTACTCCAGCTGCAGCGCCTCGACGTCGCTGCCGACCACGGTCCATTCGACCGAGGAAGCCGTCGTGACCATGCGACGTGTGCGCTCGTGGAGCGTGCGCAGCGGAGCGAAGTAGTTCGACAGGCGCGCGCGCAGGTTCTTCGCCTTGCCGACATACAGGATGCGGCCGTCCCGGTCGCGGAACCGGTACACCCCGGGGTCGGTGGGGATCTCCCCCTGCTTCGGCTTGTACGGGAGCTGGTCTGCCATCGCTCAGCCGGCCTTGCGCGCGAGCGACTCCTGCACCGTCGCGTTCTCCACCCTGAGCACCTCCGCGAGGAACACACCCGTGTGCGAGCCCTCGGCGCGCGCGACCTTCTCCGGGGTGCCCGTCGCGATGATCTGGCCGCCGCCGGAACCGCCCTCGGGACCCAGGTCGATGACCCAGTCGGCCGACTTGATGACGTCGAGGTTGTGCTCGATCACGATGACCGTGTTGCCCTTGTCGACGAGACCGCCGAGGACCTCGAGCAGCCGGCGGACGTCCTCGAAGTGGAGGCCGGTCGTCGGCTCGTCGAGGACGTAGATACTGCGACCGTTCGAGCGGCGCTGGAGCTCGGTCGCGAGCTTGACGCGCTGCGCCTCGCCGCCCGACAGGGTCGTCGCGGACTGACCGAGCCGGACGTAGCCGAGCCCCACGTCCACGAGGGTGCGCAGGTACCGATGGATCGCCTGGATAGGCTCGAAGAAGTCCGCGGCCTCGGAGATCGGCATCTCGAGCACCTCGGCGATGTTCTTGCCCTTGTAGTGCACCGCGAGCGTGTCGCGGTTGTAGCGCTTGCCGTGGCAGACCTCGCAGTCGACATAGACGTCGGGGAGGAAGTTCATCTCGATCTTGATCGTGCCGTCGCCCGCGCACGCCTCGCAGCGCCCGCCTTTGACGTTGAACGAGAAACGTCCCGGCAGATAGCCGCGGACCTTCGCCTCGGGTGTCTCGCTGAAGAGCGTGCGGATGCGGTCGAAGACCCCCGTGTAGGTGGCCGGGTTCGAGCGCGGCGTGCGCCCGATCGGCGCCTGGTCGACATGCACCACCTTGTCGAGATCGTCGAGCCCCGTGATGCGCGTGTGCTTGCCCGGGACGGTGCGGGCACCGTTGAGCCGCTGTGCCAGCACCTGGTACAGGATGTCGTTGACCAAAGACGACTTCCCCGACCCGCTCACCCCGGTCACCGCTGTCATCACGCCGAGTGGGAACTCCGCCGTCACGTTGCGGAGGTTGTTCTCTCGCGCGCCGACGACGGTGAGCATGCGCTTGCGGTCGATGCGCCGACGCTTCGCCGGCGTCGGGATGCTGCGCCTGCCCGCCAGGTAGTCGCCGGTGATCGACCCTTCATCGGCGAGGAGCGAGGAGAGCGGCCCGGAGTGGACGACCTCTCCCCCGTCGACGCCGGCCCGAGGACCGATGTCGACGATCCAGTCTGCCGCGTGGATCGTCTCCTCGTCATGCTCGACGACGATGAGCGTGTTGCCGAGGTCGCGCAGCGTTACCAGGGTCTCGATGAGGCGCCGGTTGTCACGCTGATGGAGACCGATCGACGGCTCGTCGAGCACGTACAGCACGCCTGTGAGGCCCGATCCGATCTGCGTCGCGAGGCGGATACGCTGAGCCTCGCCGCCGGACAGCGAGCCCGCCGACCGGCTGAGGTTCAGGTAGTTCAATCCGACCTGGATGAGGAAGTCGAGGCGCAGCCGGATCTCGCGCAGCACTTGCGCGGCGATCTTCGCCTCGCGGGCGGTGAGCTTCAGCTCGGCGAAGTAGCGCTGGGCGTCGGCCAGGCTCAGGCTCGACGCGTCCGCGATCGAATGCCCGTGGACCTTCACCGCGAGCACCTCCGGCTTGAGCCGGGCCCCGTTGCAGACGGGGCAGGGCACCTCCCGCAGGTACTCGGCCCAGCGCTGACGCTGCGCATCCGACTCCGCTTGGACATACTGGCGCTCGATGTAGGGCACCACACCCTCGAAGCCGGACGAGTAGCGCATCTCACGCCCGTACCGGTTCTTCCAGCGCACTGTGACCTTGTAGTTCTCCCCTCGCAGGACCGCCTCCTTGACCTCCTGCGGCAGGCGGCGCCACGGCGTGTCGAGGGAGAACCCGAGGTCCTCAGCGAGTCCCTGGAGGAGCCGCTCGTAGTACTGGAACAGACCCTTGCCCTGGGTCGTCCACGGGATGATCACGCCCTCGGCGATGGAGAGGTCCTCATCGCCGAGCATGAGCTCGACGTCGACGGACATGCGAGTGCCGAGGCCCGAGCACGCCGGGCACGCGCCGAACGGTGCGTTGAAGGAGAACGTGCGCGGCTCGATCTCGGTCAGTTGCAGCGGGTGTCCGTTGGGGCACGCGAGCTTCTCCGAGAAGGACTGCCAGGCGGCGTCGCCTTCCTCGTCGACGAAGTTGACCTGCATGATGCCGCCGGCGAGGCCGAGGGCCGTCTCGACGGAGTCCGTGACCCGGCCGAGGATGTCGGCGCTGGCGACGAGCCGGTCGACGACCACGGCCACGTCGTGCTTGTAGCTCTTCTTCAGGACCGGGGGCTCGGCGAGCTGGATCAGCTCGCCGTCGACGACGGCACGGGCGTAGCCCTTGGCGCTCAGCTCGCGGAAGAGGTCGACGAATTCGCCCTTCTTCTGCGTGACCACCGGCGCGACGATCTGGTACCGCGTGCGGTCGGGCAGATCCATCAGCTGGTCGGCGATCTGCTGCACGGTCTGCCGCTGGATCACCTCGCCGCACTCGGGACAGTGCGGGACTCCGATGCGCGCCCAGAGGAGGCGCATGTAGTCGTGGATCTCGGTGATCGTGCCGACGGTCGAGCGCGGGTTGCGGTTCGTGGACTTCTGGTCGATCGAGACCGCCGGGCTGAGCCCTTCGATGAAGTCGACGTCAGGCCGGTCGACCTGACCGAGGAACTGACGGGCGTAGGCGCTCAGCGACTCGACGTAGCGGCGCTGGCCCTCGGCGAAGATCGTGTCGAATGCCAGGCTCGACTTGCCCGAGCCGGACAGGCCCGTGAAGACGACGAGCGAGTCGCGGGGAATGTCAAGATCGACGTTCTTGAGGTTGTGGACGCGGGCCCCGCGGACACTGAGTCTTCCGCTGGTGAATCCGGAATTGGCGAGGGGGACGATGGGCACCCGTCAAGTCTAGGTGGGGGCTCGGACACCGGCTTCGGACACCTGTTCGATCCTCCGATCAGAGTGCGGGACGGCGGCCGGCGAAGGGCGCAAGGCCATCGCGCAGTGCGGCAACCTGCGCCGCGTCCATGCCGACCCGCTCCATGATGCGTCCCGGGACGTCGAGCGCGAGCTCGCGCAGGTCGCGCCCCGCGTCCGTCAGCCCGATCGCGAGCCGGCGCTCGTCGTCGGCCCTGCGGACACGACTGATCAGTCCTTGTGCCTCGAGCCGCTTCACGAGCGGCGACAGCGTCGCCGGCTCCATCGCGAGCTCCTCAGCCAGATCCCGCAGCGATCTGGGGGATTCCTCCCACAATGCGAGCATGACGAGATACTGCGGATGGGTGAGGCCCAGCGGCTCGAGGACAGGCCGGTAGATCGCGACCACATTCCGTGCCGCGGTGACCAGAGCGAAGCAGAGCTGATTGTCCAGCCTCAGGAGATCGTCACGCGGGTCCACGCCTCTATCCTACGGGCACAAATCGTTAGTACACTAATGAATATGAACACGGTTCCGCCCGCCACCCCGCTCCCTCGGACTTCGCTGCGCACCCGCGTCCGACAGGCGGGTGGCTGGTACGCATGGCTGAACTCGAGGCTGATCCGCCTCGCCGGCCCTGCCGCCGTCGGCCCCTACGACACCGAGCCCGAGCCCGAGCGCAGCGGGCGCCCTTGTCCGCTGTGCGGTGCGCCGATGTCCGCCCACGAGTTCGACCGGACGGGGCCGAAGCCGCTCATGCACTGCCCGTGAGCCCAGTGGGGTCAGCCCTGGCCCGTCACGCGTTGCGGTCCAGGTTCGGAGGCTCCTGCTCCTGCACCTCCGACGGGGCGTCGGCCAACAGGAATTGGTTCTCGTTGACTTTCATGCCCGACGGGAGTGGCTGCCATTGGCCATCCGCCGCCGGAGCGTCATCGGCGGACGCGGGGTCCGGCTGTGATGCATCGCTCATGGGCCTAATTGTCCCACTCGGCTGGCGCTGAACACAGGGGTCGTCCGACCACTGCCTCCCTGATCCGGAGGGAATTTCCACGTGCCGACTCCTGCCCCACATCGGACCCGCGTCCGTGGATCGAGGAACAAGGCGTCGCCGTCAGACGTGGCCGGCGCGCTCCATGGCACGCAGCTCCTTCTTGAGGTCTTGGACCTCGTCGCGCAGCCGCGCCGCCAGCTCGAACTTCAGCTCGCCGGCCGCCGACAGCATCTGCGACGACAGATCTGCGATCGTCGCCTCGAGTTGCGCCGCGCCCTCTGCCGCGATGCCGATCCCCAGTCGCGGTGTCGGACTCTTGCCCTTGCCGCTCTTGTTCTTCGACGCATCCCGCCCGCGCATCATGCGGTCGGTGTCCGAGGCTTCGCGGGCCAGCACCTCCGTGATGTCCGCGATCCGCTTGCGCAGCGGTTGCGGGTCGATGCCGTTCGCCGCGTTGTACGCCAGCTGCTTGTCGCGGCGCCGCTCGGTCTCGTCGATCGCATTGCGCATGGAGTCGGTGACCGAGTCGGCGTACATGTGCACCTCACCGGAGACGTTTCGCGCCGCACGGCCGATCGTCTGGATGAGGGACGTGCCAGAGCGGAGGAAGCCCTCCTTATCGGCATCCAGGATCGCCACGAGCGAGACCTCCGGAAGGTCGAGGCCCTCGCGGAGGAGGTTGATGCCCACGAGGACGTCGTACACGCCCGCCCGCAGCTCGGTCAGCAGCTCCACGCGGCGGAGGGTGTCGACGTCGGAGTGGAGGTAGCGCACTCGCACACCGTGCTCGCCGAGAAAGTCCGTCAGCTCCTCCGCCATCTTCTTCGTGAGGGTTGTGACGAGCACGCGCTCGTTGCGTGCCGCCCGAATGCGGATCTGCTCGAGCAGGTCGTCGATCTGACCCTTCGACGGCTTTACCACGATCTTCGGGTCGACGAGACCCGTCGGGCGGATGATCTGCTCGACGACCCCATCGGCGATCCCCATCTCGTAGCGCCCGGGGGTCGCGGACAGGTAGACCGTCTGACCGATCCGGTTCTTGAACTCGTCCCAGCGCAGGGGGCGGTTGTCCATGGCGCTCGGCAGTCGGAATCCGTGTTCCACGAGCGTGCGCTTGCGGGATGCATCCCCCTCGTACATCGCTCCGATCTGCGGGACCGTCACGTGCGACTCGTCGATCACGAGCAGGAAATCGTCGGGGAAGAAGTCCAGCAGCGTGTGCGGCGGCTCTCCGGCCACCCGGCCGTCGAGGTGGCGCGAGTAGTTCTCGATGCCCGAGCAGAAGCCGAGCTGCTGCAGCATCTCGAGGTCGAACGTCGTGCGCATGCGCAGACGCTGCGCCTCGAGCAGTTTGCCCTGCCGCTCGAACTCCGTCAGGCGCTCCGCCAGCTCGGCCTCGATCGTGCCGATCGCGCGCTGCACGACGTCGGCGCCCGCGACGTAGTGCGAGGCGGGGAAGATCGGCACGGCGTCGAGGCGCTTCACCACATCGCCGGTCAGGGGATGCAGCATGTACAGCGCCTCGATCTCGTCGCCGAAGAGCTCGATGCGGATCGCGAACTCCTCATAGACCGGGATGATCTCGATCGTGTCGCCGCGGACGCGGAAGTTGCCGCGCGAGAAGTCGACGTCGTTGCGGTTGTACTGCATCGCGATGAACTGGCGGATGAGGGCGTCGCGGTCGTACCGCTCCCCCACCTGCAGCGCCACCATGTTGCGCAGATACTCCTCGGGCGCACCCAGGCCGTAGATGCACGAGACAGTGCTGACCACGACGACATCGCGGCGGCTCAGCAGCGAGTTCGTCGTCGAGTGACGCAGTCGTTCGACCTCGGCGTTGATCGACGAGTCCTTCTCGATGAAGGTATCGGTCTGCGGGACGTACGCCTCAGGCTGGTAGTAGTCGTAGTAGCTGACGAAGTACTCGACGGCGTTGTGCGGCATCAGGTCGCGGAACTCATTGGCCAGCTGGGCCGCGAGCGTCTTGTTGTGCGCGAGCACGAGCGTCGGCCGCTGCACCTGCTCGATGAGCCAGGCGGTCGTCGCCGACTTGCCCGTTCCCGTCGCACCGAGGAGCACGACATCCGTCTCGCCGGCATTGATGCGCGCCGCGAGATCGGCGATGGCCCGTGGCTGGTCGCCGCTGGGCACGTACTCGCTCACGACCTCGAACGGGCGCACGGATCGGGTCGTCTGCATGCATTCCAGCGTAGGCCGGGTCACCGACATCGGGGCCGGGTCTCGAAGCAGCACCGACATCGGGGCAGCGTCAGGACGCGGCGATGCGCTCCCACAGTGCGTCGGTCTGCGCGATCGTCTCCTCCAGGGCTCCCGACGTGTCGATGACGACATCGGCGAGGGCGAGTCTGGTGTCATCGTCGGCTTGCGAGGCGATCCGCGCGCGCGCGTCCTGCTCGGTGAGGCCGCGCAGGGCGACCAGCCGCTCCACGCGGGCGTCGACGGGAGCGTGCGCCACCACCACGAGGTCCCAGCGGTCGCCGGCGCGGGCCTCGGCCAGAAGCGGTACGTCGTACACGACCACCGCATCCGGGTCGGCCTCGAAGGCCGCGGAGAACCGCCGGTGGGACTCGGCCGCAACGGCCGGGTGGACGATGGCGTTCAGCCGCGACAGCGCGGCGGGGTCGCCGAAGACGACCGCTCCGAGGGCCGCGCGGTCGAGCGCTCCGTCGGCGCGCAGCATCCCCTCGCCGAACTCCGCCGCAATGCTCTCCAGCACGGGCGACCCCGGGCTCTGCACGTCCCGGACGATCTGATCCGCATCGACGATGACCGCGCCGTGCTCGGCGAGGCGGCGGGCGATCGTCGACTTGCCGGAGGCGATGCCCCCGGTGAGCGCGATGAGAGGCATGTGACGAGCATGGCACGGATGAATGGCACGGCCGGCCGCCTGCCCGTTAGCATGACGGATGTTGCGCACCCGCGGGGGGACGCGCGGACGCGTCGTGGTGGGAGGCCCGATCGATGGATGTGGCACGCGTAGCGGTGGTCATCGAGGACGACGAGGACATCCGCGCGCTTCTCGCTGCTGTCCTCGAGCAGGCGGGATTCGATGTGCACACCGCGTCGACCGCGGTCGACGCCCTCGACCTGGTCCGCACGCACAATCCCATCGTGACGACCGTGGATGTGGGTCTCCCCGGCATGGACGGCTTCGAGACCGCACGGCGCATCCGCCAGATCAGCTCGGCCTACATCGTCATGCTCACCGCACGGACCGAGGAGATCGATGCCCTGCAGGGGCTCGACGCCGGTGCGGACGACTACATCACGAAGCCGTTCCGTCCCCGTGAGCTGCGCGCCCGCATCGACGCGATGCTGCGGCGGCCCCGGATGCGGTCCGCCGTGGCGTCAGCGCCCGAGCCGCCCTCGGAGGCCGACCGGCAGTCCTGGCTCGAGCACGACGGTCTGCGGGCGAACCCCGCCATGCGCCTGGTGGTCGCCGACGGCCGGAACATCGAGCTGACCCGCAGCGAGTTCGACATCCTCGCCGAGCTGCTGAGCTCGGGCCGCAGAGTCGTGTCCAAGTCGCAGCTCGCCCTGCTGCTGCGCGGAGAGACGAACCCCGGAGCGTACGTCAACGACAACGACACACGCGCCATCGAGGTGCACGTCGCCAACCTGCGGCGCAAGCTCGGCGACTCGCCGTCGAGTCCGCGCTGGGTGGAGACGGTCCGCGGCGTGGGCTACCGGCTCCCCGCCGGCTGAGTCTCACGCCTCGGCGATGAGAACCGACGATTCGACGCTCGACGCCGCCCGGCGCGCGGCATCGCGCGCCGTCTCGATCAGTGTCTGCGCGTCGTATCCCGCGGTCGTGCTGAGGCCGACGCCGACGCCGAGGACAGGGATCACTCCCCCGCTCACGCGGCCGAGTTCGTCGAACACGCCGCGATAGACGACGGATGCGCGCCGCCGCGCGTCCACGGGCGATTCGGCGACGGTCGCGAAGATCATGCCGGCTTCGCCGTCCGTGCCGACCACCGCCTGTGCCGGCGCGTAGCGGCGGACCGCCGCACGCCAGGTCTGCACGACATCGCGCGCCGTGTCACCGCCGAACGCGGTCGCGATCTGCTCGAGGTCCTCGATGCGCACCGACACCACCGCGACGAGCTCGCGACGCCAGCTCGCGCGACGGCCGAGGACGCGGAGCCACGCCTCGAACCGCGCCGCCGAGACGATATCCAGATCACCCTCCTCAACGACGGGCTCTGCGCGCTCCGGTGCCCGCTCCGCGAGGAGGACGGAGGTCGCGACGGTCGCGACGATCATGAGCACCACGGTGATGAGACTCGTCGTCACTGTGCCGAACCAGCTGGTGAACAGTGCGCTGTCGGGGCCGACGACGAGGAGCGCGGTGGTGCGCGACACGTAGTACAGGGCGAGCAGCCCCATGACGAAGGCGAACCCCCACGCCGGCCGACGCGTCACGAGCTCTCCGCGGAGGCATTCCGCAGCCCCGGCCGCGCCCGTGACGATGAGACTGAGGAACATCGCCAGCGCGCCCTGCCACCCGTCCGTACGCGGGGCAGTCAGGACCACCGCTGCGCCCGTGCCCACCGTGGCGACGACGACGACCGCGACAGCCCAGCTCATGCGCCGGCCGTTGAAGCGCCGAGCACCCAGCCAGAGGCATCCGGTGCCCGCGACGAACGCGCTGTTGCCGACGCCTACGAGCCACGCCGTCATCGGATAGGCGGCCCACAGCGAGTACGCGAGCGTGGTCACGATGGCTGCGACGAAGGCGAGCGACCAGATCGCGCCCGTGCTGTCGTCGCGTCGGACCATCGCCCCGGCGATGAAGATCAGCGCGCAGACGATGACGACGAGCGATGTCATCGCCGAGACGGATGCCGGGTCGAGTATCACTGCTCCTCCCCGGAGGTGCTGGCGGGCATGGGCGGGCCGGCGGGCAGGCGGACGATGAAGGTCGACCCCACGCCCACGGTGCTGCGCAGCGTGATGTCCCCGCCCTGCGCCCGGACGAAGTCACGGCTGATCGCGAGACCGAGGCCCGATCCGCGGCGCTGGCCGCGCACGCCCTCGGCCCGGTAGAACCTCTCGAAGATCCTCTCCTGCTCATCGTCGGGGATGCCGACCCCCGTGTCGCGCACGAGCACCCAGGTCGATGTGCCGTCCGTCGTTGTGCCGATGGTCACCGTGCCCCCGTCTCGGTTGTAGGCGATGGCGTTCGCGATCAGGTTGTCGACGACCTGGCGCAGGCGCAGCGGATCGGCGTAGGCGGTCGCCTCCTCGATGCCGCTCGCATCCAGGACGACAGCCTTGCGGTTCGCGCGAGGCGACAGCGACTCCGCCGAGGCCCGGGCGATGTCGGCGACGTCGAGCTCGCGCGGGGACATCGTGAGCGCCGGCGAAGCGGAGCTGCTCGATGCCGCGAGGATGTCACCCACGATGCCGAGGAGCCGCTCCGCATTGCGCTCGGCGATGCGGAGATTGGCCCGCGCCCCGTCGGGCAGGCCGTCCGCATCGAGCGCCAGCTCCAGATAGCCCAGGATGGAGGTCAGCGGCGTGCGCAGCTCGTGCGAGACCGATGCGACGAGTTCGTCGCGGGCGCGCAGCGCCGTCAGCTCGCCGGTCACGTCGCGCGAGACCACGACCGCCCCGGCATCCGCTCCCGTGTCGTCGGTGAGCCGCCGCGCCGACACGCTGAGCGCCCGCCGCGCCGGCCCGGGTTCGCCGAACCACACGACCTCGTCATCGAACGCATCACCGCGCAGGGCGCGCTCGAGCGGCATCTCGCCCGCCGGCACCGGAGTCTCGCCGTCCTCGCGGAACACCGGAGCTGCGCCCTCCCGCGTGTCGTCGATGTCGAGCGTGTGGAGCCGTCCGTACGCGTCGTTCGTCACGGCGGTGTCTCCGTCGGCGCCGACTCGGATGACCCCGAAGTCCACGGCGTCCAGCACCTCCGTCACCTCTTGCTCCTGCCGCCGCGTCCGCTCGAGGACGCGGCTCAAGAGCAGCGCCTGAGTGGCCAAGAGCGTGCGCTGCGCCGCCGTGCGACGCGCGGTGAGGAAGCTCGTCACCCCCACCGCCAGCACGATCAGCGGCAGCAGCACGTTGTCGTACGTGAGGGCTCCGCTCGGCTGCAGGACCATGGTCGCCCAGAAGAGGAGGCAGACGCCCGTGATGGCGCCGAACATGCCGAGTAGACCGAAGCCCGCCGCGATCCACATCGTCGGGAAGACCCACAGGAGCCCCAGACGCGAGTTGGGTGCCGACGCCCGCATCACGGTGATGGCGATGATGTCGGCGGCGGGGACGATCGCCGTCAGCCCGTAGGCAAGGCGGTCCCACGGGATGACCAGGGCCGCCGCGAGTCCGGCGAACACCACGAGCGCACCGGCGAAGAAGAGCGGACCGTCGCCGGAGAACGTGTCCATGGCGACGAGCACGGACAGGACGAGCACGACGCTGGCGAGGAGTGCCTGGTTGAGCACCGCCGCACGACTGCGAGTGCGATCGGGAAGCGGCGCGCGCCGCGGCGCGCGCGAGGGGAGGCGCGGATGCTCGGTCACCGCAGTCATGGGACGACCGTACCGCGCGGAGACCCGGGAACAACGAACGCGGGGCCGGAGCCCGAAGGCTCCGGCTCCGCGTCACGGGATGCGGATCAGCGACCCGAGAGCTTCTCGCGCAGTGCGGCGAGAGCCTCGTCGTCGGCCAGCGTGCCGGCCGGGGACGAGTCGCTCGAGAACGTCGACGGGACGTCGACGCCACCGGCGTTGTTCGCCTCGGCCTCGAGGGCCTTGGCGACCTGCGCCTTGTGGGCCTCCCAGCGCGCGTGGGCGGCGGCGTACTCCTGCTCCCACTTCTCGCGCTGCTCGTCGAAGCCTTCCTTCCACTGGTTGGTCTCCGGGTCGAAGCCCTCGGGGTACTTGTACTCCCCGTTCTCGTCGTACTCGGTGACCATGCCGTAGAGGGCCGGGTCGAACTCGGTGCCGTACGGGTCGACAGCCTCGTTCGCCTGCTTGAGCGACAGCGAGATGCGGCGACGCTCCAGGTCGATGTCGATGACCTTGACGAAGACCTCTTCGCCGACCGACACGACCTGCTCGGCGAGCTCGACGTGCTTGCCCGACAGCTCCGAGATGTGCACGAGGCCCTCGATGCCATCCGCGACGCGGACGAAGGCGCCGAACGGGACGAGCTTCGTGACCTTGCCCGGGGTGACCTGGCCGATGGCGTGGGTGCGGGCGAAGACCTGCCACGGGTCCTCCTGGGTCGCCTTCAGCGACAGCGAGACGCGCTCGCGGTCCAGGTCGACCTCGAGGATCTCGACGGTGACCTCCTGGCCGACCTCGACGACCTCGGACGCGTGCTCGATGTGCTTCCACGACAGCTCGGAGACGTGCACGAGGCCGTCCACGCCGCCGAGGTCGACGAACGCACCGAAGTTGACGATCGACGAGACGACGCCCTTGCGGACCTGGCCCTTGTGCAGGTTGTTGAGGAACGTGGTGCGCGACTCGGACTGCGTCTGCTCGAGCAGGGCGCGGCGCGAGAGCACGACGTTGTTGCGGTTCTTGTCGAGCTCGAGGATCTTCGCCTCGATCTCCTGGCCGAGGTACGGCGTGAGGTCGCGGACGCGGCGCAGCTCGATGAGGGATGCGGGCAGGAAGCCGCGCAGGCCGATGTCGACGATGAGGCCGCCCTTGACGACCTCGATCACCTGACCGGTGACAACGCCGTCGGTCTCCTTGATCTTCTCCACGTCGCCCCAGGCGCGCTCGTACTGTGCGCGCTTCTTCGACAGGATGAGGCGGCCTTCCTTGTCCTCCTTCTGGAGGACCAGCGCCTCGACGTGGTCGCCGACCTTGACGACCTCGTTCGGGTCGACGTCGTGCTTGATGGAAAGCTCGCGCGAGGGGATGACGCCCTCGGTCTTGTAGCCGACGTCGAGGAGGACCTCGTCGCGGTCGATCTTCACCACGGTGCCCTCGATCAGGTCGCCGTCGTTGAAGAACTTCAGGGTCTTCTCGACCGCGGCCAGGAAGTCCTCAGCAGAGCCGATGTCGTTGATCGCGACCTGCTTGGTGGCCGGGGCGGTCGTTGCGGTAGTCATGTAGTGGGTAGTCCCTTTGGATGATTTCGTCGGGCTCCGAACGCGCACGACAGCACAGGCGGAGCAGATGGATTTCTTGAGGCGTCGCTCGCGCATGCCGAATCAGCGCCCACGAGTGACACCCCAGGGTATCAGAACCCGGGGGCCCGTCCGATGGTCCGCCCGGGAGGCGGTCAGCGCGGCAGCTGGATGGGGTCGGTCGTCGCGCGGTCGGGGTCGAACGACCCGTAGTACGGGACCGTGTCATTGACCGGAGCGGGCGGGGCAGGCGGTCGCGGCGGCACCGGCGGAGTCCCCATCCCGTCGTCCATCACTGGGCGTGGTCCGGCGTAGCCGCGCAGCCCCGCCTGGGCGATGACCCGCTGGATCGTGAGGCCGCGCTCGTCGGGGCGGCCGACGAACCGGATGTCGCGCAGGCCCTGATCCTGAGCGGCCGACTCGAACACGAAGTGCCCGTAGCCGACGATGCGGCCGACGAAGGGCTTGTAGACGGAGATGTCGAGGATGCGCGAGAGCGGCATCGTCGCGACCTGTTCCGTGAGGATGCCGTGGATGCGGAAGACCCGCATGTTCGTGATGACGAAGCGGTCGCGCCGGCGATCGAGGAACCGCCAGGCGGCGTGCAGCACGAGCGCGCCGCCGACCAGCACCGGCAGCCACCAGACAGCCGGCATGACCACGGCGAGGCAGGTCAGCACCAGACCCCCGGCGAGCTCGAGCGACGCGCCGACGACTGCGGCCCAATGCTTGCGGACCTCGTCGATCACGACCTCGCCCTGATCGGAGATCAGGTGCTTGGCCGTGCGCGGATCGACCTCGATCATGAACCTGCGAGCGAGGTGAAGAAGTGGGCGACGGCCTCGCCGGCGCCCCACACCATGGCGACTGCGCCGTGGACGGCGTTCGCGGCATCCTGCGGCCGCGTCACGAGGTAGAAGAGCGCGAACGCGATGACGAACACGATGACGATGCGCTTGAGGATCTTCACGGGCAGGGTCCTTCCGGGTCGTCTTGCTGTCGGGTCGAAAGCGATCCCCCCGGACGCCAACTGTCGATTAAACCGTGTATGAGGCCGCCCCGCCCATCCGACACGCGGTGGCGGGCGATGCCCCGAACGAAGGCTGAGAGGATGGATGGATGCGTCATCCCCTTCGCACCGTCCTGCTCCCCTTCGCTGCGGACGTGGCCCTCGTCGTGGTGTTCGCCGCGATCGGCCGTGCCAGCCACCACGAAGCGGTCCTTTCCGGGCTGCTCGAGACGGCGTGGCCGTTCCTGGTGGGCCTGGCGCTGGGCTGGATGCTCTCGCGCGCCTGGCGCGCTCCCCTCGCGCCGGTGCGCACGGGGCTGCCGGTGTGGGCTGTCACGGTCGTGGCCGGCATGGTGCTGCGCGCAGTCGGCGGGCAGGGAGTCGTCCTGGCGTTCGTCGTCGTGGCATCGATCGTCCTGCTGGTGTTCCTCGTGGGCTGGCGCGCCGTCGCCCGACTCGTGACCCGCCGCCGCGCGAGCGTCGACGCGGCGTAGGAGTCTGCGCCGCATCCACGAAGGCCCTGACCGGGCAGAACGACGTCAGTGGATGAAGCCCGACAACGTCGAGGCCTGCTCCGGCTCGACCGTCACGACGATCGAGAACAGGCTCTGCACGAGGAAGTCCACCAGCGGGAGCTTCTCCATGCGGTGTGTGATGACGCCGTCGATGAGCATCTGCTCCGCGAACGCCACCCAAGAGCGCAGGGACGTCCTCAGCAGCGTGGAATCGGGGCACCCGAGCTCGGCGACGACCGCCATGACGCGCTCGCTCTCGACGACGCGCACGCCCTCCACGATCTCGCGGACCTCGGTGTCGCCGCTGGCCGCCCCGCGCACGAGCGAGAAGAACGTGCCTTCATGCTCCTCGACGAACTCCACGATGCGCGTGAGCGTGTCGCGCAGGCGATCGACCGGGCCGAGATCGTCGTTCGGTTCGGTCGCATGCAGCAGCGCGTCGCCGGCGGTGCGCACCACCTCGCGGTGGAATCCGTCGCGCGATCCGAAGTAATAGGCGAACAGGCCGCGGGACACGCCCGCCTCGCGGGCGATGTATTCCGTGGTGAGTGCTTCGAGCGGGCGATCGGCGAGCGCCGCCACGCCGAGCGCGATGAGCTGCGCCCGTCGCTCATCGGAACTGAGCCTGCTACGCCCCATGCCACGAGCTTAGGGCGATGATCGGCGGGCGTTGTTGGCGCTCCGCCAATAGCGTATTGACACTCCGCCAGTAACGTGTCTAGCCTCGCTAGAGGCCGCCGAGGACGGCGCGCCGCCAACTGATCGAAGGAGATCGATGAAGCTGTCACGCCTCACCCGTTCCCGAGGGGGACGCGTCGCGCTTGCGGCCGTCCCCGCGACCCTCGCCGTCAGCGCGCTCATGACCGCGGTCGCCTATGGCGCCGTCCCCGTGTCGTTCGCGGTGTCCGGATCGCCGTTCAAGATCAGCGCATCACACCTTCACGGCGACAGCTTCTCGCAGTACAGCGGCGTCGCCCAGGAGAAGGGCGGGGCCGTGCACCCGGTCGCGATCGCCAACATCGGCACCGCATCGCTCGCGAACCTCTGCCAGTCCGTCGTGACGGATACCCCGCTCGGAAAGCTCGGCCTGCTCATCAACGCCGGCGGCGGCGGCAACCCCGCGACCGCCTCCGATCTGCAGATCGGCATGACGGACCTGCAGGGCAACGCCACGTTCCACAACATCCGCATCGGAGTCGACGCATCCTCCGTCATCACGGGCGCCAAGGGCACGGCGGGCGATTTCGCGCAGGACGCCTCCTCGCTGGACATCGACAACGTGAGGCAGACGGCGTGGAGCACCACCGCCGGCACCTTCACACTGACCGGCATGCACCTGCAGCTGACCAACGGTCAGGAGTGCTTCTAGCCATCGCCCGCGCGCCGGAGGGCGGATCCCCAGCCGCTCTCCGGTCGCACGCTCGAACGAACGAGGAAACGTGTCTCCCAGCGCCCCCAGCCGCTTCGCCGGCTTCTACCGATCGCGTCCGCTCATCGGCGGCTCGCTCATCGTCATCGCCGGCCTCGCCGTCTTCCTGTCGACGCAGCTCGACCTCGGGAAGATCCACGTCCAGGTCGGCATCGAGGGCTTCCAAGCCCTCGTCATCCCGGTCGCGCTGGTCGTCCTCGGCGTGCTCATCGTCGTCGATCCCGGGCACCGCATCTTCTATGGCGTCCTCGCCCTGGCCGTCGCCGTCTACGCCGTCGTCGGGGTGAACCTCGGGGGCTTCCTCGTCGGCACGATCCTCGGCATCGCAGGCGCCGTCGTGGCGCTCTCGTGGATGCCACCCCCCGCCACCTCCACCGACTCCGCGGAGAGCGCCGAGCCGACGGTGGGGGACGCGATGGATGCCGACCCCTTCGGTCTGGACGACCTCATGGGGTCCACGTCAACCGCCGTCGCCCACGACGAGTCCCCCGCCCCGGAGCCGCGCCCTTTCGTGTTGCGGCCGGCTGACGCCGGCCGCAAGACGCGCCGCGGCGTCCGGAGCTTCGCGCTGGCGGCTGCAGTGGGAATCGGCGGCGTGGGTATCGCCACGGGCCTGCCCGCCCAGGCGGCGCATGCCGAGTCTTCGCTGTGCAGCGGGCTGTTCGGCATCCTGTGTCCCCCGGCGTCCTCGCCGTCTCCGAGCGCCTCCCCGTCCGGGTCCCCGACGGGCTCCCCCGTCCCCCTCCCGCGGCCCTCGGTCGGCGCGCCCGGGGGATCCGCTCCTCTCACTCCTCAGCCGGGCGCAACGCCGAGCCCGTCGCCGACGCTGCCCCCGGGCGTTCCCCCGTCGGCGTCGGCCCTGATCGTGCCGCAGCTCGCCGACACGAGCGTCGCGGTCGACTCGGGCGCGCCCGTGGTCGCCACCGAATCGGCGACGCTCACGGCCACCTCCCTCTCCCAGACCAACGGTCGCTATGTCGAGACGGTGCTGCTCCGCCGCCCCGACGGCTCGACGGTCCGCGCGCTGAAGATCCTCGGCGATGCCGCGCTGCTGAAGAACATGCGCCTCCATGGTGCGGGTGGGCACCACGGCGCAGGCATCGACGCGTCGCAGCTCGATGTGGCCGGTCCGATCCACTTCTACGCCGCCGCGTTCTCGGGGAAGGCGTTCGGCGTCCTGCCTCTCTCCTGGAATGTCGACTCGCCGCCTCCTGTCGGCGTGCCGATGCCGCCGTTCACCGACGTCACCGTGGAGCTCGTCTACTTCGACGCCGGCGGCCAGGTGCTCACCGCCTCGCACATCACGCCGAAGTAGCCGGCCGCCACAGGAAGCGGCAAGCCATGTCATAGGAATCCCTCACTGGCGTGGTGCACAGTCGAACGCATGACGACGACCGCCGCCAGGTCTTCACGACGCCTGCGCACCCGCGAGGCGTGGCACCTCGGCGCCGTCGCCGTCATCTGGCTGACGAGTCTCTTCGTGGTCGCGCTGTGGATCTCGGGGGGCGGCATCCGCGATCTGCTGGCGATGGATGCCGGCTCCCTGACCACGCTCGGACGCCTGACGGGCCTCGTCGCCGCGAACCTCCTGCTGTACCAGGTGCTGCTGATGGCGCGGGTCCCGCTGTTCGAGCGCGGCTTCGGCCGCGATGCGATGACGCGCATGCACCGCCTGGTGGGCTTCTGGTCGTTCTGGCTGATGCTCGCCCACATCGTGCTCGTCGTCGCGGGGTACTCCGCGGCGAGCGGCGTCAACATCTTCGTGCAGACGTGGGACTTCATCGTGGACTATCCGGCGATGCTCCTCGCGACTGCCGGCACGGCGCTGCTGATCCTGGTCGTGGTCACGAGCATCCGCCGCGCTCGCGCGCGGCTGCGCTACGAGTCCTGGCACCTGCTGCACCTCTATGCATACGTGGGCGTCGGGCTCGCGCTCCCCCACGAGCTCTGGACCGGAGCGGATTTCCTCTCCTCGCCGGTCGCGACGGCGTATTGGTGGACGCTGTGGGCGCTGGCCGCCGCATCCGTCCTCGTGTTCCGCCTCGGCGTGCCCACCGTGCGGTCTCTCCGTCACGGTCTGCGGGTGGTCGGCGTCGAGCGCGACGGCGACCGGGGGGTCGCGGTGCGGGTCGCCGGGCGCAGCGGTGCACCCCGCGCCCGCGCCGGCCAGTTCTTCATCTGGCGGTTCCTCGACGGCCCGGGCTGGACCCGCGGTCACCCGTTCTCGCTCGCGAGCGCCCCGGGACGCGACCTCGTGCTCTCGGCCCGCCTCGCAGGCGACGGCTCCGCGCGCCTCGCCGCACTGCGGCCCGGCACGCGTGTGCACATCGAGGGCCCGTACGGGACGACGACCGGGGATGCGCGCGAGCGCACGAAGCTCCTGATGATCGGCGCGGGTGCGGGTGTCGCACCGCTCGTGGCGATCCTCGAGGCGGAGTCGTTCGCACCCGGTGATGCCGTGCTGGTGACGCGTGACAACACCCCCGCGACCGCGATGCGCGCACCGGAGATCGCCGCTCTCGTTCAACGCCGTGGCCTGCGCCACGCCGCTCTCGACGGTGCGCGCGGACGGTCATGGCTCCCCCGCACGCACGACGCGTGGACCGGTCCGCAGCTCATCGCCTATCTCGCGCCCGACATCCAGGAGTACGACGCGTACGTGTGCGGGCCGCCCGCCTGGATGGATGCCGTCACCGCCGATCTGCGCGCCGCCGGCCTTCCCCGTACCCGCATCCACACCGAATCGTTCGAGGTCTGACATGAAGCGCATCGTCTACGCCGTGCTCGGGACCTTCGCAGGTCTCGTGCTGCTGTTCAGCTACCGCACCTCGCTCCAGGTGGTTCCTCCCACCGCCGCCGGTGGCGGCACGACGTCGGGGGCCGTCTCCGGCGGCACGTCGAACGGCTCGTCCGGCGGCTCATCGGGGGGCTCGTCGGGGGGCTCGTCATCGGCGACCCTCAAGGACGGCACGTACACGGGGCCCTCGACCGACACCCGCTGGGGGCCGGTGCAGGTGCGGATCACGGTCTCCGGCGGCCGCATCACGGCTGCCGACGCGATCGACTACCCCATGAACAACGGCCGCGATCAGCAGATCAACCAGTACGCGATCCCGCAGCTGCAGAATGAGACGCTTCAGGCGCAGAGCGCTCAGATCGACATGGTGTCCGGTGCGACCTACACCAGCGAGGGCTACACGGCCTCGCTGCAGAGCGCGATCGACCAGGCACGATGATGACGCCGCAGGATGCGCCGCACGCCGCGGTGGAGCACGTGTGGGGAACGGTCGTGAGTGTCCAGACCGTCGGAACGCCCCAGCCCGATGCCGTCGGCGCGTTCTTCGCGGAGCTCCACGAGGTCGATCGCATCTTCTCACCGTACCGGCCCGAGTCGGAGGTCTCGCGCATCGCCGACGGCCGGCTCGCGCTCGGCGACGCGGACCCGCTCGTGCAGGAGGTCGCCGCGCGGTGCGCCACGTACGAGGGCGAGACCGGCGGCCTGTTCAGCGCGTACTGGCGCGGATGCTTCGATCCCACGGGACTGGTCAAGGGATGGGCGATCGACCGAGCCGCGGCACGCCACCTCGCCCCCCTGGTGGACGGCGCGTCCGTCGGTGCCATCGGCGTCGATGCGGGTGGAGACGTCCTCGTGTTCACCCACCCCGACCTCGACAGGACGTGGAACATCGGCATCGCCGATCCGCGTCGCCGGGGCGCGGTCATCGCCACCGTGCCGCTGCGCACCGGGGCGATCGCGACCTCGGGAATCGCCGAACGCGGCACACACATCCTCGACCCGCGCACAGGGGGCGCCGCCACCGGAGTGGCCAGTGCCACGGTCGTGGCATCCACTCTCGAGATCGCGGACGTGTGGGCGACCGCATCCGTCGTCGCAGGTTTCGACGCGCCGCTCCCCCCGGCGGGCACCGTGCTCCTGGTCGCGGAGGACGGACGCATCCGCCGTGGGATCTCGGGCGTAGAGGTGTCGGTCGACTCGGCGTCCTGAACGGCGCCGGACCGCTCAGAGGAGGAAGAGCTGGCCCAGGACGACGAAGGCGATGATGAACACGACGACGATGCCCGCGATGATGCCGAGGGTGCGGGTGGAGAGCTTTGCGACGCCGAAGCCGACGAGGAACGGGAGAGCCGCGAGGAACAGGGCGACGGTCCACCAGAACGCGGCGTAGCCACCGGGGCTCGCGTTCTTCAGGTGCACACCGAAGAGCGCCTGCGTGGTCGGGTGGGTCGCGAACGCGACCGCCGAAGCGAGCGGCACGGCGATGAACGCCGCGACGATGACTCCGATCAGGAAGCCCCAGAGTCCGTGACGGTCGCTGTCCTCGCTGAGGACGCCGCCCGTCGACTGTTGCTGCCGCTGCTGCGATGACGTGCGCGATCCGCTTGATGCCATGCGGAGAAGCCTAGTGGCACGACGCTGCTCGGTCGGGGATGCCGATCACGCGGCGACACGGACGTCGTCTGCGAGGATCGCGCGGACCGCCTCCCGGCCTGCGCGGTTCGCGCCGACCGTGGACTGCGACGGCCCGTACCCGATCAGGAAGAGCCTCGGCTCGTCGATCGACCGACCGTTCGAGACGCGGATGCCGCCGGACGGCGTGCGCAGGTGCAGAGGCGCGAGGTGGTCGATCGCCGCGCGGAACCCGGTGGCCCACAGGATGACGTCCGCCTCGATGAGAGTGCCGTCGGGCATGCGCACGCCCGTGGCCTCGATCGCGGTGAACATCGGATGGCGGTTCAGGATGCCGCGCTCCTGCGCTTTCCGGGCCCACGGCGTCCAGTGGAGTCCCGTCACCGAGATGACGCTGCTGGGCGGCAGCCCCTGGCGCACGCGCTCCTCGACCCCGGCGATCGCTGCCACGCGCGCGGGCACGTCGAAGTCGTCGTCGATCCACACGGGCTCGCGGCGCGTGACCCAGACCGTCTCCGCCACGTGAGAGATCTCCTCGAGCAGCTGGATCGCCGACACACCCGCGCCCACGATCACCACCCGCTGGCCGGCGAACTCGTCTCGGGAGCGAAAGTCGGCGACGTGCAGCTGTCGTCCGCGGAAGCTGCGCGCACCCGGAACGAACGGCACGAACGGCCGGGTCCACGTCCCGGTGGCGTTGATCACGTGTCGGGCCGCCCAGGTGCCACTGTCGGTGCGGACGATCAGTCGCCCCTCGGGATCGTCGTCGGCGCGCGTGACCGCGAGTACCCGCACCGGACGCTGCACGTCGAGCGCGAACTGCTCCTCGTATGCGGCGAAGTAGGGCGGCAGGATGTCACGGCTCGAAGCCGCAGGGTCTGCCGGGGGCACCGGCATCCCGGGCAGCTCGTAGATGCCGTTCACCGTCGCCATCGTCAGCGACTCCCAGCGGTGCTGCCAGGCACCGCCCGGCGCGACATCCGCATCGAGCACGGCGAAGGTGCGCTCGCCGGCTTCCGTCTCCGTCGTGTAGCCGCGTCGTCGCAGGTGGTACGCCGCCGACAGACCGGCCTGACCTGCGCCGATCACCACGACCTCCACGAGATGCATGCTCACGAATGCAATGAACGGATGCCGGGGACCGCGCATTCCCGTGGTTCAGGAGTCAGCCTCGCAGCGCGAGAGCGAACGGCAGGACAGCGCTCGCACCGGCCAGGCGCAGTTCTCGTGCTGCAACGGTGAGCGTCCATCCGCTGTCGACCCGGTCGTCGACGAGGAGCACCGGGCCGGGCGGCACATCGAGGCCGGCTGCGGAGAACCGGCCCCACACGCCGGACACCCGGAACGCGCTATTGCCCCCGGGCTCTCCCGTGGGGCCGCCGTCGACGAGGTCGAGGACCCCGAGGAACGGCAGGCGCCCGATCTCGGCGATGCCGCGGGCGAGCGACCCGACGAGCTGAGGCCGGGAGCGCGACGGCACGGCGACGACCGCCACCGGCCGTTCGTGCCATCCCCACTCGGCGAGCACGCGGACGCACGCGGAGAGCATCCCCGGAGGAACGGGGCCGTCCGCCGCACCCGCCGCGAAGACCTCGCGCAACGCCCCGCCCCAGCCGAGGTCGGTCAGCCGGGCGAGAGCGCGCCCTTCCGCCGCCTGCTCGTCCGCGGCGATGCGCCCGCGAACGGGAACGCCGAGGCGATCCGCTCCTGTCGGCCACTGGCGGCGCGGCTCGATCGGCACGCCGACACGATCGAGGGCGGCTGCGGCCTCATCCGCCGCACCCGCCGCGATCTCGGCCGGGAACCAGGTGCCGGCGCAGTTGTCGCAGCGGCCGCACGGGGCGGCCGACTCGTCGTCGAGGCAGCGCTGGAGGAACTCCATCCGGCACTGCCCGGTCTCCTCGTACTCGATCATGTGCTGCTGCTCAGCGATCCGTTCGGCCGCGATGCGCCGGTAGCGATCCTCGTCATACGTCCACGACTCCCCCGTGGTGACCCAGCCGCCCTTCACGCGCGCGACCGCGCCGTCCACGTCGAGCACCTTCAGGAGCAGCTCGAGCGGAGTCCGCCGGATGTCGACGATCGCCTCCAGCGCAGGAGTGGACAGCGGTGCGCCGGCGTCGGCGAGGGCGCGGAGCACGCGCTCAGCCCTCCCGCGATCGGGCATCGAGGCAGTGGCGAAGTAGCGCCAGATGTCCCGGTCCTCGGGGCCGGGCAGGAGCAGCACGTCGGCAGACGCCGTCGCGCGGCCGGCGCGGCCGACCTGCTGGTAGTAGGACACCGGAGAGGACGGCGCGCCGAGATGGATGACGAACCCGAGGTCGGGCTTGTCGAAGCCCATGCCGAGCGCGCTCGTGGCGACGAGTGCCTTCACCCGGTTCTCCTTGAGCGCGGCCTCCGACTCCTCGCGCTCGTCCGGCTCGGTTTGACCCGTATAGGCGCGCACGTCGTGGCCCCGCTCGCGCAGCAGACGCGCCGTGTCGTTCGCGGCCGCGACGGTGAGGGTGTAGATGATGCCCGAACCGGGCAGATCGCCGAGGTGGGAGATCAGCCACGCGAGCCGCTGCGCGGCGCCGGGGACGCGCAGCACGCCGAGGCGGAGGGATGCGCGCCCCAGCGGTCCTCGGATCGTGAGGACGCCCGCATCCCCCTCTCCCGATCCGGCGTCGAGCTGCTCCGCGATATCCGCCACCACTCGGCTGTTCGCCGTGGCGGTGGTCGCGAGCACGGGGACGCTCCGCACGGCCTCTCCACCGGCATCCGGGGCGTCGGGCCGCGTCGGCCCCGCGGGCATGCGGGCGATCAGCTCGCGCAGCCGTCGGTAGTCGGGACGGAAGTCGTGGCCCCAGTCGCTGATGCAGTGCGCCTCGTCGACGACGAGGAGGCCGATGCGCGCGACGAGCTGCGGCAGCTGCTCGTCGCGGAACGCAGGGTTGTTGAGCCGCTCGGGCGAGACGAGCAGGACGTCGACCTCGTCGCGGGCGAGCCGGGCGAGGACCTCGTCCCACTCGTGCGCGTTCGTCGAATCGATCTTCACCGCCCGCACTCCCGCCCGCGTGGCGGCGGCGATCTGATCGCGCATGAGGGCGAGGAGCGGCGAGACGAGCACGGTCGGCCCGGAACCCCGCCTGCGCAGCAGCATCGTGGCGACGAAGTAGACCGCCGACTTGCCCCAGCCGGTGCGCTGGACGACGAGTGCCCGCCGACGGCCGTCGACCAGGGCCTCGATCGCCTCGAACTGGCCGTCGTGGAAGTCGGCGTCGTCGCGGCCGACAAGGGCGCGCAGCACGTCCTGGGCCTCGGCGCGGGTGGTCGTCGCGGTCATGGCTTCCACCATGCCTCATTCCTCCGACAACCCGGTCGCGGGAGGCCGTCCCACGCTCGCGCAGTCATCGTCCTGCCTCGCCGGCATCCACTGGCGACCTCTGCGGGCTGATCAGAACGCGAGAGCGCGGTGGACCGAGGCCACCGCGCTCGACCCCTCCCCGACGGCGGCCGCGACGCGCTTCATCGAACCGCGGCGGACGTCGCCTGCGGCGAACACGCGCGGCAGGGATGTCTCGAAGGGAAGCGGCTCGCGCCCGAGCGCCTGCCAGTGCTCGAGAGTCTGGATGGCGACATCGGTCCCCGTGCGCAGGAATCCGTCGGCGTCCCGATCGAGCGACGCCAGCCAGCCGGTCGCCGGGTCGGCGCCGATGAAGCAGAAGAGACCGGCGGCATCCACCTCGCCGACGCTATCGATCGTGACGCGCTCCAACGTGTGCTCGCCGTCCAGCCCGACGACGTTCGAGGCGGTGTGGATGTCGATGCGCGGGTCCTCCACGAGCCGGTCGACGAGGTACGACGACATGCGGACGCCCAGGTCGTCGCCGCGCACGACCATGTGGACGGGGCAGCCGTTTCCGGCGAGGTACAGCGCCGCCTGCCCGGCCGAGTTCGCTCCGCCGACCACCACGACGGGCTTGTCCATCACCTGGCGCAGCTCGAGCTGGGTGGCCGCGTAGTGGATGCCGGCCCGCTCGAAGTCTCCCCAGCGATCGAGATTCAGGCGCCGATAGGCCGCGCCCGAGGTCACCATCGCGGAGCGCGCGCGGACGATCCGGCCGTCGGCGAGGGTGACGTCGAGGCCGTCGTCGACGGGCTCGAGCCGCACAGCCTCGCACGGCGCGTACACGCGGACACCGAACTTCAGCGCCTGCAGGCATGCCTGGTCGATGAGGCTGCCGCCCGACACGCCGAACGGAAACCCGAGGAAGTTCTCGATGCGGGAGGTCGACGCGGCTTGGCCGCCCGGCGCCACGGCATCCAGCAGCACGGTCTCGAGCCCCTCGGACGCGCCGTAGATGGCGGCGGCCAGCCCCGCCGGGCCGCCGCCGATGACCACGAGATCCACGACCTCGTCGGCCTGGCCCTGATAGCTGAGTCCCAGCCGGTCGGCGACGAGGCCGGGCGTCGCGTGCAGCAGCGGCTCGCCCTGGATGAATGCGACGGGCAGGTCATCCGCCGACATGCCGTGGCCCCCGGTGTACGCCTCGAGCTCGGCGGGCCTCACCTCGATGGCTGTGTGCACGAGGTCGAGCCGCTCGGCGAAGCGGCGCAGAGCGAGCAGCTCGCTCGACCCCGTCGGCCCGACGAGCTTGAGGGTGAGCGCGGCCGGACCGCGCCGCAGCGATTCGCGGCGCGCCCAGAGCGCGTGCAGGATGAGGTCGCACAGCTCGTCGTCCTCGGCCATGAGCTTGCGCAGATCGGTGCGGGACACGCGCAGGATCCGGCCCGCCTGACTGGCGCGCGCGGACAGGAACGCGCCCTGCCCGTTGAGGACGCCCAGCTCACCCACGAAGGAGCGCGGCCCCATGCGGGCGATGATCTCCTCCTCGAGCCAGAACAGCGTGTCGCGCACCACCTCGACCTCACCCGATTCCACCAGCACGAGGTCGTAATCCCGGTCGGACGACCGGAAGACGTAGTCGCCCGCGGCCACGTCCTCCGCAGTGCCGAACGCGGTCAGGCGCACCCATTGGGCATCGCTCAGAACGGGGCGCTGGATCGGATCGGTCGGGAACGGGGCTGCCGCAGTCTCTTCCACACGGTCAGGCTAGCCACCGCTCAGGACACGTCGGGCGGTTCCGTGCAGATCGGGCGGCGTCAGCGGGATGCGGATGCCACGGCTCGCGCGTATGCCTCGGGCAGCGCGGCCACGACCGCGTCCACGTCGGCCACCGTGCTCGTGCGTCCCAGGGTCAGCCGCAGGACCGACCGCGCCTGTGCGTCCGAGCGTCCCATGGCGAGGACGACGTGCGAGGGCTCGGCGACCCCGGCTTGGCAGGCGGAACCCGTGGACACCGAGATACCGGCCTGGTCGAGGAGGAAGAGCAGCGTCTCGCCGGAGGCGCCCGGGAACAGCAGATGCACGTTCCCCGGCAGCCGATCGACGGGATCGCCGAGCAGTTCGACCCCCGGGATGGAAGTCCTCGCCCCCGCGATGAGGCGCTCCCGCAGAGCCGTCAGTCGCTCCCCCTCCGCGAGCCGCTCCCGTTCCGCCGCGACGGCCGCGGCGGCGAAGGCCGCCGCCCCCGGCACATCCTGGGTGCCCGATCGCAGGCCGCGCTGCTGTCCGCCGCCATGCAGGAGGGCGACGGGATGCGCCGCCCGCCCGACCACGAGCGCTCCGACGCCGACGGGCCCGCCGATCTTGTGGGCCGAGACGCTGAGGGCGCTCGTGCCGCGCCAGGCGGAGAACGACACGGGCACATGCCCGAGGGCTGCGATCGCGTCGAGATGCAGCGGCACACCCGCATCCAGGGCCGCCGCCGCGAGACCCGCCGCGTCGTTCACGGTGCCGATCTCGTTGTTCGCGACGAGCGCGGTGGCGACCGCGGCTCCGGGGAGGGCCGCGGCGAACGCGTCGACGGGGATGCGGCCGATGCTGTCGATGCGAACGGCCTCGATGCGAGCGCCCTGGTGCGTCGCGAGCCACTCCACCGTGTCGAGTGTCGCGTGGTGCTCGCCGTCGGGCAGCACGACCGCGTCCGTGCCGGCTGCGCGCCCCCACCACAGTCCTTTGAGAGCGAGGTTGACGGATTCTGTCCCGCCGGAGGTGAACACGACCTCGATCGGGTCGCACCCGAGCACACCGGCGAGATGCTCGCGGGCCTCCTCGAGAACCCGCCGTGCAGCCTGTCCTCCGCCGTGGATCGACGACGCGTTCCCGACCACCTCCGAGGCGGCGAGCCACGCGTCCCGGGCCTCGGGGCGCAGGGGGCTCGTCGCCGCGTGGTCGAGGTAGACGCTCACCCGTCCACTCTCGCACGCCACGCCATTGGCGGCGCGGCAGTTAGGGTACTCCCATGGCCATCGCCGCCGAGACACCCGACCTGCTGCGCAGCGACCTGGACGACCTGGGCGTCACCCTCCATGACGGCGGCGGAACCATCCGGGTCTGGTCGGCGCATGCGGACGCCGTCGAGCTCGTCGTCCTCGACGACGTCGACCTCGACTGGATCATCGACTCGGTCGCTCTGGAGAACGTCGGCGACGGCGTGTGGTCGGCATCCACCCCACTCCTCCGCCCCGGCACGCCGTACGCGCTCCGCGTCTCGGGGCCGTCCGGGCACGGCAACACGTTCAACCCCCGCACACTCCTGCTCGACCCGTATGCGCGGAGCATCCTGAGCCACCGCGACGGCTACCGCTCGGTGGTCGTGGACGCGGGCTTCGACTGGGGCGGAGTCGGGAAGCCGCGGGTGCCGCTGGATCGCACCGTGATCTACGAAGGCCACGTGCGCGGACTGACCAAGAGGCATCCCGGCATCCCACCGGCCCTTCACGGCACGTACGCCGGACTGGCGCACCCGGCGATGATCGAGCATCTGACGGCGCTCGGCGTGACGAGCGTCGAGCTCCTTCCCGTGCAGGCGTTCGCATCGGAGGAGCGCCTCGTTCGCCACGGGCTCGCGAACTACTGGGGCTACAACACGCTCGGCTTCTTCGCCCCGCACGCCCCGTACGCGAGCGAGGCGGCCCGGCGAGCGGGGCCCGATGCGATCCTGCGCGAGTTCAAGGGCATGGTCAAGCTCCTGCACGAGGCGGGGCTCGAGGTCATCCTCGACGTGGTCTACAACCACACGGCCGAGGAGGGCATCGGCGGCCCGCGCTCCAGCCTGCGCGGCATCGACAACCGCTCCTACTACCGACAGACCGACGAGGGCGTGTACGTCGACGTCACGGGATGCGGCAACTCTCTGGACACGTCGACGGATGCCGCGGCCCGCCTCGTCCTCGACTCTCTGCGGTACTGGGCGCGCGAGGTGCAGATCGACGGCTTCCGATTCGACCTCGCGACCACGCTCGGCCGCGACGAGCACAATCACTTCACGCCCGAGCATCCGCTTCTGCGGGCGATCATCGACGACCCCGAACTGGCCGATGTCAAGATGGTCGCCGAGCCGTGGGATGTCGGCATGGGCGGCTGGCAGACCGGTCGCTTCGGCGACGGGTGGCTCGAGTGGAACGACCGCTACCGCGACCGCGTCCGGAACTTCTGGCTGAGCGACATCGACTACGCCCGCCGGGCCGGCATCGCACCGGACGGCATCGGCGGATTCGCGCATCGCCTCGCCGGCTCGGCGAACACGTTCAGCGCGGAGCGCGGTCCGCTCGCGAGCATCAACTTCGTGACGGCGCACGACGGCTTCACACTGCGCGACCTCGTGTCGTACGACGTCAAGCACAACATGGGCAACGGCGAGCAGAACCGCGACGGCGCCGACACGAATCGCTCCTTCAATCACGGCGTCGAGGGGCCGACCGACGACAGCGTCATCCTCGCCACGCGCCGCAAGGCGATGCGCAACCTGCTCGGCACGCTGCTGCTGTCGGCCGGTGTCCCGATGCTGGCCGCCGGCGACGAATTCGGGCGCTCGCAGCGCGGCAACAACAACGCCTACTGCCACGACTCCGGGCTCACCTGGCTCTCGTGGGAGCACGCGCCCTGGCAGGAGGACCTCCTCGCGCACGTGCGCCGCCTCACGCGTGTGCGATCGGAGAACCCCGCCCTGCGGCCCATCCGGTTCGCGCGGCTCGGCGAGCACACTCCGTCGGCATCCGTCATGGAGTGGTACGACGAGCATGGCGAGACCATGTCGATCGACAAGTGGAACAGCCCCGCGCACCGGACGCTGCAATACGTCGCGGCGTCGACCCCTGAGTTCGAGGAGGCCAACCGCATCCTGCTCGTCGTGCACGGCCGTGAGACGCCGATCGACGTCACTCTCCCCGATCTGCCCGGTGCCCTGTTCGTCCCGCTGTGGTCGAGCGCCGACGAGAGCCCGACGCCGGATGGCGAGTCCCTCCGAGCGGGGGAGGTCGTCGAGATGCCGCCGACATCGATGCGCCTGTTCCGCGTCGATCTGGATCCGGATGCGGTGATCCTGGACGAGGATGCCGCGATCGCGGACGCGACGGCAGCCGAGCCCGCATCCGACACCGTCGAGGATGACTGACGAAACGGGGTTCGGGCCGCGGCGGTGCCGCGCTATGTTCGTTGCGTGAGCCCCACCCCCGCAAAGCCGTGGCGCAGCGCCTCGGCGATCCCCGTCCGAGCGGCGTCCGAGTGGGAGGCCGCTCGCGACACGCTGTCCTCCCGGATCCCGCTCCTGTCACCGCTTCCTGCGGCTCCCGACCGCCGGTTCCGCCCGTCCGCCTACTCCGGCGAGGTCGTGCCCTTCGAGGTGACCGCGTTCCGCGAGGGGCACGACCTCATCGGGGTGCACGTGCGGCTCACGAGCCCGAGCGGTCAGGAGTCGCTGCATCGCCTGAGTCCGGTCGATCCGGGCTTCGACCGCTGGCAGACCGACATCGCGCTGCTCGAGGAGGGCGTGTGGACGTTCCGCTTCGAGGTTTTCGCCGACGAGTTCGCGACCTGGGAGCATGCAGCCGACCTCAAGATCGCAGCGGGCGTGGATGCACCGCTCATGCGCGAGATGGGTGCGCTGCTGTTCACCCGGGCCGCGCAGGAGACCGACCGCCCCGCCGCTGAGCGGAAGGCGCTGAAGTCGGCCGCCACCGCCCTGCGCCGCAAGAGCGTCGACGACGAGGCGGCTCTCGCGATCGTGCGCGATCCGGCGCATGCCGAGCGCTTCGCCGCACGGCCGCTGACGGCCCTCATGACGATCGGCCCTGACCTCACCGTCCTCGTCGAACGCGAGCGGGCAGGCGTCGGCGCCTGGTACGAGTTCTTCCCCCGGTCCGAGGGGGCCACACGCCGCGAGGACGGGACGATCCAGAGCGGCTCGTTCGCGACCGCGACCGCGCGGCTGCCCGGAGTCGCCGGCATGGGCTTCGACGTGCTGTACCTCCCGCCCATCCACCCGATCGGCGAGACCAACCGAAAGGGCCGCAACAACACGCTCGACCCGCAGCCCGACGACCCCGGCTCTCCCTGGGCCATCGGCGGGGCGGCAGGTGGTCACGACGCCATCCATCCCGACCTGGGCACGCTCGCCGACTTCCGCCGGTTCGTGAAAGCCGCGCGCGCGCAGAAGCTCGAGGTCGCGCTCGACTTCGCGCTGCAGGCATCCCCCGACCACCCCTGGGTGGACGAGCACCCCGAGTGGTTCACCACACTCCCCGACGGCTCGATCGCCTACGCGGAGAATCCGCCGAAGAAGTATCAGGACATCTACCCGATCAACTTCGACAACGATCCGGCGGGCATCCGGGCGGAGGCCCTGCGCATCGTCCGCCATTGGATCGCGCAGGGGGTGCGCATCTTCCGGGTGGACAACCCGCACACCAAGCCCCTGCAATTCTGGGAATGGCTCATCCGCGAGGTGAGCAGGGACCACCCAGACACGGTGTTCCTCGCTGAGGCGTTCACCCGACCGGCGCCGATGCGGGCGTTGGCGATGGCCGGCTTCCAGCAGAGCTACACCTACTTCACCTGGCGCAACACGAAGGCTGAGCTCGAGGAGTTCCTCACGAGCCTCGCTCACGAGACGGACGACTTCCTGCGGCCGAACCTCTTCGTCAACACCCCGGACATCCTCACCGAGTACCTGCAGTTCGGAGGCCGTCCGGCGTATCGCGTCCGCGCCGCGATCGCCGCGACCGCCGCGCCCACGTACGGCGTGTACGCCGGCTTCGAGCTCTACGAGAACGTGGCGCGCCCGGGCTCCGAAGAGAACATCGACAACGAGAAGTACGAGTACAAGCTACGGGACTGGGCGGATGCCGAGGCCCGCGGCGACTCGCTCGCCCCGTTCCTGCGACGCCTGAACGAGATCCGGCGCGCGCACCCCGCGCTGCGTCAGCTGCGCAACCTCAGCGTGCACTGGAGCGACGACGACGCGGTCCTCGTCTACAGCAAGCACCTGCCGGCGGCGCTGTCCCCCGATGGCGTCGACGACACGATCGTCGTCGTCGCCAACGTCGACCCGCACTCCGTCCGCGAGACGACCGTCCACCTCGATACGCGCGTGTGGGGCGTCGAGCCCGGCACATCGTACGAGGTCGAGGACCTCGTCACCGGAGCCACCTGGACGTGGGCCGACCACAACTTCGTCCGTCTCGACGCGTTCGCCGAGCCGGTCCACATCCTGCACGTGAAGGAGCGGCGATGACCACCACCGAGGAGAACACCGACGAGAACACCCCCGGGAAGATCGATCCCGGACTGCTCGATACCGTCGCCGCCGGCGCCTACCACGCCCCCCACGATGTGCTCGGCCTGCATCCCGCGGGCGCGGATCGCTGGGTCGTCCGCGCGCGCCGCCCGCTCGCGAAGACGGTGACCGCGGTGTTCGCCGACGGCACGAGCACGTCGCTGACGCACACCCGAAGCGGCGTGTGGGAGGGCGTGCACGAGGGCTCCCCCGGACCCTATCGGCTCGCAACGACCTATCCCGACGGCATCGACTATGAGGCCGACGACCCGTACAGGCACCTGCCGACGCTCGGGGAGCTCGACCTGCACCTCATCCGCGAGGGCCGTCACGAGCAGCTGTGGGACGCGCTGGGCGCGCATGTGCGTGAGAGTTCGGGGTCGACGGGCGTCGCGTTCACGGTGTGGGCGCCCAACGCACAGGCTGTGCGCGTGGTGGGCGACTTCAACCGATGGGACGGGCAGGGCCACGCCATGCGGTCCCTGGGCTCGTCGGGTGTGTGGGAGCTGTTCGTCCCCGACCTCGACGCCGGCGCCGTGTACAAGTACGAGATCCTCACCCGGTGGGGCGGGTGGATCACGAAGGCCGACCCGATGGCGCGGTTCGCCGAGGTGCCGCCGGCGACCGCATCCGTCGTCGCCGCGCCCTCCGCGCACGAATGGGGGGATGCGGCGTGGCTCGAGCAGCGCTCCCGGTCGACCCCGATCTCGCAGCCCATGTCCGTCTACGAGCTCCATTTCGGCTCGTGGCGGCCGGGGCTCTCGTACCGCGACGCGGCCGATCCGCTCGTCGACTACGTCACGGCCCAGGGCTTCACGCATGTGGAGTTCCTGCCGCTGGCCGAGCACCCGTTCGGTGGATCGTGGGGCTACCAGGTCAGCGGCTACTACGCGCCGACCAGCCGCTTCGGCACGCCGGACGACCTGCGCTACCTCATCGACCGGCTGCACCAGGCCGGTATCGGCGTGATCATGGACTGGGTCCCCGGCCACTTCCCGAAGGACTCCTTCGCCCTGGCCCGCTTCGACGGCGAGGCACTGTACGAGCACGCCGATCCTCGGCGCGGCGAGCACAAGGACTGGGGCACCCTGATCTTCGATTACGGCCGCAGCGAGGTGCGCAACTTCCTGGTCGCGAACGCGCTGTACTGGATCGAGGAGTTCCACGTCGACGGACTGCGGGTGGATGCGGTGGCCTCGATGCTCTACCTCGACTACTCCCGCAACGACGGCGAGTGGGAGCCGAACATCTTCGGCGGACGGGAGAACCTCGAGGCGATCGGCTTCCTGCAGGAGGTCAACGCCACCGCCTACAAGCGGTATCCGGGGATCATCATGGTCGCCGAGGAGTCGACGAGCTTCACCGGCGTCACGGCTCCGACGAGCTCGGGCGGACTCGGCTTCGGGTTCAAGTGGAACATGGGCTGGATGAACGACTCGCTCGCCTACATCGAGCGCGATCCCGTTCACCGCTCGCACCACGAGGGCGAGCTGTCGTTCTCGTACGTGTACGCCTTCAGCGAGAACTTCATCCTGCCGATCTCGCACGACGAGGTCGTCCACGGCAAGGGGAGCCTGCTGGCCAAGATGCCCGGCGACCACTGGCAGAAGCTCGCGAACATGCGCGCCTACCTCGCCTACATGTGGGGGCACCCCGGCAAGCAGCTGCTGTTCATGGGCCAGGAGTTCGGCCAGCTCTCGGAGTGGTCCGAGGGCCGTAGCCTCGACTGGTGGATGCTGGACCAGCCGTCGCACGCGCAGCTGCAGGCGTACGTCGCCGAGCTGAACCGCGTGTACCGGGCGCACTCCGCCTTGTGGGCGCGTGATGCCGACGGCGCCGCATTCTCACGTCTCGGCGCGCCGCATTGGGACCCGAACGTCCAGGTCCTCGCCCGCCGCGACAACCATGGCAACACCGTCGTCGTCGTGTGCAACTTCGGCGGCACGCCGCTGGAGGACCACGCCCTCGATCTCCCCCAGCCGGGCACGTGGCACGAGGTGCTCAACTCCGACGCCGACGCCTACGGCGGCTCGGGGGTCGGCAACGCGGGTCAGGTGACGACGGATGCGTCGGGCCGGGCAGTGCTGCGCATCCCCCCGCTCGGCGTCGTGTGGCTCGCGCACAGCGCGAACGGCTGACCCGGCCTCCGAGCGACCGTCAGAACAGGAGGTTGGCGAGGCGGCCCCGCGCGCGGATCACGCGGGGGTCGCTGTCACCGACGAGCGTGAACAGCTCGAGCAGGCGCTGGCGGACCGGTCCGCGCTCGGCC
This sequence comes from Microbacterium sp. sgz311019, assembly GCF_056135325.1. Lineage (NCBI taxonomy): Bacteria > Bacillati > Actinomycetota > Actinomycetes > Micrococcales > Microbacteriaceae > Microbacterium > Microbacterium sp. sgz311019. The sequence goes on along the minus strand of NZ_JBWAXO010000001.1, from coordinate 59,665 downwards.
GGGTCGACGTCGGCGAACAGGTCGAGCAGACGCCCGAATGCGTCGTCGACGTGCCCGCCGGACAGGTCCAGGTCGGCGGCGAGCAGCTGCGCGTCGACATCCGTCGGGTTCGCAGCCGCGGCATCGCGCGCCTGCTGCAGGTCGGCATCTTGGACGCGCTGGAGCAGTCGCACCTGGCTGAGGCCGGTGCGCGCGTCAGTGTCGCGCGGATTCTCGGCCAACGCCTTCTCGTATGCGGCGACGGCGCGACCGTAGTCGCCCGCCTCGATGGCGTCGAACGCCTCGGCGTGCAGGGGCGGCAACGGCGGCTCGGCATCCGTCGCCTCCACGGCACCCTGCTCTTCGCCATCCACGGCGACGGTCCCGGTCACGCCGTTCTGTGCGGCGACCTGCAGCAGCTGGGCGAAGACCTCCCGCACCTGCTGCTCGGGGACGGCGCCGGTGAACAGCGGCACAGGCTGGCCGCCGACCAGGGCGACCACCATCGGGATCGACTGGGCGCGGAACGCCTGCGAGAGCTGCGGGTTGGCGTCGACGTCGACCTTCGCGAGCAGGAGTCGACCGCCGAGCTCCACGACGACCCGCTCGAGGATGGGGCTCAGCTGCTTGCACGGCCCGCACCACTCGGCCCACAGGTCGACCACGACGGGCACCGTGCGGGACAGCTCGAGGATCTGCCCGAACGTCTCGTCGGTGACGTCGACGACGAGCGACGGCACCGCGACGGCGCCGGCTCCGGCGTTGTCGGCCGGCCCGCCCGCGGGCGCAGCAGGCGGCTGCGGACGGTTGCGGAGCGCGGAGAGGTCGACGGCGCCGCGCATCGCGGCACCGGAAGCGGCATCGGTCATTTGATCACCTGTGCATCGTGGATGTTGCTCGTGTAGCCGAGCAGGCGGATCTTGTCGGTGGATCCCTGCGCCGGCACGTAGAAGAACAGCTGGTCGCTGTACGTGGTGGAGTAACCCGTGGACGAGCTGTCCCCCGCCAGCGCCTTCGTCGCCCCGCTCGCCTTGATCTGGGCACCGTCCTGCGTCGGCTTGACGTTCTCGCTCTCGTCCACGTTGACCGCGACGATGGCGCCGCTCGCCAGCGTGGCGAGCGCCACGGGGTCTTGGTCGCCCGCGGCGACCGTGAACGACATCTGGCCCGTCTGGGCGCCGGTCTTGTTGAAGTCGTCGAGGCGCTGCTTGCGGTTCGCATCCACCGCCGCGCGCAGCTTGTCGGTCTCGCTGTCGAACGTCGACGCGTAGGTGCTCTTGGCGCCGTTGGTGAGCAGGTCTGCGTAGGCTGCGGCGAGCTCACCCGGCTCCATGATGAGGAACGGCGAGTCGGGCTGCACCTGCGGAGCACCGACATAGACCGGCGCGACCTTCGGCAGCTGCGCGGCCGGCTCCATCGCGGCAGCGTACGTGAGCTTGTACTCCGACCACGGGTCCTGCTGCGTCATGGTCATCATCGTCGGCGCGACCTTCTTGTCGGTCGGATCGCTCACCACCGCGAGGACCGTCCGCGGCCACCCGTTGTACGACTGGGGCAGGATCACCTTGAGCGGCTGCGACGGGATCGCCGGCAGCGCCTTGTAGTCGGCGATCTTTGAGCGCAGCGTGTAGTTCGTCACGCGCTCCGCGAGCATCGCACCGTCGAGGCGCGTGGCGGCGATCGTGTCGTCCTTCTTGTCGTCGGCCTGTGCGACGGTCTTCGAGATGCGGGTCAGGATGCGTCCCGCCTGCCCCTCGGTGACCGCCGGAAGCTGCTGACCCTCGGGAACGATGACGGATGCGCTGGGCGTCGGAGTCGCGGAGCCGGCGAACTGCGGCCACGCGTCGGACGAGCATCCGGTGAAGGCGAGAGCGGAGAGCGCGACGACGGGCAGGATCGCGAAGGCACGTCGTCCGGAGAGAGCGCGGCGATCGCCCGTCCTGCCGGAGCTGATGACGCCCTTGTCGGCCTGCAATTCGGAGAGATCGATGGGCTCGGTCACGGGCAGCGGCGGAAGCGCCTTGCGGCGAGGTCCGCGCGAGCGGCGCATGTGACGGATGGCGAGGATGTACAGCAGCACACCGACAGCCATGAGGATGGCGCCGCCGACCATGAGCGGACCGGCCCACGGCGTGGCGGTCTGGAGGGGCCAGGAGATCGAGATCACGCTCGGAGCGGGCTTCTGGCCGTCGGTGGCGACGAGCACGCTCGTTCCGGCCGGCAGGTTCATCGGCGCGATCAGGACGCGGTCCTGCTGGAACTCATCGAGCCACAGGTCGGAGCCCACCGGACTGTGCGACGGCTTCGTAGGCGCAGCCGCGTCACCGCCCCCGTCTCCGCCGCCCCCGTCTCCGCCGCCGCTCGCGTCGCCGCCGCCGGAGCCGCCGCCGGTGCCGTCGGAGCTCGTCACGCTCGGTGCGACGGCCGTGGTCGTCAGCTTGCCGGCCTTGTTCACCGAGACCTCGTCGTACGAGGTGTCTGCGAGCCAGGCCTTGAGGTCGGACGTCCGGGCGTAGGACGCGAACAGCGTGCCGCTGCCCTGTGCGCGCAGAGTCTGCGTGCCCTCGCGCGAGTTCAGCACGGCGCCGTCGATGAGGACGAAGGGCGCCGTGGAACCGGCGGGCACCGAGGCGCTGGTGCTGGTCGGACCCTGGAAGACCGTTCGCTCAGCGATCCCCGCACCGATCATGACGGCGGCCAGAACGAACGCCGCCACGGCCCAAACGAAACGCACGAAACCACATCCTTCAGTGCCCGCGCTCGGGCGCGCAGGGCTGTCAGCCGACGTTTCAGGTTATCGAAGACGACCTGAATGTCACGTGGGAGCATGCCACTGCCGGGATTCGCGGACCTTGTCAGTATCCTGTCGGGACACGCACCAGCCGCCGAAGGATGCCTTGTGAAGTTGCAGAGTCCGTTCCGCACCGCGTTTCTGGCGACGCTCGGAGTCGGTCTGGGGCTCCTGCTCATCGGCAGCATGCAGAACCTGTCGACGATCCTGCTCTACGTCGGAACGGCCCTGTTCCTGTCGCTCGGTCTCGAGCCGATCGTCGCCTTCTTCGAGCGGCGCAAGCTGCGGCGCTGGCTCGCCGTCCTCGTCACCATACTGATCGTCCTGGCCGTGTTCGCAGGCATCGTCCTGATGATCGTGCCGATCATCGCCGGCCAGATCAGCCAGCTCGTCACGACGATCCAAGACCTGGTCGCGCACGGCGGGTTCGATCCGGTGCACGCGATCCGGACGTGGCTGCACACGACATTCCCGAGCCTCAACGTCGACCAGCTCTTCACGTACATCGAGAACTGGTACAACTCGCTCGACCTCGCGAAGATCGGCGAGCAGGTCGGAAGCGGCATCATCGCCGTCGGCGGCGCCGTCATCGCCGGCATGGTGGGCGCCTTCATCGTCATCATCCTGACGATCTACTTCACCGCATCCACTCCTTCGCTGAAGACCGCCGTGTACCAGCTGGTTCCGGCGTCCAAGCGCGAGCGATTCGTCGACCTCGCCGAGCAGATCATCGATTCGGTCGGGTACTACGTCATGGGCCAGGTGACCCTCGGCGTGATCAACGGCGTCCTGAGCGCGATCTTCCTGACCATCATCCAGGCGCCGTTCCCCGCCGTGCTCACGGTCATCGCGTTCTTCTTCTCGCTGATCCCGCTGGTCGGCACGATCACCGGCTCGACCATCATCGTCCTCACCTGCCTCGGGTTCGGCTCCCCCACGACGGCGCTGATCGCGGCGATCTACTACATCGTCTACATGCAGATCGAGGCGTACGTGCTCTCGCCGCGCATCATGAACCGCGCGGTGTCGGTACCCGGCGCGGTCGTCGTGGTGGCGGCCCTCGCCGGCGGTTCTCTCCTCGGTCTCCTCGGAGCCCTCGTCGCGATCCCCGTGGCCGCGAGCATCCTGATCATCTATCGGCAGGTCGTCATCCCGCGCCAGAACGAGAGGTAGCTACGCCTCGTCCCACTCGGTGGGCAGCGGCAGGGCATCCGGGTTCATCGCGGCGACCACCTCGTCGAGCACGCGGCGAGTCTGGTTCTCACCGACCCAGAGGTGCTTGCCACCCGCCACCGGCACGACGCGGATGTTCGGGGCGACGGCGAAGCGATCCGCCGCCGCATCCGGCTGCAGGTAGTCGTCGAATTCGGGGATGAGCGCCACGACCGGGCGCGGATCGTCCGCCCATGCCGCGAGCTCCGCCGAGGTCGTCCGGTGCAGCGGAGGTGAGAGCAGGATGACGCCCTCAGCGCCGTGATCGCGCCCGTACTTCAGGGCGAGCTCCGTGCCGAACGACCAGCCGAGGATCCACGGATGCGGCAGGCCGTGCTCGATCACGTAGTCCATGGCCGCGGCGACGTCGAAGGACTCGGACTCGCCGCCGTCGAAGGCGCCCTCGCTCGTTCCCCGCGGCGACGACGTGCCGCGGGTGTTGAAACGCAGCACGGCGATCCCCGCCAGGGCCGGCAGACGTCCGGCCGCCTTGCGCAGGATGTGCGAGTCCATGAATCCGCCGGCGGTGGGAAGTGGATGCAGCGTCACCAGCGTCGCCACGGGCTCGCGGTCGACGGGCAGGGCGAGCTCGCCGACGAGTGTCAGCCCGTCGAACGTGTGCAGCTCGATGTCCTCCCGGACAGCCGGCAGGAGGACGGGACCACGGATCTCCATGTTCAGAACACCTTCCAGCAGTGCGAGTGCCAGTGCCGGCGCGCGGCGAGGTCCGCCGCATCCCCGAGCACGCCGTCGGCCCGCCACGCCACGAGGTGGGCGGTGCCCGGCTCGACGGGGCGACCGCATCCCGGGCACGTGTACGACTTGACCGCCTGCGCCGCGCCGACCGGCTGCACCGACCACTCTGCTCCGCGCTTGATCTCTGTGCGCTTGAAGCCCGCGATCATCTTGTCGAGCGAGCCGTCATCCGGCGGATCGGGCCGCCGCCGATTGGCCCGCGGCACGACTCAGTACCAGCCGCTGCTCTGCGAGTGGCCCCACGCTCCGCAGGGGGTGCCGTAGCGGCCCGTGATGTATCCGAGTCCCCACGCGATCTGCGTCGCAGGGTTGGTCTGCCAGTCGGCGCCGTATGCCGCCATCTTGCTTCCCGGAAGCGCCTGCGGGATGCCGTACGCGCCGCTGGAGTTGTAGGCGTTGACGCGCCAGCCGGACTCCCGGTTCCACAGCGCGACGAGGCAGGCGAACTGGTCGTCGCCCATGCCGCGTGCCTGGAGCATCTCGCGGGCGATCGCCTGGGCGCTGCCGGGGCTCGGCACCACGAACGGCACCTTCCACGAAGTGGATGCGGTCGAGGTTGACGGGGTGCGACTCGGCTTGGGCTTCGGCGGCACGTACACCGAATAGGTGTCACGCTGAAGGGTGTCGGTGCTCGTGGCCGCGTCGGCGGCGACGAACGTCTGCGCGTTGTGGAGGGTCGAGGTGTAGAGCGTCACCGGCGTCACTGCAGCCTCGGCGTGCGGCGTCAGCACCGCACCGAGAGGGCCGATGTAGGCGGCGACGAATCCGAGGGCGGCGATGGCCGCGAAACCCGTCATGACGCCTCGACGACGCGACCATCGTGTCGGCTTGCGGGCTCGTGCGGGCGCCGTCTTCGGGGCGGGGGCGACCGCCGGAGCAGTCTTGGCCGCATGACGCAGCATCCGCCGGGATGTTTCGGGAGTCATCTCGTTGCCGGAAGTCACAGTGTTGCGAGTCTAGCGAGCCGGGACGGGTCGCGCCATCCGAGGCCGCGCCGTGTCGCCGGACTGCCCAGCCGTCTCCGCTCAGGCGACGGCGAGCATCACTTCGACGACGGCGTCGAGGACGGCGTCCACCTGCACTTCGCGGTATCCCCCGCGCTGCATGCGGAACGCGACCGAGCGCACCTGGTCGGCGGATATGGGTGCTCCCGAGGAGAAGTATCCCGCGATCTTGTCCGCGACCACGTCGACCTCGTCGATCCGATATCCCCAGTGCCCGAACCCGACGCGATCGAACCGCTCCTTCTTCGGCCGGCTCAGGCGATCGAGGATCACCTGAGCCTCGTGCCGCGTCATGTCGAGCCACGCGGCCGTGCCGCCCTCCGCGATCGCCTGCTCGCGCTGCCGGGACGCGAAGGCGTTCTCGATCCGCGCCAGCGCTGTGTCGACGGCCACGACCGAATACCCGTGACGGACCATCGGGAAGGAGACGGCACGGATCGTCGCGGCGTCGACCCCGCCCTGCTCACCGGTCTCGAAGGCCGCGCGTGCGCGGATGAGGAACGCGTCGACCGCGCGACGCTCGTACCCCTTCGCACGCCCCTTCTCGAGAGGGAAGAGCGCGGGGGTTGTCGTGTTGTCGTGAGAGGTCATGCGTGCACCAACGGAGAGAGGAGGTAGAAGAGCGCCAGGACGGCGACACCGGAGGGAAGAATCGAGTCGAGGCGGTCGAGGACTCCCCCATGGCCTGGCAGCCACGAGCTCATGTCCTTGATGCCGAGGTCGCGTTTGATCATGGACTCGCCGAGGTCGCCGATCGTCGCGGTGGCAAGGATCGCAGCGCCGAACACGAGTCCCGCCCAGAGAGGCACATGAAGCATCAGCCAGGCGAGGAGGAGGCCCGCCACGAGCACGCCGACGGCGGCTCCCGCGAAGCCCTCCCACGTCTTCTTGGGGCTGATGCGCGGTGCCATCGGGTGGCGGCCGAACGTCAGACCGGCGGCATAGGCGGCGGTGTCCGCGACCACCACCACGATGATGCCCGCGAGCACCCACCACTGGCCGTTCGGCTCGCGCAGCAGGACGACGCCGAGGCTGCCCAGGAAGCCCACGTACAGGAAGACGAAGACCCCGACGAGGATGTCGTCGAGCACATCTCCGTACGTGCGGCCGTCGCGTGAGGCCATCTGGCCGAGCAAGCGCCAGACGATGATGAATGCGACCGCGACGAACACGACGACCCAGTGCACCCAGTCGACGTAGAGGAATCCCGCGACGATCACCCCCGCGCACGCGATCAACTGGGGGACGACGTCGATGCGGCGTCCCGATGCCTGCAGCGCGCGCGAGAACTCGAAGGTGCCGAGAAGACACGCGGCCAGCGCGATCAGTGCGAACAGCCATGAGATGAACAGCAGGGACGCGAGCACAACGGCGCCGATCCCGAGGCCGATCAGGATGGCGAGGATCAGATCGCGTCCTGTGCGCTCCTTGATCCGCTCGTTCGCGACCTCGAAGTCGGCGCGAGCCTGCGCCATGTGCTGCTCGAACTCGTTGCGCGGCGTACGGCTCACGGGCACGCCGTGCGGCCCGGAAGGAGGCGGCGGTGCGCCATCATCGAGGTCGCCGGTTTCGTCGGCTTCGTCGCCGTCGGCGGCCCGAGGTTCATCCGTCGACGGCGGGGTCAGCCCCTCTGCCGAAGGAACGGCAGGCGGCGGCGGCAGCGGGGGAAGCGGTGGCACGGCGGGAGGCGCCGTCGATCCGGTGTCCGGGCGCTCTGGCCTGTCCCGATTGCGACGGAACGGCGCTTGCGCACCCTCCTCGCCGGGTGGGCGGTCAGCGGGAGCATCGGTCATCGGCGCGCCTCAGACCTCCAGGAGTTCGGCTTCTTTGCGCTTGAGCGCCTCGTCGATGTCATCGACGTGCGACCGCGTCACGGCGTCGAGCTCCTTCTCGGCACGCGTCAGCTCGTCCTCGCCCACCTCACCCTTCAGAGCGTCGAGGTCATCCTTGGCCTTGCGACGGATGCCGCGCACGTGCACCTTGGCGTCCTCGCCCTTGCCGCGGACGATCTTCACGAATTCCTTGCGACGGTCGGCCGTGAGCTCCGGAAGCGTGACGCGCACGAGCGCACCGTCGTTCGTGGGGTTCGCACCGAGGTTCGGCATGTCGCGGATCGACTGCTCGATCGCCTTGAGGGCCGACTTGTCGTACGGGTTCACGACGAGCGTGCGCGCCTCCGGGTTGCTCAGTGAGGCGAGCTGCGCCAGCGGAGTCGGCGTGCCGTAGTAGTCGACCATGACCTTCTGGAACATCTGCGGGTTCGCACGGCCTGTGCGGACGGTCGCGAAGTCCTCCTTCGCGGCCTCCACCGCGCGGTCCATGCGGGCTGCGGTCTCGGACAGGATGTCGGCGATCACGGGGGCTCCATTCGATCCAGAGGTTCACATCAGTCTAGTCGGCGCGTTCCGCGCGCTCAGGGACGACGGATGCCTCGGCAGGTCGCCGATCAGGCGGTGACGAGCGTTCCGATACTCTCGCCGAGCAGCGCCCGGGTGACGTTGCCCGCAGGCTCCATGCCGAACACGCGCATGTCCATCTTGTTGTCCATGCAGAGGCTGAACGCGGTCGAATCGACGACGCGGAGCCCGCGCTGGAGCGCCTCGAGGTAGGTGATGGTGTCGATCTTCGTGGCGGAGGCATCCATCTTCGGATCCGCGGTGTACACGCCGTCGACGCCGTTCTTCGCGACGAGGACCTCGCTTGCGCCGATCTCGAGGGCCCGCTGCGCCGCGACGGTATCGGTCGAGAAGTACGGGAGGCCGGCGCCGGCGCCGAAGATGACGACGCGGCCCTTCTCCATGTGGCGCTCGGCGCGACGGGGGATGTACGGCTCCGCGACCTGCGTCATGGAGATGGCGGACTGCACCCGGGTCGCAGCGCCCGCCTGCTCGAGGAAGTCCTGGAGGGCGAGCGCGTTCATCACGGTGCCGAGCATGCCCATGTAGTCCGCGCGACCGCGGTCCATGCCGCGCTCGCTGAGCTCCACCCCGCGGAAGAAGTTGCCGCCGCCGACGACGACGGCGATCTCGACGCGATCGACGGCCGCGGCGATCTCTCGCGCGATCTGACTGACGACATCGGGGTTCACGCCCAGCTGACCGGCGCCGAAGGCTTCTCCGGAGAGCTTCAGAAGGACGCGGCGGCGCCCGGTGTTCTCGTTGATCACGTTGTTCCTCTCGTCGCGAGTCAAAATCTACATGCCAAGGGCCCGCACCAAGCAGGTGCGGGCCCTTGAGCGATGACTACGCGCCGACCTTGAAGCGGGCGAAGTCGGTGACGGTGATGCCGGCGTCCTTCGCGACCTGGGCGACGGACAGCTTGTTGTCCTTCGCGTAGTCCTGGTCGAGCAGGGCGACCTGCTTGAAGTACGCGTTCACGCGGCCCTCGACGATCTTCGGGAGCGCGGCCTCGGGCTTGCCCTCGTTGCGCGAGATCTCGGTGACGATCTCGCGCTCCTTCTGGACGTCGGCCTCGGGCACGTCGTCGCGGGAGAGGTAGGTCGGGTTCGCGAACGAGACGTGCTGGGCGATGCTGCGCGCGGTCTCCGCGTCGTCGCCCGAGTAGGCGACCACGACGCCGACCTGCGGCGGCAGGTCCTTGCTCGTGCGGTGCAGGTAGACCTGGAAGTTGTCACCGGTCAGCGTGCGCACGCGTCGCAGCTCGACCTTCTCGCCGAGGATCGCGGCCTCGTCCGAGATGAGCTCGGCGACGGTCTGCGCACCGGCGGGCGCGGCGAGGGCGGCCTCGGCCGAGTCGGCGGCGGCCGCGGCGGCGGCGTCGGCGACCTTGTCGGCGAGGGCGATAAACTTCTCGTTCTTCGCGACGAAGTCGGTCTCGGTGTTCAGCTCGATCAGCGTGACCTTGCCGTCGCTCTCGCGGGCGGCGACCAGCCCCTCGCTCGTCGAGCGGTCGGCACGCTTCGCGTTGCCCTTCGCGCCCTTGAGACGGAGGATCTCGACGGCCTTGTCCATGTCGCCGTCGGCCTCTTCGAGGGCCTTCTTCGTGTCGACCATGCCCGTGCCGAGCTGCTCGCGGAGAGCCTTGATGTCGGCGATGGTGAAGTTTGCCATGGGTGGCGGCTCCTTGTTCGTGTCAGTTCTCATGGATGCCGCGGCGGAGCCGTCCGCAGACGACTCCGCCGGGCGCAAGACGGGTTGAGGGGTCCGATCAGGCCTCGGTGCTCTCGGCCTCGGCGGCGAGCTCCTCGGCGACGATCTCGTCGGCGATGGCCTCGGCGGCCAGCTCCTCGGCGATCTCCTCGGCGACGATGGCCTCGACAGCCAGCTCCTCGGCAGCCTCCTCGTCGCCCGCCTCGGCGGCGGCGACGGCCTCGGCAGCCAGCTCCTCCGCGACCTCCTCGGCCACGACGGCCTCGGTGGCGAGCTCGACGGCGTCGGCCTCAGCGGCGGCGGCACCCTGCTCGAGCAGCTCGCGCTCCCACTCGGCCAGCGGCTCGGCCGGGGTCTCGTCGGCGGCCGGCTGGTGGCGCTGGATGAGGCCCTCGGCGGCGGCGTCGGCGATGATACGGGTCAGCAGCGACACGGAGCGGATCGCGTCGTCGTTGCCGGGGATCGGGTACTGGAACTCGTCCGGGTCGGCGTTGGTGTCCAGGATGCCGATCACGGGGATGCCGAGCTTCTTGGCCTCGTCGATGGCGAGGTGCTCGCGCTTGGCGTCGACGACCCACAGCGCCGACGGCGTCTTCTGGAGGTTGCGGATTCCGCCGAGCGACTTGTGCAGCTTGTCGAGCTCACGACGCTTGAGCAGGAGCTCCTTCTTGGTGAGACCGCTTGCAGCCGGGTCCTCGAAGTCGAGCTCCTCGAGCTCCTTCATGCGCGCGAGGCGCTTGCTGACCGTGCTGAAGTTGGTGAGCAGACCACCGAGCCAGCGCTGGTTGACGTAGGGCTGGCCCACGCGCGTCGCCTGCTCGGCGAGCACTTCCTGCGCCTGCTTCTTCGTGCCGACGAAGAGGATGGTGCCACCGTGGGCGACCGTCTCCTTGACGAACTCGTAGGCCTTGTCGATGTAGGCCAGCGACTGCTGGAGGTCGATGATGTGGATGCCGCTGCGCTCCGTGAGGATGAAGCGCTTGACCTTCGGGTTCCACCGGCGGGTCTGGTGTCCGAAGTGGACGCCGCTGTCGAGCAGCTGGCGAATGGTGACGACGGCCATGGCCGTTCTCCTGTTCCGGCGCCTCGCGGCGCCTTGTGCGGTTGTTCGAGACGATCGGCGATCGCCACGCCTGGTGCCCGGCGCACTCCCACCCGCAGCAATGCTGGGGACCGTGGGGAGTGGATGCCATCCGAGGCGGGTTCCGCTCGGACTCTGGGCACGCGGAGTCACCCCGACGAGCGGGGTGCATGACAAGTGTAGCAGTCGAGGCCTTGGCACATGATCTCTCCCCCGCTCCGTCCCCGTGCTTGCCATCCACCGATCGAGCGCCGATCGCTCCGTCGGAGGCCCCGGCGAGGAGGATCGCCAGATGACCTCGCTCACCCGAGCCCTCGTGCTCGTTCTGGTGCTCATCGGACTGGTCGCTGTTCCCGGCGGCGCGGCGGCATCGTCGGCTGTGCGTGACGGCGCGGCGCCGTCCGACGGGCTCGCGGCGCACCGGTGGCTGTGGCCGGTGAGCGAGCCGCGCATCACGGCGGCCTATGCCGCCCCGGCCCGTGCCTACGGTCCGGGCCACCGCGGCATCGACCTCGAGCCGCGGCGCGACGACGTGCACGTTCGGAGCCCGGCCGACGGCGTCGTGGCGTTCTCGGGCACCATCGCGGGCCGAGGAATCCTCACGATCGAGCACGACGGCGGTCTCGTCACCACACTCGAGCCGATAGCGTCGGAGCTCCACCCCGGCGACACCGTGAGCAGCGGTGAGGTGGTCGGCGAGATCGCACTCGGCGGTCATGCGGCGCCCGGGACGATCCACTTCGGGGTTCGGCGGAACGGCGAGTACATCAACCCGCTGCTGCTGCTCGGGGGCGCGCCGAGGGCGATCCTGCTGCCCTGCTGCGGTTAGCGGGGTCGGGGTCGGTATCAGGCGCGAGGATGCGCGAGCCTGTACGCGGCGGCGAGCCGCTCGCCCGACACGTGCGTGTAGACCTGCGTGGTGCCGAGGCTCGCGTGTCCGAGCAGCTCCTGCACGCTCCTGAGGTCGGCTCCCCCGTCGAGGAGGTGGGTGGCCGCCGAGTGACGCATGAGGTGGGGGCCCACGCCGGCGGATCCGACGACCGGACCGATGACGCGGGTGACGAGGTCGTAGACGGTCCGCGGCGATAAGCGACCGCCCCGGACTCCGAGGAACAGCGCTGCGCGATCCACGCGGCGGGTGTCTGCAGCCTCGGCGCGCGCGAACAGAGTCGGTCGTCCCCGGACGATGTACGCATCAAGGGCGTGGGCCGCCGGCATCCCGTACGGCACGACCCGCTCCTTCGACCCCTTGCCGAGCACGCGCGCCGTGGCGCGGCCGCGATCGAGGTCCTCGATGTCCAGGCCGCAGAGCTCCGAGACGCGCACACCGGTCGCGTACAGCAGCTCGAGGATCGCGTGATCGCGCAGGGCGACCGCATCCCCGCCCTGCGCCGTGCGGGCGAGCGCGTCGAGCGCACCGGAGACGCCCGCGGCCGTCGCGACCTTCGGCAGGGGCCTGCTGCGCTTCGGTGCGACCAGGCGCAGCGAGGGGTCGGATGGCACCAGTTGCTGCTCGAGCGCCCAGCCGAAGAAACCGCGTGCGGCGGCAGCGCGGCGGGCGATGGACGAGCGCGCGTCACCATGCTGCGTGCGCTCCCACAGCCAGGAGCGGAGATGCTCGAGGTCGATCTCTTCGAGCGGGACGTCCCCGGTCGAGGCCGCCAGGCCCGCGAGGTCGGACCGATACGCCCGCACCGTCGCCGGCGAGAGGCGGCGCACATCGGCGAGGTGCGCCGTGTAGCGGTCGACCGCGGCCATGACTTGCATGCCTCCATCTTGCGACCCGCCCGGCGGTGACGCAGGGGGGCGCGCGGTCTTTCGGGGGTCCCGATGACACGCCGTCGAGGTCGGGCGGCCACCGCGATCGCGGACGGCGCGCGCCGAACGGCCGCAGTCAGCGACTCGGGATGAGCCGGCGCCACCCCGCGGCATCCGCCTCGGCCTCGCCGTCGAGGTGCATGAGGCCGAGATGGACCCGGACGTCGTCTATCGCCATGCCGCTGCGTCGTGCGATCTCAGCCACCGTGCGACTGCCGCGCAGGCTCAGCGCGTCGCCCACGCGCGTCCTGTCGTCCGTCGGCGGACGTCGATCCGCGGGAGGGGTCGAGGAGCCCGAGCCGTCGGCTGCCGGCATCCGGAACAGGCCGTCGCCCTCCAGAAGTTCGAGGACGTCGCTCGCGCCGGTGATGCACCTCACGTCCCTGTCGGTGTCGCGCAGGAGGCGGTGGCACCCCGCGGAGGCAGGGCTTGTGACGGGACCCGGCACCGCTCCGACGGGCCGGACGAGGTCGGAAGCGTGGTTCACGGTGTTCAGAGCACCGCTGCGCCAACCCGCCTCGACGACCACAGTCGCGTCGGAGACCGCTGCGATCAGGCGGTTGCGGGCGAGGAAGCGCCACTTGGTGGGAGCCCCGCCGCAAGGCACCTCGCTGACAACGACCCCGGACAGTGCGATGCGCTCCAGAAGTTCGAGGTGACCCGCTGGGTACGGTCGCTCGACTCCGCCGGCGAGGAACGCCACCGTCAGTCCGCCCGCGTCGAGTGCGGCGCGGTGGGCTGCGCCATCGATGCCGTAGGCCGCGCCGGAGATGATGGCGACCCCGCGGCCGGCGAGGTCCGATGCGAGTTCACGCGCCACATGCTCGCCGTACGCGGTCGCGGCACGGGCGCCGACGAGGGCGACGGCCGGATGCAGGCGCATCAGCGCGTCGCGCTCACCGCGGATCCAGAGGCACGCCGGAGCGTGGACGCCCAGATCGTCGAGAGCCGAAGGCCACCACGGATCACCCGGCGCGACGAGCCCGACCGCATTCCGACGGGCGGCCTCGAACGGTGCGTCGAGCTCGCCCTGGAGGAGCCGCGGATGCCAGCGCTTCGTCGCGTCGGACCACTCCCTCTCCCCCACTCCTGCCGCCTCGCGGGCGTCCTCTCCGGCGAGCACCTGGCGCAGGGCCTCGACGGCGCCGAGGGCTGCGACGAGCGATCCCGCGACGCGGTCGCCCGCCTCGGCGATCGCGCTCCAGACGGCGGCCGCGTAGACGTCCTCGTGATCGCCGGAACCGTCGGCGACGAGCGGCGCGACCATCGCACGAGCGTGGCTGGGCGAGAAGGTGAAACGGGTCACGTGCGGATTCCCTTCTTGAGGAACAGGGCGCTGCCGATGTCATCGATCGCGAGTCGGTCTCGGCCGTCGAGCGCCGCGGCACTCCAGGCCAGGCGCAGGACACGGTCGTACCCGCGCAGCGTCAGCGAACCGCGCGCGAGGGCGTTGTCCAGGGGGCGGCGGACCGCCGGCGGCGGGGCGTACGGTCCCTGTCGCAGCCATGTTCCGGACACCTGAGCGTTGAGCCGCCACGGCGTCTCGCGCAGCAGGGATGCGGTCCGCGCCCGCGCTTCGCTCACCCGCTCACGAGCCGTCGCCGTCGTCACGCCCGACGACCCGCGGGGGGTGTGCGCGACGGACACGCGGGTCATCGCGAACTCGATGTCGACGCGATCGAGCAGGGGCCCGGAGAGCCTGCTGTGATAGCGGCGGATGGAGTAGGGAGCGCAGGTGCAGCTTCCGCCCCGGACGCCGTAATCGCCGCATGGGCACGGATTCGTGGCGAGCACGAGCTGGAATCGCGCCGGGAACTCGGCGGTGAGCCCCGAGCGATGGATGACGATCGACCCGCTCTCGAGAGGCTGCCGGAGTGCGTCGAGCGCGCTGCTCGTGAACTCGCCCGCCTCATCGAGGAACAGGACGCCCTCGGTGGCCCGCGCGATTGCGCCCGGCCGGATCATCTTCGAGCCGCCGCCGACGAGAGCCGCGACGCTCGCCGTGTGATGGGGAGCTTCGAAGGGCGGCGTTCGCGAGAGGTCGGTCACGGTGTCGCCGGACAGCGATCGCACGGAAGCGACGGCCAGCGCGGCGTCGTCCTCGAGCGGCGGGAGGATGCCGGGCAGCCGCCGAGCCAGCATCGTCTTGCCGGCGCCCGGCGGCCCGCTCATCATGACGTGGTGGCCGCCCGCGGCCGCCACCTGGAGCGCTTCGACGGCCTCCGGCTGGCCGATCACGTCGGCGAGGTCCAGCGTCTCGGGATCGAGGGGCTGAACCGGTGCTCCGCCGGGCGCGATGGGGGCGACGACCGGCACTTCGACGCTCGCACCGTGGAAACGGGCGGCCTCCGCAAGGGAGGCCGCGCCGATGACGCGGATCCCGTCCACGAGCTCGGCCTCGCGCCGGTTGGCCTCGGGCACCACGACCTTGTCGAACCCCGCCCGTGCGGCGGCCAGCACTGCGGGGAGCACGCCCGGCACCGGGCGCAGGCGCCCGTCGAGACCGAGCTCGCCCAGGTGCACCGTCGAGCCGACCGAGGCGGCATCCATGATCCCCTCCGTCGCCAGAGATGCGATCGCAATGGCGAGATCGAAGCCCGATCCCTGCTTGGGAAGACTCGCCGGCGAGAGATTGACGGTCAGCCGGCGGCGCGGGAGCGCCAGTTCGCTGTTGTCGCACGCGTTGCGTACGCGCTGCACCGCCTCGCCGAGCGCCTTGTCGGGAAGGCCGATCAGGCGGAAGTCGGGCGTCTGCTTGGTGAGGTCGGCCTCGACCTCGACGATCGCGCCGTCGATGCCGGTCAGAGCGACCGACCAGGTGCGTGCGACGCTCACCGCAGGTCCTCGAGGTGCACGAGGGCGGCGGACGCGGGATCGGGACCCGTGATCGCGATCGCGTCGAGGCGCAGCTCACCCGTCGAATCGGGATGCGCCTGCCGCCATGCGACGGCGAGACGCCACAGCCGTGCGCGCTTGCGCGCATCGATCGCCTCGAGCGGGTCGCCGAAGAGGTCGCCGCGACGGGTCTTCACCTCCACGACGGCGATGGCCTCGTCACGTTCGGCGACGATGTCGATCTCACCCCCGCGCGTCCGCCAGTTGCGATCGAGGATGCGGTAGCCCGCCGCTTCGAGATGCGCGGCCGCGCGGTCCTCGCCCGCGCGCCCGAGGTCGTCCTTCGCTGCCATGAGACGATGCTCGCCGGTCAGCGAGTCCCCGGAGGCTCCCGTCGAACCGGCTGTCAGAAACCGGGGACGACCCCAGGGACGGGGAGGAGACGTCAGTTGTCGAGCGACAGCTCTTCGGGCAGGTGGAAGTCGCGGCGCGACAGCTCCTCGACGTTGACGTCCTTGAACGTCAGAACCCGCACGGATTTCACGAACCGGTCGGCGCGGTAGATGTCCCACACCCACACGTCGTTCATCGAGATCTCGAAGTAGAAATCGTGCTCGGTGTCGCGGCGGACGACGTTGACCTCGTTCGCCAGGTAGAACCGGCGCTCGGTCTCGATCACATACTGGAACTGCGAGACGACGTCCCGGTACTCCTTGTAGAGCGCCAACTCGAGTTCACGGTCGTAGTCGTCGAAATCCTCGTCCATGGTCTGTCCATCCTACGGCGACCCGAACGCCCGCGATGCGCTGCCGCGGCGACCGTGGTCAGAAGAGGGTGGGCGCATCCGCGATCGCCCAGGATGCGCGGTGATGCTCGCTGAGCCCGTACACGCGGATCGCCTCCCGGTGATCGGCGCTGGCATACCCCTTGTTGCGATCCCAGCCGTACACCGGCGCCTGGACATGCAGGTCGCGCATGACGTCGTCGCGTGCCACCTTGGCGATGACGGATGCCGCGGCCGCGCTCGCGCAGTCGCGGTCGGCCTTGATGATGGGGCGGACGGTCAGACCGCTCGCGCCGGCCGGGGTGATGTAGTCGTGGTTGCCGTCGAGGAGCACGATCGCGTCCTCGGGGACGACGCCCTGTGCGCGCAGGTCCGCGAGGGCCCGCAGGGCGGCGTTGCCGAGGGCCCGCATGATGCCGACCTCGTCGATCTCGGCCGCACTGGCCCAGCCGACGGCGCTCGCCCCCACCCACGCGGCCGCAAGCGCTGCGACCCCGGGTCTGCGCAGTTCCGGCACGAGCTTGGAGTCTCGCAGGCCCGACGGCACGCGCTTGCGGGCGCGCGCCGCATCCACTGCCGTCGCACCAACGGCGACCGGCCCGGCGAGCGAGCCCCGGCCGACCTCGTCGCACGCGATCACGAGCGCATGCTCGCGCAGGAGTCGCCGCTCGACGGTGAGGCGCGGCTCTACGACGGTCATCACGTCGCCAGCTTACGGCGAGGGCTTCGGACTCGCGGACTGCGACGGGACGGAGGCGAAGACTTCATGATGGAAGTCGATGAGGCCGAATCTGTCGAAGGGCCACGTGACGACGAAGGCACGGCCGACGACGTTGTCCAGAGGCACGAACCCCTTGCCGGGCTGGTCGATGTGGTACCGGGAGTCCTGCGAGCGGTCGCGGTTGTCGCCCAACACCCACAGGGAGTCGTTCGGCACCACGACGTCGAACGGCACCGGCCGTGGTGCCGTCTCCCCCGGCGACAGCTTGACGTAGGCGGACTCGTCGAGCGGCGTCCCGTTCACGGTGATCTGCCCGAGTGCATTGCAGCACACGACGTGATCGCCGGCCACTCCGATCACGCGCTTGATGAGGTGGTCGTCGCTGTCGGGGGCGGACAGCCCGACGAGCGAGAGCAGCCAATCCCCCGCTTCGACGATGAACGGCCTCGCGGGCGCCGTCGAGGGCGGCAGCCAGCCGCCCGGGTCGCGGAACACGACCACGTCGCCGCGCTGGTAGCCGCCGACGCGGGGCGTGATCTCGTCGACGAGGATGCGGTCCTGGATCTGGAGCGTGTTCTCCATCGACGCAGACGGGATGTAGAACGAGCGGACGAGGAACGTCTTGACGACCAGCGACACGAGGATCGCGATGGCGACGATGACGACGATGTCCCGCAGCAGCGTGACCCATCCGCGCCTTCTCACGGCCGCGGAGGATGAGCGGCTCGCCCGTGTGGGCGTCGCGGCAGGCTCAGCCGAGTTCTCGGTCGTCATGGCATCCTTCGTGCATGCGGCGGCGTCGCGCAGCCAGCCTCTCAAGCGTCCCACATCGATCGGCGTGCGACGCACCGCGGCGGCCGTCATCCGGCTGTGAAGCAGCTAGGAACGACGAACGCCCCGGCTATGCCGGGGCGTTCGTGGAGGCGGACTCAGGAGTGGTCGCGCTTCTCCTTGATCTTGGCCTTCTTGCCGCGCAGGCTGCGCAGGTAGTAGAGCTTCGCGCGGCGCACGTCACCACGCGTGACCAGCTCGATGTGGTCGATCACCGGGCTGTGCACCGGGAAGGTGCGCTCCACGCCCACCTGGAAGCTGATCTTGCGAACCGTGAAGGTCTCGCGCACACCGTCGCCGGAGCGGCCGATGACGACTCCCTGGAAGACCTGGATGCGGGAGCGGTTGCCCTCGGTGATGTTGACGTGCACCTTGACGGTGTCGCCCGCGGCGAACTCGGGGATGTCGGAGCGGAGCGAAGCCGCATCGACGGCGTCGAGGATCTGCATGATCGATCACTTCCTGCAACCGCCACAGGTCGGCTGCGAGATTCGTATTCGGAAAGGATTCGTGTGCCCGGCGCCACCGGCACAGGCCTGGCAGCTGTATTCCCCTGAGGCAGAACCTTTCAGGGCACAAGCATCCATTCTGCCATGGATGCTGCGCGCGGCAAAAACGCTAGGGAGCCGTGGGCTTCTTGGCCTCGGTGATGACGATGATCTCGGGCTCCGCCCGTACGTCCCCCGGAGCCTCGGCGGGCTGCTCGGCGGCGATGAAGCCGACGCCGGCGCGCGTGTACTGCACGATGCCGGCGGGCCGGGCCTCGCGCCACAGCTCCCACAGCACGAGCCAGAACAGACCCACGAAGACGGCGATCGTGAGCACGAAGACCGGCGCCCACCACGCGGGGTTGTAGAAGCCGAGTGCGATCGTCAGGCAGTGCCAGACGGTGAAGCCCAGCACATCCCACCACGACACGGCCCGCTGCGCCCGCACGGTTCCCCGCGCGCGCACCAGCAGTGTGAGGACGAGCTCGCCGATGAAGACCGACGGGATCGCGAGGAACAGCACCCAGAGGAAGGCCCACCCGCCCGCATTGAAGACGCCCCAGCCGACGAGAAGCCACAACGGCAGCAGGAAGGCGGCAGGGATGAGCCACCCGAAGAACGCACGCCGCAGCCACATGCCTTAGATGCTACGCCGGAGCGGTCCTCCGCGGACCCCGTGCCGCGTGGCGCGAGGCATCCTCACAGCGAGGCCGCATCGCATCCGGGAGAATGGAATGACGACGGAAGGAAACCGATGATCGAGCTGCGCACGCCCGCCGAGATCGAGCAGATGCGACCCGCCGGCCGCTTCGTGGCCGAGACGCTCGCCACCCTGCGCGACGAGACGAAGGTGGGCACGAACCTGCTCGCGATCGACCGCCGCGCGCATGATCTCATCCGCCGTGCCGGCGCGGAGTCCTGCTACATCGACTACCACCCGTCATTCGGGGCGAGCCCCTTCGGCAAGGTCATCTGCACCTCCATCAACGACGCGGTGCTGCACGGCCTCCCCCACGACTACGCCCTCCGCGACGGCGACCTCGTCTCCCTCGACTTCGCGGCGTCGGTGGACGGATGGGTCGCCGACTCGGCGGTCTCGTTCATCGTCGGCACCCCCCGCGACGAGGACCTGCGGCTCATCGACACGACGCAGCGGGCGCTGGCTGCGGCGATCGCGGCCGCAACGGTGGGCAACCGCATCGGGGATCTCTCCGCGGCGATCGCCGCCGTGTCGCACGGCGCCGGTTACGAGATCAACACGGACTTCGGCGGACACGGCGTCGGTCGCGTCATGCACGGCGACCCGCACGTGCCCAACGACGGCAAGCCCGGCCGCGGCTACCCCCTGCGCGCGGGCCTGGTGCTCGCCCTCGAGCCGTGGCTGCTCGCGACGACCGACGAGCTCGTGACCGACCCCGACGGCTGGACGCTGCGCAGCGTCGACGGCTCCCGCGGAGCCCACTCGGAGCACACCGTCGCGATCACCGACGACGGCCCCATCATCCTCACCGACCGCTCCTGGCTCGGCGTCGACTGACACCCGGTTTCGGCCTCAGACGCGCGCCTCGGTCTTCGGGGCGTGCACGGGCGTCGTGATCGCGGCCAGGGCCGCCAGCGAGGCGGCGACCGAATGGTCCGGCTCGTGCTCGATGCGCGGGTGCTCGCACAGCAGGATGAGCGAGCGCGCCGCGAGTCGGACATCGTCGCCGGGTCGGACCAGTGCCGAATCCGCCCGCTGACCCGCGGTGTCGATCACGACCTCCCAATCGGGGCTGAATTCGACCTCCGGCACATGGAAGTCGATGCCGTCGTCGCCGCCGTTGAACAGGATGATGAAGTGGCGGTCGCGGATCGGCTCACCGCGACGGTCGCGCTCCTGGATGCCGAGGCCGTTGAGGAACACGCCGATGGCCCGTCCGAACCCGGAGTCCCAGTCCTCCGGCTGCATGAGCGTGCCGTCGGGCCGGAGCCACGCGATGTCCTGCACCGGCGCTCCCTCCGCGCGCCGCACCGGTCGTCCCTCGAAGAATCGGCGGCGGCGGAATGTGGGGTGATCGCGCCGAAGGCGGGACATCGCCGCGGTGAACTCGAGCAGCGGGCGATCGGCCGCCTCCCAGTCGATCCACGTGATCTCGTTGTCCTGGGCATAGGCGTTGTTGTTCCCCTGCTGGGTGCGGCCGAGCTCGTCGCCGTGCAGCAGCATGGGCACGCCCTGGCTGAGCAGCAGCGTCGCGATGACGTTGCGCTGCTGCCGGGCGCGCGCCGCGAGCACCGACGGATCGTCCGTGGGGCCCTCGACGCCGAAGTTCTCCGAGCGGTTGTCGTCGGCGCCGTCGTGATTGTCCTCGCCATTGGCCTCGTTGTGCTTCGAGACGTAGCTCACGAGGTCGCGCAGGGTGAATCCGTCGTGCGCGGTGACGAAGTTGACCGACGCCACGGGCAGGCGTCCCGAGTGCTCGTAGAGATCGCTCGACCCGGTGAGGCGCGACGCGAACTCGCCCAGGGCCTGGGGCTCGCCGCGCCAGAAGTCGCGCACGGTGTCGCGATACTTGCCGTTCCATTCCGTCCACTGCGGCGGGAAGTTGCCCACCTGGTAGCCGCCGGGGCCGACGTCCCACGGCTCGGCGATGAGCTTCACCTGCGACACCACGGGATCCTGCTGCACAAGCTCGAAGAACGCGGCCAGGCGGTCGACGTCGTAGAACTCGCGGGCCAGCGCCGACGCGAGGTCGAACCGGAAGCCGTCGACGTGCATGTCGAGCACCCAGTACCGCAGCGAGTCCATGATGAGCTGCAGGGAGTGCGGGTTGCGCACGTTGAGGCTGTTTCCAGTGCCGGTGTAGTCCGTGTAGTACCGCTGGTCGTCCTCCAGCTTGTAGTACGCCGCGTTGTCGATGCCTCGCATCGACAACGTCGGCCCCAGGTGGTTGCCCTCGGCGGTGTGGTTGTAGACGACGTCGAGGATGACCTCGATGCCGGCGGCGTGCAGCGCACGGACCATCGCCTTGAACTCCTGCACCTGCTGCCCCGCATCGCCGGTGGCGGCATAGCGGTTGTGCGGTGCGAAGAACGAGATCGTGTTGTAGCCCCAGTAGTTCGACAGACCCTTGTCCTGGAGCACGGAGTCGTTGACGAACTGGTGCACCGGCATGAGTTCGATGGCCGTGACCCCGATCTTCGTCAGGTGCTCGATGATCGCCGGGTGAGCGATCCCGCTGAAGGTGCCGCGCATCTCCGCCGGGATGTCGGGATGCCGCATCGTGAGGCCGCGCACGTGGGCCTCGTAGATGAACGTCTCGGAGTACGGGGTCGCGGGCCGGCGGTCGCCGGCCCAGTCGAAGTACGGGTTGACGACGACGCCCTTCATCATGTGCGCCGCAGAGTCCTCGTCGTTGCGCGAGTCGGGGTCGCCGAAGGTGTACCCGTACACCGGCTGCCCCCACGTGATCTCACCCTCGACGGCCTTGGCGTACGGGTCGAGCAGCAGCTTGGCGGGGTTGAACCGCACGCCCTTCGCGGGATCGTACGGGCCGTGGACCCGGTAGCCGTACCGCTGGCCCGGCTGCACGTTCGGCACATACGTGTGCCAGACGAAGGCGTCGACCTCGTCGAGCTCTATGCGCGACTCCGCCGCGCGCGCCCCGAAGAGGCACAGCTCGACGCGCTCGGCGCCTTCGCTGAACAGCGCGAAGTTCGTGCCGCTCCCGTCGAACGTCGCTCCGAGCGGGTACGGCGATCCCGGCCACGTGTGCATCGTCATCCCCTCACGCGCCACCCAGTGCGCCGATCGTGTGGACCCGGACATTGTTCGTCGACCCCGAGATTCCCGGCGGGGCTCCGGAGATGACGACCACCCGATCGCCCTCCCGCACATGGCCGGCGGCGAGCATCATCTCGTCGAGACCGCGGATGAGGTCGTCCGTGCTCTGCGCACGCGGCATGAGGAGCGGCTCGACACCCCAGACCAGGGCGAGCTGCGACTGCGTCGATGCGAGGTCGGAGAAGGCCACGATCGGGGTCGCGTGACGCAGCCGCGAGAGACGCCGGGCGGAGTCGCCGGCGTGGGTGAACACGCACAGGTACGAGGCATCCACGAATTCCGCGATCTCGAGCGCCGCGAGCGTGAGAGCACCTCCCTGCGTGTGCGGGCGGGTGCCGAGCGGCGGGATGCGGTCGAGCCCGCGCTGCTCGGTGGACTCGATGATGCGGGCCATCGTCTCGACCGCCCGCACCGGATGCAGCCCGATGCTGGTCTCGCCCGAGAGCATGACGGCATCCGCCCCGTCGATGACGGCGTTCGCGACGTCGCTCGTCTCGGCCCGCGTCGGGACGGGGCTGGCGAGCATCGACTCGAGCATCTGCGTCGCGACGATCACGGGCTTGGCCCAGCGCCGGGCGAGCTCGATCGCGTGCTTCTGCACGATCGGGACGGACTCGAGCGGCAGCTCGACGCCGAGATCGCCCCGCGCGATCATGACCCCGTCGAAGGCGTCGATGATCTCCTGCAGCTGATCGACGGCCTGGGGGCGCTCGATCTTGGCGATGACGGGGATCTGGCGCCCCTCCTCCGCCATCACGACCTGCACGCGCAGAGCATCCTTCGGGCCGCGCACGAACGAAAGCGCGACCATGTCGACGCCCAGTCGGAGCGCCCACCGCAGATCGGCGACGTCCTTCTCGGTGAGCGGCGGGGACGTCAGATCGACGCCGGGGAGGTTGACCGCGGTGTGGTCGTGCACGATTCCGCCGAGGACCACCGCGGTCCGCGCACTCCGGTCGTCGGTCTCCAGCACGCGCAGGCGCACCCGGCCGTCGTTGAGCACGATGTCGTCTCCCGGCGCGACGCTCGTGATGAGTGCGGGGAATGCGGTGCTGACCACCTCGTTCGTGCCTGGTACATCGTCGGTCGTGATCGTGAACACGGCACCCTCGACGAGGTGCTGCGGGTTCTCGGCGAACGTGCCGATGCGGATCTTGGAGCCGGGCAGGTCCGCCAGGATGCCGACCGGCCGGCCGCTGGCGGCGGAGGCCCGGCGCACCGAGTCGTACAGCTCTCGATGCCGGTCGTTGTCGCCGTGGCCGAAATTGATGCGCGCGATGTCGATCCCCGCACGCACGAGGGCATCCACGGTCTCTTCATCTGTCGTCGCCGGCCCCAGGGTCGCCACGATCTTCGCGCGTCGCATCCCGCCGTCCCCTCCCGTCGGCGCCATAGCCGACGATCCGTTCAGTCTTCCATCTGCGCACGCGTGCGGGGAGGGCGCCTCACAACCGTGCGGCCGGTGCTGTGAACGAATCGTTGCCTCGAGGTAATCGAGGCTCCGCCGGGCCGGAAACACCGTCGCCGTACGGTCGCTGCACGAGCACCGCCCACGGAGGAGGAACCATGGCACGGCACGCGCACGTCAAGAGCCGGAAACATGACGCTGACAACCAGGCAACATCGCTTGACTACGGTGACGGGATGCGACGCCCCTCCGGCCCCGGACCACGCATCGTCGTGGTGGGCGCCGGCATGGTCGCGCACCGCTTCGCCGAGAGCCTCCTCAGCCGAGCCGGCGACGACTGGCGGTTGACCCTGATCGGCGAGGAGGACCGCGACCCGTACGATCGCGTCGGGCTCACCTCGTTCTTCGCCGGGGCGAGCGCGCAGGACCTCACCCTGGACCGCAGCCTCTTCGACGACGAGCGCGTGGGCTTCCTCCGCGGCGACGCGGTGGCGCGCATCGATCGGCGCGCTCGACGCGTGACGACGAAGGCCGGTATGAGCGTCGGCTACGACGCCCTCGTTCTCGCCACGGGGTCATCGCCGGCGCGGCTCGCGGTCGAGGGCTATGGCCTCCCGGGATGCTTCGTCTACCGCACGCTCGCCGATGTCGAGGCGCTGGAGGACTTCGTGCAGCGGCGGTCGGCCGAGCTCGGCCGGCCCCTCGTCGGAACGGTCATCGGCGGCGGACTGCTGGGGCTGGAGGCGGCGGGGGCGCTGCAGGGGCTCGGAGTGGACTGCACCGTCGTGCAGTCGTCGAGCCGCCTGATGTCGGCACAGCTCGACCAGCCGGCGGCGGATGCGCTGCGCCGGCTCATCGAGGCGCGAGGGATCGCGGTGAAGACGGATGCCGTCACCACCCGGCTCGACCCGGACAGCGGCGGATCGGTCGCCGGGCTGGAGTTCCGCGACGGAGGCTACGCCGCGACCGACGTCGTCGTGTTCACGGTCGGCGTCCGTCCGCGGGACGAGCTCGCCCGGGGGGCGGAGCTGGACGTGCACCCCCGCGGCGGCGTCCTCATCGATGCCGGCTGCCAGACGTCGGACCCGCGCATCCTGGCGATCGGCGAGGTCGCGAACTACGCGGGGATGTGCGTCGGGCTCGTCGCGCCCGGGTACGCGATGGCCGAGGTGGCCGCGACGCGGCTCCTCGGAGGCGACGCATCATTCCCCGGCTACGACCTGTCGACGAAGCTCAAGCTGTCGGGCGTCGACGTGGCGAGCTTCGGCGACGCCTTCGCCGAGACGCCCGGCGCGCTCGACGTCGTGTACGCCGACCCGATCGCCGGGGTCTACAAGAAGCTCGTGCTCTCCGATGACGCGAAGACGCTGCTCGGCGGCATCCTCGTGGGCGACGCGGCGGCCTACGGATCGCTGAGACCGCTGCTCGGCGCCGGACTCGGCGCGGACCCTGCCGCCTACCTCCTGCCCGAGGCTGCCGGCGCGGCCCCGACGGGCGAACTGCCCGATGCCGCGCTCGTGTGCTCGTGCAACAGCGTCAGCGCGGGAACGATCAGGGCCGCCGTGCACGAGGACGGCTGCACCGATGTCGCCGGAGTGAAGGCGTGCACCAAGGCCGGCGCCGCCTGCGGGTCGTGCCTCGTGACGGTCAAGAAGATCGTTGGGGTGGAGCTCGTGAAGGCGGGCGCCACCGTGAGCACCGCGCTGTGCGAGCACTTCGATCTGTCCCGCCGTCAGCTCTTCGACGCGGTCCGCGTCTCGGGGCTCGCGACGTTCAGCGCCGTCATCGAGCGCTTCGGCCGCGGGCGCGGCTGCGACATCTGCAAGCCCGTGCTGGCCAGCATCCTCTCGACCCTCGTCCACGGGCACGTGCTCGACGGCGAGAACGCGACACTGCAGGACACCAACGATCACGTGATGGCGAACCTCCAGAAGGACGGCAGCTACTCCGTCGTGCCGCGCATTCCGGGGGGCGAGATCACCCCCGAGGGGCTGCTCGTCATCGGCGAGGTCGCCCGCGACTTCGGGCTGTACACGAAGATCACGGGCGGTCAGCGCATCGACATGTTCGGCGCCCGGCTCGAGCAGCTGCCCGACATCTGGCGGCGGCTCGTCGACGCCGGGTTCGAGTCCGGCCACGCGTACGGCAAATCGCTGCGCACGGTGAAGTCGTGCGTCGGGTCGACGTGGTGCCGCTACGGCGTCCAGGACTCCGTCGGCATGGCGGTTGCGCTCGAGCTGCGCTACCGCGGGCTGCGCTCCCCCCACAAGCTCAAGCTCGGCGTGTCGGGGTGCGCCCGCGAGTGCGCCGAGGCGCGCGGCAAGGACGTCGGCGTCATCGCGACGGAGGCAGGCTGGAATCTCTACGTCGGCGGCAACGGGGGCTTCACGCCCCGTCACGCGGTGCTCCTCGCCGAGGGCCTGAGCGACGACGAGCTCGTGACGACGATCGACCGGTTCCTGATGTACTACATCTTCACGGCCGACCGCCTCCAGCGCACCGCCCCGTGGCTGGAGGAGCTCGAGGGCGGCGTCGACGGCCTGCGCGCGGTCGTCCTCGAGGACAGCCTGGGCATCTGCGCCGACCTCGATGCGGCCATGGCCGCTCACCTCGACAGCTATGAGGACGAGTGGAAGGCGACGCTCGAGGACCCGGACAAGCTCCGTCGGTTCGCCTCGTTCGTCAACGAGCCGACGACCCCGGATCCGTCCCTCGCGTACACCGCGGAGCGCGGACAGCCGCGGCCGGCCACCGCCGACGAGCGCGACAGCGGACGCGTCCTCATTGCCGGCACGACCCTGGAGGTGCGGCGATGACCGATGTGGCCGAGCGCGTGACGACCTGGATCGAGGTGTGCAGCCTCGACGACCTGGAGCTCGAGCGCGGCCGGGCCGCCCTTGTCGAGGGGACGCAGATCGCCCTCTTCCTCGTCCACGGCGGCCGCGTGCATGCCGTGTCGAATCTCGACCCCTACAGCGGCGCGAACGTCATGTCCCGCGGGATCGTCGGCACCCGCGGGGATGCCCCGACCGTCGCGTCGCCCATGTACAAGCAGATCTTCGACCTCCGCACGGGGATGTGCGTGGACACGCAGGGAAAGGATGCGGCATCCCTCGTCGTCTGGCCCGTGGCCGTCGACGGCGACCGGGTGCTGGTGAAGTGGGGAGGCGCCGGATGACGGTCACGGGACGTGTGGACATCGTGGGCGGCGGCCCGGGCGCGCTCGATCTGATGACCGTGCGCGCCTGGCGCCTGCTGGCGCGTGCCGACGTCGTGGTCATGGACCGCCTCGGTCCGACCGATATCGACGAACTGCTCGGTCCCGGCGTGGAGATCATCGACGTCGGCAAGCACCCGGGCCACCACCCCGTCCCCCAGGACGAGATCAACGCGATCCTCGTCGCGCGGGCGCGGGAGGGCATGCGGGTCGTACGGCTGAAGGGCGGAGACCCCTTCGTCTTCGGCCGCGGCGGCGAGGAGGTCGCGGCGTGCCAAGTCGCCGGCGTGCCCGTCCAGGTCGTCCCCGGCGTGACGAGCGCCGTCGCGGTGCCGGAGGCCGCCGGCATCCCCGTCACGCACCGCGGGCTCTCGTGCGGCTTCCACGTGGTCAACGGCCAGGCGGAACTCACCTCGTCGACCCTGTCCGCCCTCGCCGACGAGGCGGTCACGACAGTGGTGCTCATGGGCGTGTCGGCGCTGCCGCGGCTGATCGCCGCGGCACTGCGCGCAGGGGCGCGGCCGGAGCGCCCGGTCGCGATCGTCGAGGGCGGGCACACCCCATCGCAGCGGACGACCCGCACGACGATCGGCGAGGCCGTGACGGCCGCAGCCGTCGCCGGGGTGCGCAACCCCGCGGTGATCGTGATCGGGGAGGTCGCGCGCGCGGGGCTCCTGGACGCGATCGACCTCGCGAGCGAAGCCACCCTGGATCTGGGGGCCCGATGAGCGATCCACGGCCTGCGCTGTCCTCCGCCCTGGAGGGATGCACGATCGTCATCGCGGTCGATCGGCGCTCGAGCGAGCTGGCGGCCGCGCTGCAGCGGCACGGGGCTGTGGTGCGCCACGCGCCCGCACTGTCGATCGTGCCGCACATCGACGACGACGCCCTGCTGGCGGCGACGCGCGAGCTCATCGCGCGACCGCCGGACATCGTCGTCGCGACGACCGGGGTCGGATTCCGCGGCTGGATGGAGGCGGCTGACGAAGCCGGCCTCGTGGATGAGCTCCACACGGTGCTCGAGCGGGCGCAGATCGTCGCGCGCGGGCCGAAGGCGCGGGGCGCGATCCAGCAGGCCGGATTCACGGCCGACTGGGTCGCCGAGTCGGAGACCTCCGCCGAGCTCGGCGAATACCTGATCGCAGCGGGCGTGGCCGGACGGCGCATCGCCGTGCAGCACCACGGATCCGGCGCGGACGGGCTGGACGAGCTCTTCTCCGACGCCGGCGCCGACGTCGTCAGCCTCACCGTGTACCGCTGGGGGCCGCCGCCGGATGCGGTGGCCGTGTCGCGCTCGGTCGCGGCGGCAGCGCGCGGGGAGGTCGACGCGGTGCTCTTCACCTCCGCGCCCGGGGCAGCGGAGTGGGTCGCGGCCGCCGAGCGCGAGGATGCGCTCGAGGACATCGTGGCGCGGTCGCTCCGCGGCAGACTGCTCCTGGCCGCTGTCGGTCCCATCACCGCCGGCCCGCTCCAGTCGACCGGCGCAGAGACGCTCATCGCCGAGCGCGGCCGACTCGGATCGCTCGTGCGGGCGGTGGTGACGCACTACAGCGG
This sequence comes from Microbacterium sp. sgz311019, assembly GCF_056135325.1. Taxonomy (NCBI): domain Bacteria; kingdom Bacillati; phylum Actinomycetota; class Actinomycetes; order Micrococcales; family Microbacteriaceae; genus Microbacterium; species Microbacterium sp. sgz311019. The sequence goes on along the minus strand of NZ_JBWAXO010000001.1, from coordinate 31,257 downwards.
CGGCTCCGCCGCCTCTCTGCCGACCACCGCGGGGACGCTCGAGCTGCGCAGTGCCGGGGTCGTGCTCGACGGCCGGCACATCCCGCTCTCCCCCAGCGCCACCGGCATCATGGCGGCCCTGTTCGACGCATCCGGCGCCGTCGTCACCCGCCACCGCCTGCACGCCGTCCTGCCCCGCTCGGGCGACAGCACGCACGCCGTCGAGATGGCCATCGCGCGCCTGCGCGAGTCGCTCGACGCGCCCGGACTCGTGCGCACGGTCATCAAACGGGGTTACCGGCTCGACGTCGTCGAGGCCGCGTGAGCGTGTTTCGCGCGTGTGACGAATCCCCCACGGGATGCCGCCGCATCCGGTGACGAAGACGTGACGTCGACGCAAGACGGCGCCCGATCGGCGGAAACGCGCGGTTCGTAGCGTGAGTTGAACTCACCCGCTGACCCTCGAGGAGGCGCAATGACCACCACCGCCACACCCACCGCACCCGGCACCGCACCCGGCTCGACACCGGCCGCTGCCGGCCTGTCCCTCACCCGACGGCCCGGCCGCTGGATCGACGGATGGGACCCCGAGAACACCGACTTCTGGCAGTCCGGAGGCCGGGCGATCGCCCACCGCAACCTGCGCTGGTCGATCTTCGCCGAGTTCCTCGGCTTCATCGTCTGGCAGCTGTGGAGCATCGTCGTCGTGATGCTGCCCGCGGCAGGCTTCCACCTGACCACCTCCGAGGCGTTCTGGCTGATCTCCCTGCCGAGCCTCGTCGGCGCCACGCTGCGGTTCCCGTACACGTTCATGGTCGCGATCTTCGGCGGCCGCAACTGGACGATCGTGTCGGCCGGCCTGCTCCTCATCCCGACGGTGCTGCTGGGGATCGTCGTGTCGAACCCCGAGACGCCGTTCGGGGTGCTCCTGCTCGTCGCGGCCCTCGCGGGTGTCGGCGGCGGCAACTTCGCGAGCTCGATGGCGAACATCACCTACTTCTTCCCGCAGCGCGAGAAGGGCTGGGCACTCGGGCTCAACGCGGCCGGCGGCAACCTCGGCACCTCCGTCGCGCAGTTCGCCGTGCCGATCGTCGTGACGATCGGCGCCGCCGCGACGATCCGCCTCCCGCTGGCGGGATGGATGTGGGTGCCCCTGATCCTCGTCGCGATGGTCGGGGCCTGGCGCTGCATGGACAACCTGTCGTCGGCGAAGGCCGACATCCGGGGATCCGCCGGTGCCCTGCGCGAGCCGCACCTGTGGATCATGGCGCTCCTGTACATCGGCACGTTCGGGTCGTTCATCGGCTTCGCGAGCGTCTTCCCGAAGCTCATGACCGATCAGTTCCCGGCGATGTCGACCATCCACGTCGGCGGCGCCATCGTCTCGCTCGCCTTCCTCGGCGCGCTCGTCGGCTCGCTCGCCCGGCCGTTCGGCGGCCGACTGGCCGACCGCTGGGGCGGCGCTCGTGTGACCGCCGGCGCGTTCGCCCTGATGGCCGCGGCCACGGTGGCGCTCATGCTGATGATGCCGCTGCACGCCTTCGGCGCCTACCTCGTCTGCTTCCTCGTGCTCTTCGCCGCGACCGGCCTCGGCAACGGGGCGGCCTACCGCATGATCCCGAGCATCTTCGCCGCCCGTGCGCACGCGAAGGGCATCGTCGGCGGATCCCCCGAAGCCGTGACGGTGCAGCGGCGGGCCGCGGCATCCCTCGGCATCGTCGCCGCCATCGGCGCTTACGGAGGTTTCATCGTCCCGCAGATCCTGAACGCGTCGCAGGCCGCGACGGGCGGCTACACGGCGGCCTTCACGGGCTTCGTCATCGCGTACGCGGCGCTGTTCGCGCTGACCGTGGTCGTCTACGTCATCCCGCGCGCGTCGCTCGCGAACCAGCGCATCTGACCCGACTTCCGGCGGAAGAGGGATGCGTCGCACCGGCGCATCCCTCTTTCTCGTGTGCCCGCGCCCTGCCGTCGCGTCGGGGGCGGACGAGTGACCAACAGGCACGAGGCTTTGCGGTAGAGGCTCGCGGAGATCAGTAGACGTCGCGGACGTAGCGGCGGTCGGATGCCATCCGCTGGATGTACTCCGCCGCCCCGTCCGACGACAGGCCGCCATGCTGCTGCGCGATCGAGACGAGCGCCGCCTCGACGTCGGGCGCCATTCGGGCCGCATCCCCGCACACGTAGACGTGGGCGCCGTCCTCGAGCCAGCGCCACAACTCCGAGCCGTGCTCGACCATGCGGTCCTGCACGTAGACCTTCTGGCGCTGATCCCGTGAGAACGCGACGTCGAGGCGCGTCAGGAACCCATCGGCGCGCATCGAGTCGAGCTCGTCCCGGTAGTAGAAGTCGGTGGACTCGTGCTGCTCGCCGAAGAAGAGCCAGTTGCGCCCGCCGTGGCCGTCGGCGCGGCGGTCGTGGAGGAATCCGCGGAAGGGGGCGACCCCCGTGCCCGGGCCGATCATGATCATCGGCGCGCCGGGGTCGCTCGGAGGCCGGAAATCCGTGGAGCGCTGCAGGAAGACGGGAATCCCCGCCTCCTCGCCGTCGGAGAGGAAGGTCGAGCACACGCCGCCGCGCCGGGTGCCCGCATCCGTGTCGAATCGCACGACCGACACGGTGAGCTCGACGGTGTCGGCGCCGGACTTCGGGCTCGACGAGATCGAGTACTGCCGCGGCTGCAGGCGCTTGAGCACACCGACCCACTCCGCAGCCGAGGCGTCCACGGGGAACTCGCGCACGAGGTCGATCGCCTGGCGCCCCCACAGGTACTGCTCCAGCCGCCCCTTGTTCTCCCGGCGCAGGAGGGTCGCGAGCGTGCTGTCGCCGCTGCGGTCCGCGACGAACCGCACGAGGTCGAGCGGGGTGCGGGTGATGTCGAGCCGGGTCCGCAGCGCATCGCCGAACGAGCGCTCCCGGTCGTCGACCTCGACGATGGTTCCTGCCGGGATGCCGGTGGCCTCGAGCCATTCCGCGACGACGGAGGGGGCGTTCGCGCACACGACGCCGAGGGAGTCGCCCGCCGCGTAGGCCGCGCCGGTGTCGGCGATGTCGAGGGCGATGCGCCGCACCTCCTTCGCCGACCCCGGGCCGCTCAGCAGGTCGTTGCGCACCCGCGAGGCGCGAACGGGGTTCGCGCGAGTGAAGAGCCGCTGGGTCGATCGTGCGGCTTCGACGGGAGTAACGCCGGCGCCCAGCACTCCGAGAACCCGTTCCAGCCACGCGTCGCGCGAGCCGGTCGAGTCCGGCTCGACTTCCACGCGCTCCAGGAGGGCCGATGCCCCGAGCGCGCCGAGACGCTCGTCCAGCCGGCGGCCGTGCGCGCAGAAGTCGTCGTAGTTCGAGTCGCCGAGCGCCAGCACGGCATAGCTCAGGCCGGACAGCTGGGGTGCGTTCTCGGCGGCGAGCTCGCTCCACAGCGCCGCCGCGTTGTCCGGCGGCCCGCCGTCGCCGAAGGTCGACGTGACGACGAGGAGGCGACGTGCTTCGACAAGCTCGTGCGCGCGGAGATCCGCCATGCTGCGAACGCTCACCGGGATGCCGTTGGCCCGCATGGTCTCGGCTGCCCCGGCCGCGAACTCCTCCGCCGAGCCGGTCTGCGATCCCCACGCGAGGATCACCTCGTCCAGCGCCTCGACAGCGTCGCGCGAGCCGGCCCGTGCACCGGCGAGCAGCCCCTCCGCCCACGCGCGCGCGAGCGGCGACAGCGGCGCAGGGCCGGGGATGACAGGCGCACCCTCGGCGGCATCCGCCGACGTCAGGAACCCGGCGAGGTAGGCCCTCTCGACCTCGGTGAGCGGCGGCGGGGCGAGCCCGGCGGCCGCGAGCACCGGTGTCGTCGACGCCACCCCCGGTTGCGCCGGATCCGTCGCCTCCGCGGCGGGAGCGACGCGCCGAACGGACACGGCCGCGTACTTGAGCTCGGGCTGCGCCGAGTGCTCGTCGACGGCGTCGCTCGTGGCGGCGTTGACGGCGAGGTGCTCGCCGTGCTCGTCGTTCCAGTGGAAGGGTGCGAAGAGGTTGCCGGGCAGAACGCGATCGGTCAGGACCGCCGGGACGACGAATCGCCCCCGGCGCGAGGCGACCTCGACCTGGTCGCCGTCGGCGATGCCGAGGGCCTGCGCATCCATCGGATGCAGCTCGACGAACGGACCGGGGTTCAGCTTGGTGAGCGCCGCGATCTTGCCGGTCTTCGTCATCGTGTGCCATTGGTGCGGCAGCCGGCCGGTGTTCAGCACCCACGGGTGGTCGTCATCGGGCAGCTCCGCAGCGTCCATGTGCGGACGTGCGAGGAACTGCGCGCGCCGTGACGGCGTCGGGAAGGCGAGCGCCGGGATCGATCCGTCCTCGGCGACGCGCAGCGTCTGGCTCACGCCGTCGTTCAGGTAGCGGATGGGGTGCCGGTCGCCGGCATCGTCCGGTGGCGCCGGCCACTGGACCGGGCCCCGCCGCAGACGCTCGTACGTCACGCCGCGGAGGTCCCACCCGGTCTGTGGGTTCCAGAACCGGCGGATCTCCTCGAACACCTCCGCAGTGGTCGTGAAGTCGAATCCCTCCGCGTAGCCCATCGCGTGCGCGACCCGGCAGATCGTGAGCCAGTCCGGCTGGGCGTCGCCCGGGGCCTCCAGCACCTCGTGCACCAGAGTGAGCGTGCGGTCGCTGCTGACCATGACCCCGTCGGATTCGATCCACATCGCGGCCGGCAGTGCGATGTCCGCGTAGGCGGTCGTCGCGGTCTCGGCGTACGCATCCTGGACGATCACGAGCTCGGCCGCCTCGAGCGCCTCGATCACGGTGCTGCGATTGGCGACGGATGCGACGGGGTTGCTGCAGATGATCCAGACGGCTTTGATCTCGCCCGCCGCCACCCGCCGGAACATGTCGATGGTCCCCGTGCCCGAGTCCGCGCGGATGGCGCCCGGCTCCAGGCCCCACACCTCCTCCGCGAAGGCTCGGTCGTCGGCGCTGAACACGGATCGCTGTCCGGGGAGCCCCGGTCCCATGTAGCCCATCTCGCGGCCGCCCATCGCGTTGGGCTGGCCGGTGAGGGAGAACGGGCCGCTTCCCGGCCGGCAGATCGCGCCGGTCGCCAGGTGCAGGTTGCAGATCGCGTTCGTGGACCACGTGCCGTGTGTCGACTGGTTGAGACCCATCGTCCACAGGGTCATCCACTCGCCTGCTTCCCCGATCCAGCGCGCGGCCGTCCGGACGTCCTCCTCGGCGAGCCCCGTGAGTTCGGCGACCCGCGCCGGCGGGTACTCGGCGAGGAATGCGGGCATGGCATCCCATCCCTCGGTGTGGGCGGCGATGAATTCGCGGTCGATGGACCCGGACTCGACGAGCAGGTGGAGCAGGCCGTTCAGCAGGGCGAGATCGGTGCCTGCGCGGATCTGGAGGAAGAGATCGGCCCGCTCCGCGGTGGTCGTCCGGCGCGGGTCGACGACGATGAGGCGCGCTCCCTGCTTCAGTCGATCGGCCATGCGCAGGAACAGGATCGGGTGGCAGTCCGCCATGTTGGAGCCGATGACGAAGAACAGGTCGGCGCGGTCGAGGTCTTCGTAGGAGCCGGGCGGCCCGTCCGCTCCGAGCGACTGCTTGTAGCCGGTTCCCGCCGACGCCATGCACAGGCGCGAGTTGGACTCGATGTGCATACCGCGTAGGTATCCCTTGACGAGCTTGTTCGCCAGGTACTGCGCCTCGGTGCTCAGCTGCCCCGAGACGTAGAGGGCGACCGCATCCGGACCGTGTTCCGCCACGATCGCGCTCAGCCGCGCCGCGGCATCCGAGACGGCATCGTCAAGCGGGACGGGAACAGGCTCCTCGCCGCGCGCGGGACGGACGAGAGCGGATGCCAGCCGCCCCGGTGCCTTCATCAGGTCGGCGTGCGTCGCGCCTTTCGTGCAGAGCCGCCCGCGATTGGTCGGGTGCGCCTTGTCGCCCGTCACCTTCAGCGAAAGAGGGGCGGGCGCTGTCACCACGGCGATGCCGCAACCGACCCCGCAGTATGAGCAGACGGTGCGGGCCTCCGGCATGCTCCGATGATGGGCGCCGAACGTTCCGGCCTATCGTGTGCCGGATTACCCCGGCATCAACTCCATCCCACAGTCGCCCTCTCGGGAATGTGAGGTCACTCCTCCGCCAACAGGTCGGGCCGGCGCTCCCGCGTGCGGATCACCTGCTGCTCGCGCCGCCACGCGGCGATCGCACCGTGGTTGCCGCTCAACAGGATGGGCGGCACCTCGTAGCCGCGCCAGGCCGAGGGCTTCGTGTACGACGGGTACTCGAGCAGGCCGTCCTCGTGCGACTCCTCCACGAGGCTGTGGGGGTTGCCGACGACGCCGGGGATGAGTCGCCCGACGGCCTCGATCATGGCCATGGCCGCGACCTCTCCCCCGTTGAGGACGTAGTCGCCGAGGCTCAGCAGCCGCACCTCGCCGAGCGTCGCGGCGTACGCGAAGACGCGCTCGTCGATGCCCTCGTACCGGCCGCAGCCGAAGACGAGATGGTCGGCGTCGAGGAGGGCCCTCGCGGTGCGCTGCGTGAAAACCTCACCGGCCGGCGAGGGGAAGACGATCACAGGATGCTCGGAGCCTGCCGTCACGGCATCCAGCGCCTCGCCCCAGGGTTCCGGCTTCATGACCATGCCCGCGCCCCCGCCGTACGGCGTGTCGTCGACGGTGCGGTGACGGTCGTGCGTCCAGTCGCGCAGGTCGTGCACGCGGACGTCGAGGAGCCCTGCCCCGCGCGCCTTTCCGAGGAGCGACACCTCGAGCACGTCGAAGAAGGAGGGGAAGATCGTCAGGACGTCGATGCGCACCCGACGATGCTAGCCGGGAGTCGGGGGCTGGCCGGGTGGCTCAGTCCTCGTCGGCGGCCTCGTCCGCGGGGGCCTCAGACGAATCCGGCTCGTCTTCGTCGCCGGCCAGCTCCTCGAAGAGGCCAGGAGGCGGCGTGACGACGACACGAGCGGCGGCGATGTCGACCTCGGGCACGATCGCCTTCACGAACGGCACGAGCACCTCGCGGTCGCCGCTGCGGACGATCAGCAGATCCTGCGCCGGGAAGTGGTCGACGCGCAGCACGCGGCCGATGGTCTCGCCGTCGCGGACCACGTCGAGACCCACCAGCTGGTGGTCGTACCACGCGTCGTCCTCAGATGACTCCGCGGTCGCATCCTGGTCGATCCAGAGGATGGCGCGCACGAGGCTCTCCGCGGCCGTGCGGTCGTCGACGTCCTCGAGGAAGACGACGGGATGCGAGTTCATCCAGCGGAACTCGCGCACGGTGACCGACCTGCCGTGCCACGGCGAGGACTCGGGCACCTGCAGGGTGAAGACGGCACCGGGGACGAAGCGCCCATCCGGGTCGTCGGTGTACAGCTCGAGTTTGAAGGCGCCCTTGAGGCCGTGGGCCTTGAGGAGCCGCCCGACGCGCAGCTGCGTGCGCGCGGGCTTGGACTCGGAGGAGGGACGCGGGACCTTGACCTCGGCCATCAGTCGTCCGCGACGTCGACGCGCACCCGCCGCCCATCCGCGAGAGCGCCGATGAGCGTGCGCAGGGCCTTGGCGGTACGGCCGCCGCGCCCGATCACGCGACCACGGTCGTCGGCGTGCACGTGCACCTGAAGCACGTCCCCGCGGGACGACGTGGACGAGACGATCCGCACGTCATCGGGGTGATCGACGATCCCCTTGACGACGTGCTCGAGCGCGGCGGCCAGCACGACTATTCGGCCGACTCGGTCGACTCGGCCTCAGCGGCCTCGTCCGCGGCGGGAGCAGGCGCTTCGGCCTTCTTCTCAGCCTTGGGCTTGATGACCGACTTCTTGGCCGCGTCGACCTGGAACTCGCCCTTGACCTCGGCCGTCTTCACGGTCGAGACGGCGTTCTTGTCGCCCTTGAAGGTGCCCCAGTCGCCCGTGAGCTTGAGGATGGCGAGCACCTGCTCGGTCGGCTGCGCGCCGACGCCCAGCCAGTACTGCGCACGCTCGGAGTCGACCTCGATGAACGAGGGCTCCTCGGTGGGGTGGTACTTGCCGATCTCTTCGATGACGCGACCGTCGCGCTTGGTGCGCGAGTCGGCGACGACGATGCGGTAGTACGGGGCACGGATCTTGCCGAGCCGCTTGAGGCGGATCTTGACAGCCACGGTTCTCCTGAATGGTGTGTGTGAACGACGAACGTCGCCAGAAGCGTGGGGTGCACACCCGGCGGAAGCTCTGTGGGTCGGTCCGCGCGCCGGATTAGAGGGTCGGGCGGCGGTCCAACCATCAATTCTGCCAGATCATGACGGATGCCGCGAACCGGCGACTTCCCGCGTGTCAGACTGTGCGCATGACGGTGCCATTCGCGCCATCCGCGCGCTCGACCGTGGGGATCGAGTGGGAGATCATGCTCGCCGACGGCGAGACCGGAGCCCTGGTCCCCCACGCCCCCGAGATCCTGACCACCCTGGCCGAGGAGACGGCCCACGAGCGGTTCAGCGTCACGGCCGAGCTGCTGACGAACACGGTCGAGGTGACGAGCGGCGTCGGCGACACGGTCGCCACCGCCGTCGACGACATCGCCGATGCGATCTCGGCTGTGCGGCGCGTCACGAATCCGCTCGAGGTCGAGCTGCTGTGCGCGGGAAGCCACCCGTTCGCGCAATGGTTCGACCAGGGCGTCACCGACAAGTCGCGCTACCACAAGCTCATCGAGCGCACGCAGTGGTGGGGCCGCAACATGATGATCTGGGGCATCCACGTGCACGTCGGCGTCGACGACGTGCAGAAGGTGTTCCCGATCATGAACGCCCTCGCCATGTACCTGCCGCACCTGCAGGCGCTGTCGGCATCCAGCCCGTTCTGGGCCGGCGAGCGCACCGGATATGCGTCGAATCGCGCCCTCGTCTTCCAGCAGCTGCCGACCGCAGGGCTGCCCTGGCCGCTCCAGAACTGGGCGGAGTTCGAGGGGTATCTGGACGACATGGTCCGCACCGGGGTCATAGCGGATGCCACGGAGGTGCGCTGGGACATCAGGCCCGCGCCGCGCTGGGGCACGATCGAGGTGCGCGCGTGCGACGGCATGTCCACGCTGCCGGAGCTGGCCGCCGTAGCCGCACTCACCCAGGTGCTTGTTGAGCACTTCTCGCGGCAGCTGGACGACGGCGCGCTCCTGCCCTCCCTGCAGCCGTGGTTCCTGCGTGAGAACAAGTGGCGCGCGGCCCGGTACGGCCTGGACGCGCGGGTGATCGTCGACGCCGTGGGCACGCAGCGCTCTGTGCGCGATCATCTTGCGGAGACGATGGAGGATCTCGCCGACGTCGCAGCGGAGCTCAAGTGCTCGCGGGAGTTCGCCGGGCTCCAGGAGATCATGACCCAGGGCGCGAGTTACGCGCGTCAGACGATGGTCGCCGATGCCACGGAAGGCGATCTGCGCGCCGTCGTCCAGCACCTCATCGGGGAGTTCCGTGAGGGTCCGACGCTGCGGGCTCACCTCGCCGCACTCGGGCGCTGAGCGCGAGCCATCCCGCTCCTACGCGTCCGCTATGGATGGCCGGCCGGGTGCGGTCCTGTCCCCCATCCAGGCGTACCGTGGAGCAGGTGCTGTTCCCCCGCCGCGCCCGTACCACCGTCGTCCTCGCCGCCCTCGCCGTGATCCTCACCGGCTGCGCGACCACCGTCGCCACCAGCTCACCCACGGGCACGGCCGCCGCTGTCGCGCGCTCCGCGGCAGGGGGCACGACGCCGTCGCCCTCGTCGTCCGCGAGCGTCCCATCGGCACCGGCATCCGTGGCGCAGACCCAGGTCGTCGTCACCATCGGCGACTCGATCATGGCCGGCCTCGGCCTCGACGAGCAGTACGCGTGGCCGTCGCTGCTGGCGACGGGAACGCCGACGAAGCTGGTCAACCTCGCCTGCAGCGGCGCCGGCTTCATCGCGGTCGGCGGGTGCGGCACGAACTATGCCGGCCTCATCGGGCAGGCCGCGCAGGCCCGGCCGAACCTGGTGATCGTCGAGTCCTCGAGCAACGACATCGGGCAGACGGACGCCGCGATCGACAAGGCGACGCAGGCGACGATGGCGGCGCTCCGCACCGCCGTGCCCGATGCGACGATCGTCGCGCTGAGCACGGTGTGGAACGACGAGGACTCGTGGCCCGAGGAGGTCACGTCATCATCGACGTCGATCGAGCGCGCCGCATCCGTCCAGCACGCCCTGTACCTGGATCTCGGGCAGCCCCTCGAGGGGCACCCGGAATGGATGCAGTCCGACGACGTGCACCCGACGATCGACGGACAGCGCGTCCTCGCCGACTCGGTGCGCCGGGCGCTCGCCGAGGTCGGTCTCGCTCTCTGACGCGGGATCGGATCAAACTCGCGACCGCGGCAGCCTCCGCCGGTTCGCAGCCGCCTTCAGGTCGGCCGCGGGCTCGCGGGGGAAGACGGCAAGATGCTCAGCGGTTGCCGAACAGCTTCTGGATCTCGGCCATGTCGGCCTCGGTCGGCGCGCCCTGGGGAGCCGCTCCCCCGAGCCCGAAGCCCGAGCCGGTCGGGGTGGCGGGAGCCGCCGCGATGCCGGCGTTCTCCGCTGCCCGCTTCGCCGGGTTGCCCGAGCGCGATCCGGAACGGCCCTTCTGCTGCGCCTTGCCGCGCTTGCTCGACGCGCCGGGCTTGCCCACCGGACCCATGCCGGGGATGTTCGGCATGCCGCCTCGGGCGACGGTCTTCATCATCTTCGCGGCCTGGTCGAAGCGCTGCACGAGCTGGTTGACGTCGGTGACCGTCATCCCCGAACCGCGCGCGATGCGCAGCCGGCGCGAGCCGTTGAGGATCTTCGGGTTGCGGCGCTCGCCCGGCGTCATCGAACGGATGATCGCCTCGGTGCGGTCCATCTCGCTGTCGTCGAAGTTCTCGATCTGCTGCTTCATCTGGCCCATGCCCGGGAGCATCCCGAGCATCTTCTTCATCGACCCCATCTTCTTCATCTGCTGAAGCTGGTCGAGGAAGTCCTCGAGGGTGAACTGCTCGTTGGCGAGCTTCTCGGCGACCTTGCGGGCCTCGTCCTCATCGAAGGCGGCCTGTGCCTGTTCGATGAGGGTGAGGATGTCGCCGAGATCCAGGATGCGGCTGGCCATGCGATCCGGGTAGAAGGGCTCGAGGTCGTCGAGTCCCTCACCCATCGACGCGTAGATGATCGGGCGGCCGGTCACCGAGGCGACCGAGAGCGCGGCACCGCCGCGCGCGTCGCCGTCGAGCTTGGAGAGGACGACGCCGGTGAAGTCGACGCCCTCCTGGAAGGCCTTGGCGGTGTTGACGGCATCCTGGCCGATCATCGCGTCGATGACGAACAGCACCTCGTCCGGGTCGACGGCACGGCGGATGTCGGCCGCCTGCTTCATCATGTCGGCGTCGACGCCGAGGCGCCCGGCCGTGTCGATGATGACGATGTCGTGCTGCGCCCGACGCGCCTGCTCTACGCCGTCCCTGGCGACCTTCACCGGGTCGCCGACGCCGTTGCCGGGCTCGGGCGCGTAGATCGCGGCCCCTGCCTGCTGCGCCACGACCTGCAGCTGGTTGACGGCATTCGGTCGCTGGAGGTCTGCGGCGACCAGGAGCGGCGTGTGCCCGTCCTTCTCCAGCTGCTTCGCGAGCTTGCCCGCGAAGGTCGTCTTGCCTGACCCCTGGAGTCCGGCGAGCATGATCACGGTCGGCGGGTTCTTCGCGAACTGCAGACGGCGCTGCTGGCCACCGAGGATCGCGACGAGCTCCTCGTTGACGATCTGCACGACCTGCTGCGCAGGGTTCAGCGCTCGGTTGACCTCGTCGCCGAGGGCGCGCTCGCGCACCTTCGCGGTGAACTCCTTGACGACCGGCAGCGCGACGTCGGCGTCGAGCATCGCGCGCCGGATCTCGCGCACGGTGCCGTCGACGTCCGCGGGCGTGAGCTTGCCCTTGGTGCGGAGGTTGCGGAAGGTCTCGGTGAGCCGATCGGAGAGCGTGCCGAAGGTAGCCATGATCCCCCGATTCTACGGGAGCCTTCCGGGCGCCCTGTCGGACCGGATTCGGACCCGAAGGGGCCGTGCTGTGCTCGATCCGCGTTCAGCCCGCACTCACTCGCCGGCGCCGAGCTCCTGGAAGAGCGTGAGCTGCAGGTCCGCCGGGCCTGCGAGGCGCGCGTTGAGCGATCGCCAGGGCGTCTGACGGACGGGGGCGAGGACCGTCGCCCCGGCAGCCTCCAGCCGCCGCGTCTCCTCGACCGAGTCGGCGACCTCGAACGCCAGGCGGATGTGCGGGCTCGCCACGCCGTCGGTCTCGACGCGATCGATGAAGCGCACCTGGGCCGCGTTGGCGAGCTCCAGCGTCGCCCGACCCGCACCGAGGATCGCGACGCGCGCGCCGCCCTCGCCGTCGTACGACTCCTGCTCCACGAGTCCCAGCGTGTCTCGGTAGAACGCGAGGGCTGCGTCCAGGTCGTCGGCGGCGACCACGACCCGCAGCTGCGACACGCGGCTCGGTGCCGCCTCGGCCGCGATGGCCAGGGCGCGCAGGACGGTCGGCTCCAGCGGCGCGCGGCCGGCGCCGTCGTGCGCCCACGACCAGACGGCGGCGAGGACCGCGGCGGCGTACGCCGCTCCGGCGATCTCCGCCCGCATCGTCTCGGCACCGTCGCGCTCCAGGTGTCGCGACACGGCATGGGCGATGCGCGTCCGGCGCACCGACGCCTCGCGCGACAGCTCCTCCTCGAGCCCCATCGCCTCGGCGTTCACGATCGCGAGAGCCAGGCTGTCCGGCACGAACCCCCTCAGTGCATCGGCCAGGGCGGTGCCGACGGGCTGGGCATCGGCCGCGTCCAGCCGGGCCGCCGCATCCGCGAGCCGCTCGTCGAGACCGGACCACAGGATGTCGGACTTCGAGGAGAAGTAGTTGAAGAAGCTGGAGCGGCTGACGCCCGCGCGCGCAGCGATGTCGCCCACCGAGGTGGCGGCGTAGCCGCGCTCGAGGAAGAGCTCGCAGGCGGCCTCCGCCAGGGTCTCGCGGGACGACGCCTTCGGCCGGCCCGCCCGGGACTCGCTCGACATGCTCCCACCCTAGGACCGTGCAGTGCGGGCGGTGATGCTTCGGCGTCGACCGAAACGTTCCGGACTATCGTCACGTGCATGACGAAGGATCTCACCGCCATCGGGCGCGCGCTCTCCGCGCCGGCCCGCTCGGACATCCTCAATCTCCTGCTCGACGGCTCGAGCCGTCCGGCGAGCGAACTGGCGCAGGCGGCGGGCCTGGGCGCCTCCGCGACGAGCGAGCACCTTTCCGTGCTGCTGGACGCGGGGCTCGTCGACTGCTCCCCGGCGGGGAGGCACCGGATGTACCGCCTCGCCGACGGGGAGGTCGCTGCCGCGCTCGAGCACCTCGGGCATCTGTGCCCGGACACCGCGCCCCTCACGTACCGTCGCTCGAGGGAGGCGGCGTCGCTGGCAGAGGCGCGATTCTGCTACGACCACCTCGCCGGACGGCTCGGCGTGAACCTGGCCGGGGCGATGGTCAGCCGGGGATGGCTGACACCGCAGGACCTGGATCTGACGGATGCGGGCCGTGCCGCCCTGGAGCAACTCGGGGTCGACGTCTCCGTGCCGGCCACGCGCAGGCGCATCACCCGGCCTTGCCTCGACTGGACCGAGCGCCGACCGCACCTCGCCGGCGCCCTCGGCGCCGCGATCGGGGACAGGTTCCTCGCCGAGGACTGGGTGCGGCGGGTACCGGGCGGACGCGGGCTCGTCGTCACCGACGAAGGCCGACACGCCTTGCGCGAGCTGTGGGGCGTCGAGCTCGCCGCTCTCGCAGCCTGACCGGGCTCCGTCGCCAGGGGTATTGTTGGACGCGATCCACAAACGCGCCACAAGCGAAGGAGCAGCGTGCTCGAGATCCAGACCGTCGGCCTCGCCCCGGACTACATCCCCTTTCTCGACGGATGGGCGCTGCAGCGCAGCATCCATGCCGATGTCGTCGCAGGAACGCGACCCGACACGCTGCTGCTCCTCGAACACGAGCCCGTCTACACCGCGGGCGCGCGCACGGCGCGGCATGAGCGCCCGGCCGACGGCACTCCCGTCGTCGACGTCGACCGCGGCGGCAAGATCACGTGGCACGGCCCCGGACAGCTCGTCGGCTACCCGATCGTCCGCCTGCACGAGCCGATCGACGTCGTGGCGCACGTGCGGACGCTCGAGCACGTCCTCATCGGCGTGCTCGCGACCTACGGAGTCGAGGGCTACCGGGTCGAGGGACGCAGCGGCGTGTGGGTGCGCCGGCCGCTCGGCGAGGACAAGGTCGCCGCGATCGGCGTCCGCGTGCAGCGGGGGGTGACGATGCACGGCTTCGCGCTCAACTGCGACAACTCGCTCGCCGCGTTCCGCAGCATCGTCCCGTGCGGCATCTCCGACGCCGGCGTGACGACGCTCAGCGAGGTCGCCGGCGCGGAGATCTCCCCCGCCGACGTGCTCGACACCGTCTCGCGTGCGTTCGAGACCGAGTACGCAGGGGTCGCGGCGTGAGCGCCGCACCCGAGGGGCGCCGGATGCTGCGCCTCGAGGTACGCAATGCCGAGACGCCGATCGAGCGCAAGCCCGAGTGGATCAAGACCAAGGCGAAGCTCGGACCGGAGTACCAGGCGCTGCACTCCCTCGTGAAGGACGAGGGCCTGCACACGGTGTGCCAGGAGGCCGGCTGCCCGAACATCTACGAGTGCTGGGAGGACCGGGAGGCGACGTTCCTCATCGGAGGCTCGCAGTGCACCCGGAGATGCGACTTCTGCCAGATCGACACGGGCAAGCCCGCCGACTACGACGTCGACGAGCCGCGGCGCGTGGCCGAGAGCGTGCAGCGGATGCAGCTGCGCTACGCGACCGTGACGTGCGTCGCCCGCGACGACCTGCCCGACGGCGGTGCGTGGCTGAACGCGGAGACGGTGCGCCAGATCCACGCGCAGAACCCCGGCACCGGGGTCGAGCTGCTGGCGACGGACTTCAACGGCGACCCCGCGCTGCTGCGCGAGGTGTTCGAGGCGCGGCCGGAGGTCTTCGCGCACAACGTCGAGACGGTCCCGCGCATCTTCAAGCGCATCCGCCCCGCGTTCCGCTACGAGCGCTCGCTCGACGTGCTGACGCAGGCGCGCAATGCCGGGCTGATCACGAAGTCGAACCTCATCCTCGGGATGGGCGAGGAGCCGGAGGAGGTCGTCCAGGCCCTCCAGGACCTGCACGACGCCGGCACCGACATCGTCACGATCACGCAGTACCTGCGTCCCTCGCCGCGCCACCTGCCCGTCGCGCGCTGGGTGCGCCCGGACGAGTTCGTCGGCTTCAAGGAGGAGGCGGAGCGCATCGGCTTCCTCGGTGTGCTCGCCGGTCCGCTCGTGCGCTCGTCGTACCGGGCGGGGCGCCTGTGGGCGCAGTCGATGATCTCGAAGGGCCGCGACATCCCGCCGCACCTGTCCCACCTCGCGCGCGACATCGCCGAGCACGGCCTCGGGTTCGCGCAGGCCGTCTGAGACCCGGCGGACTCAGTCGGCGCTCGTGACCGAGAGCACCGATCCGTCGGAGTCGAGGTTCACCAGCAGCACGTCGTCCGTGGCATCCGGATCGAGCGCGTACTCGAGCACCGCGAACGGGTCGGATCCGCCGTGCTCGTCGGCGAGGATCGTCATGCTCATGAACTGCAGCGAGCGGATGACGTCGATGTGGAGGTCGCCCGAGACGTCGACGAGCAGGCCCTCGATGTCGTCGCCGAGCTCCTCCTGCTGCTGCAGGATGTACTCGGTCACCTCGCTCGTGCGGTCGTCGAGCTCGGACACCATCGCGTTGCGTGCGGCGACATCGAGCGACTCGAGCGATGACACCATGGCCGCGGCCACATCCAGCGCCGCCTGCGAGACGTCGTCCTGATCCGGCGCGGTGAGATCGACCGTCACCGCCTGGTCGCCGAGCTCGACGGTCTCGGACCAGAAGATGGACCCGTCGGGTCCGGATTCGAGGAGTCCGAAGAAGTCGTGCTCGATGGCCATGACCCCATAGAACCAGGGTCGGGCCGGATGCGGTAGACCGTCGCTCGGCGCGTCGGCCCTCATTCCGAACGGGCCCGCGACAGGCCTATTCGGACAAACGATGGGGATCAGTCGACGAGGGATGCCGCGAACACGTGCGGCGTGAATCCGGTGAGGTCGTCGATGCCCTCGCCCTGCCCCAGCAGCTTCACCGGGATGCCGGTGCGCTCCTGCACAGCGAGCACGAAGCCGCCCTTCGCGGAGCCGTCGAGCTTGGTGATCACGAGGCCCGTCACACCGGCATGCTCGAGGAACGCCTCGGCCTGCATCACGCCGTTCTGGCCGGTCGTGGCATCCAGGACGAGCAGCACCTCGCTGATCGGCGCCTGCTTCTCGATGACGCGGCGGATCTTGGTGAGTTCATCCATCAGGCCGCCCTTGGTGTGCAGGCGACCCGCGGTGTCGACGATGACGATCTCGGTGCCGGTGCGCTGGGCGTACTCGATGGTCTGGAAGGCGACGGATGCCGGATCCTGCCCCTCGCGCTCGGGCCGCACGATCGCGACCCCGGAACGCTGGGCCCACGTCGCGAGCTGGTCGACGGCCGCAGCACGGAACGTGTCGGCCGCGCCGACCACCACGCTTCGCTCGTACCGGCGGAGGAACTTCGCGAACTTTCCGATCGTCGTGGTCTTCCCGACGCCGTTGACCCCGACGACGAGCACGACCGCCGGGCGCTCCGTG
The DNA here is from genome assembly GCF_056135325.1 of Microbacterium sp. sgz311019. NCBI lineage: Bacteria > Bacillati > Actinomycetota > Actinomycetes > Micrococcales > Microbacteriaceae > Microbacterium > Microbacterium sp. sgz311019. The sequence goes on along the minus strand of NZ_JBWAXO010000001.1, from coordinate 14,516 downwards.
AGTTTGAGCGTCGTGTCGAACTTCGCGAAGTGCTCCTCGAGGGTCTCCTTCAGCATGCGCTGCAGGTCCTTCGGATCCGTCGTGCGGTACCGGTCGACCTTCGCGCGGAGCTCGTCGACGATCCGCTCGGTGATGTCGGGACCGAAGTCGGCCGTGATGAGCGCCGTCTCGAGGTCGTCCCAGGTGGTCTCATCGATCGTGGGCTTGACGAACAGGCCACGCAGCGCGCGGCCGAGCGACCAGGAGCTCTCTGCCATCCCCCCAGCCTACGAGAGCGCGCCTGAGCGTCAGGCCGAGGCGCGCTCGCGGGCGACGCGCTGACCAACGACGGCCGAGACGCCGTCCTGACGCATCGAGACGCCGTAGAGGGCGTCTGCGATCTCCATGGTCCGCTTCTGGTGCGTGATGACGATCAGCTGGCTCGAGGCGCGGAGCTCCTCGAAGACGCCCAGCAGGCGCCCGAGGTTGGCGTCGTCGAGGGCTGCCTCGACCTCGTCGAGGATGTAGAACGGGCTCGGCCGTGCCATGAAGATCGCGGTCAGCAGGGCCACGGCCGCAAGCGACCGCTCGCCGCCGGAGAGCAGCGACAGCCGCTCGATCTTCTTGCCGACGGGGCGCACCGACACCTCGATGCCGGTCGTCAGCGGGTTCTCCGGGTCGGTGAGGGCGATCTGCCCCGTGCCGCCGGGAAACAGGATCGGGAAGACCTGGGTGAACGCGGCCCTGGTGTCGTCGAACGCGGCGAGGAAGATCGCCACCATCCGCTCGTCCAGCTCCTCGATGATCGTGAGGAGGTCCTTGCGCGTCTGGGTGAGGTCGGCGAGCTGCTCGACGAGGAACTTGTGGCGCTGCTCCAGCGCCGCGAACTCCTCGAGAGCGAGCGGATTGACCCGCCCGAGTTGAGCGAGCTTGCGCTCGGCGTCCTGCAGGCGGCGGCGCTGCTGGGCTCGGTCGAACGCGACGGGCTCGGCATCCTCCTCCCCCGCCGGGATCTCCTGGTCGGGGCCGTACTCCGCGATGAGCACGCTCTCCTCGAGCCCGAGCTCGGACTGGATGCGTTCGATCAGGCTCGAGACGTGCAACCGCTTCTCGTGGATCTGCAGCTCGAGCCCGTGCACGCTCTCGGTCAGGCCGCTGAGCCGCTCCCGCGCCGCGAGCTCCTGACCGCGCAACTGGGACAGCTCGGCGGTCACCGCGGTCCGGGCGCTCTCGGCCGTCGCGAGCTCGATACGGGCCTGGGTGACGGAGCGGTCCACCGAGTCGAGGAGCGGAGGCAGGCGCTCGGCGACGGATGCCGCGACCTCCCGCTGCAGGCGGCGGATGGCCGAGCGGCGCGCCGACTCCTCTGCAGCCGCCCGCTCGCGCTCGCGCTGGCGCTCCAGGCCCGTGACGCGGGCCTCGCCGGCGCGGATGCGCTCCTTCATCGTCTCGACGTCCAGCCGCGCGCGCATGTCCGCGTCCCGCGTCTGCTCCAGTGTGTCGAGAACGCCGTCGCGCGCCGAGGCGTCGAGGATCGGACGCGGCGCCTCCAGCGCCGCGTTCAGGCGCGTCCGTGCGGCGTGCGCGGCAGCCTCGGCATCCGCTACCGCCGTCTGCGCCTGCCGCAGACCCGCCTCCAGGCGCTCGCACTCCGACACCGCCGCCTCGTAGGTCACGCTCGCGCGGTTGACCCGCTCCGTGTGCGCGGCGAGCGCGGCGTCGTGGGCGCGGAGCGCCTCGAGCGCCTCCTTGGTGTGCCGGCGGGCGGCTTCCAACTCCTGCGAGCGCTCGGTGAGCGCCTCGCGCAGCGAGTCGGCGACGACGGTGATCTCTTCGAGGCGCTCGGTCGCAGCATCCCTCTCCGCCGTGAGCTCCAGGCGCGACCTGCCGGCGCCCGATCCGACGCGGAGGGCGTACTCGGTCATGACCTCGCCCGCCCGTGTGACGACGGTGACGGGGCGGCCCGATCCCGCCTCGGCGAGTCGCGCGATGGCGGTGAGCGCCGCATCCAGGTCATCGACGATCGCCACGTGCGACAGGAGTCCGAGCACGCCGTCCGGGGCCGCGACGACGTCGCCTGCGGCGACCGCACCCTCGATCCCCTCGATGCCTGTGGTCGCGGGGACCGCGCCGGGCTCGGCGAGGGCGATCTCGACGACGCCGATGTCGGAGCCGCGCACGGCGTCCGCTGCAGAGCGCGCGTCCGCGGGCGTGCCGACGAGGACGCCCTCGGCCAGCGGCCCGAGGACGGCGGCGATGGCTGCCTCGTACCCGGGACGCACCTGGACGTGATCGCCGACCAGACCGCGGATGCCGTGGCCGCCGGCGGCGATGAGCTCGGTGGCGCCGTTGCGCACGTCCAGCGCACGCCCGAGCGCCGTCGACTGCGCGCGCAGCGCATCGATCTCACGCTCGGTGGCGTGCAGCCGCTCGCGCAGCTGGCCGACACCTGTCTCAGCCTCCGTCGCGGCGCGCTGAGCGCGCTCGTACGTCGCGGCGTGCTCGGCGGACGTGCCCTCGGGCACGAGATCGGGGTCGAGCCCTTCGAGCGCATCCTCCGCCTGCGCGCGACGCGTGAGCGCCTGGTCGAGAGCCGTCTGCTGGCGGGCGACGGCGGCCTCGACGGCGGCGAGGGCGGATGCCGCAGCATCCGCCTGTCCGCGCAGCGACGTGATCCGCATGTCGTGCTCGGAGACGAGTGCGCTCTGCGCGGCGATGTCGGCATCCAGTGCGTCGAGCTCTGCCCGAGCCCGCGTGACGTCGCGCGCGGCAGCGGCCGCCGCATCCTGGGCCGCGCCGAGGCCGGCGGAGATCTCGTCGATCTCCGCACGCGCCTCGTCGATGACGGCTTGCGTCACGGTCGTCTGCGGGCCGATCCCGTCGTCGTCGGCGGCGAGCAGTGCCAGACGCTGGCCCGTGAGCGAGTAGAGGCCCCGCAGGCGCTCCTGCACCTGCTCCAGAGCGAAAGCGACGCGCCGGGCGTCGTCGACCCCCTCGGCGCGCTGCTGCTCCTCGAGGTGCTCGATGCGCACGCGCACCGTCTCGACCTGCTCCTGCAGCACGAGGCGGTCGGCATGGCGCTCCTGCTCGGTGTGCGCGTATGCGGCGAGCTCGGAGCGCAGGCCCACCAGCTCGTCGGCGAACAGCCGCGCCTTCGCGTCGCGGACGACCGCGGCGATGGTCGCCGCTTCCCGGGCGATCTCGGCCTGGCGCCCGAGCGGCTTCAGCTGACGACGGAGTTCGCCGGCGAGGTCGCTCAGGCGCGTGAGGTTCGCCTCCATCGCCTCGAGCTTGCGGAGCGTCTTCTCCTTGCGGCGACGGTGCTTCAGGATGCCGGCGGCCTCCTCGATGAATCCGCGGCGATCCTCGGGCGACGCCTGCAGGACGGAGTCCAGTCGCCCCTGCCCGACGATGACGTGCATCTCTCGGCCCAGCCCGGAGTCGCTCAGCAGCTCCTGCACGTCCAGCAGGCGGCAGGTGTCGCCGTTGATGGCGTACTCGCTCGTCCCGTTGCGGAAGAGGGTGCGACTGATCGTCACTTCGGCGTATTCGATCGGCAGCGCACCGTCGCTGTTGTCGATCGTGAGCTGCACCTCCGCGCGCCCGAGCGGTCCGCGCGTGGACGTCCCGGCGAAGATGACGTCCTCCATCTTGCCGCCGCGCAGCGTCTTGGCGCCCTGCTCGCCCATCACCCACGCGAGGGCGTCGACGACATTGGACTTGCCGGAGCCGTTGGGGCCGACGATGCACGTGACGCCGGGCTCGAACGCGAACGTCGTCGGCTGGGCGAAGGACTTGAAGCCCTTGAGCGTCACGCTCTTGAGGTGCATGGATGCGCCCTCCCTCACCGCCGCGCGCACAACCGCACCGGCGCGGTCTGCGTCGGCCGCTCACCACGGTACCGGACGCCTCCCGCGCCCCCGCGGATCGGCGCGACACGCCGATGAGCCTCGCTTCGCGCGCAGCGCATTCGAGAGCGGTTCTGCGTCCCGAGTCGTGTCGGGCGGCGTCGACGATGACGAACAGGAATTCGATTGCGCACCCGGCATCCCGCCCACGACGGATGTCGGCGGCCTCAGCCGCGTGGCGGGCGGCGCGTGCCGGATCCTGGGCCCCGGGTGGCGTTCCGTCTCGGATGCACATGGGCAGTGGCTCCAGGTTCTCGTGGCGCATGCAGCAACCCGTCAGCGGAAATCGGCCATCTGCCGACGCCCACCACGTCATCGGTCCGTCATCGCCGCTCCCTATCGTCGGGCGCGCAGGTTTCGGCGATACCTTCGCAACTGCTGCCACAGGCTCGACCGGCCGTACTGCCGCATCCCGCTGACCGGAACGCGCCTTACGCGGCCGCTCGCGACACGCCGGGCGTTCATCCAACCTCTTGACGACCTGTGAATGTCTGCGCTAGCGTCGGTGACCGCATCCAGCGTTGAAAGGAGGTCACCGATGATGCTCACGAACATTCCCCGCACGCGGCGTATGACGCCGCCGGCATTCCTTGCCGTCGCAGGAGGAGTCTGCCCGGTGACCTCTGCGTTCCGCTCCGCAGCTCTGACCGCGATCTGACGACTCGTCAGGAGCGCTCCGCCCGTCGCCACTCGGCGACCCGGCATCGCCGTTCCGGCTGAGCACGCAGCTTCTGCGTATCCTCCCGCTCGCTCCGAGCGGACACGACCCACCTCGTCTCTCCGAGGGCCCGTCGCCCTCACCTTCTGAAGGATTCCCATGCATACCGCCTTGTCCACCGTCCGATCGAGCGATCAGGACACCACCGTCTACGTCGTGGATCCCACGACCATCGACCATCACCTGCCCCTCGGCGAGCGCCTGTCGCTGCGCCTGGCGGTCTGGCTGCTCGTCCACAGCGCGCATCTCGCGCAGGCCGACCGGCAGAACCGGTCCCGCCACCACGAGAACTCCCGGGACCGCGAGCACCGCGAGCACTACGCGCTGCGCGCCACCGTCCTCGGCAGTCACCTCGACTGATGCGGCGGCGCGGCACCGCGCCGCCGCATCCCCACACGAAAGAAGCGATCCATGCACACCACGACTCTCGGCCTCGAACTGCGGCCGATGCCTGTACCCGCCACCCTCGATGCCGAGGATGCCGCCGACTTCGTCGACATGGTCCGCGTCCGCAACCTCGTCTACCGCGAGATCTCGGGGCACGGCGACTTCGACGTCACGCCCGGCGAGCTGCTGCCCGCGCTGCAGCCGACCCCGTACACCGACCGGATGTTCTGGAACGTTCTGGTCGACGGCGAGCTCGTCGGGCGGGCGGGTCTCGATCTGCCGCTCGAGGACGGCTCGCGCGTCGGCTTCTGGCGCGTGGAGCTGCGGCGCGATTCCTGGGGCCGGGGCGCGGGCACCGCGGCGTACGAGCTCATCGAGCGCATCGCACGGGAGCGCGGGCGCTCCGTGCTCCAGACGTCGGCCGAGCACCCACAGGCGGACGGCCCGCGCCTCGAGGCTCCGACGGGCTTCGGCAGCATCCCCGCCGACCGCGCCGCGCGCTTCCTGCGCGACCGCGGCTACTCGCTCGAGCAGGTCGTGCGCATGAGTGCACTCACGCTCGACGACGACACGTTCGCCCGAGTCGCGGCCCACCTGGCTGTCGCGAAGGAGGTCTCGCGAGACTACCGACTCGTGTCGTGGGATGCGCCGACTCCTGCGGCGTTCGCCGCCGGCTATGGCGCGGTGAAGGCAGCGATGAGCACCGATGCGCCCGCCGCCGGAATCGAGTACGACGAGGAGGTGTGGGATGCCGATCGCGTCGCCGCACACGCCCGCCGGTACGTCGACGCAGGCCGACGGCTGCATGTGACCGCGGCCCAGCACATCGCGACGGGAGAGCTCGTCGCCTTCACCGAGCTCGTCATCGGGCACGACCTGTCGGCGACGACCCATCAGGAGGACACGCTCGTCGCGCGGGCGCATCGGGGTCACCGGCTCGGGATGCTCGTCAAGTCGGCCGCCCTGCTCGCCTGGCGCGACATCGCACCCGAGTCGCGCCGGGTCATCACGTTCAACGCGGAGGAGAACCGACCGATGCTCGACATCAACGAGGCGCTCGGCTTCACTCCGGTCTCATACGAAGGCGAATGGAAGAAGGATCTCTCATGAGCGTCACGACGACGATCGAGACCAGCCGGGTGACCGTCCCGGAATCCCTGGATGCCGAGGATGCGGCCGACCTGCGCGAGTGGGTGCGCATCTGGAACGCGAGTGCGGAGGCGGATGCCGGCCACGACGCGCTCCAGGAGGAGCCCGAGTCGGTCCTCGGCTTCTGGCGGGCGACCGACGACTGGGCCAGCATCCCGTTCATCGCCCGTGTCGACGGGACCATCGTCGGTGCCGCCGTCGTGCGGATCGCCACCGAGGAGGGGCATACCACTGCCGAGGCGGACCTGTGCGTGCTGCCTGGGAGCCGCGGATCGGGTGCGGAGGAGGCGCTGCTGGCCGAGATCGAGCGCACCGCGCGGGAGCACGGCCGCACGAGGCTGCAGAACTTCACCCTGCACCGCCCGGATGCGCCGCAGCACGAACTGCGACCGCCGAGCGGGTGGGGCGCCATTCCGGCCGACGATCCGCAGACGCGCTTCATGCTCGCCAGCGGCTTCCGGCTCGGGCAGGTCGAGCGCACCAGCGCCTTCGATCTGCAGGCGGATCCCACCCCCGTCCAGCGCGCCTTCGACGAGGCCGTCGCCTTCGCGGGCCCGGACTACCGGTACGTCGACTGGAGCGCGCCGACCCCGGAGGAGCATCTCGACGGGTTCGCGTACGCGATCTCTCGCATGGATACGGACATCCCCGCCGGCTCGCTGGTCATCGAGCCCCAGCACTGGGATGCCGACCGCATCCGGCGGCGCGACGTCCGCCAGAAGGCGCAGGGCCTGAACGTCTCCGTGGCCGCGGTCATCCACGTGCCGTCGAACCGGATCGTGGCGTTCAACGAGCTCGTGATCGGCGGCGACCCCACGGCGGCGACCTCTCAGTTCGGCACCTTGGTGCTCCGGGAGCACCGCGGCCACCACCTCGGGATGGTCGTCAAGTGCGGCAACATCCTGCGCTGGCGTGGGCTGTTCCCTCAATCGCCCCGGATCTCGACCTTCAACGCTGAGGAGAATCGGCCCATGCTCGACATCAACGAGGCCATCGGGTTCCTCCCGATCTCGTACGCCGGCGCATGGGAGAAGGAGCTGTCCTGAGGAGCATTCAGCTCACCCCCCCGGACGTCGCCCGCGCGCTCAGGCGAGCGCTGGGGTGGCGAGCGCCGCCCGCGCACTCAAACGAGCGCGCGGGTGGCGAGCGCGAGCCGCTGGCAGTGCCGGCAGAAGTGGCTCGAGCGGTTCATGAACGCATCCCGGACGATGGGCCGGCCGCACCGCGCACACGGCTGGCCCGCGCGGCCGTAGACGTTCAGCGAGTGGGCGAAGTACCCCGCCTGGCCGTTCACGTTGACGTACTGGGCGTCGAAGCTGGTGCCGCCCTCGGCGAGCGCCTTCTCGAGCACCGCGCGAACCTCGGTGAGCAGGCGCCGGACGGCGCGCGTCGAGAGCAGGTTCGCCGGCGTCTCGGGATGGATGCGGGCAGCCCACAGCGACTCGTCGGCGTAGATGTTGCCGACACCGCTCACGACGGTCTGGTCCAGCAGCACGCGCTTGATCGCGGAGCTCTTGTGCGCGAGGAGCTCCCGACAGAGCCGGTCGTCGAACGCCGGATCGAGCGGGTCGCGGGCGATATGCGACACCTGGCCGGGCAGGAGCGCAGCATCGGTCCCCCATCCCGCGGCCGCACCGTCGGCAGTCGGCACCAGGCCATCGATCGCGAGCGACCCGAAGGTGCGCTGGTCGGCGAAGACGACGGCCACCTCGCCGTGCTGGGGGTGCGAGATGTCGAGCCTCACCCGCTCGTGCCGCTCGGGCGGAGCACCCGCGGGGCGCAGGAGCAGCTGGCCGCTCATGCCGAGGTGGCCGATGAGCGCGTGCGTCCCGTCGTCGATGCCGAGCCACAGGAACTTGCCCCGGCGCGCGGCGAAGGTGAAGGAGCGGCCGGTGAGGCGTGCCTCGAAGTCGGCCGCACCGCCCTCGTGACGGGTGATGGCGCGCGCGTCGAAGACGGATGCCGCGACCACGGTGGCGCCGATGACCGCCGGCGCGAGGCCGGCGCGGACGACCTCGACCTCGGGAAGCTCGGGCATCAGGTTCCGGTCGCGCGGCCGCTGAGCTGATGCCACGCGCGCAGCGCCGCGGCCATCTCGGCGTGCTTCTTGCTCGACCCGATCCCGTCCGTCGTGAGGTCGCCCACGGTCACCACTGCGGTGAACGTACGGTCGTGGTCGGGGCCGGTCGACGTGACGGTGTAGATCGGAGCGTGCCGGCCGAGCCGGGCGGCGACCTCCTGCAGCGCGGTCTTCGGATCCACCGCGGCGCCGTAGCGCTCCGGGTCCGCGAGCAGCGGCTCGACCAGTCGCTGCACGAGTCCGGCGGCGGCATCCGGACCCGCCGACAGGTACGTCGCGCCGATGAGCGCCTCGGTCGTGTCGGCGAGGATCGAATCCTTGTCGCGGCCGCCGGTCTGGTTCTCGCCGCGGCCGAGGCGCACGAACGCACCGATGCCCATGCCTCGAGCGACCTCGGCGAGGGCCGCGGTGGACACGACACTGGCGCGGCGCTTCGCCAGCGATCCCTCATCGAGGTCGGGGAGCGTCGTGTACAGCAGGACGGTCACCGCCTGCCCGAGCACCGAGTCGCCGAGGAACTCGAGGCGCTCGTTGTGCGGCACGCCGCCGTGCTCGTACGCCCAGGAGCGGTGCGTCAGAGCAAGAGAAAGAAGCTCGGGGTCGATATCGACCCCGAGCTTCTCGAGGAGTTCGCGCTGATGCGCTCTGTCCGTCAACGGAGCCCGATCAGATGTCGGCGACCTTGCGGCCCTTGTACTCCAGGAACAGCTCGGTGCCCTGCGAGTCGGTGACGACCTTCGCCTGGTGAGGGCGGCTGTAGACGACCTTGCCGTTCTCGACGGTCTTGACGAGCGTGGGGGCCTCGGCCTTCCACTGCGCGCGACGCGAGCGGGTGTTGGAGCGCGAAACCTTGCGCTTCGGGGGGTTGCCTGCCATGGTTCTTCTCTTTCGTTCCTAGGTCCGGGGTGTCGGCTCGGGGTCCGAGCCGTCAGCCGGCTCCTCGGCGAATCCGGCGAGCGCTGCCCAGCGTGGATCGAGGGGCTCTCGCGGTTCCGCGTCGGCGTTGTCGGCACGCAGTTCGCCCGTGACGGGATCGAGTCCCGGGCAATCCGGCCGACAGACCGGCTGAAACGGAAGCGAGAGGACGATGGTGTCCCTGACCGCGGTTTCAAGATCCACGTGGTCGTCTTGAACCTCGAAGTCACTCGCTTCTTCTCCAGGATACGCGAAAAGCTCCTGGAACTCGACTTCGACGGGCGCGGCGATCGCGGTCAGGCACCGACCGCACACTCCGGCATACGTTCCACGGATGTCCGCGGTGACGAGAATGCCCTCGTGCACGGACTCGAGTCGCGCATCGATCTCGAGCGTCGAGCCGCCCGGAATGGAGACGAGTCCCTCGCCCCACTTCGCGGTCAGCACCGGGTCGAGTTCCACTTCGCGCATCTCACCGGGGTGTCGGACGATGTCGCGCACGTTGACGCTGAAGGGGCCGGGTCTGCGATTCCTCACCCCGGAATTCTAGCGGGGGCTGTGCGTGCGAAGGCGGAGGGGAGGCGGCTCAGATGCCGCGAGAGCCCGTGTCCAGGAATCGCGCGACGGCGGGCGGCACGAAAGGCGACACGTCGCCGCCGAGGCCGGCGACCTGGCGGACGAGCGAGCTGGAGACCAGCGCGTGCGCGGGGTCGGGCAGCAGGAACACGGTCTCGATGCCGGCGAGGTGACGGTTCACGATGGCCATCGGGGTCTCGTAGGCGACATCGACCTGCGACCGGATGCCCTTGACCAGGATCCCGGCTCCGACGTCGGATGCGTAGTCCACCAGGAGCCCCATGGCCCAGGATGCGACGACCACATCGCCGTCGATGCCCCCCTCGGCGATCGACTGCTCGAGCAGGGTCAGGCGCTGCGCGATCGGCAGCATCGCCTCCTTGCCCGGGTTGTGCACCACCACGACGTGGGTCGTGTCGTACAGCGATGCCGCGCGCCGGATGACGTCCAGATGGCCCAGAGTCGGCGGGTCGAACGATCCCGGCACGACCGCGATGCGGTTGCTCACGGCATCCACCCTATCGGGACGTCCGGAGCGCTCAGCTGCGCGCCATCGCCGCGCGCTCGGTGGCATCCAGTCGCCGCTCGATGGCGGCGGCGAGACCCCGATGGGACTTCAACGCGGGGTCGGCCTCGAGGATGCGCTCCGCCTCCTGCCGCGCGAGGGCGATGAGATCGCCGTCCTTGACGACGCGCAGCAGCCGCAGCGACGTGCGGGCTCCGGACTGCGCATCGCCTAGCACATCCCCCTCACCGCGCAGCTCGAGATCGACCTCGGCGAGCTGGAAGCCGTCGAGGGTCGCGGCGACGGCGTCCACCCGCTCCCGCGCCGGCGAGCCCGTCGGGGCCTCGGTCACAAGCAGGCACAGACCGGGAACCTCACCGCGCCCGACGCGCCCGCGCAGCTGGTGCAGCTGCGAGACGCCGAATCTGTCGGCCTCGAGGATGACGATCGTCGAGGCGTTCGGCACGTCGACGCCGACCTCGATCACGGTCGTGGCGACGAGGACGTCGATCTCTCCCGCCGCGACGGCGCGCATCGTGGTGTCCTTCTCGTCCGCCGACATCCGTCCATGCAGGATCGCGATGCGCACATCGGCGAACAGCGGATGCCGCGACAGCAGATCAGCCGCCTGCACGACCCCCCAGCGGGCTCGTGCGGACTCCCCCGCGACCGTCGCCTCCGGCGCCTCCACGTCGTCGGTGGAGGCGGATGCCGATGAGGCCTCGGCATCGATCGCGGCGCACACGACGAACACCTGGTGGCCCTTGCCGACCTCCTCGGCGACACGCTCCCACACCCGAGCGAACCACGCGGGCTTCTCGTCCAGCGGCGCGACGAACGTCTCGATTCCCGCACGGCCAGCGGGCATGGTGCGGATCGTGGAGACGTCGAGGTCGCCGAAGACGGTCATCGCGACGGTGCGTGGAATGGGCGTCGCCGTCAGCACCAGGGCGTGCGGGCTCGTGCCCTTGGCCCGCAGCGTCTCGCGCTGTTCGACGCCGAAGCGGTGCTGCTCGTCGACGACGACGAGACCGAGGTCGGCGAACGTCGTGCGGTCACTGAGAAGCGCGTGGGTTCCCACGACGATGAGCGCTTGACCGGCGGCCACGCGGAGCGCCGCCTTCCTGCGCTCCGCCGCCCCCATCTGTCCCGTGAGCAGCGTCGGCATGAGCTCGGGGGCCAGCTGAGGTCCCAGCATCCGCGTCATCGAGCGCAGATGCTGCGCCGCGAGCACCTCGGTCGGGGCGATGAGCGCGGACTGCCCGCCCGACTGAGCGACCTGCAGCATGGCGCGCAGCGCCACGAGGGTCTTGCCGGAGCCCACCTCACCCTGAACGAGACGATTCATCGGCCAGTCGCCCTGCAGGTCGGCGGCGACCTGGGCGCCGACAGCCTGCTGGTCGGGCGTCAGCGGGAACGGCAGGCCCGCGTCGAAGCGCTCGAGCAGCCCGCCCGGCGCGCGCGAGACGGCCGACAGCGCGCGGACGAACTGCCGCTGCTGCAGGAGCGCGGTCTGCAGCACGAGGGCCTCGTGCATGCGGAGGGTCCGGCGTGCGGGCGGGATCTGATCCTCGAAGTCCGGCCGGTGGATGCGCTCGATGGCGTCGCGCGCCGACAGGAGCTTGTGCCGCTGCCGGAGCTCGTCGGGCAGCGGGTCGGCGACCTCCCCGAGTCCCTCGAGGACGAGCGCGATCACCTTCTGGATCTGCCAGGTCGACATCGCCGAGGTCGCCGGATAGATCGGGATCGGCAGATTCGCGTACGCCTCGGCGTTCATCTGCGCCTCGGCCTCGTCGTCGAACAGCTGATAGTCGGGATGCGCGAACTGCTTGCCGCCGCGGTACTCCCCCACCTTGCCGGCGAAGATGCCGCGGCGGCCCGGGCGCAGCTCGCCCAGGCGCCACGCCTGATTGAAGAACGTCAACGAGACCTCGCCGCGGCCGTCGCCGATGACGACCTCGAGGATGCTGCCTCTGCGGTTCTGCATCCGTCGTTCGCCGGCGCTCTTGATCTGGGCGACGATCGTGACCTGATCGCCGACGTTGAGGGAGGAGATGGGTGTGAGCTCGCCGCGGGTCGCGTACCGGCGCGGGTAGTGCGACAGGAGGTCGCCGACGCTGCGCATGCCGAAGGCGCGCTCGAGCGCTTTGGACGTCTTGCCGCCGACGATGCCGTCCAGGCGCGCGTCGAGCGTGTACCCGGTCACACCCGCACCGCTCCCGCCGCGTGTGGCGTGCCCTCCCACAGCAGGGTGCGCCCGTCGAAGCCGACGTCGGTCCGAAGCTGCGCGCTGCCGTCCGCAGCGATCGCGAGCCGCTGAGTGAAGGGCTCCTCCAGCAGGCGCATGTCGACGACGAACTCGTCGCCCTGCCACCCTCCCGAGGAGGCGACCGGTCGCCCGTGGCGGATTCCGGGGACCCACGCATGCGGAGCGAACTCCAGCACCTGCCGCCCGATCTGCAGGGAGCCGCCCGCGATGCGGATCCGCGGGACCTCGTGGTCGTACGCGTATTCGACGGGCTCTGCGCGCAGGGCGCCGCCGAGCGGGGCGATCTCGAGTCGCGTCGGCACCTCGACCCGGCCAGCTCCGACACCCTCCAGGCCGGGCAGCAGCGCGTCCCACAGGATGTCGAGGGGTACCTGCGTCTCTTCCATGCCCGCCGTGATCGCGATGACCGCGTCATGCTCCGGCAGCACGATGACGAACTGCCCGAAGGCCCCGTCGGCGCGATAGCCGCCGTGACGGCAGCGCCAGAATTGATAGCCGTAACCCTGCCGCGAGTCCGGAACGCGCCCGCCCGCCGAATTGTCGGCGTGCATGCTCGTGGCGGTGTCGATCCACGCCGCAGGCACGATCTGCTCGCCGTTCCACACTCCGCGCTGAAGGAGAAGCTGCCCGAACGCCGCGAGCTCCTCCGGCCGCGCCGACATCCCGTACCCTCCGACGTCATAGCCCTGCGGGCTCTGCTCCCACGTGACCTCGCCGAAGCCCAGCGGCGCGAAGAGCCGCGGTCGCAGGTAGTCGACCAGGCGCATTCCCGCCGCCCGTTGGACGATCACCGCGAGCAGGTAGGTCGCGGCGGTGTTGTACGTCCAGTGCATCCCCGGACGATGTGCGAGGGGTGCGGCGAGGATGGTGCGCACCCAATCGCCCTCCTGCCAATCGGCGGGCTCCGTCTCATGCCCGACCGTCATCTCCAGAAGGTGGCGGACGCGGACCTCCTGCAGTTCGGCCGACGGCTCGGCGGGCGCCGCATCCGCCAGCAGCTCGACGACCCGGCCGTCGAGCGCGACGAGCCCCTCGGCGATCGCCAGCCCCACCGCCGTCGCGGTGAAGCTCTTGCTCACCGAGAACAGCAGCTGCGGCGCATCCCGTTCGTACGGCGCCCAGGTGGTCTCGCCGATGACGTGACCGTGGCGCACGATGGTGACCGTGTGGACGTGGGGGACGGCGTCGAGCCGCGCGACGACGTCGGCGACGGCCGCGGATGCCACGCCTTGCGACTCGGGGGATGCGCGAGGCAGGAGAAGCTGAGTCATCGCGCCAGACTATCCGCGACTCGCGACACCTGGCCGTGCGTGCCGGAGTCGGCGCCCGGGTAGGTTGTCGCTGTGACCCGCATCATCGCCGGACGCGCCGGATCCCTGAGCCTCGATGTGCCGGACGCCGGGACGCGACCCACGAGCGACCGCGTGCGCGAGTCCCTCTTCGGCGCTCTCGAATCCGCCGACGCCCTCCGCGGCAGCGTCGTGCTCGATCTGTACGCGGGCTCGGGTGCGCTGGCGCTCGAGGCGATCAGCCGTGGCGCCGCATCGGCTGACCTCGTCGAGAAGTCCCCGCGGGCCGCAGGCGTCGCGCAGCGCAACGCGGCCCGCGTCGCGAAGTCGGCGGGCGGACAGGCCGCGATCCGCGTGCATCGCCTCCCGGCCGACACATTCCTCGCCGGCGCGGCCGGTGCACCGACGTGGTCCCTCGCCTTCGTCGATCCGCCCTACGATCTCGGCGAGGTCGAGCTGGCCATGACCCTCGGCCGGCTCGCCCCGCGGCTGTCGGAGGGAGCGCTCGTCGTGATCGAACGGGCGAGCCGCTCCCCTGAGCCGTCGCTGCCCGAGACGCTGCGGCTCACTCGGTCCAAGAAGTACGGCGACACGACGCTCTGGTGGGCCGAGCGCGTCTAGGCCGTGTTGATCAAGTCTGATTTGATCCAGATCAGCGTGGCGGCGAGGCTGACGGCGGCTCGGTAGCTGCGGACGAGCTTGTCGGATCGCATCGCGATGCCGCGCCACTGCTTGAGCCGG